>JAEZSE010000034.1 GCA_023421955.1 Bacillota bacterium
GTTTTGAAGACCACCATTATCATACTGGCCATACTCGTCATCATCACAATCCTGAACACATGCGTGGGTAGTTTCATCCACACCGGCATCCACGAGCTGTTGCCACACATCAAGGATGCAAAGGCCGCCCTGCAAGCTGGGAATCTGGATGAAGCCACCGGCCATGTACGCATACTGAAGGAGAAGTGGGACAAAAAAGAAAGCATCTGGGAAGCTTTTGTGAACCATGAAGAATCGGAGCACGTGGAAACACTCTTGACACGGGTCGATGCGATGCTCACCGCCGGAACACCGGAGCTCATCCTGCCGGAGCTGGAGGAATTGGAGTTCTTCTTCGAGCACCTAGACGACATGCAGAAATTCATGCCGGAGAACATCTTTTAGGCCCTGTGATGGCAGCAGGCCCCGCTCGATGGCAGCCCGCTTAAGATCAAGGTAGGCAATTGTAACCATCATATATGTCATTGGCTGTATCATGACCAAACTGATCACCGGGTTTGCAATCGCCATGGTCGCAGTATAGGTGGATAAATCTCTGGATACCATGAACAGAAAACCCGCGATCAAAGAAATGATTCCAAACGGCAGACTCACCAGGAATGCCAAGCCAAACAGCCGCCCCTTGTATCCATTGGTGATCTCAATGGACTTCTTAAGTGCCTGCCGCAACGTCATATCCGGATAATCTAGGATAAGAAAGGGCGCAAGCTGATAGGCATATGCCCTCACAAACTGCTCGGGTGAGCGTGATGCCCACCCGAGCTCCAGACATTATGTAAAGAGTTGATTACAGCTGCGGGCTGTCTTCCTCCATGCCGGTGAATTTATCTCCTTCGGAAGACTGTTCGGCGGGCACACCCACCTGCACCGGCTGGGCGGCCTCGTGGCTTGCATCCACCATACCATCGACTGCCTGGTAATCAACGACGGGTGCTGGCTCAACCAGCTGGCAGGATTCCTTCAGCAGGCCTTTTTCGATGGCGGCCTGCTTGAGATCCAGATAGGCAATTGCCATCATCGCCAGATAGAACGGGAGGATCCAGAGGATCACCGCGGCCAGGCTGGCATAAATGATCCCAAATGACGCCAAGATGGAAGCAGCCCACGTAAAGCCGATCTGAATCAGCAGAATCAAGAACAACTTGCCTTTGTGGCCTTCGGTGATCTCCATGGACTTCTTCAACGCTTGCCGCACCGTCATATCGGGGTTCTCAATCACCAGATAGGGTGCCATGGAGTAGCTTAACGATTTGATCACGCCAGGCACATAAAGCAACAGCGACCACAAAAGCGTCCACAGCGTGGACCAGGCCGATATACCCAGGTAGCGCTTCCAGTTTTTCTTGAAATCTCCCCAGACCGCCTGCCAGGTCAGCTTGTCGCCACGCACCAGCAGGAGCACAGCCTTGTTTGAGCTGACACCCACCGTGGCCGTGGCAATGCCAACAAGCAAGGCCGCCACGCTGAATGCTACCAGCAAAATGAAAAGCACGATGGCTCCCACAACGAGGAACCCCGCAACGGCAGCGGTCGCTTCGCCCCTGTAGTCATCCATAAACAGCGGGATCGTCATGGCCGGCGCCATTGACAGCATCATGATAAACACAAAATAGAACGGAAATATAAACGCCATCAAGACTGAGGAGAACACCATTGACATGGCGGTGAAAACCCCTCCCACCCCCACATACTGGAAGTAGTTGGTTTTCATTTGCTGCACGGCCTCATGATAAATCTGGCCGACTGTTTTTTGACCACCCTTCATGGCACACACTCCCTTTCATACTATATTGTATCGTCATTATATACCTGTTACGTTATTGTTGATAGCGACATTACTCACAATAAGAATATATACAACAATCACCGGGAATCGGCCCCGTCTCCCGCTGGCGTCAACAAGCCCTTCTCCATAGCCTCCTGCTCGATCTGGCGATATGCCAGAGAAAACACCAGCAGCGTCATCGGTGTGGCCAGCAGTAGCTTCACCGCCAGCGATCCCAGCACAGGTACGAGCAGGGACGCCAGCAGCGCCGTCAGCTGGTAAAGCAGCAGGATCAGGTCCAGAGCAAACAACCGGACCTTGTGGCCTTCGGTCATCTCAATGGATTTGCGAAGCGCCTGCCGCACGGTCAGCTCCGGGTGCCGCAGCGCCAGGAAAGGGGCCAGCCGGTAGCTGTAGGACTTCACGATGCCGGGCACCAAAAACAACAGCGACCAAAGAAACTGCCAGAGAGCCGCCCAAACCGTCACACCGACAAAGCGCCAGAAGCCACGCAGGAAATTGCGGGCAATCGGCCCGAATGGGGCACGCCTGCCCTCCAAAACATGAAGAGAGGCATCGTAGCCGCCGACGGTTGACGCGGTCTGGAGGATGCCGGTGAGCACACCCAGCACAGCCCCGATCAACAGATTGAAGCCCAACGCCTCCAGAAGGGGTTGCGCCATTGTCCAAAACTCCTGAATGGTTCCGGCCTGCACCAGCTGCACAACGGACTGGAAATTGATTCCCACGAAGGCTTTGACCACAATCATCACGATGAACTCCGCCAGGCTAAGCGCCACTGCCACGCCAGACAGCGTCAGCGACGCCAGCGACATTGTGCCGAAATGGGCAAACAGCGCTTTTATCGCTTCGTTGTGGATCTGCCAAACAGTCTTCCTTTTGCTCAAGGTTAACCTTCTCCATCCTGTTATGCCGTAAGATTACCACACAATGAAAGCCATTTTCCATGCTTTGCGCACATAAGCCGCTTTTCACTGGGCAAAACCCTCAAAAACACGGCCAAGCACTTGCCAACAGCCAGCTGACCGTTATATGATGTTGAAAGCAAATGGGTTGGAGGCTTCACTATGCAGGAAAAGTACAAAGACACAACGTTAACCTTTGAGGATCGGGCTGCTGATCTGGTCAGCCGCATGACTTTGGAGGAAAAGATCAGCCAGACCTTGTATATGTCCTCGGCCATCCCGAGGCTCGGAATCCCCGAATACAACTGGTGGAATGAGTGCCTGCACGGCGTAGCCCGTGGCGGTGTGGCCACGATGTTTCCCCAGGCCATCGGCATGGCGGCCAGTTTTGACGACGACCTGATGTATGAAGTGGCCGTCGCCATTTCCGATGAGGCCCGTGCCAAGCATCACGAATCCGCCCGGCATCTTGACCGGGAAATCTATAAGGGCCTGACGATGTGGTCGCCCAACATCAACATCTTCCGCGATCCCCGCTGGGGCCGCGGCCATGAGACCTATGGTGAGGACCCGGTGCTCACCGCCCGCATGGGCAAGGCCTTCATCAAGGGCCTGCAGGGTGACGACTCCAAGTATCTGAAGACCGTTGCCACCGTGAAGCACTACGCCGTGCACAGCGGCCCGGAAGCGGACCGCCACCAGTTTGACGCCAAAGCCTCCATCAAGGATATGCGCGAGACCTATCTGCCGGCCTTCAAGGAGTGCGTGAAAGAAGCCGGAGCTTACTCGGTGATGGGTGCCTACAACCGCACCAACGGTGAACCCTGCTGCGCCAGCCACACGCTGATGAGCGATCTGCTGCGCGGCGAGTGGGGTTTCGACGGCTACTATGTGAGCGACTGCGGCGCAATTGACGACTTCCATATGCACCACAAGATCACCGCCGACGGCGCCGAATCGGCAGCCATGGCCATCAAGGAAGGCTGCGACCTCAACTGCGGCTGCACCTTTGAAAAGCTGATTGACGCGGTGAAGCGCGGCCTGCTCAGCGAAGCCGACATCGAAGTGTGCGTGAAGCGGCTCATGGTGGCCCGCCTGAAGCTAGGCATGTTTGATCCCGAACCCATGGTGCCCTACGCGAGCATCCCCTACGAGGTGGTGTGCTGCAACAAGCACCTGGAGCTTTCCCGCGAGATGGCCCGCCGCAGCCTGGTGCTGCTGAAAAACAACGGCATCCTGCCGCTGGACGCCTCCAAGACCAACTCGATTGCCGTGATCGGCCCCAATGCCGACAACCGCATCGCGCTGTGGGGCAATTATCACGGCACCGCCGGCGAGCAATACACCGTGCTGGAAGGCGTGCGCATGATCATGCCGGAAGCCCGTGTGTGGTATGCCCAAGGCTGCATGCACCGGGGTGAAGCTCCGGAAGCTTCCTGGGGCGAGAAGCCCAATTGGGGCACCGCCGAGGCAATGATTGTAGCCGAGCGGTCCGACGCCGTGGTGCTGGTGCTTGGTTTGGATGAGCGCTATGAGGGCGAGGAAGGCTCCGCCGGCGGCACCGATGCCGACAAGCACCACATCGCGCTGCCCAAGGCGCAGATCGATCTGTTTGAGGCGGTGCTCCTGACCGGCAAGCCGGTGATCCTGGTAATGCTGGCGGGCAGCCCCGTGGATATGACGCCCTTCAAGGACCGGGCCGCCGCCATCCTGCACGCATGGTACCCCGGTCAGTTCGGCGGCGTGGCCGTCGCAGAGGCGCTGGTGGGCATCTGCAACCCCTCAGGCCGCCTGCCCGTCACGTTCTACCAAAGCGACGCCAGCCTGCCGGACATCCGCGACTACTCGATGGATGGCCGCACTTACCGGTTCCTCAATGTGGAGCCCAACTATTCTTTCGGCTATGGCCTGTCTTACACATCGTTTGAATACTGCTGCCTGAAGCTTCCCAAGGAGCCTGTAAAGGCAGGAGATTCGGTCAAGGTGTCCGTGAAAGTGAAAAACACTGGCAAGCGCGCTGGCGGCGAGGTTGTCCAGCTTTATCTGAAGGATGATGAAGCCAGCACCCGCGTGCCCCACTGGCAGCTCACTGACTTCCGCCGCGTGGAATTGCAGGCCGGAGAGCAGACAGAGATCATTTTTGAGGTGCCCGCCCGCCGCCTGTGCGTGATCACCGATGATGGCCGCACCGTGCTGGAACCCGGTTCGTTCACCGTGTATGTAGGCGGCAGCCAGCCTGACGCATTGTCCGCGCAGATGATGGGCCGCGCGACGGTCAGCGGTAAGTTTGAAGTGACCGGGGACGCACTGGAGATGGAGTACTAATCTGAAATCCCCCCCTCATAAAGGCGGGTAGTGAGGAACAGGGACGGGTGAAAACCCGCCCCTGTTTTTTGCTTACAAACAGATGTCAAGTCAAAGCTTTTTGCGTTTAAGCTTCCGGATGCTTCTTATCAGTTGGATGATACAATATCCCAAGGCCCCGTACACCATGACAAGGATTGCTAGAAGCAAAACAAAGATGGCCGGGTTTGAGGCAGCCGTGTGGGCAAGGTTGGCGGCGTTGAGCACAACCATCGGTGCCTGCGTAACCAATACAGCGGTTGCCATCAATAGGATGCTGCGATTGCGGGTGATCAGCGACTCCGGTTCTGTATAGATATCGGGTCTCTCCCCCGAATACTCCTTGCTCCACACATACCAGCCCATACTGCTTTGCAGCAACGCCCAGCCGTCATCCAGGAAGATCTGCCGGTACTCCGGCTTTTCCTGACGCTGGTAATCCACGCAATACCGGATGCGCTTTGATTGCCCCCGTTGAAACAGGAAGCTTACCAGCATGCCGTCCATTTGCACAGCATGCCATCCTTCCAACGACATTTCTTCCAGGTA
The DNA here is from genome assembly GCA_023421955.1 of Bacillota bacterium. Taxonomy (GTDB): domain Bacteria; phylum Bacillota; class Clostridia; order Christensenellales; family UMGS416; genus JAEYRA01. Next base: position 5,584 of record JAEZSE010000034.1, read on the forward strand.
GCGCTCAATCTTGTCAGGATCCCAGGCAAACCACAGCTTATTCGCCCTCTTATACTCATTCATGGCATTAACCCTTTCCGCCGGTCAATTCCGCTTCGCCTTTGCCAGCGTACCCATCCCGATGGCCAGCCGGATCACGCCATACAGCAGCACTAAAACAAAGGCGATATACAGGATGAAGACGGCAATCATCACAGGGCCATCCTCCAGCGCCATGCGGTGCATCATTCGGGCGATGGATGCCTGCATCGCGAGCACCGCGCCCGTGAGGAGCAGAAGGTTACGGCTTCGTTGGATGAGACATTCCTTATCCGTATAGATCTCCGGCCGTGCCTCTCCCTGCCTGTATTCCTTGCTCCAAAGATACCAGCCCATCCCTTCATAGAGCAGCTTCCAGCCGGCATCCCGGAATATCATCTTGTATTCGGGTGCTACCTGCCGCTGATAGTCCACACAGATACGCGCATTGCCCGGCTCAGCCCGCTCAAAGGAGAAACCTGTGCAAGATGCGTTGACGCTGCAGATTCTCCAGCCCTGTTGCCTCATCCCCTCAAGGTATGCTTCAATTTTGCCTGACTCCCAGGGCCACCAAAACTTGATACTTCTCTTGATCTCATTCATTACCGACTGCCTCCGTCCTCATCTGACATTTCGCTAAAGCACCTTTTGTGATTTTTTATGCTTCAACCGATTGATGCCCACGGCCATGCCAATGACGACTCCCGCCTGCAATGCCATACAGAAAGCCCAAACAACGGTCAGCGCCAATGCAAACGATGACTTTTCATCGAGGTTTTGCAGCGTAACGACAGCCATGGGTAGTTGCGCAGCCAGCACGGCGCTAATCGAAGCCAGGATAGCATTGTTGCGCCGAATCAAAGAGCCATCATCGGTATAGATCTCCGGCCGCACCCCTTCGTGTGGCATGCTCCAGATATACCAGCCCGATCCGTGATACTCCATCTTCCACCCTGCATCTTGAAATAACGCCTGGTAGTCTGGTTTCATCTTTTCCTGGTAGTCCAGGCAATACCGCACCTTGGCAGGAGCACGCCGCTCAAAGGTAAAGCTCGCGCATACCCAGCCGGCATTCACCAGCACCCAGCCTTCACCAGCTTGCTTTTCCAGATAAGCTTCCACCTTGTCGGTCTGCCACGGCCACCACCATAAAATTTTCGTCTGCCTCTCACTCATAAATATCACCTCTTACCTTTTTTCCATTTTCATATAGCTCCCTGATCCGGGCAGCTTCCGCCTTGAGTAATTCCACACCGGCAGCGGTGATCTGATAGAGCTTGCGCCGCTCCATCTCTGCCACAGCCCGGATCAAGCCATCTTTCTCCATGCGGGAAAGCGTGCCATAGACGGTGCCGGCACCAAGGCGAATGCGGTGGTTTGTGAGCTCCTCCACATGCTGCATGATACCGTAGCCATGGCGCACCTCTCCCAGCGAAAGAAGCATATAGTATGCCGTCTCCGACATAGGCAGGTATTCGTGTTTCAGCTTTTCGATTTCCATTGGTTCCTCCGTTATAACAAAACGCGTTATATCGCACCTCGTTATACTGTGATGTGATTATATTACTCAGTGATATATCGCGTCAAGATATAGTTTGAAAATTTCCTCATTGGCAAACAAATTGTTGCTCAAGTTACCGATGGATACAGAGAATCGCGGTACAATACAACCATCAGAAACACGGAGGCATGAAAATGAAACGCAACATCATCACCATAGACGAAAAGAAATGCAACGGCTGCGGTCTGTGTGCCAGCGCGTGCCACGAAGGCGCGATCCAGATGATCGACGGCAAGGCCAAGCTCATCAGCGAAAGCTATTGCGACGGTCTGGGCGCATGCCTGCCGGCTTGCCCGGCGGACGCCATCCACATTGAAGAGCGGGAAGCGGCAGCGTTTGACGCAGCGGCGGTGGAAAAGCACCTGGCCCAAAAGAACAAGCCTGCAGAGCAGCCGAAAGCACAGGCAGCTCATGGCGGTCACGGCACTCTTGCCTGCGGCTGCCCCGGCACCCACGCCCGATCCATCGAGCGCAAGCCCGCCCAACCTGCGGAAACAGTTGCAACCACACCCGCCGGAGAGCAACCGTCGGAGCTGCGGCAGTGGCCGGTCCAGATTCAGCTGGTGCCGCCCACCGCGCCCTATCTGAACAACGCCCACCTGCTGGTGGCGGCAGACTGCACCGCCTATGCCAATGCCAATGTGCACAGCAAGTGGATGAAGGGCCGTGTCACACTGATTGGCTGCCCCAAGCTGGATGACGCAGACTATGCCCAAAAGCTGGAGATGATCCTGCGCATGAACGAAATCCAATCACTGACCGTGCTGCGGATGTCGGTGCCCTGCTGCGGCGGCATCGTGCACGCGGCCAAGCAGGCTATGATGAATGCCGGGGTGATGATCCCCTGGCAGGTGGTAACCATCGACACCAACGGCGAGATCATCGGCTAAACTTTAGCAAGGGAAAAGGGCGAGTCATCACGGATGGCCCGCCCTTTCCGGCATTTTCCTATTTAGTAAACCATCCTATTTTCCAGATGCAATCTCATACTGGTTCTGATATAATTCATAAACAGTTTATAGGAGACTGGCATGAGTGCAATCTTCAACGAGATCGATATCGATCTTATATCGTTGCTGATTGTGGTGTTTATCTGGGCAAACACCACCAAGCGCATGGAGCGCGCATTTACACAGCACCGGTTATTTCTCATGCTGATCGGCATGCTGGCCGCCATGCTGATGTGCGACGGCCTTTCCAGGATTGTGGACAAAGTGCCCGGTGACACCGCCTACTGGGCCAACTGGATCAGCAACATGCTGCTGTATCTGGGAGTGCCTGTGATCCCTTGTCTGTGGATTCTTTATGCGGATTACCAGATCTTCCACGATGAACCAAGGCTCATGGGTTACAGGTTCACCTTGGGTGCATGCCTCTTTGCAAATGGTGCGCTCGCGCTGAGCAGTGTCTTCACCGGCTGGTATTTCACCGTAAGCCCCGAAAATATATACAGCAGGGGGCCCCTGTTTATAATCCACTTGGCAATCAACATCCTGCTCCTGCTGTATTCGCTCTTACTCATCGTAAAAAGTCGCCACCGGCTGGAGAGAAGGCACTTTTTTACAATGGTGTTCTTCATCGTTCCGCCGTTCATCGGCGGCATCCTGCAGAGCATGGCCGTCGGGCTGTTGATGGCGCAATGCGGGCTGACGCTCTCGGCGTTGCTGCTGCATTTCAACCTGCAGGACAAACGGTTGGATACCGATTATCTGACAGGCGTGTTCAACCGGCGCCTACTGGACCAGTACCTAAGGGAAAAAACCGCCAGGGGCTTACCGTTTTCCGCAATCCTGCTGGATCTGGATGGCTTCAAAGCCATCAACGACACTCACGGCCATGTGGCCGGAGACAATGCCCTGCTGGACACCGTGGGTGTTCTCCGGGCCTCCCTGCGGGAGCATGATTTCATCGCCCGGTACGGAGGTGATGAATTCCTGGTGGTGTTGGACATCGCAAGGGAAGACATTCTGCTGGAGACAATACACCGCATCCAGCATGGGCTGGAGGAGTTCAACCAAACCAGCGGCAAGCCGTACCGGTTATCTGTCAGCGTGGGTTGCACCGTATATCACAAGGGGCTGAATCTGGACGCGAAAGGGTTGCTCAAATTGCTGGACCGTCTGCTTTATGAAGACAAGAAAAAGGCCATCTCCGCTGTGCCCATGCAATCAAGCCCGGCTGGTGTTGTGTCATGACAATTGCAAGAGATATTGATATCAGCCTGTTCTGTGTCTTGTTTCTGGCCTTTATCATCGGCAACACAAAGCACCGTGCAGAACACAACCTTTTGCAGCATAAGCTGTTTCTGGGTCTGGCGGTCTCCGTGGCGCTGATCCTCGTGCTGGATGCGGCAACTCGTTTATCAGAAGGCCATCCGGGTCCTCTCTTCCACATCCTTAGCTGGGCAACCAACATCGCCCTATATCTGATCTCCCCCATCATCCCATCGTTGTATGTGCTCTATGTGGATTACCAGATTTTTCGAGACGAAGACCGCTTGAGGAAAACAGCCATTCCTTTGATATGCCTGGTTGCGGCAAACGCACTGCTGACTGCGGCGACGGTGTTTACCGGCTGGACGTTTCTGATTGACAGCCAAAACATCTATCACCGGGGACCCTTTGTTTTGCTGCACACAATTCCCAGTTATGTGCTGATGATCTACGCCACGGTGTTGTTGCTGTTGAACCGAAAGAGAATAGAAGCGCGCTACTTCAAGGCATTGATCCTGTTTCCGCTACCGCCGGTCATTGGCGGCGTGCTTCAAACGCTGATCATGGGCACAAACCTGATCTGGTCCAGCACCGCACTCTCCGTGCTGCTGCTTTATTTCAACATCCAGGACCGCCGGCTGGACACCGACTATCTCACCGGCGCCTACAACCGTGGTATCCTGGACCGCACACTGAGCGACCGGATTCGGGCAGTGGACCGGCACGGGCCGTTTGCGGCCATCCTGATCGACATGGTGAATTTCAAAGTGATCAACGACAGCCTGGGCCACAGCGCCGGCGACAGCGCACTGACAGACACCGTGGAGCTTCTGAAGGGCTGCGTGCGGCACAATGACATCATTGCACGCTACGGCGGAGACGAATTCCTGATCCTGATGGACATCGGGCGGCAAAGCCTGCTGGACAAAACCATCGCCCGGATCCGCCGGCGCCTGGAAGAGTTCAACGATGGTTGCACACGGCCTTACCGCCTCAACATGAGCATTGGCGGGTCGGTGTATGAGCCCTCCTGTGGAATGGACGCGCAGGCGTTTCTCCAGCACATTGACTCGCTGATGTATGAGGATAAGAAGGGTAGTTCGTCCCGGAAATCAGAACTCCCTGCGGGCATAAAACCGGACTGACAGGCTCCAGGACACCAGCAGCATCGCCAGCATCACACCGGCCACACAGCATCCGATCAACCAACCAGGCTGCGCGTTGAACAACTCGCCAAGGGAGCTCAGAAAGGGCAGACTGTCCTCCTGTTTCAAAGCCAGCACCACAGCGCTGCCGGAAGCAAAGAGCCCGGCGAACAGGATGATGGTAAGATATCTGGTCTTCATAAACCCGAATCGGAACAAGATCGGATAATAGACCGATGCAAAAAACGCTGACACGAACAAAAGCCCGCCGAAGGCCTCCCACGTGGCCGGATACACAGGAAATGGCTGACCGATGAGGCTGACGATCGCATACACAGCGATGTATTGCACCACGCCGATGGCCACATAGACCACAACAGACAGGTATTTTGCTGTGACGATCATACCGCGGCTGATGGGCAGGCTGTTGAGCATGCGGTCGGCATTGCATTTGTCGTCGTGGGCGGCAGGCGTCTGGATCAACAGATAGGCCACAGCGAAGGCCCCGGCTGTGAACATCGCGCTGCCGCCGGTGCTGAAGGCATACGAAAAGATCAGGACATAGAGAAATCCCCAAAGCAGCGTCTTTCGCTGCACCATCAGGTCTTTTAAAATCAAGTTAAGCATCGGCATGCCTCCTTGTGAAATAGAGCATTACGTCTTCCAGCGTGGGCTTCTCGATCAAAACACTGTCACCAAACTGCCGGTGCACGGCCTGACGGTCTGTGGCCAGCGCCTCAAACCCAAAACGGTTCTCCTTCACGGCCACAAAGCCATTGCGAGTGTCGCCATCGAGGAGCTCCAACGGGCCTTTCACCACAGCGTAACGGTCAATGATGTCATCCTTCGGCTGTGAAAACACAATCCGGCCTCGATCGATCAGCGTTACGAAGTCAGCAACACGGTCCAGGTCTCCGGTAATGTGTGTGGAAAAGAAGACCGCCTTGTTCTCATCCTGCATCTCATGGCCAAGGATCTCCAGCAGCTCGCTGCGCACAATGGGGTCCAGGCCTGAGGTGGGCTCATCCATGATCAAAAGCTCAGCGTGGTGCGACAACGCAACCGCCAGTGAAAACTTCATCTTCATGCCTTTGGAAAGCTCCTTGATCTTGCGGTTGGGCGGCAGATCAAAGTCTTTAAGGTGCTTCTGAAAGGCTTGTTCATCCCACCGGCTGTAGAAGCGGGAAACGATGCCCTTCATCTCCGTCACAGTCAGCTCCTCATAAAACACATTTTCATCATAAACAAAGCCAATGCGCTGCTTGATCTCCCGCTCATGGGCCAAATTGTCTTGCCCGAACACGTGAATCACGCCGCTGTCCCGGCGTAGCAGGTTCATGATGAGCTTGATCGTAGTGCTCTTTCCGGCGCCGTTGGGGCCGATGAAGCCCATGATGTAGCCCCGCTCCAGCGATAGATCCACATCGTGGAGTGAGAACTCCTTAAAAGCTTTGTTCAGTTTCTCAATTCTCAGAATCTCTGCCATGTCAGTCCTCCTCATAGAAAAGCTTCAGCATGTCTTGCATGTCCTGAAGCGGTAAATCGATGGAGCGGCCCGCGGCTGCGGCTTCGCTGAGCTTTTCCTCCACAATCTTAATGCGGGCTTCGCGCATCAGCTCCAGGTTTTGCGCCGCCACATAGGAGCCCTTGCCCGGCACGGACACAATGTAGCCCTCCCGCTCCAGCTCCTCATAAGCCCGCTTGGTGGTGATCACGCTGATCTGCAGCTCCTTTGCCAGGCTGCGGATGGAGGGAAGCAGCTCATTTTCCGTGAGTTCACCGCGCATGATCAGGTTTTTGATCTGCCCGGTGATCTGCTCATAGATCGGTGCGTCTGACGCGTTGGAGATGATCAGGTTCATTGAGATCCCCTTCAAACACATTGTGTTTACTGTGCATCTACATTATATACAGTATGACCACAAAGTCAAGCAATATGCATGATGATTGCAAAAAACACAGCCCCTCCCTGAGATGGGGAGAGGCCGTGTCCAAGTGCGCGGAACTTGCTTATGCTTTTCTGTATTTCCGCAGCACCAAAATGTTCAACAGCATAAACAGCACCGTGAACCCGCCCATTACGGCAAGATTCACCCACACGTCGCCTAGGCCCTTCCCCCGGATCATCAGGTCCTTCAACGCGCTGGCCGTGTAGGTGAGTGGGAAGGCTTGCGAAAGCCAATGCACCCAGGCGGGCGCCTCCCGCAGGTCAAACAGGCCGCTGAACAGCACCTGCGGGATGATGATGATCGGGATGAACTGAAACAGCTGGAACTCGTTGCGGGCAAAGGCGGAAAGCAATGTGCCCAGCGCCAGCGATGTGGAGGCAGCCAGCAGGTTCACCAGCAGGATGGACCAGAAACTGCCGGTGAAATGGATTCTGAGCACATACAGCAGAAAGCTCTGTATGATCACGGTCTGCAGCACCACAAACAACCCGAAGCCCAGCAGATAACCCAACACGATTTCCCACCGGCGCACCGAGGAGGCCAGCACGCGCTCCAGCGTGCCGCTGATGCGCTCCCGCAAAAAGGAGATGCCGGACAGCAGAAAGACCAGGAAGAAAATGATAAAGCCCATAATACCGGCAGCGATGTTGTCAAAGAACTCAAAGTCCTCCCCATAAAGAGCGGTGACCTCCGGCTGCTTGGGCTGCATCGCTGAGAAGTCCGGCAGCGTGAGCTGGCTTTTCAGGCTGTCGGGGATTTTTTCAATCAGCGCCTGCAGCGGCGTGATCATCTCTTCCATCGCGTCCACAGCCTTTTGTGCGGCATACTTGGCATAAGTGCCCTTCACAAGCGCTGATAACGTGGGGTCAGACCCCTCCAGCTCCAACCGGTCGCCATTCTCCCCGGTGACCAACAAGGCGTCAATCCTGCCTGCTTTCAAGTACGCCAGGGCAGCCGCCTCATCGGCTGGATAGGTGACCACTGCGTTTTCCTCCAACACCGCAAGATCGGCCCCGGCGGTGTTGACCACACCGATGCGCGCCTTGGTAACGCCGCTGGTGAGCACAATGTGCAGGATGAAAAGGATCAGCACCGGCGCCAGCAGGATCAGCATCAGCGTGCGTTTATCGCCTGTGATCTGGCGGATCAGGCGGCTCGCAACCACGAAACTCCTCATATGGCGCCCTCCTTGCCGGCTTGCCCGGCGTAGTGGAGGAAGACCTCCTCCACGGTGGCCAGCCCTGTGTCTTTGAGCAGGCGGTCCGGCGCGCCGCCGGCAATCACCGCACCATCGCGCAGCAGCATCAGCCGGTCGCACCGGCCAGCCTCATCCATCACATGAGTGGTCACGATCACAGCCCTGCCCAGCGCCTTCCTGCGGCGGAATTCCTGCCAGAACACCTCGCGCAGCACCGGGTCAATGCCCACGGTGGGCTCATCCAGCACCAGCACCTCCGGGTCGGCGATCAGCGCCGCCATCAGGCTCAGCCTCCGCTTCATACCGCCGGAATAGTGCACCACGCGCTTGCCCATGTCTGCCTGCATGCCGACCAGCGCAAAAAGCTCCTCCGCCTTCCGCCGGGCCGCAGCCCTGCCCATGCCCGAAAGCCGCGCAAAGAAAATCAGGTTCTCCAATCCGGAAAGGTCATCATAAAGCGAATCCGCCTGGGCCATATAGCCCACCCGGTCCATCACATCCAAATCCGGCATGCTGCGCCCCAGCAACCGCACAGAGCCCCCGTCCATGCCGCACATGCCCAGCACGCAGCGGATCAGCGTGGTCTTGCCCGAGCCCGATGGCCCCAGCACGCCCAGGATCTCACCGTGCACAAGCTCCAAGTCCACACCGCGCAGCACCTGCTGCTTGCCGAAGGACACACGCACCCCTTCGGCTTGCACCGCCAACTGATCCATGGCCACTCCCTCCCTTTTATTGACCGGCTGCCCGCGCCAGCCTCTCATACAGCGCCTTTGTTTCAGACGGCGTCAGGCAGTTGATGTAGTATTGCTTGCCATTTACCAGGAAATGAACAAACGGCGGTTTGGCGTTCTCCGTATAGACGCGGGCAACCGCCCCGCCTTCGATTGAAAACCACCCCCGCCGCCGGTCACCGAGGTCTGATCCATAATTCTTGCTTGTAACCTTCGGCATTTCCTCCACAAGCTCCAGGCCGGTGATCTGATCGAGCGCCACAGTCTGTCCGAAAGCGCAGTCAATGATAAGCGATTCCTCCGACACGGTGAACACGGCAGGCTTGCTGCTCTGGCCCAGAATCACGGCCACAAACACCGCAGCCGCTGCCAGGAAGGCAAACACCGCCGCGAGCACCCACTTGGTCTTTCGGTTCAGCCGGCCATCGGCGGTGAGGGCGTTGCGGTCATATTTTTGCGCCCGGATCATTAAAAAAACCAGACCCGGCACAAACAGCAGCCCGGCCAATATCGCGCCCACCATCCACATGCCGGCAAGCACCAAAGCCGTGGCCACGGCGATCACCCCGGCAGCAACAAATAGAGCGTTGGCTAGGAAGCGGGCCAAGCCCTCTGCATCCACGTTCTTTTGTTGCTCGGCGGTCATCGTGTTATAACCGGAGATCAGCCAATAGGCCTTGCCAAACCGCAGCGCCGCCGCCAGGCCTGCAAAGAGCGCAGCCAGAGAAACACCAAATCCAAGCGGAAACCAAAACTCCATCCACAACAATCCCTTTCGATTTCAATCAAATCCTACGACGCAGCACGGCCTGTGTCAATGCGCGGTCTGGCCAAAAGCGCTGCTTGATATTCCAGATTGGAGAGAGCATGATTCCAACCGGGCAGGTTAAGATATGCCGGTGATGTCACACCAAAGGAGAATAGGAATGAAGAAAGTTTATGTACGCACCAAAGCCGGCACCTACCCCATTGACCCCTCGGTTGCAGAGAAGTATCGCCTGAGGCCAGGCGACCCGTCGCCGTTTACCGGCAGCACTGTGGTGGATCAGTTTGGGCAGGCACCGGGGCCGGAGGAAGCAAAAGCACAAAACCTGGAAGGTACACAGGGCGAGCTGATCAACGACGAGATTGCCGAGATCGACAACGCCCTCACTCTGTCTCAATCGGAAATTATAGACTTTTCACAGGGCACCGATTCCAACCCCAACGGGTGAGGCCGATGTATCACAGAGCATCCCGCGAGGCGACGAACGCGCGGGCTGACCGCTCCACATCCTCCTTTGTGGTGCGATAAGAGCACACGCTCACGCGGATCACCGGCTCGCCTTGCCATGTCGCGCCGCCGCACCAGCACTCACCCGATTGCTGGATGCCCCGCAGCACCTTTTGTGTCAGCTCCGTATCACCGGCGGAAACCAACACCTGGTTGAAACAAACCTTATTGCGGATCAAGAAGCCGTGCCCCCGCAGGCAATCGGCGAAATAAGCCGCTTTGTCATGCAGGTCTTCCACAAGCTCCGCCACACCCTGCCTTCCCAGCGAAAGGAGCGCCGCCCAAAGCTCCACAGCCCTGCCCCTGCGGGACATTTCCGGCGTATAGAGCATGCCATCCCGCTGCTCGCTGTATTGAATATAGGAGCCGGTCATGTGCAGCGAGTCGGAAAGGGCCTGCCGGTGGCGGCACAGCGCAATGCCGCAGTCATAAGGCGCGTTCAGTGTTTTGTGGGCATCCACCGACCAGGAGTCGGCTAGTCCGATGCCGTCGGTGAGGTGGCTGAACCGGGGCGAGGCTGCTACCCAAAGGCCAAAGGCGCCGTCCACATGCACCCACGCGCCGGCTTTGTTAGCCTTTTCGCAAAGCTCCCGCATCGGGTCAAATGCACCGGAGTTCACATTGCCCGCCTGCAGAATCAGCAGCGTGTTGCCATCCAATTCCGGAACCATGTCCGCCCGCATGCAGCCCTGGCTGTCCACCGGCACCGTCTCCACCCGATCGCTGCCAAGGCCCAGGATGGAAAGCGCCTTATAAACGGTTGAGTGCGCCCCGGCTCCCAGCACGACCCTGATCTGAGGCGCACCAAACAGGCCCTTGCGCGCCACATCATACCCCTGCCGGGCAAGCAGGCTGTTGCGCCCGGCGGCCAGCCCGCACGCGGTGGCCAGAGAACTGCCCGAAACAAACCCGGCTGCCGTGCCATCGGGCAGGCCAAGCAACCCCACCACCCACTTCTCACAGATTTCCTCAAGCCTGGAGCTGACAGGCGAGATCACATACAATGCGGCGTTCTGGTCCCACACGTCGGAAAGCCAGCGGGCAGCCAGGGCGGCAGGCACCGCGCCGCCATTCACAAAACCAAAATAACGCCCGCCCGTCTGCGCCACGGTGGCAGGAGACCCGGCCTCATGCAGCAGAGACAGGATGGCGTGGCCATCCATTCCCCGGTCGGACAGCGGCCCATCAAGCCGCGACAGGCCATCCAGCGCAGCCTGATCAGGAAAAACGCGCCTGTCCTGCACTTCGGCCATATAGTTCATGGCGCAGCTTTTCGCTTCTTCAAACAAAGCGAAATTCAGAGCCTCTTGCCGCAGTCTGTCGGTGGTGTGGGCTTTTTCAGACATAGACAACCCTCCCGGAGAATTGGCAACATCATAACGCGGGCAAACCTCCATGACAAGAAGCAGGCGGAATATGCCTCATGTACGAGTAGAATTATGGATAATTGCGTCTGAAAAGCCCGCATTTCCCCGTTTCATTGCGGCGTGCCATTGTATTTAGTATAATATGTTCATTTCCGTGCAAAGGGGCTGGCCTGCTTGCAACCCACGATCCCCGGTTTTCTCCAGGATGCGGCGAAACTTTTCTCAGGCAACGGCGCGCCGCTGTATCTGGTGGGGGGCTGGCCGCGCAACAGGCTGCTGGGCCTGCCGCCAGGGGACCTGGATGTATCCAGCGCGCTCCCACCGGAGGTAGCAGCAGAGCTATTTGAGCAGGTGCCCGGCGTGCGGGTGATCGAGCGCAGCACCAGGCTGGGCACCTTTGGTGTGTTTTATGCCGGCGAACAGGCCGAATACACGGCCTTTCGCACCGAAAGCTATGGTGAAGGCGGCGCCCACAGGCCGGAGCAGGTCTGCTTCGGCGCCACGATGGAGCAGGACGCGCTGCGGCGCGACTTTACCGTGAACGCCATCTACCATGACATCTCCTCTAGCCGCGACATCGATCCGCTGGGCGGCCTGACAGACATCGCCGCACGGCAGTTGAGGACATGCAGGAAGCCAGCCGAAACCTTCGCCGACGATGGCCTGAGGCTTATGCGGCTGGCGCGCTTTGCCGCCGAGCTGGACTTTACCATTGAAGAGGAAACCTATGCCACCGCGCAGGAAAACGCGGTGCTCCTCGCCGACATCGTGCCGGAACGGCTGCAGGCGGAGCTTTTCAAGATTCTGCTGGCCGATATGAAGTATCAAGCGCTCAATTATGCGCAAAGCCCGGTGCTTAAGGGCCTGCACCTACTGGATGAGCTGGGGCTGCTGCCCCTCCTCCTGCCGGAGCTGGAGCCCTGCCGGGGTGTGGCGCAGCGGGCAGATTACCACGACCACGACGTGCTGGAGCATCTTTTCCGCGCCGCATCCTGCGCACCGCCGGAGCTCTCACTCCGGCTGGCCGGGCTGCTGCACGATGTGGGCAAGCCACATGCGCTGGAAAAAAACGGCAAAATGGTGGGGCACGACAAGCTTGGCGAACCAATCGCCCGGGAAATCCTGACCCGGCTCCGCTGCTCCAACGCCCTGATAGACGAGGTGACGGCGCTGGTTCGCTGGCACATGGCCGACCTGGATGGCAAAACCGGTGAAAAACGGCTGCGGTTGTTTTTTGTAAAGCTGGGCAGGGAACGATCCAGAAAGCTTGCGGAGTTGCGCCGTGCCGATGTGTGGGGCAGCAAGGAAACGCCCGAGCTGGGCGACCCCGCAGGCCGTTGGATTGCACTGTTGGACAAGATGGAAGGAGAACAGGTGCCCTGGGAGGAGCGGAATCTGGATGTGGACGGCAACGAGTTGGCACACCTCACAGGCGGCCCCTCCCCATTGGTTGGCTATTTGAAAGCCGAGCTGCACCGCCACACCGTGCTACGGCCCAAGGACAACAACCGGGCAAGACTCATGCGGCTAGCCAAAGCCCTGATGAATGACAGACAACGGTTGGAAAGAAGGCAAACAAAGTGAAAACGCTACCAATGCGCTGTATGGCGCTGATTCTCATATTGACGTTGGTATTGGCCGGCGCGGGCTGCGGCAAGGGAAAGTCCACCGCAACGGCATCACCCACGCCGGCCCCCGAGCGGCCGGAGGTCACCCCGTCTCCCGACAAGATCGCCCCGCCAGCGGTGGAGCGGTTTTTAGGCTACACCTTGAGCCTAAAACCGGCCAGGGGCCCCATCGTGATTCTTCAGGAGCCAGTAGCCGCCCAACTCATTATGGATGCCTACTCCACCGAACGGCTGCGCGTGGAAAACGCGGTGGGGAAGTTTGACAACAAACTGGAAGTGCTGGATCCGGAGGGTAAGGCCCGCTACAGCTTCTCTGTAGCCTCCGACGGGCAGCTTTTAATGAAGGCCTCCGATGGCAGGATCTTCCGCATGCCGGAATATGTGTATTACATGCTTGAAGAACGGCTATGGGGATATGAAGGGTCACTGGTCGGCAGCGACCTGCAGTGGGAGCCGGACAACGGCACCGCCCAACTGGAGCTGGAGCTGCCCAGATATTTAAAGGCAGGCATGCAGCCGGCGTTCGGCTACGCCTCAGCCTACTTTACCACCTATACCATTTATGGTGTCAACACCGAGACCAGAGACACAGCCAAGGTCTACCTGTTGCTCACCTATGCCGGATATGAGATTGACGGCAAATCATTTGCCCCCGGATTCCTCTATACCACGCCGGCCACTCTCATTTTTAAGAAAGCTGGGAAAGGCTGGCGGTTGACAGGTCTCAAACAGCCGCCGCAAATCAAAGACCTGACGGGTAAAGATCTGTATAACTCTGTGCGCACCATCTTCCCATATGACTATATGGAAGACGTGCTGGAAAATCTGAAGATCGTCACCAAACAAAAAAGTGAGTCACCGCCGGTCAAAGACATTGTGCGCCAAGCGACCGAATATCTGAACACAGTGATGATTTCGGGGTTGACGGTAGAGAGCTGAAAAGGCATAAACTCATCAACAATAAACTTCATTCAGGAGGCTTCGTGGAAGGAAACGAAAAAAAGAGACTGCCCAAATGGCTTGTCTGGACGCTGATCGGATTGACAGCGCTGGCATTGGCAGCGCTCTATCTGTGGCTCAAGCATGAAGGTTACTTGAACATCTTTGAAAGCCAGGAAGCGCTGCAAACCTATATCAGCAGTTTCGGAATATGGGCACCTCTCATGTTCTTCCTGCTGCAAACCGCTCAGGTGATCGTAGCACCCATCCCCGGTAACGTGACGGCGCTGGCCGGCGGTGCGATGTTTGGATTCTGGCAGGCTTTCTGGATCAGCACTGCGGCCACTGTGGTGGGGTCGGCGATCGCCTTCGGTCTGGCAAAACTTTTCGGCAGGCCGCTGGTGGTTCGGCTGGTGGGAGAAGCCACCGTGACCAAATATGTGGATGCCTTTGCCAAAAAGAGCACGTTCCTCCTTGCGGCAATGTTTCTGATCCCCTTCTTCCCAGACGATGCGCTCTGCCTGATCGCAGGCCTCACAGCAATCCGCTGGCTCCCATTCCTCATCATTGTGATTTTGACCCGCCCACCGGGGCTGGTCGTTTCCACACTGGTGGGCTCCGGTGCGCTTGTGATCCCCATCTGGGGCTGGGTGCTGATCGGGATTGCAGCGGCAGCATTGATATTTATATCGTTTAAATATGGAGACAAGATCAATGATTGGATTATGGGGAAGCTGAAAAGAGAGAAAGGTTCGTCGATAGACTAAACAGCTCTCTCCAAGCTCATCCGTTACATCCTCTCCCATCACTGGGCACCCTCTCCCCTTACCCCTCCCCCTTAAAGTGGGAGGGGGGAGATAGATATAGGCGGCTCAAGATGAAACCTGAAACACCTGGCTATGTACGCCAACTAGCAAAAGAGATGAGAAGGGATCCGACACCTGCCGAGGATCTCTTATGGCAGCATTTGAGGCGTAATAGAGTAATAGGGTGTAAGTTTTACAGGCAATATCCAATCGGAAGATACATCGCGGACTTCTGTTGTCCAGACAAGGGACTAATTATTGAGCTGGATGGCAAGGTGCATGAATCGGAGCGCAACACTGCATATGACAAGATTCGTGACAGAACACTGGCATGTGAGGGCATGACCGTGATTCGTTTTCAGAATGATCAAGTAATACAAGACATAAACAACATCATTACCAGGATCGAAACTGTTTTGATGAACTCTAGTCAGCAGGAAACCTCGCGCCACCGAGAATAACCTTATCATCAATCTCTACCCCTCCCACTCTCAGGGGGAGGGGCAGGGGGAGAGGGTGCGACGGATGTTGGGATCGGGATAAACAGAGACTTACTAAATGGTATCAAAGCAAGGGAGCATTTATAAACATCATGCACACCTTCCCCTCCGGAAATTATGACATCATTGTGGTGGGCGCCGGCCATGCCGGCGTGGAAGCCGCCCTGGCCGCCGCGCGCCTGGGTCACAAGACGCTGCTGCTCACCATCAACCTGGACGGCATCGCGCTGATGGCCTGCAACCCCGCCGTGGGCGGCACAAGCAAGGGCCACCTGGTGCGCGAGCTGGACGCGCTGGGCGGCGAGATGGCGCTCTGCACCGATGCCACGGCCATCCAGACCCGCATGCTGAACCAGAGCAAAGGCCCTGCCGTGCAGAGCCTGCGGGCTCAGGCGGATAAAAAGGCCTATCAGAGGCGCATGAAATGGACGGTGGAGAACACCGATAGCCTGCACCTCAAGCAAGGTGAATGCGTCCGGATTTATACAAAAAGCGGAAAGGTGACGGGCATCCTCACAGCCACCGGCGCAACTTATGGCTGCCAGTCGCTGGTGCTGGCCACAGGTGTTTACTTGAAAAGCCGGGTGATCATCGGTGAATACACAGCACGCAGCGGCCCATCGGGTCTCTTTCCGGCAGACATGCTATCCGGCAGCCTCAAGCGGCTTGGTTTTTCTCTCAGGCGCTTCAAGACCGGCACGCCGGCCCGGGTGGATGGCCGCACGCTGGATTACTCCCGTATGGAGATCCAGCCCGGCGACCCAGCCACTCCGCCTTTCTCCTTTCTGACCGACCACACGGATTGCCCACAGAAGCCCTGCTGGCTCACCTATTCCAATGCATCCACCCATGCCATCATCAGGGAAAACCTGCACCGCTCCCCGCTCTACAGCGGCGTGATCGAGGGCACAGGCCCCCGCTACTGCCCCAGCATTGAAGACAAGGTGGTGCGCTTCGCCGATAAACCATCCCACCAGGTCTTCATTGAGCCGGAGGGGCTCCATACGATGGAGATGTATGTTCAGGGCATGTCCACTTCTTTGCCGGTGGATGTACAGATCGCAATGCTGCGCACGCTGCCGGGCCTGGAGCAGATGGAGCTGATGCGCCCCGGCTACGCCATTGAGTATGACTGCATCGATCCCACCCAGATAACCTCGGGCTTGATGGCAAAGCAGTTGGCAGGGCTGTTCACCGCCGGGCAGATCAACGGCACCTCCGGCTATGAGGAAGCCGCCGCACAGGGCATTGTGGCCGGCATCAACGCAGCGCAATTTCTGAAAGGCGAGCCGCCGCTGATCCTTGGCCGCAGCGACGCCTATATCGGTGTGCTGATTGACGACCTGGTGACCAAGGGCACCAATGAGCCCTACCGCATGATGACCAGCCGGGCAGAGCACCGCCTGATCCTCCGGCAGGACAATGCGGACCTCCGGCTGACCGAGTTTGGTCGGTCAGTGGGGCTGGTGAGTGAAGAACGTTATGGCCGCATGATGCGCAAGCGCGAGCAGACTGATAAGTTGATCGCCCACTTCGAGCATTCGCTGGTGAAGGCCACCCCGGAGCTCCTCGAAGCCGTGGAAGCCGGCGGCGGTCACCCGCCGGTTGCAGGCACGTCAGTGCGCGTTGCAGAACTACTGCGCCGACCAGGGATCAAATATGCCGCCCTTGCGCCCTTTGACCGGGATTGCCCCGAAGCTCTGCCGGATGCTGTGGAGCAGGCGGAGATTGCCATCCGCTACGCTGGCTATATCGAGCGGGAGCAGCGGGAGATTGAGCGCATACGAAAGCTGGAAAACCGTGAGCTGCCGCAGGATATCGACTACACTGCCATCGCCGGCATCCGAAAGGAGGCCCGGCAAAAGCTCCAGGCAATCCGGCCATTGAACGTGGGGCAGGCCAGCCGGGTGTCCGGTGTATCTCCGGCGGATATCGCGGTGCTGCTGGTATGGCTGGAGAAGTCTAAGCAAAAGTAAGGCAAACGGAGAAATCATCATGAAGAAGAATCTCGTGGTGCTCACAATCATGGTGATCATCACCTTCTTAACCTCCTGTGCTGCCAAGAACTTTGAAAGCTATCAGGAGTTGGAGAATGGGTCAAAATTGCAACGGGGAGATATCACCTACTCCTTTTATGGCGCGCTGCCGAAAGACTCGCTGAGGGGCAAGCAAATTGGGATCGTCGACGGAGACAAAAAACATCAGGTGTTTGAGGTGAAGGGGTTTTCGTCCGACGAATGGATCATTGAGTATTACAACGTGATCATGTCGGTTTATGCTGTATACAAAGCCGATACGGTCAGTGAAACTCCTAATGACTTGAAATAAGTAACAAAAATAGTTAAAAGGTGATATACTGAGACCTCAAGTATTGTTAAGGACTTGATATCACGTCCGCCTGTTTCTGTATGTAAATTGAACCGGTCATTGACCTTCAGCCATAATCACCGGGGAAGAACAAATGATTACGGAAGACCAAGTAATCGCGTATTCCAAGCAATTCATACCTACTGTGAACTCTGTTGAGAATTTGGGCGGGTTTCACAATCATGTTTTTCTTGTCAATGGACGAGATGGATTTATCCTGAGGGTATCCTCAACCAATCATAGGTCAACCGCTGATACAGCAGGCGAGATAGATTTTCTATGCTATCTGATGGATCATGAAGCCTCAGTTGCTTATCCACTTCAAGGGCTTGATGGAAGATACGTCTATGAGTTTCAACAGGGTAACATGATATATGTATTTTCTGCATTTTCAATCGCCAAGGGTGCTGATTGGCTTAACCGGGGATCAGATACGGATGATCACAACAGGATGCGCCAAGTTGGCAGAACAATCGGAAAGATACACCAACTCTCCAAATCCTTTCAACCAGATAGAAACACGTTGCACAGACAATGGTATCAAAGCCAACATCTTGCGCAGGCGCAAGCTATATTCCAAAACTACAACCCCGTATTAGCCTCTGCTTATTCCACGTATGTCTCGGCAATGAACCAACTGCCCAAAAGTAAAAACAGTTATGGCCTGATCCATGGAGACTTCTTATTCTCCAATTATCATGTCGATGGGGATAACATTGTTGTCTTTGATTTTGATGAATGTGAATACTCCTGGTATGTTTACGACTTAGCAGTCTGCATGTACTATTATTTATTAGGTGGCGATCCATCTCAACTATCAACAAAGGCCAATGAAGCAGAACAATTACTGTACTCACTGCTGTCAGGATATTTGTTGGAAACTAAGCTGGATCGTTTCTGGATAGAAAACATCAACCTGTTCTTTCAGATGCGAGAATTTGTGTTGCTTTCAACAATTCTTAATCAATCGTTTCAACCAAGTGAAGGATGGCAAAAAACCTTTATACAGGGTGCAATCAATCGGCAACTAAACAACAGGCCATTTATTGAGGCTGATTTCATTTCTGTTTGCAACCGCTTCCCATCGACAATGCAGGAATAATTGCACGGAGGGTAAACCCATGTCCAGCCTATTTCAACAACTTAGCTGCATCGAGCTCTATGTCTCCGACCTGCATGACGGCATCCGGTATTACCGCGACTTTCTGGGCCTCAAGCTGCTCTGGCGGAGTGAAACCGCCGCTGGCTTGGGCATGAAGGATGGAGATGCAGAAATCATGCTGCAAACGGAAAGGGAACTGATGAGCGTGGACTTCAAAGTGGGATCTGTGATAGATGCAATAAAGCGCATCAGGTTTTCCGGCGGCACGGTGATGCGGAGGCCATTTGACACCCCAACAGGCATGTGTGCAATCGTGAGTGATTGCTGGGAAAATACTTACGCAATTGTCGATACAAGCAAGGGCAGGTATGTGACCGATGAAAACGGCACCGTGCTCGGTGTCAGTAACCGGCAGTAACTTTATAAGGAGCGTGTCATGTCATCTCTGTTTCAGAATGTGGATTGTATCGAGCTCTTTGTTCCCAACCTTGACGACGGCATACAATACTATCGGGACAGCCTAGGCCTAAGGCTTCTTTGGAAGGCTGAAACAACTGCCGGCATGGGTATGGAGGATGGTGTAACAGAAGTCGTTCTGCAAACCGAACGCAGGAAGATGAACGTGGATTTTAAGGTGGAGTCCGTGGCGGATGCGGTCGGCCATATCATTGCGGCAGGCGGTAAGGTGATCTACGGTCCGTTTAGCATTCCGATTGGGCAATGCGCCGTTGTGCAGGACAGATGGGAAAACGAGTATGTGATCCTTGATATGACAAAGGGAAGATATTTGACCGATGACCAAGGAAATGTAACAGGAGTAAGCAATGGCACTTAAATAAACGAACTAAAAATGTTTGAGCAGGCGTCTGAGTGGGTATCTAGGGATCAAACAGAATAAAGAATCATTTTTCTCGGATATGATCCGTTGAAAAAGGCAAACCCGTCGAAAGGCGGGGACGCAAAGCCACGGGCCTAACGCGGAGTACCGCCACGGCAGCCGGGCCGCCAATGGAGCATACGGAGTGCAAGCATTTGTAAGCCGCATGTTCCGCCGCCAGAGGCATGGGAGCAGGATGCGGCTTTTTTGCATATTCGCCGCTCACAGAAACTCCCTGCACTCAGGTAAACATGATGAAACGGAAATCGCCACCGGCGATCTTTGTAAAAATCCGTTGAAAAAGGCAAACCCGCCGAAAGGCGGGGGCGCAAAGCCACGGGCCTAACGCGGAAAACCGCCACGGCAGCCGGGTTACCAATGGAACATACGGCGTGCCCACGCTCACCGCATGTTCCGCACCTGCAAAGGAGGGAACAGTATGAAACGGTTATTGGCATTCGTGTGCGCGCTCGTGATGCTGGTCGCGGCGCAGAACGTTGTCTTCGCAGACAAAGCCGAGGCGGCGGGCATCAGTTCTCTGGAAGCCAGCAAATTAATCGGGATGAGCTATGCCACCATGGTGAAAACATATGGTTATCCAAACCGCAAGGAGCCATCCGAATATGGCTTCACCTGGTGCGTGTATAACAGCGATTACTCCAATTTCTTCATGGCTGGCGTATCAGGCGGCAAGGTCGTCGCACTGTATACGAGCGCAAAGGTGATGAGCTACCGAGGCAAAGTGAAATACAACTACACCCGCACCACAGTGCGCAAGGCGATGGGATCTCCTATCAGCTATGTGCAGTCAAACAACACGATCATGGTGCTCAACAAGCGAAACGAGAGGGATTACTTCAAAGCCAGCAGCAACTATGTAATCGTATTCTACGACAACATAGCAGGCGGCAAGGTAACGTCAATGCTGGTCATCCCCCAGGCACACCAGAACAATGTGCTCCTGAATTTGCCGGTGCTGAACAGCAGTCTGGAACGCGCCTATGAGCGAATCAGCGTGGACTTGGTCAACGCCAGCCGCGTGCGGCGGGGCCTGAAAAAGCTCGCCAACGATGCAATGGATGCCAAGCTGGCCCTTTCCCGCAGCCAGGACATGCGTGACCGGGATTATTTTGACCACTACACACCGGCCCCGGAGCACCTGAGCCCCTTTGATCAAGCCCGGCGCATGGGGATCCGGTTCAGCTCCATGGGTGAAAACATCGCCTATGGCGACCACAACGCGATATTCGCACACGAGTCTTTCATGAACTCCTCCGGCCACCGCAACAATGTGTTGAAATCGACCTATACGAAAATTGGCGCAGGCGTGGCCTATGGGAGTAGCCGCTATGTGTTGCTGACAAACATCTTCACTAGATAGTGCTTCATCCTCCTGCCCTTGCCCCCTTCCCGTTTTGGGAAGGGGGCTTTCTAGTTTGTGGATGCTCAAAACGATTGACAAGCCCCAATATTGATATTAAAATCCAATTGTATAAGTATATACCAAAGTAGGCGACAAACGGGCGCCTGCTGTTTTTGCACTTTTTCCAACGGACCGATCGGGCTAAAGGAGACCTCAAATGAAAAGAGCGCTTCAAATCATCATCTCCATCGCGATGGCATCCTGCTTGTTTGCGGCGGTGGCACTGCCGGCGCTGGCTGCACCCATGCCTGTTATCGTATGGGATATCGCATCCAGCAAGGTTTTAGGGGATGAAGATCGTACAACTTTTGACGGCGACGTGCAGATCCGGGCAAAGGATTCCTCCGGAAACCCGGTCACGCTTGATTTGAACGGCAAGTCTGTAACAATAAACGGCAACCTGAATATATTGGGCACGCTGGACGTACACAACGGCTCGCTCACCGTGACCGGCGGCCTCACCGTCTCCGGCGGCACGCTCAAGATGACCGAATCCAGCTCCGATATCAATGGTCTGGTGGTGGTAAAGGGATCATTCACGACCGACGGCGCTGACCACACCGGTAAGCTCACCGCCGGCACGCTGGACGTGCGTGGTGATTTCGTGCAGTATGCCAACCACAGCAGCAAGGCCTTCTGCCCCTCGGGCACGTTCAAGGTCAAACTATCCGGCACCAATAAAATCGTGTGGTTCGAGACGCCCGGCGGTTCCTATCTGAATAATTACACATTCGCAACCGGCACCACGTTCAACGCGGTCTCGGTGATATCGCTGAGCGTGAACCTCACGGCAAACGAAACAATGACATACCCGCACCTCTACCTGCGCGGCGCGATGAACGGCAAAACGCTGACCGTGCCCGGCGGCACGGTGATCGCGGGGATGCTCACACCCGGCGGCGGCCGCCTCAATGTAAACGGTGCGCTGGAGGTGGGTCCTGACGGCGGTGTCACAATGGCAAATGCCGCCGACTATTTGTATGTGAACGGCAACTTCACCACCAAGGGTCAGTTTGTCGCCCAGACCGGCACACTGGAGATCAACGGCAACTTTGCCCAGCTCGGCGTGGTGTCCGGATTTCGGGACGATAGCTTCGTGGGCCAACCGGCCCATCTGACCAAGATCATCGGCACTGGCCGGAAAATCACTTTCAACAGCCCGGTCACCTCTTGCTTCGGTAAGCTGGAAGTGTCCTCCTGGACCACCGACAGCGTTATCTCCCTGAACTGCAACCTGACTGCTGACACAACCTGGAACTATCCGGTCGTTTATTACAAAGGCAGCCTGGCAGGTCACAAGCTGACTGTGAACAACAACCTCTATGCCAAGGGGATCACCGTGGCTGGCGGATCGCTCACGGCAAAGAAGAACTTCACATCTGCCGCTATTGACTATCTTGTAATGACCAATGCGGCGGATAGCGTGGTAGCGGAAGGCAATTTCATCGCCAGCCAGAGCATGTCTTCCTCCTGCCTGACGGCCGGCACGCTCAAGGTGATGGGCAGCTTCACACAAAGCGGGGCTGCCTCGGCCTTCAACGCCTCCGGCTCCCACAAGACGATCCTGAGCGGTGCCAACAAATCGGTGGTGTTCGCCAACCCGGGTGTCTCCTGGTTCAACCGGCTGGAGCTGGCAGACGGCATGACATTTGCCGCCGGATCTGTGCTTTCCATGAATGGCGGGCTGGACACGGACATGGCCGTTGCGGTGCCACTGATGTATTATGGCGGCAACATGGCAGGCCATGACCTTGAAGTGACCGGCAACCTGAGGCTCTTCGGCACGGTCGCGCCAGGTGGTGCCACAATCCGCGCCACCGGCAATGTGGCGCTTGACGGTGAGCTATCGATGACCGACATCGCCGACCGGCTGGAAGTGGGCGGCGATTTCACCGGTTCCGGCGCGGCAAGCCTTGCAGCTGGCACGGCGGAGTTTAAAAAGAGCTTCCGCTACACCGGCAACTCGTGGCAGACGGCAGGCACCAACACCACCGTGCTTTCCGGCGGAGCGGACATGGTGGTGAGCTTTTCCAATCCGGCAACCTGCTGGTTTTCCGATCTGACGATCGCAAGCGGCACCACGTTATCTTCAGATTCCGTGATTTCCGTCAAGCCCTCGGGCCTGAAAGATCTGGCGCTTGTCTGCCCCAAAATATATCTGCAGGGCAACCTGAACGGCCATGCATTCGATCTGACCGGTTCGGCCACGGTGCCCTCCGGTGCCACACTCACAGTGGGCGGCGGCAGTCTCTCCATCAGCGGCGATTTGTTGATGGACAACAGCACGCTGGCGATGACCAATGCCTCCGACCGCGTGACCGTGGGTGGCGACTTTACAGCAAAAGGCCCCGACCACACCGGCAAACTGACCGAGGGCAGGCTCACGGTGCGCGGCGATTTTTCTCAGCTTTCCACAAACTCCACCAAATCCTATCTGGCTTCCGGCAACCATGTGACAGTGTTGGCTGGTTCGGTCGCGCAGCATGTGACCTTCGCATCACCCAGTGCCGCCGATGGCTCCCGCTTTGCCAAGCTCTATTGCCTGAACCCGGCTGTGCAATTTGACTCGCTGTATTATTACAGCAGCTTTACGATGACCGGCACACAACTGTTGGATCTTTCCGGCACAGGCGGCACGTTTGTGCCAGCTTTCAACCCCGATGTGACCGATTATGTCTATGTGATACCGAAGGATTCCACCTCTGCCACCATTACGGCTCATTCCGAGTATCAGGCTCCCAACGCCGTAATGACGATGAACGGTGCGGAAGTGACCACTGTGAGTGTTGCCGATGTGCCATATAACGGTAGCTCCACAGTGTCGATCGTGGTAACGGCAATCGACGGAATTGACGAGCGAACCTACACTGTCAAGGTGGAGCGCCTCAATGCGGACTTGGCCTCCATTGGGTTATCCACCGGCGCGCTGAGCCCGGCTTTCAGTGTCGATACTCTGAGTTACACGGTTGACTTGCCAGCTGATGTGGACTCGGTCACAATCACGCCAGTGGCCGACAACCCCGATGCAGCGTTCACAATCAACGGAGCAGCACAGGACTCCCGCGAGTTCGAACTGAAGCCCGGAGAGACAGCCACAGCCGCGATCGTTGTGACCGGCCAGAATGGCCTGACCAAGCGAACCTATACGGTGGAAGTCACCCGCGCGCCGATGATCACGGCGTTGGGTCAATCCACCGGCACACTGAGCCCATCGTTTGCCGCTCCGTTGGATGAATACACGCTGACGCTGCCGGCGGCGCAAAGCTCCGTCACGCTGACACCTGTGCTGGCTGCCGGCTGCGACAGCCTGACCATCGACGGTGTGGCGGAGGCCACCGCCTCCTTTGACCTTGAGCTGGGCGAGCGACGGGTCGTGCCGGTGCTGGTGACTGCAGGAGACACCTCCTTCACCTACACCGTGACGATCTGGCGCAAGCCAATCATCTCCTCCTTCATGCAAAACCCGACAGGCACCACGCTCACCCCGGCTTTTGACGCCGAAGGCGGCGCGTTCACACTGGATGTGCCGGCTTCGATGAACAACCTGACAATCCGGCCGCAGAAGGTGGACTGCACCAAGCTCACGATCAACGGCGATGTGCGTGACTATGTGACCTACGATTCGTTGAACCCGCTGCCGGTGGGCGAGAGCCGCGTACTCACCATCGTGGCCGAATCGGGCGCGCTCACGCGCACCTTCACGCTCACGGTGACCAAGGGCGCCATCGTGAGCAACCTCACGATGAACCAGGGCACGCTCACTCCAGCCTTTGACCGCGCAGTACATGCATACACAGTGCGCGTGCCCGCTACATCCGGGGCGGTCTCCGTGACACCCACACTGGCAGGTGGCACGGTCACCGTGAATGGCACTGCCTGGAACGCCGCGTCGCCGGTGACGGTAAACCCGGCTCCCGGTGCCTCAGCCACGCTGACCGTGGTAGGCACAGACGGCGCAGCCACCGCAACATATGTGATCACTGTTACTCGCGACAAGCCCCTGTCCGGCATCGCCCTCAGCAGCTCAGCGGCGCTGAACCCCGCGTTCAACGCGGTCACCGGTAGTTACAGCGTGCTGGTACCGGCCTCAGTGGCATCGGTCACCATCACACCGGCAATCACAGCGGGCTGCACAGCGCTAAGAATCAATGATGTCGTGCAAAACAGCATCACACTGACCCCCGGTATCGGCTCCGACACACAAGCCGTCATAAAAGCCACTGGCCCGGACGGCATCACGGTCACACAATACACGGTCACTTTGGTGCGTCAGGCCCTTCTGAGCAACATCCGGCTCTCCACAGGAACACTAAGCTACCCCTTTGAGGGAGACCGGCTGAGCTACAATGTATTCCTGCCCAACACTACCACAGCAATCACGATCACGCCGGTGAAGACCGCTTCCTGCGGCGGCTTCACGATCAATGGCGCCAATGTGGCTTCCATTACCTTGAAGCCCGCCTCCGGCGGCATGGCGGCAGCGGTGATCAAGGCCATCGGCACCACTGCAGGCGTGGAGCAGACCTTCACGGTGCGCGTATTCCGCATCGCACCGGTGACGGGTATTACACTCTCCACCGGGAAACTGAGCCCGGTCTTTGATATCAAGAAAAGCAGCTACACTGTGGACATCCCGGCGGGCACGTCTTCGGTCAAGATCACTCCGGTAAAAGGGTATTCCTGCGCCACAATGCTGATCGACGGCCTGGCCAACACCTCTGTCACGCTGACTCCGCCCATCGGCGGCAGTGTCAGCACCACAATTACCGCCGAAGCCAAGGATGGTTCCGACTTCACCTATACGATCACCGTGCGGCGGGCGGCGCTGCTAAGGGGCATTACAGTGACCGGCGGCACGCTGAGCCCGGCGTTCCGGGCAACAACCACCAGCTACACCGTGTCGGTGCCTGCGACCACCGCCAGCGTAAGAATCACACCGGTAAAGGCGACCACAGGTGTGTATTCCATGACGATCAATGGTAAGTCTGCCAGCTATGTGACGCTCTCGCCGGCAGTGGGCAGCGCGGCCACGGCCACGATCAAGCTCACCTCCAGCACCAACAAGGCTGTCACACAGACCTACACGGTCATCGTGCGCCGCGCCGCATTGATTACCGGCATCACGAGCTCCGCCGGCACGATGAGCCCGGCCTTCTCCCCCGCCAAGACAGCCTATACAGTCACATTGCCGGTGGACACTTCATCCACCGTGATCGCCTATGCCAAGGCTGCAACCGGTGTGAAGTCGGTCACGATCAACGGTGCGGCAGTGACCTCCTATGCTGTGTCGGTGAGCAAACCCGGTGGCAGCGCCACCGCCACCATTGTGGCTACCGCCACCGATGGCAAGACCAAATCCACCTATACGGTAACCATCAGGCGCGCGGCGGTGTTAAGCGGCATTACAACAGCCGGCGGCACTTTGAGCCCGGCCTTCTCCCCCGCAACATATGCATACACCGTGAATGTGCCGGCAACCACGGCCAAGGTCACATTGACTCCGGTGAAGTCACCTGGCTGCACGACGGTGACCATCGATGGTGTAGCCCAAGCCAGCAAGGAGTTTGCACCGCCCATCGGCGGCAGCGTGACCACAACCATCGTGGGCAGGACAGATGCCGGCACCACGGGCACCTATACTGTCACCATCAAGCGGGCGGCATTGGTCACCGGCATACGCACCAGCCTGACATCCAACCCGATCTCGCCTGCATTCTCAGCCACCACGCTTGGGTATGCAGTTAACCTGCCGGCAACCCGGTCTTCCATCACAATCTATGCCACCAAAGCCAGCTCCGGTGTGAAGTCGCTCACAATGAACGGCAAAGCCGTTGCAAGCCTGACGGTAAGCCCGGCGGTGGGTGGCAGCTATCCGGTTGTGATCGTGGCCACAGCGGCTGACGGCACTACCAAGATCACCTATCGTGTTACGGTAAAGCGAGCAGGACTCCTGAGCGGCATCACCGCCAGCGGCAGCTCGGTGATTACGCCGACGTTCAGCACGGCCACCAAGACCTATACGGTGGTGATTCCGGCCACACAAAGCTCCGTTGTGATCACACCAGTAAAAACCTCAGCAGCCAAGACGATGAAGATCAACAATGTGACTGCCAGTTCAATAACACTGCGGCCGGCAGTTGGCGGCGTGGCTACCGCCGTAATTGCTCTGATAGCCACCGATGGCGTGACCAAAGACAGCTACACGGTGATTGTGCGCAGGGCTGCTCCGCTTTCCAACATCACGCTCTCCACCGGCACATTAAGCCCAGCGTTCAGCCCGGCCACGACAGCCTACTCGGTCAGCCTGGCCACCGGCACAGCGCTCACAATCACCCCGGTGGCATCCAGCGGGTCGAGCTTCACAATTGATGGGAACACCGTGCCAAACATTGTGCTCAATGAACCGGTAGGAGGCGGACCGGTTATCGTGATAATCCTGGCCAAAGCCAGCAATGGCGTCACCAGCGTCTCCTATACAGTCACAGTGAACTGGAGCTGATCCAAACAACAAAGCAAAGAGCCCCCCTCCAACCGGAAGGGGGCTCTTTCATATCTCAATTGACACAGTAAGAAAGGGGGGCAAGCGCCGCTTGCCCCCCTCAGAATGCATGCCTTACTCCCCAATATAGAACATCAACTCACAGTCACAGGCGAGCTCCTCACCTACATAGGCCTTTACGAGCCCCGTGCCAGCCGGGCCAAGCACTCGGCCGATCTCAGCGGTCATCCTGAGCTGCTCGCCTGGATACACCTTGCGGCGGAATCGTGCAGACTTGATGCTGGCGAAATAGGCGGTGCGGCCTTGGAACTCCGGTGTGGAGAGCATGATCACGGCACCCAGCTGGGCCATGGCCTCCACAATGAGCACGCCGGGCATCACCGGATTGCCCGGAAAATGCCCCTGGCACCAAAACATATCGCCGGTCACATCCAGATGGCCTTCCGCGCGCTTGCCGGGCTCCAGTGTTTCCACGCCATCCAGCAGCAGCATGGGCTCGCGGTGGGGGATGATCTCTTTAATCTCGTCACGACTAAGCATACGCCCTCAGTCCTCCTTGTACTGGCTGATGGCAATGCAGCTGTTGTGGCCACCGAAGCCGAAGGAATTGCTGATCGCGTTGCGGATCGTCATGCTGCGGCCCTCGTTGGGCACCACATCCAGGTCACACTCCGGATCCGGTGTCTGATATCCGATCGTGGGCGGCGCAAAGCCCTCATACACAGCCATCGCTGTCACGGCAGCCTCCACAGCACCGGCAGCGCCCAGCAGGTGGCCGGTCATCGACTTGGTGGAGCTCACAGCCAGTTTCGAAGCGCGGTCACCGAACAGATGCTTGATGGCCAGCGTTTCGGTGCGGTCATTAGGCGGCGTGCTGGTGCCGTGGGCGTTGATGTAGTCTATGTCTTCCGGCTTGAGGCCTGCGTCGGCAATGGCATTGGCCATCGCGTCCATCGCGCCTTCTCCGCTGGGCTCGGGTGCTGTGACGTGATACGCGTCGCAGCTTTGGCCATAGCCGGATAGCTCGCCGTAAATACGGGCGCCGCGAGCCTTCGCATGCTCCAGCTCTTCCAGCACAAGCACTCCGGCACCTTCCCCCATTACAAAGCCATTGCGCTCGGCATCAAAGGGAATGGAGGCACGCCCGGGGTCGTTTGATGTGCTGAGCGCTGTCAGCTGCTTGAAACCAGCCAGGCTCAGCGCCGTCATGGCGCTTTCCACACCGCCGGCCACAACCACATCGGCGCGGCCAAGCTTGATCGCATCGTAACCGTGGCCCACACTGTCGGTGCCGGTGGCGCAGGCCGTCACAATCGAGTCGCAGGGGCCTTTTGCCCCCAATGCGATGGCTACATGGCCGGCAGCAAGGTTGATGATGGCCTTGGTGATGAAGAAGGCTGACACACGGTCATGGCCCTTGTCGGCCATCGTGAGCGTCTGCTCGGTGATGGTCTCAATGCCGCCGATGCCGCTGCCCACCGAAACGCCCACCCGCTTCATATTGAGGCCGTCCGTGGTAAGACCTGCGTCGTCCCAAGCTTCCATGGCAGCCCACACGGCGTATTGGGTGAACAGTTCCATGCGTCGGGCTTCCTTGCGGGAAATGCGCTCGCCGGGGTCGAAACCCTTCACCATCGCGCCCACGGCAACGCCGCTCTTATCCCTGAGCTCATCGGGCAAAAGGCTGATGCCATTGCGGCCCTGCTTCATTGCGCTCCAGGTTTCCTTCATGCCCTGCCCCAGCGGCGTAATCGCGCCCAAGCCGGTGATAACAACTCTCCTCATAGGTTCGCCTCCAAGTGGTGCGTTATGATTGATATGAATAAAACCGGAAATCATTATACATTGGCGTTTGCCTGCCATCAACTGAAGACATAATGCCTTCATGGGCCTGGATATGTTCAGTTCATCCCGCCGTCCACGCTGATCACCTGGCCGGTGATGTAGCTGGCGCAATCGGAACAAAGGAAAGACACCAGGCCTGCCACATCCTCCGGAGTGCCCAGCCGGCCCAGCGTGACGCGGCTTGCGATTGCGCCCCGCTGCTCGTCGTTGAGCGCGGCGGTCATGTCTGTTTGGATGTAACCAGGAGCCACAGCGTTCACGCGGATGCCCCTACCGCCCAACTCCTTGGCTGCGGAAAGGGTAAGCCCGATGATGCCGGCCTTGCTGGCAGCATAATTGGCCTGGCCGGCGTTGCCATGGATGCCGATGACAGAGCTCAGGTTGATGATGACACCGCGCTTTTGTTTCATCATCGGCCTTGTGGTATGGCGGGTCATATTGAAGCAGCCGTTCAGGTTCACACGGACGACGTCGTTGAAGTCAGACTCGCTCATCATCGCGATCAGCCGGTCACGGGTAACACCGGCGTTGTTCACAAGCACATCCACCGACCCAAAGGCATCGAGGGCAGCCTTGACCAGTGCGCCAGCCTGATCATAATCGGACACATCAGCCTGAAAGGCCTTTGCCTCCGCTCCCATGACCGCGATCTCATCGCACAGCGACTGCGCCTCTGCCTCGCTGGCGCGGTAGTTGAGCACCAGGTGATAGCCGTCTTTGGCGAGCTGCAGCGCGATGGCCCGGCCAATGCCACGGGATGCGCCTGTCACAATGGCTGTCTTGTTACCGCTCATTGCCGCACCTCCAGGTGTTCCAATGTCTTCGCAAGCGACTCGCTGTCTTCCACATTGACGATCGCAACACCATCCAGCGTCTTTTTCACAAAGCCAGAAAGCGTCTTGCCGGGGCCCACCTCTACAAAGGTGTCGATGCCGGCGGCAGCCATGGCCCGCAAGGTGTCTTCCCAGTTCACCGGGTTGGTAATCTGTAGCGCCATGCGCTCGCGGATGGCCCCATCGTAGGACTGCGCCGTAACATTGGAATAGACGGGGATCACCGGCTGGGCAAAGGAAACCTTTGCCAACGCCGGCCTGAAGGCATCGGCTGCGCTTTGCATCAGCGGCGTGTGAAACGCGCCGCTCACGTTTAGGGGCATCACCCGCCGGGCACCCAGAGCCTGCACCTGTTTGGATGCCTTATCCACGCCGGCTTTGGTGCCGCTGATCACGATCTGGCCGGGGCAATTGAAGTTGCAGGGCCACACACTTTCACCGGCCTGGCGGGCAAGCTCGCAAGCCCGCTCCACATCGACGCGGCCCATGCCAAGCACAGCTGCCATCGCGCCGGGGTTTCGGGTAGCGCACTCTTCCATGAGTCTTCCGCGAAAGTCCACCAGCCGCACGGCCTCCGCAACCGGCAGCACCCCTGCGCAGCCAAGCGCGGCATATTCTCCCAACGAAAGACCAGCAGCAGCCTGAGGCTTCACGCCATATTTGCCAGACAAAAGCCCGGTGATTGCCAGCTCCAGCGCCACCATGGCCGGCTGCACAAAGCTGGTGCGGGAAAGCATTGCGCCATCCTGATCCACACACATGGCCCAGACATCTCGCCCGGTGGCGTCGCTGGCCTCTTCAAAAGCCTGACGCACCTCGGCATACTGCTCATAGAGCGACCGGCCCATGCCGGCTGCCTGCGCCCCCTGCCCGGGGAAAACAAACGCAATCTTCATCAAAACACTCCCCTTGACACTTCGTTCATCCGCGAGCGCACCCTGGCACCGTCAAAGAAGCTGGCGATGATCTCCTCCACCGCCTCCTCACGCTCAATAAAGCACGCTGTTTGGCCTGCCATCACCGAGCCGGTGTCCATGTCGCCCTCCACAACGGATCGGCGCAGTGAACCCACAGAGCGACGCTCGAACTCCTCCTTGCCATTGGGAGCAAAGTCAAGCTCCGCCAGCTCACGGGCCAGGCGGTTTCGCACCACCCGCACCGGATGACCGGTGCAAGCGCCAGTCACCATGGTGTCGATATCCTTGGCAGCGATGAGCCTCTGCTTATAGTTCGGATGCACAATGCATTCACGGGCTGCCAGAAAGCGCGTGCCCACTTGCACTCCGGCGGCACCCAGCATCAGGGCAGCTGCCACACCGCGCCAGTCAAAGATGCCGCCGGCGGCCACCACTGGCACTTCCAGGCCAGAGCAAAGTTCAGCCACCAGCACCATCGTGGAAAGCTTGCCGATGTGGCCGCCTGCCTCGCTGCCCTCGCCGATCACAGCATCCACGCCATAACGCTGCACACGCTTGCCCAGCGAAAGCGACGGCACCACTGGCAGCACTTTCGAGCCGGATGCCTTCCAGCCCTCCACATATTTGCCGGGATCACCGGCCCCGGTAATAATCACTGGCACTTTCAGGTCCATCGTGGCTCTCGCCACCGCATCAGCATGGGGACTCAGCAGCATCACGTTGACGCCGAACGGTTTGTCGGTCTGGGCCCGTACCTTCTCCACCTCGGAGACCACCCACTCTGCCGGCGCGTTGCCGGCTGCGATCACACCAAGGCCTCCGGCCCGACTTACGGCGGCGGCCAGCGTGCTCTCGCTCACCCAGGCCATGCCGCCCTGAATCAGGGGGTATTGGGTGCCCAGAAGCTCGGTCAGCCACATGGGTTCAACCCTTGGCGGCGGCGATGAAATCAACGATGTCCTGCACGGTCTTGATCTTGCTGATGTCATCGGTCTCAATCTTCACGCCGAACTCTTCCTCAAACGCCATCGCCAGCTCCACCATATCCAGGCTGTCGGCGCCAAGATCCTTCATGATCAGGCTTTCAGGCTTGATGTCTTCTTCCTTGCAATCCAGATTTTCCACCAGGATTTCCTTGATCTTTTCCATGCTCATGTGTTTCACCTCATACATTTTTTATTACAATGCAGCAAAGCTGCAGGTTGCCTTGAAACTATTTCCACTCAATCCACGCCGATCCCCAAGCAAAGCCCGCGCCAAACGCCACTTCCACAATGTTCTGACCGGGCAGGAGCAGCCCCTTTTGCCGCATTTCATTCAAAGCGATCGGGATGGACGCAGCGCCTGTGTTGCCATGGCTATCGATATTCATATAGAACTTCTCCATTGGCAGGCCCAGGCGCTTGGCTGCGCTTTCAATAATGCGCAGGTTGGCCTGGTGGGGCACAATCCAGTCAATGTCCGAAAGCTGACTGCGCGCCCGCCGCGCCGCTTCGGTCACGGCTTCCGGCACTGCCTCCACCGCGAAGCGGAACACATCCTGACCGTTCATACGGAATTGGTCATCGAAGGTTGATTCAGCGATCCATGGGTTACGGGCAGGAAACGAGTTTTTCATGAGAGCACCGGAAACATCGCTCCGGCTGTTGAGATAAAGCCCCCTGATGCCATTCCCGCCCCGGCTGAGCACGTAGGCTCCCGCCCCGTCACCAAACAGCACGCAGGTGGCGCGGTCAGTCCAGTCAATCAACCGAGTGAGCATCTCAGAGCCTACCACAAGAGCGTGCTCGTAGCCCATTGCTTCCATCATGCTGGCCGCCGTTGACATCGCATAAATGAGACCGGTGCAGCCACCGGAAAGGTCGAAGGACGGGCCGTCCGATAGGCCCAGGCGCTCCCGCAACAGCGCCGCGGCCATCGGGAACAAACAGTCCGGAGAGCTGGACGCCACCACGACAAGGTTGATGTCTGATGGCGCAAGGCCGCTGGTTTCAAGAGCCTGCCTGCCTGCTTTCTCAGCCATGTCGAGCACCGTCTCGCCTGCGCTCACATGCCGGCGCTTGATGCCGGTGCGGGTGGTGATCCATTCATCGCTGGTGTCCACCATGCGGGTCAGAACTTCATTATCAATAATCGTGGGCGGGTCATAGGCACCCAACCCGGTGATGCTCACATTCATTGTGCCACTCCAACTTTGCGGTATTTCCGGTAACGGGTATCCAGCAGCGCCGCCGGCTCCATTTGGCTTAGCTCAGCCAACTCCTGCTCGATCACATCGCCAAGGGACTTTGCGGTGTCTGCCATGGTGGCGATGCGGAGGCCACCGGCCGGTTCGGCGATGATGCGGTCACAGATGCCAAGGTTTGTGAGATCCTCGGCGGTCATTTTGAGCGCTTCGGCAGCCTCCGGCGCCTTCTTGGCATCTTTGTAGAGGATGCTGGCGCAGCCTTCCGGCGTGATCACCGAGTAGACACTGTGCTCCAGCATGATAAGCCGGTCACAAACGCCCAGCGCCAGCGCGCCGCCGCTGAAGCCCTCGCCAATCACCACTGAAATGATCGGCACAGGCAGCACGCCCATGCGCTGCAGGTTCAATGCGATGGCCTGGCCCTGGCCACGCTCCTCTGCCCCGATGCCGCAATAGGCACCGGAGGTATCGATGAAGCAAATGATGGGGCGCCCAAACCGGGCGGCCTGCTCCATGAGACGCAACGCCTTGCGGTAGCCTTCCGGATGGGGCATGCCGAAATTGCGCTTGATTTTTTGCCCAATAGCGCGGCCCTTTTCGGTGCAGATCACTGTAACAGGCCTGCCCCGAAACATCGCGATGCCGCCAACAATGGCCTGGTCGTCGGCATAGGCACGGTCGCCATGCAGCTCCAGGAAATCCTCTGTGAGCGCCTGGATAAACTGCTGGCCGTGGGGGCGGTCGGTCGCCCGGGCAATCTTCAAAGACTCCCAGACCTTCGGTATAGGCTTTGCCTCAACGGTTGGGGAAGGCTCCTCTTCAGGCTTCGCGGCGGCCTCGGCCGCCTTCTTTTCTATTTCCTCCAGCAGCGCAGTCTGGCCGGGCATGAGTTTCCTCAGTTCCTCCAGCTTCTGCTTGATGGATTGCAAATGTTCGCTCATGTTATGCTCCATGCAGTTTCAGGATTGCCGCCAGCGTCTTGGGCAAGTCGGCGCGGGGCACTACCATATCCAGGAAGCCGTGCTCCAGCAGGAACTCGCTGCGCTGGAAACCCTCAGGCAGCTCCTGGCGGAGGGTCTGCTGGATCACCCTCATGCCGGTGAATCCGATCGTGGCACCCGGCTCGGCGATGATGATATCGCCCAGCATCGCAAAGCTGGCCGTCACACCGCCGGTGGTAGGGTCGGTGAGCACGGCGATATAGGGCAGTTTGTGCTCCGCCAACCGCTCTACCGACATGCTCACCTTGGCCATCTGCATCAGGCTCACCATACCCTCCTGCATCCTGGCCCCACCGGAGCAGCAAAACAGCACCAGCGGCAACTTCCTTTCGATGGCCCCGTCGCTCAAGGCCGCCAGACCCTCGCCCAACTGAGCACCCATGCTGGCCATCAGAAACACAGGATCCATGATGCCGATGGCAACCTTGTGGCCGCCGATTTTGGCAAAACCGGTGATCAATGCGTCATGCCTGCCGTTGGCGGCTCGGTTTTTTACCAGTTTGTTTGCATAATCCGGAAAGCCCAGTGGGTCTTCAATCGTCTCGGGCAGAGGCAGCTCCTCGAAGCTGCCGGGGTCCACAGTAATTTCCAGGCGGCGGGCAGCTGAAAGCCGCTCATGCCTGCCGCAGGCCGGGCAGACATCCAGGCTGCGGGCCCAATGCTCCAGGTCAAAGGAAGCGCTGCAGGAGGAGCATTTCCGCTGTTCCGGAGGGGCAGTATCCGGCTCCGGCGCTCTGTCTTCAAACAGCGGCTTGCGGGGCAGCAGCTTTCGTCCACGTTCAAACAGGGACTGCATGCAGCTCCTCCGTGTATCCGGGCAGCACATCCTTCTCCACCCAGGAGGTGTGGCAGGACATGTCGCAGAATTCCTTCCGGTTGATCAGGTGCTTGAGGAAATTGATGTTGGTGCCCACACCTTCGATTTTCAACTCATCCAACGCCTGGCGCATCCGCTGGATGGCAGCGGCGCGGCTTTCACCATGGGTGACAAGTTTCAGGATCATCGCATCGTAATAAGGCGGAATGGTGCAGCCCTGATAAACTGCCGTATCCACCCGCACACCGGGGCCGCCGGGCAGGATCAGTGTTTTAACAGTGCCGGGTGACGGCGCAAAGCCCTTGCCGGGCATTTCGGCGTTTACGCGGCACTCAATGGCGTGGCCGGAGAGCTGGATGGCACTTTGGTCCAGCACAATGCGGTCGCCCATGGCGATGCGCAGCTGGGCCGCCACCAGATCGATGCCGGTGATCATCTCGGTGATCGTGTGCTCCACCTGGATGCGGGTGTTCATTTCGATGAAATAGGGCTTGCCTGCCTTGTCCACGATGAACTCCACCGTGCCGGCGTTTTCATAGCCGGCGGCCAGGGCAGCGTCCACTGCCATGCGGCAAAGCTCCCGGTTGGTCTGCTCGGAGACCGATGCCGCCGGGGCTTCCTCCACTACCTTCTGCTTTTTCCGCTGGATGGAGCAGTCGCGGGTGCCCAGGTGCAGTGTATGGCCATGTTTGTCCGCCAAAATCTGCACTTCAATATGCTTGGGGTTTTCAACAAACTTTTCCAGATAGAGACGGCCATCGGAAAATGCGGCTTTGGCCTCGGCAGAGGCTGTGCGGTAGGCCTGCGAAAACTCATGGGGGCCATAAACGGCGCGGATGCCACGGCCACCTCCGCCGGCGGCTGCTTTCAGCAGGATCGGATAACCAATCTCGCCAGCGAGCTTCAAGCCTTCCTCTTCACTGGATAAAGGGCCGTCGGAGCCAGGTACCACGGCCACGTTGCGGGCGGCCACCGTCTTGCGGGCGGCGGCCTTGTCACCCATGGCGTCGATCACATCGGGGTTCGGCCCGATCCAGGTGATGCCATAGTCAGACAGCATGCGCGCAAACTGGGCGTTTTCAGATAGCATCCCGAAACCGGGGTGCACAGCGTCTGCACCGCTTCGCTTGGCGGCGGTGAGCACGGCGTTCTGGTCCAGATAACTGTCCTTCGGATTGGGGCCGCCAATGCAATAACTTTCGTCCGCCAGGCGCACATGCAGTGCGTCCTTGTCGGCAGTGGAGCACACCGCCACAGCCTTGAGGCCAAGCTGGTGGCACGCCCGCACAATGCGCACGGCGATCTCGCCCCGGTTGGCGATCAATACTTTCTTCATCTCAGCCCTCCAGCGGTTCCACGAGGAACAGCGCCTGGCCCACTTCAACCTCAGCACCATCTTTTATCAGAACCTTCAAAATGGTGCCGGAGACTGGGCTGGGGATCTCGTTCATCAGTTTCATCGCTTCCACAATGCACAGTGTCTGGCCGGCCTTCACCGTCTTGCCAACAGCCGCATAAGGCTCGTCGTCCGGCGAGGGCGCGGAATAGAACATGCCGATGATCGGGCTGGTCACAGTCACGGTTTTCCCGGCCGGATCCGTCTCGGGAGCCGCCGCAGCAGCTTCCGATGGTATAGCCTGCGCCACTGCGGCGCGAGCAGCCACAGGCACCGGCGAGACAGCGGCTCCGCCACGGCCAAGACGGATCGTGACGCCTTCGGCAGACACTTCCATCTGGTCAAAGGGCATTTCCCTCAGTGCGTCCAACAACTTCAAAATATCGTCAAGAGATTTCATCTGCGTCACCATCGCTCCATATGAGTTATTATAATACCACAAATTCCTGTGTAGTCCTAATATTTCGTATTTCTAATAATTTCATGAAAGTATATACGGAGCAACTCCGGCTGTCAAGCGCCTGTATGTCACTCCACCAATTGCTCATAAAACCATTGTTTTCACTTCCTTTGTGTAAGAATTTTCACCTGGCGCTTGTCCAGTTGCCCCAATTGCTCCTTGAAGAAATCGCGGAGCCGGGTCATGCCTTCCAGCAGCTCCGGCATTCTGGATTGCTCCAGCCCTTGCAGGAAGGCGTCCACCATCATTTCATGAAAACGCGCGTGGCGCTCATATGCTTGGCGACCGTCATCAGTCAATTCCACTGAGACACGGCGGCGATCCTGCTCGCTGCGCCGGCGAAGGATATAACCCTTTTCCTCCAGCCTGTCCACCGTGGCAGTAAGCGTAGGCAGCGTGATCCGGAGTTTCTGCGCAATTTGGCTCATGATGGTCTTGCCCTTGTGGTCGCCCACAACACCGATCACATGCAGCTCTGACATGGTGAGCGGAAGCATGTCTTCCGTTTCGATCGCTTTGTGTTCCACGCGCAGAATGTCGTTGAACATTTCAATCAGAATGTCACTCACCACACCGCGATAATCCGGTTCGCTCATGCAAACCCTCCGTTCCAGTGACTTCCCGCATAGTATATTGGATTTGCTAATCATTTGCAATCCTAATATTTCGCACATCTAATGAGTGTGCAAAACCAAGACCCGACGCTGCGCGGCGGGTTTTTACGTTATGCAGTTGTCAGCGGGAATAGAGGGTGTTTTTTACGTTCCAGTCCGGAGCGTCGGGCATCGCCTGATAAAGAGCGGTGACATCCCACCTGGCGGATCGAAAGAGCTTCTTGAAATTATAAATAGATAGCATGGAATCCTTTTTCCCAAGAATCCGAAGCGCTTTTTCCACACACCAGATTGCGGCCAGAGCCGGAGCGTAAGGCAGTTTGAGAATTTTGAGGGCGGGGTTGGCCTCCTTCGCCAGCCCGATGAGCTCCCTCGCGGAGACTGCGTCGCGGTCTGCTATATTGAATACGCCTTGGACGGAGGGGGTGCCAAGCCAATGGGAGATAAAATCCAGAATCACATTGACCGAGCAGAAATGAAACCGGTAGCCGCCATCCTTGAAGTAATAGGCCCATTTTCCCCGAACAGCATAAATGCGCTTATCCAGGTTCAACGTGAAGTCGCGGGCGTAGACGGGCGCGAACCTCATGGCCGTACGCTGCATGGAGCCTTCCATGCCAAACAGGGAGTCTTCCGCCATCTTTTTACTGATGGCATAAAATGTCTTGGGGTTCTTCGGGGCATCCTCACGGACCACATCGGTTTCTGTCTCGCCATACACCTCCACGGTGCTGGCAAAGAGCAGGCGCTGAACTCCATGGGCTTGGGCGCACTCAAACACGTTGCGGCTGCCCTGTGCGTTGATCCGCTTATAAACGGCGAAGGACAGGTCCTTGGATTTGTTATGCACCAATGCCGCCAGATGGATCACGGCGGAAACCTCCGCCTCGCCAAACAGCGCCTCCACTTGGGCCCGGTCGGTAATATCAACCTGCCGGTATGGAATGTCCAGCGCAGTGGCTTGCTCCACCGATGCCCCCATTACCGCGTAACCGTCCTGCAGCAGCCGGCGCACCACATGGGAACCGATAAAGCCATTCACACCGGTCACGAGCACGACTGGGGGCATCCGAATCCTCCTGACATCCAAGGTGCCTTTGGCACCCTTGTGGTTATTTTACCAGCAATTCCAGAGGATGTATACCGGATAATTGCCCTGGCAGGAAATGGCATGGAGACTGTCTTTCTGCTTTGATTGGCGCAAAAAGCCAATGAAAGAAGCAGGATTGAGAAAAGGCCAAAATGCGGAAATATTGTGAACAACTAATTATTTGAGGATTGAACTATCAAAAACCGAGCTCCGCAAGGATGCCCAGACGCTTGAGTTATTCATTTTATTCTTATCCCCAGCCATTTCAGAACAGCAAATGAATCACATAGGCGCATCACTAAGCATACTCAACATTTGCCTAGTTGAACTTATAGCCCCTATCAATGGCACTTTTGAATCTATTATATACATCATCAATGGCTTCGCTCTCACTGGCATATACCTTAGAATCAAACTTTAACCCCCTTTCAAAGTAGTATACTTCCCATTGATCGAATTTTTTCACCAAATAAACAACATCATCGTTCTTGTAGTTACCATCAAGTGAATAATATCTCTCACTAATATTATTCTGGGCTGCAAAATCTGCAAATTCTTTCTGTGTCATGGTAAAACGCCTCCATGTAGTTGTTTGTTATAGGCTCACCTGTCGATTC
This sequence comes from Bacillota bacterium, assembly GCA_023421955.1. Lineage (GTDB taxonomy): Bacteria > Bacillota > Clostridia > Christensenellales > UMGS416 > JAEYRA01. The sequence goes on from JAEZSE010000034.1 coordinate 44,961, forward strand.
ATTGCTACATTATAGACAATAACACACACAAAAGAAATGCTCAGCCAAGTATAGTTACCCTGCCAAATCCGGCACATCTCACAAAAGCATGTTGACATCCGCAACGCACAATGCTATCATACGCATGCAGGTAACAAACATTTGTTCGCTTCATAAAATTTATAAGTCGCATATCACACGGAGCGTTCTTCTCACAAGACCGCCTCCATTGCAGAAAGGACCGATCCCTATGGCATTCTCCAGCTTCGCGTTGACCCGAGACAAAGCCCCCTGCGCCGGCTGCGCCCACGGCCTGGGCGGCTGCAAGGTGCGCTCTACTTGCCTGATGTGGGCTGATTGGGAGCGCAAAAAGGCGCTACGATATGCCGACAACCGCAGAGCGCGGGCCATCCAGGTGGAAGAATTCAGCATCGGGCGGGATGCATTCCGTCGGGCGCTGGCCCGCCGGGCCTGATAAAACCCTCTCTGCTCCGCCGGTCCTTCCTGATGGCGCAGGCAAGGCAAGTGCGGTGCTGACCATCGGGCAGGCCGTAGGTCTGCCCATCCAAGCCCCCTCTGAATCCCCCGCAGTGCACGGCAACCATGCATCGATGGCTGCCCCCTGCGAGGGATTTTCGCATATATGGCCGCACCCATCCAGTATGTATATGATATCTGCGGCGCGGAGGCGGAGAAAGATTGCTGGATATCCTGATTGTGGCGGCTTATCTGCTAGGCACGGTGGCGTGGGGTCTTGCCAAGGCCCGTAGGCTCAGAACCGGCGGGGATTTCAACGGCACGGGGACCAGGCAAGGGCCTTTTCTGGTATTCGCATCATTGACCGCATCGTTTTTAGGGGGCGGATTTTCTTTCGGCCTTGCATCCAGGGTTTACGCCGGTGGTGTCGGCCATGTGCTTGCATTGTGGGGGTTCAGTGTCGGCACCGTGCTGGTGGGCCTCATTCTTGCACCCAGGCTGCAGCGGTTTCGGGGGTGCGGCTCCGTAGGATCGCTGATGGGTGTAGCTTACGGTCCGGGCGCACAGGCGGCTGTGGGAATGCTGGCAGCGCTGTTTTGCTGCGCCGTATTTGGCGCGCAACTCCGGGCGTTGGGGCTACTGCTAGAAGCATGGTTGGGTTTGGACTTCCGGCTGGGCGCGGCGGTCGGCTGCGCGGTGCTGGTTGCGTTGTGCGCATCGGGAGGCTCACAGGCTGTGGTCACCGCAGCCCCAATCCAGTTTGCGCTGCTGCTCTGCGGCTTTGCGCTCATGCTGGTATTGGGCGTCGCCCGAACCGGCGGCTTTTCCGGCTTGGCGCAGACAGTTTCACCAGAAAAGTTGCAGCCATTCTCCGAACTCACGGTGCCGATGGCTACCGGGTCATTCCTGCTGTTCATGAGCGGGGAGACACTGGCCCCACCTTATGTGGGCAGGCTCCTCACCAGCCGCGACGGGCAATCGGCCAGGATGGGCGGGTTGGCAGCGGGGCTGCTTTCCATAGTGCTGTTCGCACTGTGCGGGTTGGTGGGGCTCATCGCCTCGGCGATTTTTCCTCAGATCAATGCCGAGCTTGCGCTGCCTACAGTGCTGGCGCAGGTGCTGCCGGTGGGGTTGCGAGGTTTGGCCGCAGCCGGAGTGCTGGCAGGCCTCACGGCGGCTGGCGCCGCGTTTCTGAGTGCAGCTGTCTCCAATCTCACGCTGGACGTGCTGCCGCCCTTTTTGCCGGGAAGCAGTGGTGTGGCAACGGGAAGAGCAGCCACAGTGGCATTCGGGCTCGTCTCGCTGTCTGTGGCGCTTTTCTCCACAGGCGTCCTGGAGGCGCTTGCGCTGGCCTACAAGCTCTGGGCCCCGGCAGTGACAGTGCCGCTGGTGGCTGCCGCCTTCGGCAAGCGATCGGGGCTATTGGTCTATTGGTGCACCGCGCTGGGCGGATTGGTATCCATGGTCTTTTGGGAGATTTCAGGCAATCCTTTTGCGCTGCCGTCGCCGGTTTTTGGTATACTGATATCGGCGGCTGTTTGCATCTCGCTGCCACAGCGGAAACCAATGAAAAGAGCAGATGACATGAGATTCGATAATTGTGTTCTGAAAGCGGGGCGGGGTCGATGGGCTGGGCGGTGATCCTGCTGCCCGATGAGCGGGCAGACACCTGCGCCCGCAGAGTATGGAATGCCGCAGGCCGCGCCGGGTATGGCGAAAAGCTGTTTGACGGCGACAACCGGCCCCATGTGAGCCTGACCGTGCTGGAAACCCAGGACGGGACGTTGGACGCGGCAGTGCAAGCCTTTGCCGAAAGCACCACACCGGTGCAGGTGGCATTCGCTGCGATGGGCAGCTTTGGAGAAAACGTGATCTATCTTTCCCCGGAGCCAACCTCGGCGCTGCTCCAAATGAACCGGGAGCTATCCAACAGGCTGGGCCCACTGCTCTCACTGGCCGACCGGTACTACCTGCCCGGCGAATTCCAGCCGCACATGACGGTTGTGTTCAACGTGCCCGAGGGGCAGTTCAACCATGCGTGGCGGGTCACGCGAGAGCATTTCATCCCCTTCACTGCCATCTTTAACCGGATTGCCGTGGTGAAGTTCCACCCAGTGAAGATCATGAACATCTATGAACTCAGGGGCTGAGCCAGGGCATCACCGCCCGGCAAAGCCCTTGCCTGTCACTTCTTTCAAGTCGTTCAGCACCACAAAGGCCTGCGGGTCTTCCTCCTCAACAATCTTTTTCATCTTTTGAGCCTGTTCGGTTTTGATGACACAGAAGAGCATCATTTTCTCGTTGTGGGTATACATCCCCGTGCAACGGGTGGCGGTCACGCCGCGCTTCAGTTCTGCCATGATGCGGCGGGAAATTTCCTCCGGCCTTGATGTGATGATCTGCACGCCTTTGGCCGCACTCACACCGGAAAGTAAGCCATCCATCACCCGGGAGGTGACAAAGCGCACAACAATGGCATAAAGCGCCAGATTCCAGTTGCGCACCACAATCACTGTAAACAAAATCACCAGCCCATCCACAAAGATCATGTATTGAGAAAATGAAAACTTCGGAAACTTCCGGTGCAATGCCAGCGCCGCAACATCAGACCCGCCGGTAGCGCCGCCGAAGCGATAGATCATCGCCATACCCGCGCCGATCAACGCGCCGCCGGCCACGGCATAGAGCAACAGGTTGGACATATCGGCGGTGGGATCCGGCCCATACAGCGCAGGGATGACATAGCGGTTCACCGCAGGTGTGAAAAGGTCGAAGAAAATCGCCAGCACGGTGGAGGTAAAAAACACCCTTGCGATGTGGCGGATACCAAACAGGTGCAGCGTGGACAAATACAGCACGATGTTGATGCACCAGGTTACACCACCCACCGGCAAGCGGTTGCCAGTCAGGCGAACGACCACCGTGGAGAGGCCCACCACGCCGCCGGGCACAATATAAGCCGGAATGACAAAAACAAGGTATCCTGCCGCGTAAATCAGGATCCCCACCAGCTGGCGGAGCTGGTTGGCGACCCACTCACGGTTTTTCAGGAGGGCAAGACCTTTTTGCATCGGTTTCAATTGCTGGGCTCCGATCGTCAAATCGGTTGTAGTATTTTACAGAGCGTGAAGTGCCATTCCCACAGTTGAACAATAGGTCAATACTTCAAAAACGTCGGATTTTGTCGGATGCAGTCGTTTCATATAACAATTTATTATTAATATATTAGTGATATGTGTATGTATGGATGATATAATGGCAAAGACACACTTTGGAAATGGAAAACAAAATCTGGAGGACGATGGTATGAAACGAAGCCTTCGCATTTTCACAGGGATTGTAGTTTTATTAGCATTCGTATTTGGGATGGGGATGGCATCGGATGGGACGGCATGGGCTGAAGGGGAAAAGAAACCTCCAGTTCATCGAAACATTGTCCCACTAGATAAATCTCAGCTTCATGATATGCCATTCGATGATAGAGAAACAAGAACATCCACAAAAAACTCATATATTTACGGGGCAACAACAGTCAATACAACCACATATAACTCCAACCTGATTGTCACCTCGAGTGCCTACATGACAGTAGGAACAAACGCCACCATAACAATCAACGGAGACCTAAAAATAGCAGCCGATGCTACTGTAAAAATCACAAGCGGCAAGCTTATCGTTAATGGCGATATCGTGATTGAAAACGGCCAATTGATAGCAAGCGGAACCGGACAAATCGTGGTCAGCAAGGCACCCACAACAGGATCGGTCGCTGGCAAGTACGGCGGTAGGATCATTGTTGGAGACGATGACGGCAGGTATGCAGGCACGCTCGCATTGAATGGTAGCGCAAAGATCACAATTAATTATGCTCAGTATGGTGGGTTATACCTGCTCCAGAACAGCACATTCAAAATGCTCTCCAGCGACACAAAAATAACCGTAAATAACGATTGTTACTTCAACGGTTATTCCACAAAAGGTCTACTAGTTGGCGGAACTCTGGAAATCATTAACGGGTCATTTCAACAATGGTTTGATACCTCAACAGAATCTTTCTGTCCGAATGATGGGTTTCAGGTCATTATGAAAGGAACAAACAATACAAAAAGAACAGTTTTCTTTGCCAATCCTGAAGACTCCTATTTCACAAAGGTGTCTTTCTCGGGTGTAACCTTTGAGCCATTCAGCACAATCTCAATCAAAACATCTCTAGCAACAGATACCACAATGAACCTCAGTGATTGCTTTGTTTTTCTACAAGGAAGCTTGAATGGCAAAAAACTTGCGATTACCGCACAAGCTACGTTTATCACATCTTTCAATGCACTGATCATCGACAGTGGTTCGCTCACGATAAACGGAGATTTTGAAGTTGATGAGTATTGTCAACTGATCATGACCAATTCGAGCGGCAAAATAACAGTCAATGGTTCATTCTGGACTTATAGCAATACCATGACCTTACAGAATGGTGAGCTTCTGATAAATGGAGATTTTTATCAGGGAATTGACTATCTTTACAATGAAGACACTTTTGCTCCAGCCCAGTCATTCGTAACAAAGATTTCTGGGCAGGATAGGTATGTAGAGTTTGAAAGTCCCGAGTCGTCATACTTTACGAAATTCTCCATAACAACCGACGCAAGCCTTGATGATACCAGTATCATCTCCATTAAGAATGATTTGCAGAATGACCAGACGATGGCTTATCCGAACCTGAACTACCGCGGCAACCTGAACGGCCACACCCTGCAAGTGAACGGCAACCTGACCGTTCCCGCCGGCAACACCCTGACCGTAGGAGGCGGCACGCTCAACGTTGCAGGCAACCTGACCGTCTCCGGCGACTTGGTCATGACCGAAGCGGCCGACAAGGTGGCCGTAACCGGCAACTACACCGCCAGCAGCGCCAGCGCCAGCACAGACCTGTCTGACGGCAAGCTGTTTATCGGCGGCAACTTTGCCCAATCCGGCAACGCCACTTCTTTCCTCGCCACCGGCAGCCACACGACGGTTCTGAATGGCACCGGTGTGCAAACCGTTACTTTCGGCTCGACCAGCTCAAAGTTCGCTTCACTCGTAATACTCAACGACAGTGTCGATCCTGCCTCGATTCCGGCCCAATATGACAGCATTGCCATGTCAGGCACCTCCTTGAAAGGAATCACTGCCAGCGCGGGAACGCTGACACCTGCCTTTGGAGCGGAAGTCAATGAGTATACAATTCTGCTGCCAACCGGCACAGACTCCGTCACCATCACCCCGGAGTTCCTGGATCGGTATGCCGGTTCCGCCTGGATGACCGAGGGCGACGGGACAGACCATGTCACATCCGTTACGGTCAATTCCGTACCCTACGATAGCACCAAGACAGTTGTGATCAAAGCTCACGCAGCAGGAGACGCCAAGATCACGGATTACACCTTCAACGTCATGCAGATCAACCCCGACCTCTCCGACCTCGGCACCCTGCCCCCCGGAGCGGTGCTGGAACCGGCCTTTGACCCCTCCGTGCACACCTACACGGTGCAGCTGCCGGAAACGGTTGCCTCGTTCACCTTCGCGCCGCAGACCGACCATCCAGATTCCACCGTACACTTTGATACCGCAGACGGCCCGGCTGCCGTGGTGGTCGCACTCAACCCCTACGAAAGTTCCACCCATACCGTTAAAGTAGTTGCCCAAGACGGTGTAACCGAAGGCAGCTATACGGTCACTTTCGTCCGCCGCTACCCGCTATCCGGTATAACGGTCTCCGCCGGCACACTGGATCCCGCCTTCAGCGAAGGCACCGCCACCTACACAGTGAATGTGCCCACCAACGTGCCCACAGTCACCGTCACGGCGGAAAAGCTTGATGTTATGAATCCCGACTTTGACTGGTCAAAGTTTGAGATCACGGCAGACGGGACCACCGTGGAAGCCGATCATGTGGACATCGCCCTCGCAGTCGGTGAAACCAAGGCCGTCTCGATCAAGGCATGGGACATCGAAGGCAAGACCTCGGCCACCTATACGGTCTCGCTGACCCGCGTGTCCATGCTGTCCAACATCGTTCCGTCCACAGGCACGCTGACGCCCGTATTCAACGGCAATATCGGCAGTTACAACATCTACGTCCCCAACACGACGGCATCGGTCAAACTCACACCGGCCAAGACACAGTATTGCACCTCGATGACGATCAACGGCAAGGTTGCCAATGATGTGACGCTGGCGCTCACCGCTGGCGGCAAGTCCACCGCGACGATTGTATGCACCAACGGCACCGGCGCGGAAGCCTTCTCCTCGACCTATACGGTGGATGTCTACCGCGTGGCCCCCATCACCGGTATCACGATCACCGGCGGTACACTGAGCCCGACATTCGCCGTGGGCACGATGAACTATACGGTAAGCGTGCCGGCGACCACCGCAGCGGTTACCGTGACACCAACCGTCTCTGCATACTGCACCAATATGACGATGGATGGCCAGGCCGTGGCGTCGGTCACGCTGACCCCCGCCATCGGCGGAAGTGCTGCCACGGTGATCACCGGCACCGGCCTGGACGGCGTTGTAAAAACATACACCATCACTGTGAAGCGCGCCGCGCTGATCACGGGAATCACACCCTACCCAGGCACGCTGTCGCCGGCATTCAAAGCCGCGACGCTGGATTATACAGTAACGGTGCCCTATTCCACCACGCAGGTTAAGATTACTCCGGTGAAGGCCTCCACCGGAGTCAAGTATCTGTACATCAACGGTGTGGCCGCAACCTACGCCTACATCAAGCCTCCGTTGGGCGGCAGCGCAAAGGCCGTGATCAGGGCAATTGGTACTGATAACAAGACTGCGGTGGCCTATACCGTCACGGTGAAGCGCGCGGGCCTGATCTCTGCCATCAATCTCTCCACAGGATCGCTCTCACCGGCTTTCGTTGGCTCCACCTCGGCCTACACGGTCAACCTGCCTATAACGACACCGTCGGTCACGATCACACCTGTCAAAACATCTTCCTGCAAATCGTTCACAATCAATGGAAAGGCCGTTGCCAGCGCGGTGATTACTCCTCCGGCAGGCAGCTATGCGACCTGCACGATCGTGGCCACGGCACTGGATGGGACGACGAAATCCACCTATACGATCAAGGTCTATCGGCACCGGCCCATCACCGGTATCGGGTTATCCACCGGCAGGATGAGCCCGACGTTCGCTTCCACCACCCTGGACTATATTGTGACGATTCCGGCCGACAAGCCTTCCGTCACGATCACCCCAACCAGAACCACCGGTTATAGCTACACGATCAACGGCGGGTCCGTGAACACGCCGGCCACGATCAATGTGGCACCCCACGCCACTGAAACGGCATCCATCGTGGCCACATATCCCGGCGGCTCAATCACTTATACCCTCACGATTCAGCGGGCAGACGCGCCGGACAACATTGTAGCCATCAGCGGCGCACTAGATCCTGTGTTCAGCAATGAAGTGTTTGATTATGAGATTCATCTGGACCACGCATCCGGCCCCGACACTGTCACGCTCAACGTGACAGCTACAGGCGACTGCATCCTCCAGACCAGCGGCCTGACAGCCACCAAGCCTGCCTCACCGGGCTACAAGGTCGCCACAATTACCGTAACCCCTGCCGGTGAACTCACAGTGACTTACACCATCAAGATTTACTGGGACTGACAGGTAATGCAATGAACAAACAGAAGCCCGGTTTTGCCGGGCTTCTGTTTTGCTGTGACAGCTAAGGTGGGCAGTTAACTACCTGCACCCGTCTTGCGTTTCTTGCGATATATCGGCAGCAGCGCGACCAGATGCAGCACCGTCGCATAAACAATCATGAGCCCCATGCTCACCCAAAGCAACAAATCACTTTTCGGGGCGAGCCCAATCAGTAGCAGCAATGGGAAGCCCAACAGGATTGCAGATGTGCTCCCGATCACAAGATTGTTGCTTGTGGGGGTGCGGAAGTCCGGATCCACCTCGCGGAGCAGGATGATCCCCGTGCTCACCGTGCCGGTCATCATGCCATACATCCCAAAGAAAGCCTCATCGGCATATCCTGGGAACAAACGGTTTGACATGAACCGCACATACCACAGCGTCAGGAACCCACCAGCCGTGCAGATGATCACAAAGGGCACCCAAAGGCCTTGCAGGTCGCCAATGTTGATCGCGCAGATGGAGGCGATGATCATCAGGTCGAACGCGCTGCCTGATACGCGGTTCAATAAATAGTTGTTGGTGTATTGCCTGGTCATCAGCCTGGTCTTTTTAAACAGCGACAAAAGGCCCTTGAAAGCCGTCGCCATCACGGTGCCAATCAAGAAGTTGAACCCCCAGATGAGCGGGATCAACGTGGATGACATCCCATTCAGTGCAGGGATCGCCTGAATGAGCCAAGTAAGGCCCACAGACACCAGATAGGTGACTAAATAAATCAACAGCACCATCGCAATTTGTGTGGTGAAGCGGTCCACCGCTTCCGTCAGCGGCACCTCACCGGGATCTTCCACCGGTTCTGCAGATTCCAGACCACCCTCAATTTGGTTGGCCGTGGAAAGCTTTTTCTTTTTCACAAGGTAATTCAAATAGATCACGCCACCGATGCAGGCCCACAGCATCCCCATTGTGGCCACACCCAGCCCAAAGGACGCGCCTCCGGTAAAGCCCAGATTCTGGTAGTTGTTGCCAATATTATATGCCTGGCCGGGGCCCTGCCCATAACCCAATGGCAGAAGCAAGCCCGATGCCTTGAACAAATCCGGCATCAGCGTGTAGCCCAGCGCCATCGTGATCCCCAAACCCAGGATGCCTTGCACCAGATAAGAACAAACGATCAGGATTCCGCTCCTCAATCCATCGTGCCTTGCACGTGCAGTTTCGGCCAATTCTGATTTACGTGGCATACGAAGCGCCAACGCAATAAAACCCACCGCAGTCATGTGATATGTCATCGTTTCCATAAACCTGTTATCCAGCGGCAACAGGCCGGTCATGCGCAACCCCAATGCCAGGAATCCGCCCACAACCGCTGTCGGCAGCAGTGATTTCCGAATGAACGGCACTTTGCGCCGGATCACATTGGCGATCAGCAGCACAGCCGCTAAAATAGCCAGTTGCAAAAGGGAACGCCACAGCTGAGTATTAGAGGCTGAAAAATCCATTTAGCACCTCCCCATTGTTTTGCAGCAATTGACACACGTTCAAGTACTTCAGAGCCGACCATGGCCTGTTTGTCTTTACCTCATAAGTCACGCCGGTGGCATCTGTGAATTGCAGCGCCTGTTTGCCATGAATAGTCACCCTGGCGATGCCGTCCAGCGAGAAAGATTGGTTGCTCTCTCCAACCTCAAATACAAACTGGTTCCGGTGCAGTGCGAACCGCCCATGGCCGACCAGTGTGTTCTCGCCGGCCCTGCCGCAAGTATAGAGGCACATCCCGTCATCCTGCAGCAGCGGGTCACCTCCTGCTGTCTCCAGTTTATTATCCAGCCATTGCCGCAAAGCGTTTTTCTGCCACCGATCCCAATCCAGTACCGTCTGGAACGGCTGCTCCGCCATTCCGGCAGTCTCAAGAAACCCTGTGTTGGTATAGCGGGCGGTAAGACCGCAACCGCACATCAGCAAATCGCCGTTGCTTTTTAACGTTGCCATACCGCTGCAATTGGGGCAAAGGTATAAAAAGCGCTCGAGAGCTTCAGCCAGGCGCCTGCCGCGATAACGCACAGACGTTTTTCGTTGCGCCCTGTAAGCATTTACGTATAGCTCCTGGTTGATTTGCTCATGGAGTTGATCCACGGTCATGCCCCGCATCTCTGCAACTGATATCACTCGCACGACACTGCCCGTCATCCTACCTCGCCGCACAGTGTCCGCCCAGCGGGGCGCGGTCAGGTAGCCTCCCTCAAACCGGTATAGCACCACCGGCACGCCCAACTTTTGGGCGAGCTTGGACGTGGAGGCAGAAAATGCCACTGTTTCGCCATTAAAGCTGCGGTTCCCCTCTGGGAAGAGGCATACTGAGCCCCCCTGCCGCACAACGGTCATCATGTCTTTGATCGTTTGCAGATCCAACCTTGACTTGACAATCGGGATCGGCGCCACCAGCCAGACCAAAAGCCGGCTGATCCAACCGAGCCGGAAGATATGATCGCTGGCCACATAGTAAATCGGAAAATCGAAACAAGAACCAAGGCAAACCGGATCCAAAGGCGTGGTGTGGTTCGCAAGGACTAAATATGGCCCCGAGCCACGCGGGAGCGCACAACGCATGCCCCGGAAACCATACAGCGCCCAAAACAGAAACCTGACTGGATAGATGATGATATCATGGATAATCTGGTGCCTAGGCTTCACCCAGGAATCGCCGAATGGCATAGTCTATATCCTTTCAACACGGTAATGACCTTTATGATCTATATGATGCTGTACTTATTATAAGCCATGCATATTCAGATGTGTTAGAAGATTAGTATGGCTTATCATTCCTTTTGCCCCACACATTTCCATTCCTAATTCATTGAGATATGAAACCTCTTCTCATATTGCGCAGTTCAAAGTCATCCACACAATCAGCAAACATCACCCTAACAGCCACATGGTGGTTGTCATGACGAAAAAGTCATGTTATAATAATCCGCACGGAAATGCACGGGGATATGGCTCAGTTGGTAGAGCGCGGCGTTCGCATCGCCGAGGCCAGGGGTTCGAATCCCCTTATCTCCACCAAATATCAACATTGGTTGATGTGATGAACTCCTTGAGAAATCAGGGAGTTTCATTGCGTTATTGCTCAACAGCATGTTTTGTCCGGCATCAAGGGGAGACTCCATGACTTTACGCAACCACGACATCGACATGTGCAACGGCCCACTGTTCGGCAAAATACTGAAATTCTCCCTGCCGATCATGGCCATGAATATCCTGCAATTGCTGTTCAACACAACAAACATGATCGTCGTCGGCCGGTTTTCAGGTAGTAACGCGCTTGCTGCCGTGGGGGCGACAGGCGCTCTCATCAACCTCATCGTCACGTTTTTTATGGGCTTGTCAGTGGGCACGAGCGTCGTGGTGGCGCAGGAATACGGCGCGAACCGGCCGGAAGGTGTGAGTCGCACTGTGCACACCTCCATGACTGTCAGCGCGGTCGTCGGGCTGTTCGTTATGCTCCTCGGGCTCGCCGTATGCAAGCCTTTGCTGGTGATGATGGGGACACCGGCGGATATCCTGGAACTTTCCACACTGTATATGAGGATATACTTTCTCGCCGTGCCCGCCAACATGATATTTGACTTTAGTGCGGGCATCTTGCGCGGGGTGGGCGACAGCAGGCATCCTATGTACTACCTCATCGTCGCTGGAATCGTGAACGTGATACTGAACCTGTTCCTCGTGATTGTGCTGCACATGAGCGTGGGAGGCGTTGCCTGCTCCACAGTCATCACACAGTACCTGGCCATGGTTCTCATTGTGATCTGCCTATGCAGGAGCGACGGTGCGATCCGCTTTGACCCGCGGCAGATGCGGGTCGACCGCGAAAAGCTCCTGCAGATCGTGAAAATCGGGTTGCCGGCCGGCCTGCAGAGCCTGCTGTTTTCCATCTCCAATGTGCTGATACAGTCGGCGGTAAATTCCTTCGGCTCCATCATGGTGGCCGCCAGCTCTGCTTCTTCCAACGTTGAAAACTTCGTGGGCACAACGATGGGCGCCTACTACAACGCTGCCATCGCCTTCACCGGGCAGAACATGGGCGCGAAGAAATACGAGCGCATCGACTCGGTGGCCAAGGTTTGTACGGTATTGATTTTCGTCACATGGATTGTCCTTGGTGGTGCGAATATGCTGTTTGCAAGGCCGTTGATTTCACTGTACGTAACCGATCCGGAGATCATCAAGCTAGGCATGCTGCGTATGAACGTCATGATGATTGCCTATTTCACCTGCGGCGTGATGAACATCTTCCCGGGCCTGACGCGCGGGATGGGCTTTTCTGTGCTGCCCATGCTCTGCACTTTGGTGGGCGCCTGCCTCATGCGGATTGTGTGGCTGGAAACGTTCTTTGCCTGGCACCCCACGGAGATCATGCTCTTCGCTTGCTATCCGATCACATGGGCGCTGGCGGGGCTTGGGCAGGTCGGAAGCTTCTTTTATGCGCGGAATCGAATCAGGAAGACAGCACCAGGGAAAGCGCTAGTTGAAGGATGTACGCCATAGATCTTGTCAAAGGAAGCGCAATCCGTGTGAGAATCGACCAATCCCAGTGGTACCCCACTCTATCCTGTGTCGGCGTGTTCTGCGGTAATTAGCGCACTGCTGCGCTGCGCCCCCGCTCGATCTCATACCGCCAGGAGTGGATGCCCCCCAGATTTTTCACATTGGTATAGCCCATTGAGCCAAGAATGGAGCAGGCAGAGCTGGCCCGGGCGCCGCTAAGGCAGTATACGATGATCTCTGCGTTTTTATCGGGAACGACGCGGCCAACATCATGCTTTATCCGGTCCAGCGGCAATGATATACTGTTTGGGATATGGATCTCCTCATATTCCTCCGGTGTGCGGACATCCAGCAGAAACACAGGGTCGCCGGAGTCCAGGCGGGCTTTTGCTTCCTTTGGCGAAATGGAGGCAGTGTTCTGCTGACCAAAAAACTTAAACATTGTTGTTTTCCCTTTCATGCTGTAGATTGGCTTGCGCCTGCGGAGTGAATTAATGCTCACTGAGTTGGATCAAAAATTCCTGGAGGCCCATCTTCCCTTTCTGCACCTTCTGAGTGCCTCAGACAGGGCGGTGCTGGGCAACGCTACAGTGAAAGCCCGGTTTGAACAGGGCAGCCCGGTGATCAACCGGCAGCAGGAGTGCAACGGCCTGGTGCTGGTGCGGGAAGGGCAGCTGAGGGCGTATTATGTCACGGAGGACGGGAAGGAGATCACACTATACCGCCTGTTAGCCGGTGATGTGTGCATCCTGTCCGCATCCTGTGTGCTCAAGAACATCACCTTTGAGGTGACGCTGGAGACAGAGCGGGATAGCGACCTTTATTTCATCCCAACATCGGTGCTGTCAGCGCTCTCCGGCAAGAACCCGGCAGTGAAGGAGTTCACCGCCGACTTGCTGGCAGAGCGCTTTTCCGAGGTGATGTGGGTGATGGAGCAGATGGTCTCCAAAAACATGGGCCAGCGCGTTTCCGCCTTCCTGCTGGATCAATCCAGCCTGGAGGGATCCCGCAAGCTGGCCATTACCCATGAAATGGTTGCCCGCAACCTGGGCACCGCCCGCGAGGTGATCAGCCGGGTGCTGAAATATCTGGAGGGCGAAACGCTGATCAAACTTTCCCGTGGGCACATTGAAATTCTTGATCCCAAGCGGCTGCGGGAGACAGCCGGTTGATCAGGCCACCGAGGTAAGCAGTGAGATGAGATTGGCTTTCGGTGTAACGCCCACCTTACGGGCAACCACCTTGCCGTTTTTCACCACAACCAGCGTGGGGATGCTCATCACTGAGAACTGTGAGGCCAGGTCGGGGTTATCATCCACGTTAAGCTTGGCCACCACGGCGGTGTCTCCCATTTCATTGGCAAGCTCGTCGATGATCGGGCCCTGCATCCGGCACGGGCCGCACCAGGTGGCCCAGAAATCGATCAGAACCGGCTTGTTCGATTGCATGACATCTTTGAAATTATTACGTGTGATATGGATTGCGCTCATGTTGCATCACCTTTCCTTGCAGTTCTGAGCACAGTATATCGGCAACCGGTTGGTATCACTGTAACATTGTTACACAAAAACAGCAGCCGCGCTCGAGCACGGCTGCTGTTTTGTGTTGACTAGTTTTTGCCCCGCATCCAGGCCTGGATCTCTGCCTCGGTGGGGTCCACAGCGTCAGGATTCAATCCGGGGATGTAGTTGCAGGCTTCATACAGCGCCGGGATGATGTCGCCATGGATGCCAACGCAATGGTGCACATAAGGGCCCTTCACCAGGCGTTCCTCCCACAGCGGCCAGTCGTTCACCTCCACCCACAGATAGGTGCCGCGGGTGAAGGGGCCTTTGATGCCATTGGCCCGGCCCAGGAAAAGGGAGTATTCCCCATGGTCGCCGTCAAAGCGGGCGATGGATACAGGCCCGCCTTTGATTTCGCTTTCATGGGTGCCCGGTGCATGCGAGTCAAACAGGAAATGCTTGCGGAACCGGGGCGTGCATCCCTCCGCCACCAGCGAAACCGGGAAGTTGCCGCAATGGAACAGCAACTCGCCGTTGTCATCCTGGGGATGGCGCACAGTGAGGTCGGCGAAGAACGGCGCGGTCTGACCCAACGCAGCCCCTTGCGCCAGCACTGCTGTGACCGCGCCGTGAATGTCGGTCTCGCAAGTCACCGGGATGCCGTCGTCGGTCAGCAAGGCGTTGGCCAGGCAGGGCATGATGCCGATGCTGCCTTGCAATGCGTTCCAACACTGGATTGCCGCCGCCGAGCAGCCGTTGTCCACCACAAAGCGCAGCATTGCCACCTTCAGCGCAGCGACCCGCTTGACGGCGTCGGCGCTGACCTCGGAGCAATCGAGCCTGGTGGTGATCGTTTCGATGGTCGCCTTAAGCTCCGGGCTGTTTTCAGCCTCCGCCCGCTCGGTGGCCTCTTTGATATCCTGCAGTGTGATCGGGAAGATCTCGATCCCGAAGCGCTCCAACAATTCGCCTTCGTTGCAGATCATTGTCCAGAACCCGGCGGGCCGTGTGGAAATCTGCAGGATCCTGAGCTTGCGGAAAGCCTTCACAGCACTGGCCGCCGCCACAAAGTTGTGAAAGCCCCGCGCAAACACCGGGTCATCCACGCGGCTGTTCACAATGTAGGTGAAGGGCACATTGAACCGGCGAAGTATCTTGCCTGTTGCGAAAAGCCCGCACTGGCTGTCGCGGAGGCGGCTTCCGTCTTCAAGCGGCGACTCATCGCGAGGCCCCCACAGCAGCGCCGGCTTGCCCACCGCTTTGGCAACCCGGGCCACCGTGTCCTCAGTGCCAAAGTTGCAATGGGGGAAGAACACAGCGTCTACGTCGCTTGCGCGAAACCGCTGGATGATCTTGTCGGCATCGGTGTTGTTGTCGAAGAGCAAGCCCTCTTCGTTGATGCCCTCCAGATCCACCACTTCAACATTGCCAAAGCTTTTGATTTTGCTGAGCGTCAGTTCCTTGTATTTGTGTGCGTCCTCTTTGCTGAACACAAAGCGGCGGGTGGGGGCGTAACCGAGTTTGATTTTGTTGGGCATGGGGAGCCTCCTGTAAATAATAGTGGTCTAGAGACGCGGGCGGTTCGTGAACCGCCCCTACGGTATTGTGAAAACGACCTCCCCACCCTCCCTTATGAAGGGGGGATGCCGCCACAGCGGCAGGTCTTAGCCTCGGCTTTGCGTAGTATCGCTGAAAGCGATGCCTTGAGCAAAGTCGAGCATTGCGCAGCAATGCGATGAGGGGGGATTTCTTAGGGGATATCCCGCACGCTCCCCCTTCTCACCAGCTCCGTGGCCACCTCCACTCGGATGGTTTCCTCTGGCTGGGAAGCGATGCGGTCGATCAGGCGGCGCACGGCCACCATGCCCATGCGCTGCTTGAACACCCGCACGGTGTCGAGCGGCGGGTCAAGCATCTCGCAAAAGGGCATGTCATCAAAGCCCACCACCGACACATCGCCGGGAATGGAATAGCCGCGCTCCCGCAGGGCTTTGATCGCTCCCAGAGCGATCAGGTCATTATCGGCAAAAAAAGCTGTGGGGAGAGCCGGGATGTCCTCGAGGGCAGCCGCCATGTCGCGGGCTGCGCCATCCATCGTGGACTCAAGGCTGATTTGCCAGCGCGCGTCAAAAGAGATTCCTGCCTGCTCCAGGGCTGTGAGGAAACCCTCGCGGCGCTCCTCAAAATTACGGATCCACACCGCGCTGTGCAGATAGCCAATGCTGGTGTGGCCGGCATCCATGAGCCGCCGGGCAGCTTGCGCCGCACCCATTCGGTTGTCAATCTGCACCGAATCCACCGCCAGGCCGGGGAAACGGCTATCCAGCGCCACCAGCGGGCAGCCCAGTGCCAGGAAGGGGTTGAGGTCTCCCGGCTCCATTTCGGTAGCCAGCAGCAGGATGCCATCCAGCGGGTTGTCCTGTATGACCCGAAGCACCTCGGCGGCATTCTCCTTCTCGTTGAGGTAGGACACCACAAGGTTGTATCCCTCCCGCCGGGCTTCCTGCTCAATGCCTTCAATGAGCGCGGAGAAAAACGGCGTGTCTGACACCACGAGCCCGTGCTTTTTATACACGATGAACCGGATGCTGCGGTGGTTGCGCAAGGCAGGTTTTTTGAGCGCGTTGGCGTCATACCCCATTTCGGCCACGTAGTCCAGCACGCGGCGTCGGGTGTCCTCCCCCACGCCAGGCTTGTTGTTCAGCACCAGCGACACTGTGGCCGGCGACAGGTTTAGTGCAGTCGCGATTTCCCTCGATTTCAATGCCATACAAATCCCTCAGGTTGCGGAAAGGGTCCGCCTGACCGCTTCCCGCCATCCAGTATAATACCGCTCCCGGTCTGCGTATTTCATGCTGCAATCAAATGGTTGTGCTGCGGGGCGCAGCGCGGCAATTTCATCCAGGCCGCTCCACAGGCCCACAGCCAGCCCGGCCATATACACCGCTCCCAGCGCCGAAAGCTCCTCCACCGCGCTGCGGGCGACAGGCACGCCCAGCATGTCGGCCTGGAATTGCATCAGAAAATCATCCCTGGTGGGCCCGCCATCCACGCGGAGCTCCGAAAGCGCAACCCCCGACTCACCGATCATCAAATCCAGAATATCCTTGACCTGATACGCAATGGACTCCATCGCCGCGCGCACCACATGGGCGCGCCGGACACCCCGGGTGATGCCAGTGATGGACGCCCGGGCGGCGCTGTCCCAATGGGGCGCGCCCAGGCCGGTGAACGCCGGCACCAGATACACACCGCCGTTGTCCGGCACGGTGGCCGCGATGGGGCCGGCAACCGAGGCCTCCAGAATCATCTCCAGATCCTCAGCCAACCAACGGATCGTGTCACCGGCGCTGTTGATGTTGCCCTCAAGCACATAGTCCACAGTGCCCGCCCGGCCCCAGGCCAGCGACGACACAAGGCCTTTTACGGAAAACACAGGCGCCTTGCCCACGTTCATCATGACCGATGAGCCGGTGCCATAGGTGGCCTTGGCCTGGCCCATGGCAAAACAGTTCTGCCCGAACAGCGCCGCGTGGGAGTCGCCCATGAGCCCGGCGATGGGCACAGGCCGGGAAAAACCGCAACCGGGTGCCGTGTGACCAAACACCTCATCAGAGCAGCGCACCTGCGGCGCCATGCCACGGGGGATCCGGAAAAGATCCAGCAGCTCATCATCCCAGCAAAGGGTGCGGATGTTGAACAGCTGGGTGCGGCAGGCATTGGAATAATCGGCGGCATGCACGGCACCACCAGTCAGTTTCCAGAGAAGCCAGCTGTCCATCGTGCCAAACAGCAGCTCACCGGCCTCCGCGCTCTGACGTGCGCCGGGAACGTTGTCCAAAAGCCATTGTATCTTTGCGGCGGAGAAATAAGGTGACAGCACCAACCCCGTTTTCTCCTGGACAAGGGCCGCCTTGCCCTCCCGCTGGAGACGCTCGCAAATGGCAGAGCCTCTGCCGCACTGCCACACCACAGCATGATCGATGGGCAAACCGTTTGCGCGGTCCCATACCAGGGCGGTTTCCCTTTGGTTGGTGATCGCAAGCGCCGCCATACGATCTTCCCCCACACCCGAGGCTTCAAGCACCTTGCCAATGGCAGCCAGTGTGTTTTGATAAATCTCCATGGCATCGTGCCCGACCCAGCCGGGCTGCGGGTAATACTGCCGATGCCCGACGGAGGCGCGGCCAATGACACTGCCACTGCGGTCAATCAACACCGCCTTGGTGGCCGATGTGCTCTGGTCGATGGCAAGGATCAGGTCACCCCGGCCCTCCATCATTCCACCCCGGCAACCCGGCGGGCCCGCAGCGCCATGTATTGCCTGCGGGGGAGCTCCACGCGGATTTTACCCGAGTGAGTGCCGGGCAGCGTGGTAATGGTCATGTTCCAGCAGTCGATCACGTCCAGCTCGAACCGGCCGGTCTCAGGCAGCTCAACCACCTTGAACGAAGGCTGCCGGAACCCGAAATACAGCAGCAGATAGCCATCGGCGCCGCCGTGTGTCACACCCCAGCGGTTGCGACTTGGCGTAAGCCCACAGGCAGGGCCTTCCTCCAGGATGCGGCGCAAAAAGGCAATGCGCGCCGGGCTTTCCCCGCGCAGGATGCCGCCCTTGCTCCACCACAACGTCTCATCGGCCGTGAGATAGGTTTCGCCGTGGCCCACATAGCCACCGCGCCACACGCCCTCCCAGAACCGGTGCGTCATCTCCTGGGCGGTGATGTTGCCCCAGTCGTGATTGATGTCGCCCTCATAGCAGCATTCGTCCACCACGACAGGCTTTCCATAGAGCTCGCGCCACTCATTAACCTTTGTGAGCTCGGAATTCTGCACGCTGCAATGAGTCACCCACGGCTTGCCGTGGTCATAAAAACCGAAGGCATTGTGGATGGACCGGAGGTGCTGGCAGGGGTCATATTGCTGCACGAGGCGGAAAAGCCTGTCCCAATCGCCCATCTCCATATTTTCCATGAAGTCATACTCGTTGGCCATGGACCACCACACATTGCGGTAGGGGCTGAGCCGGGTGACGACATAGCGCAAATAGCGGCCATTCACATCCTGGCTCATTGTAGCGAAGCCCCAGCGGTCATAGGGGTGGAAGAGGATCAGGTCCGCCTCGATGCCCAGCGCCATCAGGCCTGCGACGCGCTTTTCCAGGTGGCGGAAATAGCAGGGATTGAAGCGGGAAAAATCCCAGCCTGCCTGAGGTGATCCCTCAAACGGATAGTATTCCGGCTCGTTGTGGTTGAAATCATAATGCTTGGGAAACACGCACATACGTATCTTGTTGAAAGGAGCATTCTCCAATGTTTCCAGCGTCTGCTTTTCCAACCGCTCCCCTTGGTGGTTCCACGCGTAGCAGGTGGTGCCAAACGGGAAATAGGCCGTGCCGTCGCCATAGGCGAAATGGTAGGTATTGCGCACCCGGACCGGCCCATGGTTGCTGGCTGATGGCGCCACACAGGTGAATTGCCCGGACAGGTTGTCTAGCCCGACCCGGTTGCTTTTGGTGAGGTAGCGCCACACGCCTTCCTCATCAGGCATAAAACGAAGCACATACTCGCCGTTGCCATCATAGAAACCATTTACCGAGACTATCCTGTGGCCCATCCGAAACTCACCGGTGAGCGACACATCCAGAAACGGATTGCCTTCCTGGCTGCCTTGCAGCCGCAGCTCGAAAACACCCCAGCGTTCCACCTGTTTCTCAACCATCGGTCAGCCCTCCTGCTTTCTTTTGAGTAATCGTTGTGCCTGGTGGCAAATGTTTTCCGCCGTCAGGCCGTAATGGGCAAACACCTCTTGTGACGAGCCTGTGACGGTGGGTTCGTCGGCAATGCCCAGAATGCCCATCAGCACCGGGCAATTCTGAGCCGTCACCTCCGCCACCGCGGATCCCAGCCCGCCATGGATACTGTGCTCCTCCACTGTGAGGATCGCGCCGGTTTCCCTTGCCGCAGCAATCACCGCTTCATCATCCAACGGCTTCAGTGTGTGCATATCCAGCACCCTGGCAGCAATGCCTTGTTGCTTTAGCATAAAGGCCGCGTCCAGGCAGTGTCGCACCGTTTCGCCGCAACCGATGATCGATATGTCGTTGCCTTGCTGCAGCAGGTTGGCCTTTCCCAATGTGAAGGGCGCGTTGCCCCGCTCATACACATCGGGCACAGCGTTGCGGCCCATGCGCACGTAGACCGGCCCATCGTATCGGGTCAGGGCCTCGGTCATCACCTCGGCTTGCGCCGCATCTGCCGGCAGCACCACGGCAATGCCGGCGATGGCCCGCATCACGGCGATGTCATGCAGCGAGTGGTGCGACGTGCCCAGCGCACCGTAGCTCACGCCGCCGCTCACACCGATCAGCTTCACGTTGGTGTGGGTATAAGCCACATCCACCTTCACCTGCTCCAGGCTGCGGGCGGAGAGGAAACAGGCCGGGCCGCAGGCAAATGCTTTCTTGCCAGACAGCGCAAGCCCGGCGGCAATGCCCACCATGTCTTGCTCGGCAATGCCCACTTCCACAAATTGGCCCGGCAGCTCTTGGGTGAACCGGTCCAGCGTGACAGAGCCCCGGGCATCGGTGGCCAGTGCCACAATGCTGCGGTCCTGCTTGGCCAGCTCCAGCAGCTTGTCGGTAAAAGCCTTTCGGCAGGGGGTCCCCTTCTGCTCCCCGTGGCTCATTCCCCCACCTCCCCAAGGCAAGCGTTCAGCTCGCCAATGGCCTGTGCAAGCTCTTCGTCATTCGGCACACCGTGGTGCCACTTGGCCACGTTTTGCATATAGGACACCCCGCAGCCCTTCACCGTGTTGGCCAGCACCAGCTTCGGCTTGCCCGGCAGCGGCGGGCTTTGGAACACCTGAAGCAGCGCCGCCATGTCGTGACCATCCACCTCGCGCACATCCCAGCCAAATGCGGCCCACTTGCCTGAGAGGCTCTCCAGCGCCATCACATCCTCAGTGCAGCCGCTGATCTGCAGGCGGTTGCGGTCCACAATGGCAGTCAGGTTTTCCAGCTTGTAGTTGGCGGCGGCCATGGCAGCTTCCCAAACCGATCCTTCCGCCTGCTCGCCGTCACCCATCAGCACATACACATGGGTATCCAGACCGTCCATCCGGGCGGCCAGCGCCATACCCACCGCCACAGGCAGGCCGTGGCCCAGCGCGCCGGTGTTCATCTCCACACCGGGTACCTTCACCGAGGGGTGGCCGATCAACCGCGATCCATAGCGACAATAGGTTTTCAGCTCTTCCTTTGGGAAAAACCCCAAGTCAGCCAGGATCGCGTAGTAGCCCTCCACACTGTGGCCCTTGCTGAGGATGAAACGGTCTCGGTTTGGCCACTGTGGCTGCTGCGGATCCAGCCGCATCACGGCATAATGGAGCGCCACGAGGATATCGGCGCAGGAAAGCGATCCACCGCTGTGGCCGCCGCCAGCATCGTGGATCATCGTGAGCAGGTCGATGCGCCGCTGTGTTGCGATGGCGCGCAACTGCTGAATGGTCTTCATCGCAGGCATACTCCGGTGTTGTTTTTGAGCCAGTATTCATCATTATACATTGGAGTTGATTAAATTCAATAAATTTTTTTATTAATGTTTAGTGGCATGCAAAAGAAAACCGCACCGGCGTTCCATCCTGGAAGCCGGCGCGGATTGTGAGAATCAGCTCAACAGACTGTATTGAAAGCGCGAAAACTCCGCAGTACCTCCGGTTTCCTTTGTGGAAAACAGGAACAATCCGAACCGGCAGCCCATGAAGTGGTCGAGCTTGTAAAACATTTTGTGCGTGACCCCGAGCTTCACCCATTGCTCACCTGACTGATAATAGAACTCGCAGGTGTCGCGGTTGTCCACGAAGTCGCATTTGGCCTTCAATGTCACAACAGGCCCATCCACCGGGATCCTGGCAAACTCCGTGCCGGGGTCATCGTCCACAAGGTTGCCCATCATTGAGGTGTCTTCCGGCACCCTGGCCCTCATCACAAGAAAATACCGTCCGTCCTCTTTGGTGAGCGCGATCAGGCCGTAGGTGCTGATGAGCAGGCAAAGCCCGGCATAATCGCCGTCATTCAGCTCCGCACCATTGAGTGTGATCTCCGCCTCGCAGGCCGGGCCCATCGCCCGCTGCGTGAGGGTGTTGACGGCAAAGTTGATGTTGTTGCAGAGCTTGCCGCTGCGGATTCTATACGTATTCGGCCTCTCTGTCACAGACCACAGCGACTCATCAGGCGTGTGGTTCCATTGCCACATGTCGTTCAGGCGCGTGACACCCCTATCCAGCACAGCAGAGAAATCGTCACTGCCCACAAGCGGCTTGTATTGAGTTCTGGGTCGGGTGCTAGGCATCTCGATGCGGTGCGGCGCCTTGCCATCCACACCATGCACCGGCCAGCCATTCTCCCAGCGAACCGGCACCAGCACCGGGATCCTGCCCACCGCGCCATGGTCCTGAAACAACAGCGCATACCACTGGCCATCGGGCGTGTCCACAATGCCGCCCTGGGCCACACCGGAGTTGAAATAGCCCATGTCGTCATCAAACACTTCGCCGCCTGTGAACTCGCCTTCCAGCGAGTCGGTCACAAAGCACGCCTGTGTGCGACGGCGGTGGCCGGATTTGGCAATGTGGATCAGGAACACATAGTATTTGCCGCCGATCTTGTAGAAGTGGGCCCCTTCATAACCCAGGAAATACTCCCCGGTTTCCTCGATGATGATCCGGTCCAGCCCGCCGGGTTTGGGGCCGGACAGGTCTTCCTTCAATTCAGTCAGGTGGATCCTGGTATTGCCATACACGATGAACACTCTGCCGTCATCGTCAAAAAGCAGGGAGCAGTCATGATAAAAGCCCTCGATGGTGCTTTTTGCCCAAGGGCCCTCGATGTGATCGGCGGTGTAGAGATAGGTCTTCTGCGTGTCGTTGGCTACGAAGCAGATATAGAACCTGCCGTTGTGATGCCGCAGGGAAGCTGCCCACATCCCCTTGCCGTAGACGTGCTGCCGGCCCTCCAGCCGTTGGGCCGGCGTGTTGTCCAGCACATCATAGACATGAGTTGCCACTTCCCAGTGGATAAGATCATAGGAGCGCAGGATCACGCACCCTGGAAACACATGCATCGTGGTGCTGACCATGTAGTAAGTATCACCCACTCGGATGGGGTCCAGGTCAGGATAATCAGCCCAGATAACAGGGTTGTTCTGCATTTGCCACCTCCGGAGGAGTTGCCGGTTGATAAGATTCGCTGCGACTATTATAGAGCAAATAAGCTCCGGATCAACTGGTATTCGTCCTGGGACATGATTATAATTGGGTTGGCACTGAAGTGCAGAGAATCGAAGAGGAGGGTTCCTATGGCAACGGAAGCCAGACTGTGGGAGGCATACTCCAACGATTTCCCGATCGGCGCGGCGGTGAACCCTGCTGTGATCGAAAGCCATCGTGAATTGATTACGCAGCATTTCAACAGCATCACAGCCGAAAACGAGATGAAACCATGCAACCTGCAGCCGCAGGAAGGCCAATTCGACTTTGCCACTGCTGACCGCATGGTAGCATTCGCCAAGCACAACAACATGAAGATGCGCGGCCACACATTGGTGTGGCACGCCCAGACGCCGGACTGGTTCTTCACCGACGACCAGGGCGGCCCCGCCAGCAAAGACACGCTGCTGGGGCGGATGAAAGAGCACATCTCCGCCGTAGCGGGCCATTTCAAAGGCTCGACCTATTGCTGGGACGTGGTGAATGAGGCCATTGACGACCACGACGACGGGCAATTCCTTCGAAAGAGCCCCTGGCTAGGGATCATCGGGCCGGACTTTTTGCAGAAAGCCTTTACGTTCGCCCATGAAGCCGATCCGGAAGCGCAGCTGTTTTACAACGATTACAACGAGACTGACCCGGTCAAGTGCGCTAAAATCTGCCGGCTGGTGCGTCAGCTTAAGGAACAGGGCGCGCCGATCCACGGCCTTGGGCTGCAGGGGCACTGGAATATCTTCTCCCCCACATTGGCTGAAATCCGCGCGGCGCTGGATCAATACGCGGCGTTGGGTGTAAAACTGCAAATCACCGAGCTGGATATCTCCATCTATGCCACCGGCGACAAGAGCACAGAGCCCACACCCCCCCTGGAGGAGTTGCTGGAAAAGCAGGCGCAGTATTACGAGTCAATCTTCCGCCTATTTCGGGAGTATCGGGAGCACATCAGCGGCGTAACCTTCTGGGGTGTGGCCGATGACGCAACATGGCTCAAATTCTTCCCGGTGATGGGCCGCAAGAACTACCCGCTGCTGTTTGATGAGAACCATCAAGCCAAGGAGGCTTTCCATCGCATTATGAAGCTGGGTTAATAACCGGGCATGACAGCCTGGAGGAGCTGCCCTATGGCAGCTCTCCCCAGCTTGCTAAAAACCATCATAATATTGAGCGAGAGAATATGACCTGAGCCGATAGCCGGTTTATCCGGCAGAGGCACCCGATAAATTGGACGGAGTAGACAGCAAAACTAGCCCGCAGGCTGGAAATCTTAGCTCTAGATATACGGAAAACGAGACAAAAAAGCAAAGAACCCACCCAACCGCATCGCTGCGCTCTGCTCGGCTTTGCTCCTGTATCGGCTGTGCCGACACTACGCAAAGCCGGGTAATACCCAGCGACATGCGCGGTGGGTGGGTCACGGGTCGTAAGTACGAGAGCTAAACTCGCCGAGGTGCGATAACACCGAAGGCGAAAGCAAGAACTGCTACTTCGTGGCCTTTTCCAACGCCTGATCCAAATCCCAGATCAAATCGTCCACATCCTCGATACCGATAGAGAGGCGGATTTGGCCCGGTGTGACACCGGCCACCCGCTGATCGGCTTCGGAAAGCTGCGAGTGCGTGGTGGTGGCCGGGTGGATCACCAGCGACTTGGCATCGCCTACGTTGGCCAAGTTGGAGAAAATTGTGAGCGCATCAATGAACTTCGTGCCTTCAAATACTCCGCCCTTCAACTCAAAGGTGAAGATGGCGCCGGGGCCCTTGGGCAAATATTTCTGGGCAAGATCATAATACTTGTTGCCTTTGAGGCCAGGGTAGTTCACCGAGGCCACTTTGGGATGAGCGCTCAGGAATTCAGCCACTTTCTGCGCGTTGGAAACATGCTTTGCGACACGCAGCGACAGTGTCTCCAGCCCTTGGATGAACTGGAAGGCATTGAAGGGTGACAGCGCCGCGCCGGTGTCTCTGAGCAGCGTCACGCGGGCCCGGGTGATATAAGCCGCCGCGCCCAGCGCCTCGGCAAACACCAGGCCGTGATAACTGGGGTCAGGCTTGGTGTAGTTGGGGAATTTGCCGTTTGCCCAGTTGAATTTGCCCGCGTCCACGATGGCGCCACCGATGCTGGTGCCGTGACCGCCGATGAACTTGGTGGTGGAATGCACCACAATGTCGGCACCAAACTCAATGGGCCTGATCAAATAGGGCGTGCCAAAGGTGTTGTCGATGATGAGCGGAATGCCGTTTTCATGGGCGATGGCGGCGACCTTTTCAATGTCGGTGATGTTGGTGCCGGGGTTGCCGATTGTCTCAATGTAGAGCGCCTTGGTGTTGCCATCGATGGCACGGCGGAAGTTTTCCGGATCATCGGGGTCCACAAACTTGGTCGTGATGCCATAGTGCGGCAGCGTGAATGCGAACAGGTTGTAGGTGCCGCCATAGAGTGTGCCTGCAGAAACGATGTTGTCTCCGGCATCCGCCAGATTGAGGACCGAATAAGTAACTGCCGCCGAACCGGACCCCACGGCCAACGCCGCGATGCCACCTTCCAGGGCCGCGAGACGCTCCTCCAACACACCGGTAGTGGGGTTCATGATGCGGGTGTAGATATTGCCGGGCTCTTTGAGGGCAAAGAGGTCAGCGGCGTGCTGGGCGCTCTTAAAATTATAACTGGTGGTTTGGTAAATCGGCACCGCCCTGGAGCCTGTTGTGGGGTCGGGCTGCTGGCCAGCGTGCAGCTGCAGCGTGTCAAAGCCAAGTTTCCTCTCGCTCATGACTCGTTCTTCCTTTCACATATTATTACTATCAGTTTACTTTGTTATTAGTTTATACCACAAAATCATATTTGTCAAATATGAATTGTAAGAATCAGGTTGCTTGTTCTGTTTGCGCGTCGCCGCGCATTCGATGATACTCCTGCACCAAATCCTCCAGCGTAATGGCATCCAGAAACCCTGAGACCTTGCCATCCACTGTGTTCCACAACCGCATCCGAATGGCCTGTTTGATCATATCGCCGCCTGCATAGGCGGGGGTGTCTTCCACAATGCTGAGGTTCCCCTCCAGCGCCCGCAGCACATCACCGGCGGTGATCCTCACCGGCTCCGCAGCCGGCGCATATCCGCCGCCGGCACCCTTCACGCTCTTGACCAGTCCTACCCGCCTGAGTGTGGCAAACGCTTGCTCGAGGTAACTTTCCGAAATCTGCTGCCGCCGGGCAATGTCGCCCAGCGCCACCGGCGCACCTTGGTAATTGGCGGCCAGATCCACAAGCGCCCTGAGGCCGTATCGGCTGTTGGTCGTCAGTTTCATGGCCGCCTCCTTTCCTAACCCTCACCCCTCCCCCATGGGATTGGGGGAGGGGCCAGGTTTGTAAACTATAAATCAGGTATTACATGTTTTCATCAGATCCGCCAACGACACGCCATCAATCGCGCTGTCAATTTCATCGGCCACACGCACCCAAAGCCAACGGGTGGGGCAGCGCTGCACCATTGGGCAGCCGGCGCCATCCTCACAGCTCACGCACTTCACCGGGCTCATCGGCCCTTCCAGCGCCCGGATCACCGATCCGGCGGTGACCGCAGCGGGGTCTCCCACCAGCAGGTAGCCGCCCTGCACGCCACGGACACTTTTCACAATGCCTGCCTTGCGCAGCGACGCAAAGATCTGCTCCAGATAGGGCTCGGAGACGCCGCGCCGTTTGGCTATCGCGGGAATGGGCTCAGGGCTTCCGCCGCCATGGATCAGCAGATCCAGCAGCGCCTCCAGCGCATATTGGCTCTTTGTTGAAAGCTTCATGGGCAGCTCTCACCGTCATCCTCTTCCGGGGAAGATGGTGCATTGGCTGAGCCATGCCAGCCAATCAGATCCTTCACAACCTCACCGGCGATGATGAGCCCGGCCACCGACGGCACGAAGGAAATGCTGCCGGGGATGCTGCGGCGCTGCACGCAAGTGCGCTCAGCGCCCTTGGGGCAGACACAGTTGGAAGCGCAGCTGGTCTCCTCAGTGATTTCCGGCTGGATCGGCACTTCCCTGGAATAGAGCACCTTCAGGGAGTCAACACCCCGTTTGCGCAATGTCTTGCGCATCACCTTGGCCAGCGGGCAGACCGACGTTTCATAGATATCAGCAACTTCAAACCGTGTTGGGTCCAGCTTGTTGCCCGCGCCCATCGCGCTGATCACCGGAATGCCAAGGGCCTTGGCTTGCACGATGATGTCAATCTTGGCTGTGACCGTGTCGATGGCGTCCACGATATAGTCATAATCAGGGCGGATCAATTCATCGGCACTGCCCGGCAGGTAAAACGTGCGGTGGATCTCCACCTCGGCCTTGGGGTTGATTTCCAGCACCCGGTCGCGCATGGCCTCCACCTTGGGCTTTCCCACGGTTTTTCTCGTGGCATGCAGCTGCCGATTGAGGTTGGTCAGGCAGATGAGGTCGTCATCAATGAGCACCAGCTTGCCCACCCCGGCCCGCACCAGGCCTTCCACACAATAGGAACCCACGCCGCCCACGCCGAACACGGCCACGCGGCTATCCCGAAGCTTCTCCATGGCAGCCTTGCCCACCAGGATCTCTTGTCTGGAAAACTCATTTAACATCAGCGGATCTCGTTCAGGTCGTAGGGCGTCTCCTGATACACATGGTAATTGAGCCAGTTGGCGTAGAGCAGGTTGGCATGGGCTCTCCACGTCACCAGCGGCGGCCTGCCCGGGTCGTCTCCCTCAAAATAACATCTGGGCACCCGGATGTCCAGCCCCTTGGCCACATCACGGTCATACTCGGCCTTAAGTGTCAGCGGATCATACTCCGAATGGCCGGTCACATAGAAGTGCCGCTTGTCCTTCGATTTCACGATATAGACGCCGGCCTCGTCCGACTCGGCCAGGATCTCCAGATCCGGCACCTTTTCAATATCCTCCCGGCGAACCTCGGTGTGGCGGGAGTGCGGCGCGAAAAATACGTCATCAAAGCCCCGGAGCAGCATCGTGTTTTTACGGCAAACCCGGTGGGAAAACACACCAAATTGCTTATCCGGCAAAGGGTATTTGGGGATGCCGTAGTGGTAGTACAGCCCGGCCTGAGCCCCCCAGCAGATGTGGAAGGTGCTCCACACATGGGTGAGGCTCCACTTCATGATGCGTGCAAGCTCCGGCCAATAATCCACCTGCTCAAATTCCAGGTGCTCCACTGGCGCGCCGGTGATGATCAGACCGTCATAGAATTCGTCCTGGATCTCGTCGAAGGTCTTATAAAAGGACGTGAGGTGCTCCTCGGCGGTGTTTTTGGAAAGATGAGTGGCGGGGTGGATCAGCTCCACGCTCACCTGCAGCGGTGAGTTGCCCAGAAGGCGCAGGAGCTGGGTCTCTGTCGCGATCTTGGTGGGCATCAGGTTCAATATGGCGATGCGGAGGGGCCGGATGTCCTGATGGGTGGCCCGCTCCTCATTCATCACGAAAATGTTTTCATTGGCAAGTATTTCGGATGCCGGCAGGTTCAGGGGAATGTTGATTGGCATGTCTACCACCCCATATTGTAATACTTTATAATTCCTATGGTTTTGCTTGACTTTCCATGCATTATACCATAGGATTTGAAGAAATCAACAAAAAATATATGCGGCTAACAAAACCACAACAGGAGGCAAAATGAACCGCAACGACAAACTGGCTCTGCTGCAAGATAACATCAAGGCAATGGGCTCACTGGCCATTGCCTTTTCCGGCGGCGTGGATTCCACCTTTTTGCTGAAGGTGGCCCATGACCTGTTGGGCGACCGGGCGCTGGCAATCACGGCAACCTCCTCCACCTATCCGGAGCGGGAGCTGAAAGAAGCCATTGCCTTTGCCAAATCCATCGGCGCGCAGCACATCGTGATCCGCTCCGAGGAGCTGGACATCGCAGGCTTTGCAGAAAACCCCACCAACCGTTGCTACCACTGCAAGAAGGAGCTTTTTACCAAGGTGGTGGAGCTGGCCAGCCAGCATGGCATCGCGCACGTGGCTGACGGCTCCAACGCCGATGACACCAATGATTTCCGCCCGGGCATGCAGGCCATGCGGGAGCTGGGGGCCGTGAGCCCGCTGATGGACGCGGAGCTCACCAAAGATGAAATCCGCATCATTTCCCGGGAAATGGGTCTGCCCACCTGGGACAAGCCATCCTTTGCGTGCCTCTCCTCACGGGTGCCTTATGGCGAGGCGATCACGGTGGAAAAGCTCTCCATGATTGACCGGGCAGAGGAATACCTGCTGGGGCTGGGGTTCCGGCAGGTGCGGGTGCGCCACCATGGCGGCATCGCCCGCATTGAGGTGGGGGCCGGCGAGCGGGAGAAACTCTTTCACAGCGACACGATGGACGGCATTGATAAAGCCTTGAAAGAGATTGGATATGCTTACGTGACGCTGGACCTGAAGGGTTACCGCACCGGCAGCATGAACGAGGTGCTCAAACATTAGTCAGCATCGGCATGGGGCGCAATACCTGCGCCCCATGCTTTTTTATCCCGGCATGTTTTCCTTGCCCCAATCATACATGTTTCCAATGATCGGCAGAAGGGAAACCCCCTTGTCGGACAGCATATACTCCACTTTGGGGGGGATCTGGTGATACTCCCTGCGATGGATCAACCCATCTGACTCCAATTCCTTCAGCTGCTGGCTCAGCATTTTGTGTGTGATCCCATTGATGGACCGTTTCAATTCGCCGTAGCGCATCACGCGGCCAGTCATCAGGTAAAACAGGATCAAAAGCTTCCATTTGCCGCCAATGGCCTTCAAGGTGTATTCCACAGGGCAAGAGTCATGCCCGCAATGATCCATCAGCTCCATACAGTCCACTCTCCTATTGGATAGTATCTCACAAAATAGTGCATACTGGCGGATTCTCTTATACCTCATTATAGTGTAGTGCATCAAGCGAAACAACAATAAGAAGGAGAATTGGTATGGAGTTTCAAGATGTGATCACCATGCGCAGGAGCATCCGTAATTTCAAGCAGGAGCCCGTCCCCGACGGGATGATTATGGAATTGCTGGAGGCAGCCCGGCTGGCCCCTTCGGGCCTCAATGTGCAGCCATGGCGTTTTGTTGTTGTAAAGGACGCCACAGCAAAGAAACAGCTGGTGGAAGCCGGGGCTTCGGCTTTTCTGGCAAATGCCCCCGCCGTGATCCTTTGCTGCGCGGACATGACCGCATTTTCCATGGTCGGAGCGCGGGTGCAGGAGCTGGTGCAAACCGGTGCGATGACCCCGGAATCCATCCGGTGGCTCAACGAGCCCCGCCCGGCAGCCTCAGACGCGGATCAGCAGTGGATCCTGGCGGGTATGAAAGAAAACATTGCCATCGCCATCACGCACATCCTGCTGAAAGCCACCGATCTCGGGTTGGGCAGCTGCTGGCTGGGCGCATTCGATGAAGACAAGGTGAAAGCCATCGCTGGCCTGGATGGCCGGTATGGAGTAACGGCGCTGTTGGCGATCGGGTTTGCAGACCAAGCACCGGATCCAAGGCCCAGGATTCCGGTAGAGGATTTGCTACTTAAAACTGTTTAGCTGGGCAATGGCTTGGGGTTCACTGGCAGACCGAGCGCAAAGAGTCGCGGATCATCGGCAGGTCCTCCCGCATAGCCTTAAACGTATCAAACTCTGGATTTTCCTGCGAATAGGTCACATCGGTTGGCATACCGACGAGATAGGTCACGCCATTGATTTCGATCTCTTCTTCATTATCAAAGAAGCCAGCGTCGTCTTCCGATGTCTTCGTCAAAATGGTAAAGAATTTCCCCATACCATCATCAATCGGCTCCGACGGCTTGAAGTAAACAATGAGATAACCATCACCCTCATCCACACGGTATTTGCCGGCCCAACTGGCAGGCACGTCAAAGGCGATACCCAGACTGGCACTCGTGATTGTCTCAAAAGCCCCTTCAGCCGCCGCTGATTCCTCTGTAGGCTCAGGGGTGGGCATGGCGGTTGGTTCATCGGTCTCGGCGCGGATGGTCTCTGCCACAACCTGAACAGTGGGCTGGGCTGTTTCAAGTTTCAACACGCTGCGGGCTACCCCCCTCAGGATGGTACAGCCAGACAGCAAGGCTGATAGCATCAGTGCAGCACACAACAAGGAAACACGTTTCATACAAGCCTCCAAAAGAAATTCAATACATTCTAGCCCATCATCATACTGGAGTAAAGGCTGTCAGGATAATTTGATAAAATGAAATAAACAACCCCCGGGCAGTCAGCGCGGCCCGAGGGTTGATGGAGTGACAGTTCGGAGAAGTTCCTACTTCGCCTGCGGCTCAATCGTGACGCCGGCCAGCGCCTCGTAATACTTGGCCAGACCGCTGTGGTCAGACTGCCCTTCGCCGCGGGCGGAGAGCTCCTTCATCATTTCCAGCACCTTGCCCGTAAGGAATGTAGGGCTGCCGGTGGCGGCTGCCGCTTCCATGGCGTTGTTCAGGTCCTTGATGTGAAGGTCAATGCGGAAACCGGGCTTGAAGTTGCGGTTCAACACCATGGGGGCCTTTGCATCCAGCACCGTGGAGCCGGCCAGGCCGCCCCGGATGGCCTTATAGACCACCTCAGGGTCCACACCGGCCTTCACGGCTAGCGTGAGCGCCTCGCTCATCGCGGCGATGTTGACGCCCACGATGATCTGGTTGCAGAGCTTGGTGGTGTTGCCGCTGCCGATTTTGCCGCAGAGCACCACGGAGGCGCCCATTTTCTGCAGGATCGGCATGGCTTCGTCAAAGTCTTTCTGCTCGCCGCCGCACATGATGGACAGCGTGCCTTCAATGGCCTTCGGCTCGCCGCCGGAAACCGGCGCGTCGATCATCCGCATGCCGGCTGCGCGGGCAGCGGCTTCGCATTCGGCGGAAGCCTGCGGTGCGATGGAGCTCATGTCCACAATCAGCGCACCCTTTTTGCCATTGGCAATCACGCCGGCATCACCAAGCAGCACTTCCTTCACCTGCGGGCTGTTGGGCAGCATTGTGATAACAATGTCGCTGACCTTCGCCACGTCGGCGATGCTGGCGGCAGTTTCGGCGCCGGCGGCTTTGACCTCTGCCACGGCGGCGGTGTTGATGTCATACACGATCAGGGAATAGCCTGCCTTGAGCAGGTTTTTGCTCATAGGCTTGCCCATCACGCCCAACCCGATAAATCCGATTTTCATATGTGTTTACCTCCTGGATGAAACAAATTCCCGAATCTGTTTGGCGATGTTCGCCGCGGTGAGGCCGTAGTGCTCCATGAGCGGGCCCTCGCCGTTGGCTGACTGGCCGAACTGGTCCTGGATGCCCAGCATCTTAAGCGGAATGCCAGTCTCTGAGAGCGCCTCGGCCACGATGGAGCCGAGCCCGCCGATCACGCTATGCTCCTCACAGGTGAAAGCCAGGCCGGTCTGGCCAGCCAGTGCCCTCGCCTGCTCGCCATTAAAGGGCTTCAAGGTGGCCACATTCACAACCGTTGCAGAGATGCCTTCCTTTGCAAGCTCCTCTGCGGCGTCCAGCGCCTTTTTCACCATCACGCCGGTGGCGAACACGGTGATATCTTTGCCCTGGCGCACGGTGTCGATGCGGCCCAGCTCAAAGGAGCCGTCACCGGGCAGGTCATCCATGTCGGAGCGCGTCACACGCAGGTAAACAGGCCCATCCAGCTGGGCGGCAGCCTTCACCATGGCGGCCATCTGCCTGGCGTCGCCGGGGCAGAGCACCGTCATGTTGGGCAAGGCACGCATGACCGCGATGTCTTCCACCGTCTGATGGGTGGAGCCGTCACCATAGTCGGAAAGGCCGGCGGAGGAACCGCACAGCTTCACATTGAGCTTGGGGATGCAGATGGACTGGCGGATCTGGTCGAATGCCCTACCGGTCACAAACACCGCAAAGGACGACACAAAGGGGATTTTACCGCACAGAGACAGGCCTGCCGCCATGCCCACCATGTTGGCCTCGGCGATGCCGGCCTCCACATAACGGGCGGGGAACTCCTGCTCCATATAGCAGCTCATTGTGCTCTTGTTCAGGTCGGCGTCCAGCGCCCAAATCCTGCTATCTTCCCTGGCCAGCGCAACGAGCGCCTGGCCGTATGCTTCTCTGGGATTGCCCATTACTGCTCACCGCCAATCATTGAAGTCAGGCAGGCCACCGCCTCGTCATACTGCGGACGGGTGAGCATGCCGTTGTGGAACCCGATCTGGTTCTCCGCGCACTGGATCGCCTTGCCCTTGATGGTCTCGGCCACGATGACCACCGGGCGGTCCTTCTTCTTGGCCTCGGCGAACGTCGCCGCCAACGACGCCACATCGTGGCCGTCGGCGCGGAGCACTTCCCAGCCAAACGCGGCGAACTTCTCGCCGGGGTCGCCGTAGTTCAAGCGGTCCTGGTTGAAGCCCATCGCCTGCAGGCGGTTGCGGTCCACCACGGCCACCAGGTTGTCAAGCTTCCTGGCACCGGCAAACATCACGGCCTCCCACACCTGGCCCTCATTCAACTCGCCGTCACCAAGCACCACAAAAACCGTGGAGGGGCGGCCATCGGCCTTCAGCGCCAGCGCCATGCCCACGCCCTGGGAAAGGCCCTGGCCCAGCGAGCCAGTGTTGGCCTCGATGCCGGGCAACTTGGCATGATCCGGGTGGCCTTGCAGGCGGCTGCCCACGTTCTTCAATGTCTTCAGCTCCTCGGCGGGGAAAAAGCCTTTGCGGGCCAGCGCCGCATACTGCGCCGGGCAGCTGTGGCCCTTGCTCAGGATGAAACGGTCACGGTCGGGATCATCCTTGCGTGCCCCGTCAATGTTCATCACATGGAAGTAAAGCGTGGCGATGATGTCTGCAGAAGACATCGAGCCGCCGAAGTGCCCACGGTTGTCCGGCCCGATCATGTTCACCACGTCCAGGCGGATCTGGGCTGCGGCGCGGTTCAGCGCGTCCAGCTCCGGTTTGGTCAATGCTGTCATACTCCGTTTCCTTTCCGTTGTTATCTTTGACAAACGCACCGCCGTGTTGCTCGGCGGTGCGTTTGACGGTGCCGCTACGGCTTTAAAACAACCTTCAGGGCTTGCTGGGTCTCCACCAGCTCGAATGCCTCTTCCCACTGCTCCAGGGGCAGCGTATGGGTGATGAGCGGCTTCATGTCAATGAGCCCTGCCTCCATCAACCGGATGGACGCTTCCCAGGTGTCCCAGGTGTGGGAGAAGTGGCCTTTCAGCGTGGCGCTCTTGTGTAGCAGACGATCCAGGCTGAAGTTCACGGGCTTGGGGCCCCAGCCGATCTTGGTGATCTGGCCACCGGGGCGAACCAGGTCCAAAGACAGGTCAAGTGTCGGGCCTACGCCGGCGGTGTCCACCACCAGAGGGTAGCCGTAACCGTCGCTGCCCTTGAGCACTGCCCTGGGATCGGAGGCGGAGCTGTTGTGCACGCCGGTGGCGCCATAAGCTTTGGCGATTTCCAGGCGCTTCTCGTCGCCGGATGTGCCGATCACTTCGATCCTGGCCGCGCCGCAGAGCTTTGCAACCGCCACGCACAGCAGGCCAATGGGGCCGGGGCCGATCACGACGACTTCGTCGCCGGGCACGATGTTGCTGCTGGACGTCAAAGCCTTGTGGGCCACGCAAAGCGGCTCGGTGAGCGATGCAATGTCCAAAGACAGGCCTGCCGGCACCCGGTGCAGGATGCGGGAGGGCACTTTGACATATTCCGCGAATGCGCCGTGGGCCTTGAAGCCAAAACCCTTGCGGTCGCGGCACAGCGGATACAGATTGCGGCGGCAAAGGTCGCAAACGCCGCAATAATCGGCGTGGGTTTCGGCAGTGACGCGGTCGCCCACGCTCCAGCCGGACACGTTGGCGCCCACTTGCTCGATGACACCGGCAAACTCATGGCCGAAGATCAGCGGCGGCACGATATTGAACGCGCTGGTGCCGCGGTGCATATGGGGGTCGGTGCCGCACACGCCAATGGCAGCCACCTTGACCAGCACATCATCGGGCCCGATCACCGGAATCGGCATGTCCTGCAGGCGGGTTTCGTTGGGATTCACTCCATACTTGACAACAGCTCTCATAAAGCATACCTCAAAATAATATAAATTGCTGAAAACAGTTATGTGGATTTGCGCGTGATAATCTCGGGCTTCAGGATCAACCGCACAGGGTGGTCTGGCCCGTTTTTCACAATGCGCTGGTGCAAAAGGCTGACACATTGCCTGCCGGCCCTTTCCTTTGGCTGGGAAACCGTGGTAAGCGGCACGCGCAGCACACGGGCATACGATACGTCGTCATATCCAGTGATCGCGACATCACCAGGCACGGAAAGCCCCACATCAAAGATGGCCTCCATCGCTTGCGTCGCCAAGGAATCACTTGCACACAAAAGGCAATCGGGACGTTCTTCCTGCATCATCAAGCCGCGAGTCAGGCTATAGGCATTGAGGTGGGTGTTGTTATATACCTTGATGAAGGACTCCGGCAAGCCAGCCTCTGCCAGGGCATCGTGAACGCCGGCCAACCGTTCGATGGCCGGCGCAGAATTCTCCCTTAGGTTCAGGAAAACAATTTTACGATATTGCTTCTCAAGCACAAGCCGCGTCATTTCCTTCATACCAAGGCGGTCATCGTTGCAGACATTGTCAAACCGCAGATTATTGTTGACAACGTCAAACATGACGATTGGCATAGCGGCCTTGTTGATGTGGCTGATGAGCTCCTCATCCAGCTCAGTTGGGTGCAGGATGAGTCCGCTGACCCGTATGCGCTGCAGAAGGTCGAGCGCCTTGAGCTCGCGATCGCGTTTCATGCCGGAACCGAACAGGAACGTGTAGTAACCCAAAGCCTGGGCCTCATCATCAATGCCCTTCACCACTTCGCTAAAATAGGGGCTGGTAGTGTCATCCAGTATCACGCCGATGATGTTGGACGTCTGGCCTCGTAAACTGCGCGCCAAGTCATTCGGTTTATAATTCAACCGTTCGGCCACTTCCAGCACCCTTTGGCGGGTCCTGTTGTTGACGCCCGGCTTGCCGTTCAGCGCTTTGGACACAGTGTTGACTGATATGCCGATTTCCTTGGCGATATCCTGAAGACGTACATAGCTCATTTTGTCAGATCCTGACTCTTTTTACTAAGGTTTTACCCTTTAACCCCACCCAATGTCAATCCTTTTACAAAATACTTTTGCAAGAAAGGATACGTAAACAGGATTGGTGTTACGGCGATGACAGTCATGGCCGTGCGGATAGAGGTGGGCGTCACGGCCATTTTGGCTGAGTCGCCGGAGGCAGTTAGGGCATCCGAGTCAGCCGATGCGTAGGCCGATGCCGATGTGAGCAGTTTCTGCAGCTCATATTGTAACGTTGTGAGCTTGGCGTTGCCGCCGCAATACAGCATCGTATCAAACCACGCGTTCCACTGGCCAACGGCCACAAACAATGTAATGGTCGCGATGACAGGGAGGCTCAGCGGCCAGATGATCGTGAAAAGAATGCGATACTCACTGGCCCCATCGATCTTCGCAGCCTCAATCAAGCTGTCCGGGATGCCCTCGATGTAGCTGCGCATCACCATGACGTTGTAGGCACCAACCAGGCCGGGAAGGATGTAGACCAGGAAGTTGTTCATGAGCCCCAGGTTACGAATTAGGATGAACGAGGGGATCAAGCCGCCGGAGAAATACATCGTGAACACCAGAAAAGGTGTCAGCGCCTTGCGGAAGATGAAGTCCCTTCTGGACAGCACGTAAGACACACAGATGGTGGAGACCACGCTGAGCGCGCCGCCGACCACTGCCCTTGACGCTGAGATAAACAGCGCAGTGGTGATTGCCGGGTTGCCGACGAGGATCTTTTCATAGTTCCTCAGCGTAAACTCCCTGGGCCAAAGATAGATACCGCCGTTAACAGAATCGATGGCGTTGTTGAAAGAATAAGCCAGCGTGTTGATAAAGGGATACAGCGTCACAATGCATAGGCAAATCAGCGCGACGTAGTTAAACGCATCCAGCAGGAGGTCTTCCAGCGTCAGGCGCTTGTATCCAATGGAGGAAAGAAACTTGTTTTGACCTTTTTTCACCATCACACTCACCTCTCTTTCAGAAAATTCCGTAGCCGTCGATCTTCTTGGAGATCGCGTTGCTGAACATGATCAGCAGAATGGAGATCGTAGAATTGAAGATGCCGATCGCCGTACCGTAGGACAGGCGGCCGCTCTTCAACGCGTAAGTATAGATATACACATCGATGGTGCGGGAAGCGTCAATGTTGGACGGGTTGCTGAGCAGATAGACCTGCTCAAATCCTGCGTTCATCAAGTAACCGATATTCAACACCAGCAAAATCTTGATTGTGGGCATGATGCTCGGCAGTGTCACGGCAAAGATCCTGCGAAGCCTGCCGGCGCCGTCAATCGATGCTGCTTCGTAGAGCTCCGGGTCAATCCCTGTCATAGCCGCAAGATAGATGATGGCATTCCAGCCAACATTTTTCCAGACGTTTGAAAGCGCGACAACTCCGTAGAAATATTTCGACTCACCCATGAATGGGATCGGGCCATCAATCAAGCCAGTCTTCATGAGCAGAATGTTTACAATGCCATCGGAGGGAGACAACGCCATGTATACGATATTGACTGCCACAACCCAGGATACAAAGTAGGGCAGATAAGAGATGGTCTGTACCGTCCGCTTGAACGGCAATGCGCGAACTTCATTGAGCATTACAGCCAGGACAATCGCAGCTATAAAACCGGTGGAGATTTTCAATACACTTGTCAGCAGTGTGTTTTTGATGGAGTTCAGGAAGTTGGCGTCGGCAAACAGCTCCTGGAAGTTTCCAAGACCAATGAACGGAGAACCCATCAGGCCCTTGCCGGTGGAATAATTCTGAAACGCCATAATCCAGCCCCAGATGGGGAGATAGTTGAAAATCAGAATAAAAATCATAAACGGCATCACCAAAACCAGCAATTGACGCTGTTCGATGATTCTCTTCATCATTGGTTTCTTTTTATATAGTACGGGCTTCACAGTGGAAGCTGCGGCTTTCTCATGATATGCAGCCATATTCAATCCCCCTGGCTGAAGTTATTTCGAAACCGGGGAGCGCACAGGCGCTCCCCGGCTTCATTGGCGTCAAATAAACCTTACCGTTACAGATTAGTTGCCATAGAACTCAGTGCTGGCCTTGATGGTCTCGGTGACCTTCTTCTCATAGTCTGCCAGACCGGGGATGGCATCCAACTTGGCCATGTACTCAGCATACAGAGTCTCAAACTGAGCAGGATCGGCCTGAACGATCTTGGCATGATATTCGGTGGCAAGCTCAAGAGCCTTGTTGGAGGCGATGTACTCAGGTGAATCCTGCGGCAGCTGCTGGCGGACGGCCCAGCCGGGCTGATACTTGGCGGGATAGGCGGGGGCGAAGAAGTCGCAGAAGGTCTTCACGTTGTAGTTCTTCAGGATTTCCTTCTCATAGTCCTTGTAGCGGACATCGTTGTATTCCTGGTTCATTGCCGGGTTGACCCAGTTGCCGTCAGAGAACTTGGCATACTGCTCGTTGTCTGTCTGCTCATAGCGGGGCAGGAAGACGAACTGCATCAGACCGGTGTTCTTCTG
>JAEZSE010000003.1 GCA_023421955.1 Bacillota bacterium
AACATCTGAAAAACCTGAATGTGGCGGAGACGTTTGGTCAAGCTACTAAGGGCGTACGGTGGATGCCTAGGCGCTAAGAGTCGAAGAAGGACGCGGCGAGCGGCGAAACGCCACGGGGAGCAGTAAGCATGCCTTGATCCGTGGATATCCGAATGGGGCAACCCATCCAGAGTCATATCTGGATATCGTTAACTGAATTCATAGGTTAACGAAGACAACCCGGGGAACTGAAACATCTAAGTACCCGGAGGAAGAGAAAGAATCATCGATTCCCTGAGTAGCGGCGAGCGAAACGGGACCAGCCCAAACCAATCCCTTCGGGGGTTGGGGTTGTAGGACCTTCTATTAGGTCTGAATCTCTAGTCGAAGAGGTCTGGAAAGGCCGGGCAAAGCAGGTAACACCCCTGTAGGCGAAAGAGAGACAGACTGTGAAGGGATCCTGAGTACCGCGGGACACGTGAAACCCCGTGGGAAGCAGGGAGGACCACCTCCCAAGGCTAAATACTCCTTAGCGACCGATAGCGAACCAGTACCGTGAGGGAAAGGTGAAAAGCACCCCGGGAGGGGAGTGAAAGAGAACCTGAAACCGTACGCTTACAAGCAGTCAAAGCACCCATGAGGTGTGATGGCGTGCCTTTTGTAGAATGAACCGGCGAGTTACGGTATGTAGCAAGGTTAAGACGAGAAGTCGGAGCCGGAGCGAAAGCGAGTCTGAAAAGGGCGAATAAGTTACATGCTGTAGACCCGAAACCGTGTGATCTACCCATGGACAGGGTGAAGGTGGGGTAAAACCCACTGGAGGCCCGAACTCACTGTCGTTGAAAAGGCAGGGGATGAGCTGTGGGTAGGGGAGAAATTCCAATCGAACACGGAGATAGCTGGTTCTCCCCGAAATAGCTTTAGGGCTAGCCTCAATGGATGATTCTTGGCGGTAAAGCACTGAATAGGCTAGGGGCCTTACCGGGTTACCGAACCTTATCAAACTCAGAATGCCAAGAATTTTAGATTGGGAGTCAGACTGTGGGGGATAAGCTTCATAGTCAAAAGGGAAACAGCCCAGACCATCAGCTAAGGTCCCCAAGTATACGCTAAGTGGAAAAGGATGTGGAATTGCATAGACAACCAGGATGTTGGCTTAGAAGCAGCCACCATTTAAAGAGTGCGTAATAGCTCACTGGTCGAGTGGTTCTGCGCCGAAAATGTAACGGGGCTCAAGCGTATCACCGAAGCTATGGCTTGGAACGGAATTATTAAGTCTTTAGATAGGGAACAGGACAGGGAGTTGCATCAGGAATTTTGCTTCCGAAGAGGAAGACAAAGGCTTGAATAAGAGCAAAATTCCCAAATGTTCATAGGGGCTCAAGCCTCAAAAAAGAAGGCTGAGGATTTAATAATTCCGTTCCAGGGGTAGGGGAGCGTTCTATTTACTGAGAAGTTCAACTGTGAGGTTGGGTGGAGTGAATAGAAGTGAGAATGCCGGTATGAGTATGCGAAAAGGTGAGTGAGAATCTCACCCGCCGAAAACCTAAGGATTCCTGGGGAAGGCTCGTCCGCCCAGGGTAAGTCGGGACCTAAGCCGAGGCGAAAAGCGTAGGCGATGGACAACTGGTTGAAATTCCAGTACCACTCAGGAGCGTTTGAGCGATGGGGTGACACAGAAGGATAGGTTAAGCGTGCCGTTGGTCGAGCACGCCCAAGCCCATAGGAAGTGAGATAGGCAAATCCGTCTCGCGAGTTTCTGAAGGGTGATGGGGAGCGAAATGAGTAGCGAAGTAACTGACTCCAAGCTGTCAAGAAAAGCCTCTAGTGAGCCAATGAGTGCCCGTACCGCAAACCGACACAGGTAGGTAAGGAGAGAATCCTAAGGCGCGCGAGAGAACCCCTGTTAAGGAACTCGGCAAAATGACTCCGTAACTTCGGGATAAGGAGTGCCTTTGTAGTGTGAAATCGAACAGATGGAGCATGAAGAGGCCGCAGAGAAATGGCCCAAGCGACTGTTTATCAAAAACACAGGTCTCTGCTAAGTGGAAACACGAAGTATAGGGGCTGACGCCTGCCCAATGCTGGAAGGTTAAGAGGAGAGGTCAGCGCAAGCGAAGCTTCGAATCGAAGCCCCAGTCAATGGCGGCCGTAACTATAACGGTCCTAAGGTAGCGAAATTCCTTGTCGGGTAAGTTCCGACCTGCACGAATGGTGTAACGATCTCCGCACTGTCTCAACCAGAGACTCGGTGAAATTGAAGTCGCGGTGAAAATGCCGTGTACCCGCAGCAAGACGGAAAGACCCTGTGCACCTTTACTATAGCTTGACATTGGGTTTTGGATTGGCATGTGTAGGATAGGTGGGAGGCTTTGAAGCGTGCACGCCAGTGTGTGTGGAGCCAACCTTGAAATACCACCCTTGCCAATCTAAGGCTCTAATCCGATGCCGTTATCCGGCTCGGAGACAGTGTCTGGTGGGTAGTTTGACTGGGGCGGTCGCCTCCTAAAGAGTAACGGAGGCATGCAAAGGTTCCCTCAGGCTGATTGGAAACCAGCCGTTGAGTGCAAACGCATAAGGGAGCTTGACTGTAAGACAGACATGTCGAGCAGGGACGAAAGTCGGTGTTAGTGATCCGGTGGTTCCGAGTGGAAGGGCCATCGCTCATTGGATAAAAGGTACGCCGGGGATAACAGGCTGATCGCGCCCAAGAGTTCACATCGACGGCGCGGTTTGGCACCTCGATGTCGGCTCATCACATCCTGGGGCTGAAGCAGGTCCCAAGGGTACGGCTGTTCGCCGTTTAAAGTGGTACGCGAGCTGGGTTTAAAACGTCGTGAGACAGT
>JAEZSE010000015.1 GCA_023421955.1 Bacillota bacterium
CAGCAAACATGCCATAACCCAACTCGGAAACCCTGTTCGCCCTGCGCCGGTATTCTACAGCGAAATCGATGGGACGGTTGGTCCATTCAGGCAGATATACATCGTTACCAATGGCTGCCAGCACATCACCAGCAGTCAGACTCGAAAGCTCCTGAAGCGTTTGAAGCTCCCGGTCAAGACATTTCTCCAGCTCCGGCTCCGGCTGTTCACCGCGGGCAAGACGCAGCACATAGGCGTTGGGATCGGCAGCAGCCAACTCCCACAGGTAGTCGGAGAGGCAAACGCTTTT
The DNA here is from genome assembly GCA_023421955.1 of Bacillota bacterium. GTDB lineage: Bacteria > Bacillota > Clostridia > Christensenellales > UMGS416 > JAEYRA01. Next base: position 290 of record JAEZSE010000015.1, read on the forward strand.
CTCAAAAAGCGCGGCGGCAAATGCAGCGTAATTGGAAATCTTTCGCTCTATGCCCATCTCTCCGGAGGCCAACACAGCAGGCAAAAGCCGGAATGCGCCGTCATCCAGCAAACGGCGAAAAATCACCAATGCATTGAGCTTGAGGCTCAATTCCTCCAAATGGTTCAATAGGGGCCTTCCTTCATTCCAGAGTCGCGGATCGGCTTACCATTGGCTCCGCATCTCCAGCTTTCCGGTTTACAGCGGCATCTGCTGCCTGCCTCCGGGCCACCCACCAGATGCCGGCAAGCACCAGCGCGGTGCCGGCAATTTGTAGTGGCAGCAGCGTCTCTTTGCCGATCAGCACCCCGGCGAACACGGTGATGATCGGCGTGAGGTTGATGAACGTGCCCACAGTGCTGGAAGGCAGCTGCGACAGCGCATAATTCAGGCAGAAGAACGCCACCACAGATGACAACACGCCCAGATAACCCACATCCAGCAATACGGTGGGGGTTGTGAAGGCATATAAGTAGCTGCCCAGACCGCCTTGATGCATGACAACACCGGTGATATTAAACACGATGGCGCCCACCCACATCATCACAAAGGTGGTCTCAATGGGCGAACACTGCAGTGATACCTTGCGGGACAGCGGGTTGTATATACCGGCAGCCACCACTGCACCCAGCAGCGCCAATGTGCCCGTGAGCTGGCCACTGCCTGCGTCCAGCCCCTTGGAAAGCACAATAAGAACTACCCCTGCCACGCTGATGGCGATGGCAACCCAGCTGAGTGCTGACAGACGCTCCTTGAGAATGACCAAAGAGCACATCGTAATTGCAAGGGGAACCAATGCAATCAGGATGCCGGACTCAGTGGTGGTGGTGAGCTTCACCCCGATCGTCTCACCCACGAAATAGAGTACCGGCTGTAGCAAAGCAACCAGGAGCAGGCCCTTCATCTTTTGCCTGGTCAGCTTGATCTTCACCAGGCCCACAGCCACCAACGCCGTGAGGAAACCGGCGGCTACCAGAAACCGGTAGCCCAGCAGCTGGAAAGTTTCCAGGTGACCCAAGGCATTTTTTGTAAACAGGAAGGAGAACCCCCATGTGATGGCGGCTACCACCGCCGCCAGGATGGGCAGGGTTTTCTTTTGTGTGGACATAGCTTGCCTTTCAAAACTTAAATCGAATAGAAGTATATCAGATTTTAGCGCGTTACAACAGCATCAGAACATCACTGCGGCTTGTACCACTGATTGATCCGGGCATAAGCGTCGTCCTCTCTGGCCCCCGCCACGCTGCCAGTAGTACTCTTGAGCTCCTTGGAGGTAAGCAGCGAATGGTTTCGGAAATACAGGCACAGGATCGGCAAATCCTCGATGATCTTATTCTGAAGCACGCCAATTTTCACTTTCAGCGAGTCACTGCCTGGCGCATTCAGCACATCAGCAAGCAGAGTGTCCATTTCCTCTGTGGCGCTGCCGCCCACATCCAGCTTTCCGTCTGTGCCAAGCAGAGCCCGGTAATCGGGCACCGGCGACAGATAGCTGCCGCATAGCGCCAGGTCAAACCGCATTTCCTTGAGCATCTTGTCGTAATCTTCCCACGAGGCGGACTTTACCTCCACGCGGATGCCGGCCTTGTCCAGCTGGCTGGCAAGCAGCACAGCGGCATCGTTGCGGATCGTGTTGTTCTCAGAACGGTTTGCCAGCAGTGTGAAGGTCAGATCGCGCTGCACGCCGTCGGGGCTGGTGTCCCAATAACCATCTTTCCCGGGGTTGCCTTTGGCGTCCAGATTGTCCTGCCAGCCGGCCAGCATGATGAGCCGCCGGGCTTCCTCCGTATTACAGGTATACTTGAGCACCTTACCGTCATAAAGCCAGCTGTCCGGCGGCACGGGCGTGTCGGTGACGATGGCGTGGTTAACGTAGGTGTAGGACACAATCTCCAACCGGTCAATGGCATAGGCAATGGCCTGGCGGATCAGCTTCTCCTGTAAGTCGGAGGAATTGAAGTTGAATGCCATATACTCAAAATAACGGGTCGGGTACTCATAAACATTGGCATCACCGCTGTCGCGGTGCTGCGACACTGTGAGGTCGTCAGTCTGCACAGCGTCCAATTGGCTGCCGAGCACCAGCGTGGAAACGGCGGTGGCGTTGTCCGGATAGACAACAGCCTTCACCGTGGTGATATACGGCGTTTTTTTCCACCAATCTGTGCTGGCTTGCAGCGTGATTTCCGCTTCTGTCTGGGAAGTGAGGTGATAGGGCCCCGTGCCAATGGGTGAATCGGGGGCGCTGCCGCTCTCATATCCTACTTCAGCCGGAAGAATCGGGAAAGTGAGCGCCTGCAACGCTCCGTAGAATGGCTTTTTCAGCTCCACGACAACAGTGCCGTTTTCACCGGCCTTGCAGGATTTCACATAGTCGGCTACATAGCTCCAGTATTTGTCGCTTTGCAATTCCTTGATTTCATTGAACGTAAACTCCACATCGGTGGCGGTCAGCTCCCGGTCAAGGCCGTGCCACTTTACGCCGGCGCGCAGCGTGAATGTCCAGGTCAGGCCATCTTCACTGGGCTCCCAGGTTTCCGCCAGGCATGGGGCCGGTGCGCCGGAGTCGTCCACATCGAGAAGGCTTTCGAACACAAGGTGGTACACGCTGCTCATTTCCCTGGTGGTCACCAGCAGCGGGTTGCCAAATACCGAACCCTTGGGCACGGCAATTGTCATCGTGCCTCCCGATTGCGGTGCTTCCTCTGTGGCCGCCACAGTGGCGGTGGGCACCGGTGTGGCGGTGGGGTCCAATCCCCCACGCGCGCAACCGGCCAGCAGCCCCGCCAGCAGCAACACCGCCAGCATAGAAAATCTATGGGTTGTGATATAGTTTTTGATACATCTCATATGCGTCCATGACCTTCCCGACAAACTTACGTGTCTCGCCATAGGGGATGCCGTCGACTCCCTGGGCCATCAGGCCCTCATCCACCCATTGCTTGACCTTGTTGTCTCCAGCATTGTAGGCAGCCAACATCAAGGTCTTGTCGCCGCCAAACATATTTAAGAGATAGTCCACATACCAACAGCCAAGCCGGATGTTGGCGGGGCCGTCTTTGAGATCGCTATCTTTGAACTCCCAGTCGTTTTTGCCGGCTATCCACGCGCCTGTCTCGGGCATAATCTGCATAAGGCCGGATGCTCCCACACTGGATTCCACCTCAGGCCGCCAGTTGCTTTCCGTGCGGATGATCGCCGCAATAAACAAAGGGTCCTGGCCATAGAGCGCAGCGTTGTTGCGGATGGCATCCTGATATTTGTAGGGATAAGCACGATACAGCGACCAAAGCGAACCCAGCGCCACCGCCAGGCCCACCAGCACCACGCAGACGATGATCGCCACAACGGCGCGCTTTTTTGATCCCTTCCGTTTTGCCATTGGCTGCTTACTCAATCCCCTTCCTGTAGCTCTTCATACAGCGCCTTCAGATAACGGCGGGTGTCATCCACTGACCCAGAGGTGTCGATCACCCGACGAGCCCTGGCCCTGCGCTCGCGGTCGGGCATCTGGGCCTCCACCATCCGCTCGGCTTCCTCCCGGCTGACTCCGCGCTCCATTACCCGGTGCACCTGCTCGTCCACACCGCAGGAGGTCACCCAGACCTCGTCGGCAGCGCGGTCAGCGCCGCTCTCAAACAGCAGTGGAGCATCCAGAACAACAATTGATGCGCCATCCCGCTGGCTGCGGTCCAGAAACCGCGCCATATCATCCAGGATCACCGGATGCAGCAGCGCATTCAGCTTGTCTCTGGCAGCCTCATCGCTGAAGATTTTATCCGCCAGCTTTTTGCGCAGCAGGTTGCCGGTGCTGTCAAAATACTCCGCGCCGAACTCACGGCGGATGGCCTTCCAACCCTCCTGGCCCTGCTGCACCACGGTGCGGGCCGCCTGGTCGGCATCCCACACGGATGCGCCCAGTTCTTTCAGATACGACGATGCCGCCGATTTTCCGGTTCCAATGCCGCCGGTCAGGCCGATGATGTGCAATGGTATCCCTCTTTCATTTTTATCAAGCGGGCGGTTCGTGAACCGCCCCTACAGTCTCCCCACCTCCATCATAGAGGGGAGATGCAGCAGGGGGGAGTTCATGGGCGTAGGGCGAAGCACTGCATCTTTTTGCCCCCTCCCCACAAAGAGCCTGACAAAGCATTTACTCTGCCGGGGAGTGGGTTCGGGCCGGTACGGAGCCCGGCCCCTACTGACTACTCGTTACTTCGCATCATACCAGCTATACCCTGTGGACACATCGGCCTTCAGCGGCACGCAGAGCTGAGCCACGCTTTCCATGCACTCAATCAGCAGCGCTTTCACAGCCTCGGCCTCATCCTTCGGGCAGTCCACAATCAATTCGTCGTGCACCTGCAGGATGAGCCTTGCCCGGAAGCTGCGCTTTTCCAGCTCATCATGGGTCTTGATCATCGCCAGCTTGATGATGTCGGCAGCGGTGCCCTGGATAGGGGCGTTCATCGCGACACGCTCACCGAAGGAGCGCATCGTATAGTTGGGGCTTCTCAGCTCCGGCATGGGGCGACGGCGGCCAAAGAGCGTGGCCACATAGCCAGCCTCTTTACCATTCTTCACCGATTCCTCCATATAGGCCTTCACACCGGCATACGTGGATAGGTAGCGCTCGATGTATTCCTTGGCCTGATAGCGGGATATCCCCAGCTGCCGGCCCAGCCCAAAGTCACTGATACCATAGACAATGCCGAAATTAACGGCCTTGGCAGCACTGCGCATCTGTCCGGTCACTTCAGAAGGAGCCACACCGAACACCTGCGATGCAGTCTGACGGTGGAAGTCAGCACCGGAATGGAATGCAGCCTGCATCCTTTGGTCACCGGCGATGTGGGCCAGCACACGCAGCTCGATCTGTGAATAGTCGCCATCCACCAGCACCCGGTCGGGGCCTCCGGCCACGAACGCCTTGCGTATGGGCCGGCCCAAGTCCATACGCACGGGGATATTCTGAAGATTAGGGTCCGAACTGCTGATGCGGCCGGTGCTGGTGACCGTCTGGTGAAGCGTAGTGTGCACCCGGCCCGAGCCCCGCACCAGCGGGATCAACGCGTCCACATAGGTGCTCTTGAGCTTGCTGATCTGCCGGTATTCCATAATGGCAGGCACAATCTCATGCTGGTCTTCCAGCTGCTCCAGCACCTCAGCGTCGGTAGAATAACCGGTTTTGGTTTTACGTGCAGAAGGCAGCCCCAGCCGTTCGAAGAGAATTTCGCCCAACTGGCGCGTGGAGTTGATGTTGAAGGCGCCGCCGGCCAGCTCATGAATCCGGGCGGTGAGCTCATTGAGCTTGGCCTCAAACTCAGCGCCAAGCTGCTTTAGCACGGCGCTGTCCAGATGAAAGCCCTCTGCCTCCATATCGGCAAGCACCCGGACCAAAGGAAGCTCGATTTCATCGTAAAGCTTTTCCATCTCCTGCTGGCGGAGCATCTCCCGCTGCTTGTCCGCAAGGTTCAGCAGCGCAGAGGCCGGGGCGGCGGCTGGCGACGCGCCCAGCGTCTTCTCGCAAAGGCCTGCAAACTCATATTTACCGGCCAGGGGGTTCAGCAGGTATCCCGCAATCATCGTGTCAAAAGCCATACTCTTGATCTCGGTGTTGTAGCCGCGCATCTGCCTGATCCAGCTCTTGCCGTCGTGCAGCGCGACATTGCCGCCCTCCAAAAGGGGCCGCAACGCCTTGAAGGCATCGTCGGGCTGCAAGCCGGGGCCGGCCAAATCGCGCATCAGCGGCACAGCGTATTCTGTTTTACCATCGGAGAGGTGCAGGCCCTCGGCCAGCCATAACGCAGCGCGAGTCGCACCGGCCAGCCTCTTGGCCAGGGCGATGAGCACTTCCACCGATTCCACCGGCTCCACCGGCACTTCTGCAAGCATGGCCTTCTGCTCGGCGGCGCCGCTGGCAGCCTTGAGGCGGCCCAGGATCTGTCGCATCTGCAGCTCTTCCAGCGCCTCGAATGCGCCGGTCTCCGGCCAGGGCTTCAATGTCATCGTGTGGAAGTCACGGTCCAGCGGGGCATCGCGGCGGATCGTGGCCAGCTCCTTGGAGAAGCGGGCCAAGCCGGCGTGCTCGCGCACCTTTTCGCCGAGCTTGCCCTTGATTTCATCGCCGTGGGCGATCACTTCCTCCACGCTGCCATATTGGTGCATCAGAGTCAGCGCCGTCTTTTCGCCCACGCCGGGGATGCCGGGGATGTTGTCAGACGAGTCACCCATAAGCCCCTTCAGATCAGGGATCTGGTCAGGCCGCAGGCCATACACTTCATTCAAGTGCTCCGGAGTAAACTCTTCAATTTCGGAAACGCCTTTCTTGGTGAGCACCACAAGCGTTTGGGGATCGACCAGCTGCAGTGAGTCGCGGTCGCCGGTGATCAGCACTGCCTGCACACCGGCCTCCTGAGCCTTGCAGGCAAGAGTGCCCAGAAAGTCATCGGCCTCAAAGCCGTCGGCATCCACACGGGCGATGCCCATGCAATCGAGCAACTCCCGGAGCATCGGCAGCTGGGGCCGCAGATCTTCCGGCATGGGTTTCCTGCCAGCTTTATATTCGGTATATTGCTCATGGCGGAAGGTGGGGCCTTTTTTGTCAAACGCAACGCAAAGGTACTGGGGCTTATAATCGTCCAGCGTCTTTAAGAGCATATTCACAAAGCCGAACACGGCATTGGTGGGTCGGCCATCCTTGGCAGTCATCGGGGGCATTGCGTAAAACGCCCTGTGGATCAGGCTGTTGCCGTCAATCACGACCAGACGTTCCTGCATAAATTCCCTCCGAAATGGCTGTCTGAAATGGGCAGACAAAGCCAGTATTACCGGATAACTGTATCATAACCAGGGGTAAAAGGCAAACCGACTGGGCTTGGAAAGGATGACAATACTGTAAACAAATCATGCCAAATATGTGAATGTTAAGAGGAGTTTCAAGCGCAGACACACCTCTACGGCCATCTCATGATATACTCAAAAAAACCAATCTGGAGAGTTGCATGGAAACCTCAATCGGCTGCTCTGTTATCATCCACAAAGAAGGAAAAGTGCTGATCTGCCAGCGAAGCGCGATGAAGCAGTGTTTCCCCATGATGTGGGAGCTGGTGGGCGGCGGCCTGGAGATGGGTGAAACACCGGAGCAATGCATCCGTCGGGAAGCGATGGAAGAGATTGGCTGCATGCTCAATGATCTGATTCTATTTGATGTTACCCTAGCCTACTCAGACAAAAGGTATGTGGGAATCGTTTTTACAGCAACCATCGATGATGAAATCAAACACAACGAAGAAATCCACCAGATAAGGTGGGTCTCGCAAGACGAATACAGCCAATACCATTACATGCCGGATGGCGGCAACAGGAGGCTGGAAAAGTTCTTTGGCTGAGGAGGCGTAACCCGGCACTCTCTTTTACTGCCCTTGGCAGCAGGAACACCCATCTGAAAGAGCTGCCACCATCGGCACATGGGGCACACCCTCATCGTCATACAACGGGCCGCAAGGGGTGAAGCCCAGGCTGCGGTAAAACCCCTCAGCCTGCACCTGCGCGCCCACATGCACCTCAGGAGCGCCTAACACGTGGGCCTTCTGCATCAATAGGCGCATCGCCACTGCGCCGATGCCCTTGCCGCGAAACGCTTTGCGCACAGCCACTCGGCCGATGTGCCATTGGCCATCCTGCTGGTAAAGCCGGGCCGTAGCGGCAGGCTGGCTGCCGTCTGTCACCAGCAAATGCAGCGCTGACTTGTCTATCTCATCATACTCAGTTTCTTCTGCAAAGCCCTGCTCGGCCACAAAGACCTCATGGCGGATGGCAAACGCCTCCGCTATATCCCCGATGCCGGGGATGAACTTACCCTGAATCATGATCATTCCTCCAAGGATATAGTTTACTAAATATTCCGGTAGAAGGAAACAAGGTAATCCATCCATTGTCAATTGTACATTGTCAATTGTCAATTGTGATATAATAGCCGCGGAGGAGTTGCCATGATTTCAAAGGAACTGATCGACAGGATCAACGAGCTTGCAAAGAAGAGCCGTGAAGAGGGATTGACCGAGTGTGAAGCTGCCGAGCAAAAAGAGCTGCGGGGCCAATATCTGGCGTCGTTTCGCCAGCGGGTGGTGGACGTGCTGGATAACACCTGGGTCCAGACGCCGGATGGACAGCGCACCAAGCTGGACAAAGGGCCTGACAAGCCAAAGTGCTGAAGGAAAAGAAAACCCGCGCTGAAACGGCGCGGGTTTTGTTTCGTTACTTATTCCAGCTTGTCCAGCTCGTCTATGATCGAGTTTGCATCTTCAACGGCTTCATCCAGCTCTTTCAACGCCTCGTTGAGGTCGTCTATGGCCTGTTGGCTTTCTGCATCCAGATCAGTGGTCTCGATGGGGGTGGGAGATTGCGCTTCAACAGTGGGTCCTGCCGTCACCCCCGGCTGGCCTGTGGCACCGGTCGGCGAGCCGCCAATCCCGTCAGTGGAGGTGATGACAGTGGTAGCATCAGGGCTGCTGTTCCCTGTCGCATTACCGCCGCCGGCGGATCGGTCATCCACACAGGCGGAAAAAAGCACGGCAGAGAGCAAAACAGAGATGATCAACAAAGGCAATTTCTTCATTCACGTCACCATCCTTGGAATGACACAAGTGTATCCCGAACCCACCCCCTAAGGCAAGGCGGTGGAAGACATTGCCGAAATACTGCCGCAGATCACCAAGTTTGAATAGAGAACCCCGGTTCCGCAAAAACCGGAACCGGGGTTGACTAACAGAAATGAAAAACCGGGTTTATTCCTCGTCTTCGCAATCACAGCCGTCTTCACAGCCACAACCGCAACCGTCTTCGCAATCTTCGCAATCGCAGCAATCGCCCAGCAGGTCATCCATCAGCTCGTCGATCTTATCATCGTCGTCTTCAGGCGCTGCCACGTCGTCCACCAAATACCAGCTCTCCATGTGGTCCAGCTCATCGCCGGGCTCCACCTTCAGCATCGGGGAGAGGGACTCCATTTCCAGCATGAAGTCGGTGGTATAGGTCTCATAGGAAGCGCCGCTATCCGGATAGGTCATATCAACTTCATGCATAAACTGCTTGATGAACACTTGGTTGTGGTTGAAGTAGGCAGCCCAGCCGAACTCATTGTTGGTGCCAAACTTGAAAGGCGGCGCGCAATCGGGGTCCTGCTTGACGGTGATGTAGCGCTCGCCCCACCACACGCGGTGGTCGTTCAGCTTGGTGTAGGGCCACAGGGCCAACACTCGGTTGTTGAGCATCTCATTTTTGCGCAGCGTCATCGGCACAACTTCCTTGCCGCCGGGGGCCATCACAGACAGCGCCCACACGGCAAACTCCACCGGCCAGGCACCCTCATTGCGGATGCGGTGGATGATGTTCACCTCGCTGGTCTCGTCATCGAGCATGATGTCCATTTCCTTGGCCATATGGGCCCAGGGCTCGGTGGGCTGGATCGTGCGGATGCCGCCCTCGATGCGCTCCCACTTCACCGGGCCGTTGTCCGGCTCATAGGAACGGGCTTCATGCTCCGGGCTGTGCCACAGGCGGTGGCCGCCCAAAATCTTCCAACCCCGGTTGCCCACGTTGTCAGGCGCTTCGCAAAACATGTTTTCACGGTCGGTGAAGCCGTAACGAATGATGCGCGGGCCCACGTCCACGGTGACAACCAAGTCCACCAAGCCGTTGGTGAGCTTGACGCAACGGCCGAATGCGCCGTATTGGATCTCGCTGATCTGTATAGCCATATTGGTACCTCCACAGGTTTATGGGGAAATTGTAACAGCACTGCCAGGGATAGGCAATAGCCGCCGCGCGAAAATCCTGCCAAATCGCACGTTACGGCATAGCTTGCCCGCAGTAGTGACAGGTATTCCAGGCAATTGCCGGATCACTCAAAGCTCACGCCGGACAGACCGGGCCCATGCGCGGACACGATCAGCAGCGCCTTGTGGCTGGTCTGGCAAATAGACATCGGCAATCGTCTTTGACCATTGCTTCAACACCGCCTTCGAACCATCGGCATCGTGCCGCAGCACGCGCCTGTCGCCTTCCGCCAGCGTGGAAACCTGTTTTCTGATCTCCCTGATGGAAAGCCCATTATCGATGTGCTCCCGAAACACCCGCCGCAGGCCGTCAATGGCCTCCGGCTCAAACCTGGCCGGATGCTGCAGATTGTAGGTGGCAACGGTCTTGAAGTGCTCGGCTAAGAGCTCTGGGTCGTCATACTCCCAGGAAATGATTGCGCCAAGCATGCCCCAGCAATCCAGGCCGTTGACCTGTGAAGCGCCACATTCGGGGCAATGGCACGCAGAGTTTTGCATTTTGAAACTCCATATGGGCATTTATTTCTTGATTCAGTATCAGCGTAGCCTATGTCTACCGAAATCACAAGTTGCTTGTATTCCCCGCACCCACGCGCTACAATACAAGTGAAAGGGGTGATATCGATGGACGAACGGGAACGGGACTCCGTGGTGTTTGAAACGGAGGACGGCACGGAGATGGAATTCAGCGTGATCCACGAGTTCTGCTTCGATGGCGGCATGTATGCCGTGCTGCAGCGTGACGGCTCCACCGGAGACACCTTGATCGCCGAGGTTGTGGACCCAATGGGCCCGGATGAGGAGTTTGTGCCGCTGCCCATGAACCGCCAGCAAACGCTGCTGGATTTCCTGAGCCGGGGCGGTGCCGGAGATGACTGACTGTTCCAAACTTAAGTTAAAGTATGACGCGTCTTGACAAGAAAAACCCCCGCGATTGCGGGGGTTTCCGTTACCTTGTGATCTTTTCCCTGACCTTGGCTGCCTTGCCCACGCGGTCGCGCAGGTAATACAGCTTGGCCTTCCTGACCTTGCCGTGGCGAAGCACCTGGATGCTCTCCAGCCTGGGCGAATGAAGGGGGAAAACCCTTTCCACGCCGATGCCGTAGGAGACACGGCGCACGGTGAACGTCTCGTTCACAGAACCGCCTTTGCGCGCGATCACGATGCCTTCGAAGGCCTGGATGCGCTCGCGGGTGCCTTCGACGACCTTCACGTTCACACGCACGGTGTCGCCGGGGCGGAAGTCGGGGATATCGGAGCGAAGCTGCTCCTGCTCCAACACTTTGATGTCCAGCATAATTTTAGTTCCTCCTTCCCGAGAAGACGTTCTTGCCGGTAAACATGCTCCGCGCACTTGGCAGAGATGGTTTGGCGCATTGCGCCGGCGGCAGCGGACCGTCCTGGTTGATAAAGCAGGGGATATTATAACAAAATGAATGAACCAGTGCAAGAAAAAAATATCAAATATTAATTACAAGAGTTAATCACGGCTTATCTTGCTGCCCCCTCCCCCATCTCTATGGGGGAGGGGGTTGGGGGTGAGGGCTAGAAAAACTCAAACGGCCTCACCGGCACGCTGCCATTCAGCTTTTGCCGGATCATCTCAAGATCGGTGAAAATGATGCACCGGAACACCAGTGGCACCACCAGCGCCAGCGGGAACAGCACCCCCAGCAGGACCATCAGCAATGGCGTGAGGAAAAAATCAATGCCAATGGAAACGGCCAGAAACACCAGCCCCTTCTGCCACTGGCTAACATAAATGTGCCCAAGGCCCGGCAGCACCGACAGCAGCGTTACCACAAGGATTGACCGCTTCGCCCTTGCATAAAGATAGCCGGGTTTTCGATATTCCTGCGGCACTGGGAAATGGCTCTGGGCCTCATATTCAAAGATAGCCTGGCGGTTCACCGTAAGCTTGCGGCTGAGGCGCTCCAACTGGGCGGCGGCCTCTTCCGGCGGCAACTGTGGCTGCCCGGCGTTCAGCGCGGCGATTTCACAAAGAAGGCTCTCCCGCTCGGCCTGCAGCGCCTGGCCCAGCGCCATGCGCTTCGCGGCCTTCTTCTTCTTGAAGCGGCGATACAGCACAAACCCCACCACACCGCCAATCAGGATCAGCACGAAGAGCACAAGCGCCACCACCGGCAAAAACACCGCCAGCGTGACCATGGCCGAGGAGGAGAAAACCTCCTCCAGGTTCACCAGCGGATCCCCACCGCCACCAGAGGCTTGCATGCTGGCCATGGAAAGGCCGGAGGACGCCACCTGCACCGCCTCACCACAGGCAGCGGAAACGAGCATCACGGCAATCCGCAAGCCCGGATCGGCATCGGCGAGCATGCAGAAGGCAAGCAAGGCGCTTGCCACCGGCGCAACAAACAGCTTTACCGACTGCATCGCGCTGCCCATACCGGGGAAGAAATCGGCGGCGATTTCCACAGCGGCTAAGACGCCCAGGATGATCAGGGCCCACAGGCTGGAGAGGAAGGCGATCTCCCCAGGCAGGCGAACCAACCCAAGGTGCACAAACAGCGAGAACAGAAAACCAGGCAGGAAGATCTTCTTGCCGGCGGCGGACGAAGCCGCGATCACGGTGACAATGTCCAGCGGGTTCATCGTTTCTTCCTCCTGACTCAAGCTCTATGGAATATGAAAATTATAGCATTGGGGGAAATGCCTTTCAATCTACCCCTCCATGCTATAATGATCATATAGATAAGCAGAAATCAATGGAGGCTGTTTATGTCCACCATTTATCTGGTACGGCATGGCGAAGCTGATTATAGTGGATTATTGGAACATCACTTTTTTGGTTTTGGTCGAGACTTTGCACCATTGTCAGAAAAGGGCATAGAGCAGGCAGAAGAAGCTGCACAGGATCAGAGAATAAAAAGCGCCGATATTATTATCTCGTCTCCTTATACACGGGCTTTGCAAACAGCACAGATCATTTCAAAAAACACAGGAATTACAGTTAAGGTAGAGTTGGGCTTACATGAATGGATTCCTGATTTATCAAATCAGTACACAACATCTGCGGAAGCATTCCGTTTGGCAGAGGAATTCGTGAACTTCAAAGGTGTTTATCCACCTGGAATGAATAAGCAATGGGAAACTCTTGATCACATGAGAAGAAGGATGAAGAATGTTGCCGACAAATACACAGAACATGCTACAATAATCTTAGTAGGGCATGGAATGGCATTAAGAACTATAGCCTACATCGAGCAAATGAACCCAGCTGAAATTATTGAATGCACCTATGAGATAGGACAAAAGGAATGTGATTATTCTTTTTTCTAAAACTCGAGTTGGCAATCTATTTATCATAAAGAGCAGCACTTCTGTTTGTTAGAAGTGCTGCTCTTTACAAGTAATCTCAAGTGGTTCTTTATACAGCTCGCTACTGACGGGGCGCATTGTCTCAAGGTGTCATGATTGCAGTCAGTCAATGCCCAACACAGCCTTTGCGGCTACAATGGCCTGGGCAAGCTGGTCGCCGCCCTGCGCGGGGAAGGCCAGCACCATGCCGCTGGGGTTGAACGCTTTGGTGAGACCAGAGAAGCTGTCCAGTGGGATGCCATAGAGCTTTGCCTCACCGGCGTTGCCCTTCTCGTCCACGGCAGAGGCCCGGCCAGAAGAGAGATCAAGACCATCGGGCAGGCTCATCTGCGCGACCGCATCGTCCAGAGGGGCAAGCTTGCCCTGTTTAGCCAGGATCGCAAACACCTCTTTGTTGACCATCACCATGCCAGACTTGTAGTTGGGCATGCGGGAAGCCAGCACTGCGGCAGCGTCACTGGCGCGGCCCACATGGTAGGGCAGGCACTGCACACCGGGAATCTCTGGGTTGAACTTAACCTTATCCTGTATTGCCTGCTTCCACGCAGAGGCGGCCTGGCTGTCAATGTATTGGGTGGCAATGTAGAAGCCAAAGCTGCCCTCGCCGGCTTTGAGGCTTTGCACATTCAGATCCGTCATGGAGAGGAGCCTCTCCACAACAAGCCGCGTGTTTTCGGGGTTCCTCTCATAATAGGATGGGAACGCCAGCACCATGCCATCGGGCACAAAACCGGGCAGCAGTCCTGTGAAACCATCCAGCGGGATGCCGCAGGTGTGCTGCGCACCGGGCTTGTCTTCCTCGGGCTTGACGATCACCCGCGCGGCAGATGCGTTGAAATCGGCAGGCAGGCCAAGGCTTGTGAACCGATCCTCCAGCGCCAGGAACGTGCCGGACTCGGCATAGCTGCGATACAGATCCGCAGGCAGGATCCAGGCATCGGCCTCCTGCGCGGTGAGGCGGGCGGCAAGCACCTGATAGGTTGTGCTTTCCTGGCCCTCCATCAGAGTCATGACCATCAGGTTGACTTCCTTCTGGTCCGGAGGCAACGCGCAAAGGAGCTCTTTTTCAAGAGCCTCGAGATAATCGGTGTTGTATGACTTGCAGAGGATGATCACATCCACCTTGCGGTCATTCGGCGTTTTGGGTGTGGTGCCGGTGAGCAGCAGGTTGGCGGCGATCAGCGCACAGGCCAATGCGATCAGATAATGGAATCGGTAATAGTGCCAATGTTTGCCAAGGCGCTTTTTTGTGATCTTTACTTCAAACATCTCAATGCCCCCTTCTGGCGGCGCGATCGGCTATTCTTCCTCCTGCTCCGTTGCGCCTGCCGCCCGGGGCTTCATCGTGGGGAAAAGCAACACATCACGGATTGAGGCCGAGTCGGTAAAGAGCATCACCATACGGTCGATACCCAAGCCCATGCCGCCGGTGGGCGGCATGCCATACTCCATGGCAGTGAGGAAATCCTCATCCACCTGGAACTCACCCTCGCCGTGCTTGATCTTGGCCTGCTCCACAAAGCGCTCCCGCTGGTCGATGGGGTCGTTCAGCTCTGTGAAGGCGTTGCCCATCTCTCGGCCATAGATGAAAAGCTCAAACCGCTCGGTGAGCCGGCTGTCATAGGGCGTGCGCTTGGCCAGAGGCGAAATCTCCACCGGGTAATCGCAGATGAACGTGGGCTGAATCAGGTTTTCCTCCACCTTCTCCTCAAACAGAAGGTTCAGCACCTCACCCCGGCTCATCTTCCGCTCGCCCAGGTCGATGCCGCAGGCAAGGGCGGCCTGACGGGCCTGCTCGTCGGTTTCAATCATATTGAAGTCCACACCGGAATATTGGCGCACGGCATCAGTCATCGTGAGCCTCTTCCATGGCGGGGCCAGGTCAATCCCAGTGCCCTGATAGGTGATCTTGTAGCCGCCGGTGAGCTCAAGGGCAATTGTGGTATAAAGCTCTTCGGCCAACGCCATCATGCCGTTGTAGTCGGTGTAGGCCTCATACATCTCCAACATCGTGAACTCGGGGTTGTGCTTGACGGACATGCCCTCGTTGCGGAAGATGCGGCCGATTTCGAACACGCGCTCGAAGCCGCCCACCAGCAGGCGCTTCAGATAAAGCTCCAGCTCCACGCGCAGCACCATGTCGATGTCCAACGTGTTGTGGTGGGTGTAGAAGGGCCGGGCGGCGGCATTGGTGGCGTGGTTATGCAGCACCGGGGTTTCCACTTCCAGATAGCCCTTGCCGGTCATCACGCGGCGGACCGTGGAAAGGATCTGCGACCGCGCCCGAAACGCCTGGCGCACCTCGGGGTTCACAATCAGATCCACATACCGCTGGCGGTAGCGCAGGTCAGGGTCCTTCAGGCCATGCCACTTCTCCGGCAGCGGCAGAAGCGACTTGCAAAGCAAGGTAACCGCCGTGGCATGCACAGAGGTTTCGCCGGTGCGTGTCTTAAACACGATACCGGAAACGCCCACGATATCGCCGATGTCAGTTTTTTTGAAGTCATCGTAGGCTTCCTCGCCTACATCCTCGCGCTTGACGTAGATCTGGACGGTGCCCTCGCCGTCCAGCACGTTGGCGAAGCTGGCCTTGCCCATGATGCGCTTGGAAACCAAGCGGCCGGCAATGGCTACAGTTTTGCCCTCAAGCGCCTCAAATCCGGCCAGGATCTGGCCGGATGAGTGGGTTTTGTCGAACGTAACGACTTTATAGGGGTCTCGCCCCGCTGCCCTCAATGCATCCAGCTTGTCTCTGCGAACCTGCAAAAGATCAGCCGGGGAGCCGCCTTCCCCGCGAAGGGTTTCATCCGTTGTCTGCATACATACCTACCCGTTGATTGAAATGATCTCCAATTGGCGCTTGCCACCGGGCACATCCACCTCCACCACATCGCCGATGCGCTTGTTCATGAGCGCCGCGCCGATCGGTGATTCGTTGGAAATGCGGCCTTTGAAGGGGTCTGCCTCATCAGAGCCGACAATGGTATAGCTCAAGTCCGCACTGGTGGCCTTATTCTTCAATTTCACAACGCTCCCAACAGAAACGGTGCTGCCGGAGCCTGCGTCATCGCTGATGATTTCGGCATGGCGAAGCGTATGCTCAATGGAGGCAATTTCACCCTCCAAAAAGGCTTGCTCGTTTTTCGCATCATCATATTCGCTGTTTTCCGAAAGATCGCCCAAAGCGATCGCTTCGCGAATACGGTCGGCAACCTCCTGCCGCCTGGTTGTCTTCAGGTGCTCAAGCTTATCTTCCAGCTTCTTCACACCATCTTTGGTCAAATAGATCCTCTTGCCGTTGGCTACTGACATGTGTGAGCTCCTCCCTTACGCGCTGCGGGCAACATTACTCCAAGTATATGTGCCCGTCGCTCTCATATGCCGGTAAAACAATATCCCCCCTGCACGCACCGCGTCCAGAGCGGATTTTCAATAATACCGCAATTATAAGGATGTCTGAAATCATTGTCAAGCGATGAATTGGCACAAAGTTCCGGCATTGATCTTCTCCCAGCCTCATCGGGTTCAGCCACCGTATCGCATTGTTGTGCGCGGCGAACAATATGATTATACTATTCCTGAGGTGATAAAAAGTTGCCATACCTGCCGTTTTATTTTGACAACACGATGCTGCTGCTGATCCCAGGAATCATCCTGGCGATGGTCGCACAAGCCAGGGTGGGCAGCGCGTTCAACAAATACTCGCAGATCAAATCGGCACTGGGGATGAGCGGCGCCGCCGCCGCACGCAGAATGCTGGACGAAAACGGCCTTTCCGCTGTGCAAATCCGCCAGGCAAGCGGCCGGCTCTCCGACCATTACGACCCAAGAACTCGCACATTGAACCTCTCCGAGTCGGTTTACAACAGCCAATCGCTGGCCGCGCTCGGTGTAGCCGCCCACGAGGTGGGTCACGCTGTGCAGCACGGGGAAAAATACGCTCCGATGGCGCTGCGCAGCGCGCTGGTGCCCGCAGCCAACATCGGCAGTTATGCCGCCTGGCCTTTGCTGATCCTGGGCTTGATCCTGTCCATCCAACCGCTGGTGTACGCGGGTGTGGCCGTGTTTGGCCTGGCGGTGCTGTTTCAGCTGGTCACACTGCCGGTGGAGTACAACGCATCCCGCCGAGCCCTCGCAATGCTGGAGCGCGGCTACCTTTCCGACGAGGAAATCACAGGCGCCCGCAGAGTCTTGAGCGCCGCGGCGCTCACCTATCTGGCGGCCACACTGATGGCAATCCTGCAGTTGTTAAGGCTATTGTTGTTGGCCAATGGAAGCAGACGGAGAGATTAGTTTTCGAAGTAATAATCCTTGATCAATGTGCATTATTAATTGTCAACTAAAAGTGGGCCAGCCTAACGGCTGCCCACTTTTTTGTCATCCCTTCAAGTTTTTCTCCCTGCGCCGCGGGTTGTTCACCACGCCCAAACCATCTTCCTCCAGCATCGCGGGCAGCGCCATCAACGCCGGACCCATCGGCGCGGTGAAGGGCACACCGCTCTGCATCACCGAAGCACCAGCTGCCACACCCAGCATCGCCAGTGAGGATTTGTTGCTGCGCTCATCCTCATTGTGCTCACGGTCCGTTTCCGGGTAGCGACGGTCTTCCGTACTCATGTCATCTGCGCCGTTTCATAACTGGCGCACATGCTTTCATCCTCTGGCTTGCCCGTGCTGCCCTGAGAGCATGCCGCCACGCTGATTGCCTGCAGTGCGCAATAATCCTGCGCAGCATGGTGCGTGCAGCTCTTCACATTGCAATGAATCGCCTGCTTGCCGCTGGGAGGGTTGTTCTTGTTTTCCTGTTGGTGCATTTCCAGACCTCCTTTTTTGTTTCTGGACTTAGTCTGGCTTGCAAAAACGCAACTATCCGGCACAAAAAAAGGCTGCTGTTCCATAGCAGCCCGATTTTTTACTGGAATATTCCATTTCTTAGGAATGGGTCTTTTCGGTTGAAATCCTTCGCCAAAACAGCATCAACGCCCCAGCCACGATCAACACCATTCCTGCAAGCTTGTATGCGCCGATCATCTCATTAAGCGCAATATAAGCAAGCATAGGCGCAAGGGCAGGCTTGATGAAAAAAACGGCTGAGGTTTTGATCGCGCCGGTTTCCTTCATCGCCGAAAGATAACAGAAATATCCAAGGCCAGTCACAAACACGCCGTAATATAACACGACAGGCAGCGTGGACCAATCAAGGCCAGCCAGCAACGGCTTGCCCATCACCAGCATGAACGGCAATAGTAAGACCACGCCGGCAAGGAAGGAAAAGCTATTGAGGATGAAGCCGCCATATCTGGCGACCCGCCGGGTGCCGATGACGCCATAAAGCGAGAACACTGCCGCTGAGAGCAATGAAAGCGCAATACCAATTGCGCCGGCACCTCCGGCGAAAGGGACAAGCATCGCACCCACACCCAACAAACCCAGCACCAGGGCAGCGGCGGCTTTCCAGGTGAACCGCTCTTTTAATAACAACACAGCAAACAGCGACGTGAACACGGTGTTGACGCTGAAGATCACCGCCACCACCGACGCACCTGCATACACGAGGGCCAGCTGAAACAATGACATGCTCACCGTTACGCCCAGAAAGCCGGTCAACGCGAAATAGAGCCAATCGTTCAAGCCCAGGCGCAAGCCCCGGCGTTTCATCTCTGAAAGCGCAAATGGCAGCAGGAAAAGCCCGCCCACCAGAAACCGCAAAAACACCAGTTGGAACGGGTCCAGCCGGCCGGCCACAAATTTGCTGGCGATCTCCGCGGTGCTGAAAAGAAACGCAGTGGCTGCGATATACCAATAACCCTTTTTCACTTGCGCCTCCGCCATATAGATCTATCTCCTCTATACTGACTACTGACATCCAAATACGCCCGGAACGCACTGGGCACGGCGTATTGGCTCCGTAGAGCCGCCTCGTCTGCCCAGGCATGCTGCCATGGTGGAGCAAAGCGCTCCGCTTCCACGAGATAGCCCCGCATGCGCCACTCCATATGGGTGAACACATGCTTCGCATCCGGCAGCGGCGATAGCGATAATGGCTCCGCACCCCAGCTTCTGAGCAGGGCTTCAGCAGCAGCGTCCTCCAGCCAGCCTTCGGCGTTGGGCATCTCCCACAAGCCGGCCAGCAAGCCCTTTGGGGGCCGCAGCGCCAGCAGTATGTCACCGCAGCAGCGAATTACAAAGACAGTTTTCTCCTGTATTGCCCGTGGCTTTTTCGATGCTTTCACAGGCAGCGTGTCGGCAAGGCCCAGGTCGTTCGCCCGGCACACATCCGCCAGCGGGCAGCTTTCGCAGAGCGGCATGCCGTTGGGCAGGCAGATGGTGGCACCCAGATCCATCAGCGCCTGGTTGAAGTCGCCGGGGCGGTCATTGGGAATGATCTCCCGGATTAACCCCGTGAACCGGCGCTTCACCTCAGGCAGCGCGATGTCGTCAGCGCTGGCCAGCACTCGCGACAGCACCCTAAGCACATTGCCATCCACCGCAGGCTCCGGCATACAGAACGCGATGGAGGCGATGGCTCCGGCAGTATAATCGCCGATGCCAGGCAGCGCACGCAACTCCGCCCAGCTTGCTGGCAGCGCGCCGCCATGGCGCTCCGCCACAACACGCGCAGCCTTTTGCAGGTTGCGGGCCCGGCTGTAATACCCAAGCCCCTGCCACAGCTTCATCAACTGCTCGTCGGTGGCTCGGGCCAGCGCGGCCATATCAGGCAGCGCGGTAATAAAGCGCTCGAAATAAGGCAGCACTGCCTCCACGCGGGTCTGCTGGAGCATGATCTCGCTCACCCACACACGATAAGGCGTGGGCTGGCTGCGCCAGGGGAGCACCCTGGCATTCCGGTCATACCATCGAAGGAGTAGGGATGGAAGGAGTTGAATCAGACCGTTTGGCTCCAGGGGCTCCATCGGTCAGGCCTTCCATGAAATGCAGACAAGCCCTGCCATGCACAGCACGATGCCCACCATATGTACGGGCTTCAAGGCCTCACGGAAGAAGATGAGCCCGATCGGCAGTAGCAGGATTGCCACGGCGATATTGGCCACAAGAGCGGCTGTGCTTACCTGCCAGCCGGCGCGATAAGCTAGTAAAAACCCGACCTCCAGCCCGATGATCGCAACCCCCAACGCCTGGGCTGTCCAGTTCAGTTGCTGGAACCCGGCCAGGATGCCCTGCTTGCCGGGGAAGAGCAGATAAGCCCCGAAGCAAAGCACTGCCGCCGTGAGATAGGTGGCGGCAAGCGTCAGCGACGGGCTCACTGTTGCCGGTGTGTTTTTTTGCACAATGTGATAAGCCACGTTGGAGAGCACCACGAGCACAATGGAGAACCAATACATCATATTTCTTTTATCCGCCATCCTTGTCAACCCCACGTTACATGAACACTGTTATCTTACCATATCAAGACGCCGATGTGGAACGCATTGGCTTGCTCAACGGCCGTATGGTTCTTACAAGATATCCATAGAATATCTGTGCAGAATGCTTCTTGAATTGCTTCCAAACTGTGTTATCATGTCACAATATGATAAAGTTTTATAATGGGGCGGGATTTTGAAAATTTCGAAATTACATCATTTTATGCAATTTTCAAATGAAAATAATGCATCGGGATGATTCACCATTACAAAATCTTATCAATAAAGATTGGAGGATTGGTATGGATACCCAAAAGACAAAGGTTGCAATTATCGGTGCTGGGTTAGTGGGTGCGGCCTCCGCATACACCATCGCAGTGAACCAACTGGTCAGCGAGATTGTGCTGATTGACGTGATGAAAGAAAAGGCGATCGGTGAGGCGATGGATATCAGCCATGGCCTTTCCAATATCGGCCATATGAAAATCCATGCCGGCGATTATTCGGACTGTGCCGATTGCGATGTCATCGTTGTGACCGCAGGCCTCAACCGCAAGCCCGGCGAGACACGGCTGGACCTGGCCAACAAAAATGTGCCGATTGCCCGGTCCATCACAGAAAACATCATGAAATATTACACCCGAGGCGTTATACTGGTGGTAGCCAACCCGGTGGACATCCTGACTTATCTCATACAAAAATGGTCCGGTCTGCCCGCTGGCCGGGTGATGGGCACAGGCACCACGCTGGACAGCTCCCGGTTTCGCTTCTTGCTCAGCGATAAGCTCAAGGTGGACATCCAAAACGTGCATGCCTATATCATCGGCGAGCATGGCGATGGCCAGCTGCCCATCTGGAGCTGTTCCAACATTGCCTGCCAAAGCCTGGAGGAGTATTGCGCCACAACAGGCTACATCATGGACGAAAGCGAGAAGGCTGCCATTGTGGCCGATGTGAAAACAGCCGGCGCTACCGTGATCAAAAACAAGGGCGCTACCTACTATGCCATTGCGTCGGTGGTGAACTCATTGGTGGAAACGATACTCAAGAACAAAAACTCCATCCGCACCGTATCCAGTGTGATCAACGGGCCTTACGGAATCTATGATGTGGCACTGAGCCTGCCCTCCATAGTGGGCACTGGCGGTGTAGACCGCATTTTGAAGCTTGAGTTGTGCCCGGAAGAGGAAGAAGAGCTCCTGTCTTGCGCCCAGAAAATGAAGGAATTCCTGGCACAGGTGAATCAGTAGGCTGACCATGCTCCCTCTGCCGCCATTTGGGCAGCAAGATGAAAACATCACAGACTAATTATTTCGGAGGTATATCAATCATGGACTACAGAAAAGAGTCCCTCAGGCTCCACGGGCAGTGGAAAGGCAAGATTGAGGTGGTCAGCACCGTGCCGGTAAAAAACCGCGAGGACCTGTCATTGGCCTACACACCCGGCGTGGCCGAGCCGTGCCTTGCCATCCAGCAGGATGTGAATCTTTCCTATGAGCTCACCCGCCGCTGGAACATCGTGGCCGTAGTGACCGACGGCACCGCCGTGCTGGGCCTGGGTGACATTGGCCCCGAGGCCGGCATGCCGGTGATGGAGGGCAAGTGCGTGCTCTTTAAGACATTTGGCGATGTGGACGCCTTCCCGCTGTGTGTCCGCAGCAAGGATGTGGATGATATCGTAAACACCGTGCGGCTGCTGGCCGGCAGCTTTGGCGGTGTGAACCTGGAGGACATTTCCGCCCCCCGCTGCTTTGAAATTGAGCGCAGACTCAAAGAGGTTTGCGACATCCCGATCTTCCACGATGATCAGCACGGCACTGCTGTGGTCACGTTGGCCGCGATGATCAACGCGCTGAAGCTCAACGGCAAGGACATCAAGGAGATCGAAGTGGTCGTGAACGGCTCTGGCGCCGCCGGCATCGCCGTGACGAAGCTGCTGATGAGCATGGGCCTGAAAAAGGTGATCCTGTGCGACACCAAGGGCGCCATTTATGAGGGTCGTGACAACCTGAACTCCGAAAAGGCCGAGATGGCCAAGATCTCCAACCTTCAGAAGAAAAAAGGCAGCCTGGCCGATGTGCTGGCCGGTGCCGATGTGTTCATTGGCCTGTCCGCCCCCAAGATGGTCACACCGGAAATGGTCAAGACGATGGCCAAGGATCCGTTGATCTTCGCGATGGCCAACCCCACACCGGAGATTATGCCCGACGAGGCCAAGGCCGCCGGCTGCTCCATCATGGCCACAGGCCGGTCTGACTTCCCCAACCAGATCAACAACGTGCTGGCCTTCCCCGGCATCTTCCGCGGGGCGCTGGATGTGCGCGCCAGCGACATCAACGACGAGATGAAGATCGCGGCGGCCTATGCCATTGCCGACCTCATCAAGCCCGAAGAGCTGAACGCCGAATACATCATCCCGGCACCGTTTGACCCCCGGGTGGGCCCGGCAGTGGCTAAGGCCGTGGCCGAAGCGGCCAGGAAGAGCGGCGTGGCAAGGATCTGAGAGTCCATGGGCGGGTAAAGAAACCCCCTCTCCAGCAAAGTGACGGGCGGGCCATTGTGCCCGCCCTTGCCATATCCGGCTTAGACACAGTTCGCCCATTGGTGTTTGAAAACAGATCAATATCGTTGTAAAATAATAACAATAACGAATTGGAGGATTGCATCATGCGAAACAGAATGCTTGCCAACCTGATGGGCATCGCTTTGATCTCATTGATTCTGTTCACCGGCTGTGATGCCACCCCGGCAGGCGATACCCCTGCGACAACCGCCAGAGGTGCCGCCGAGACCCCCAAGAGCACTCTAGCCGATGCCCCCGCCACGACGGCATCAAGCGAAACAGCGCTGCCCACCGAAGGGGCGAAACCAGTCTCAGATGCGTTCCGCTATTACGACCTGGTGCAGCTGGGCATGGCAAAGGCTGATGTGGACGCGGCCCTCGGGTTGGAGGCAAGGGAAACAAAGGGCAAATATGAACCGGAGAATGCCTTCAATTACTTTGATGACGATGGCTTCGGAGTCTATGTGATCTATAACAAGGAATTGAAAGTCTATTCCAAAACAGTGATCTACCCCCATGCCGGCGAAGCGCTGGCTCCGCTCACCAAAAAACCAGTGACAGAAGCACAGGCTGACAGCATCAAAAAGGGGACTGCACACGTCGCTGTGATTGAATCATTGGGTGGGGATGGTGTGGAGTGCAGCGTTACAGCCAATGAAAATGACGTTACAAAAATCCTGGGCAGGATACTTCGTTGGGGCAATGGCGATGACACTGGGATCCAAATCGCGTTTGACTCAGACGATGTGGCGCAGAACATTTTATTCTTTAACTAACCAATTTGGGACATTGTAAAGAGGGCGCCTGCGCGCCCTCTTCTTCTTTTCAGGCTCAGTTGATCCAAGATCAGGTTTGACCAGCCTCTCCCCCCTCCATTTGAACATCTAAAGAGTTTAGCAGCAGCTAAGAGTGACGCAGAGGTTGTTTCTGCCACAACTAGACCGTCATTGATTAGGCTTGAGCATTCGCTATAATGAAAGGGCAATCAAGCAAAGAGGTGGCTGTCATGATTTTTATCGCTGAGAATCTGAGAACGTTTCGTAAAAGCAAAGATCTTACCCAGGAAGAGGTCGCAAATCTGCTTCACGTGACTCCGCAGAGCGTCTCCAAATGGGAGCGCGGCGACAGTTATCCAGACATCTCGTTTCTGCCAGCCCTTGCCAACCTTTTCGAAACAAGCATAGACGCACTGATCGGCATGGATACCATTCAGGCCAGTGAAACCCGACATAATCTTCACAAGCAAGCAAATGAGAAGATGAAAGATAAGGCGTACCAAGAGGCTGCCAACATTTATGAAGATGGATTGCAGACCTTTCCAAATGATGCCGGAATCATGGCTGGTTTGGCAAGCGCGTTGGCATTCTTGGGCGAAAGCGAGCGAGCTATCATGTTATTTGAGCGCAGTTTGTCATTTGACACAAGCGACAAATCAAGAGCAACCACCCGCGCAACCTTGTGTTTTCTATATCTGAAGATTAGAGAGCCAGAAAAGGCACTCGTCCTGGCAAGCACCTTGCCACATACCAGAGAAAGCAGGGAAGTAATCCAACCCCTCATTGTAAAAGGGCTGGACGCCTTTGAACTTGACAGAATTCTGAAAAACATTATTCTGGGCATATAACAAAACACCGGGGAGGGCGTTCTTTCCCTCCCCGGAACCGGGCTTCCCGACACTGCCGGAGGCATAAACTTCATGCGTGGCGCAGCCCGGCGTCGCTGTCAATGGGATGCTGTCAGGCTACTTCCACGAGCTATTGCCGGAGCCACCGCTGGCGTTGATGGTGCCATTGATGATGTCCTTGGCGTGGCAGACCGCACCCAGGGCCTGCTGCAACAGGAACTGCTCCTGCGGATGAGGGTCGTTGGCAGCGCTTTGTATCTTTTGCTGCACCTGAATGATGTTCTGCTCCGCGAACTTCAACTGGTTTGTGGCATCCTGCCAGCTTGCGTTGTTGAACTGATTCATCACACAAAACCTCCCGAAATGACTTTTCGCCGGAAATAGCATGTGCAGGAGGAAACTCTTTTCTTCGGGCAGAATTTGGAAGTGAAAAAAGGAGACGCACACG
This sequence comes from Bacillota bacterium, assembly GCA_023421955.1. Lineage (GTDB taxonomy): Bacteria > Bacillota > Clostridia > Christensenellales > UMGS416 > JAEYRA01. Next base: position 25,509 of record JAEZSE010000015.1, read on the forward strand.
GTGGCAGAATCAACGTTGGAGTTTGGCAAGATATACAG
>JAEZSE010000022.1 GCA_023421955.1 Bacillota bacterium
GCTTCATACAGTGTGCCGTCCAGATCAAAAATGGCCAGTTTGGTCATCATATCCCTCAGAACTGGAGATTATCAGTATTGTATCAGTTCAGCTGCAAAGTGACAAATTGAAAAGGCGCGGCCAAATGGCCGCGCCGGAAACGATTACCAGCCTGCGTCTGTTAACGCCTCGCGGTGGTCTGCCCGCTCATGCCCTGCTCATACTGCTGGATCATGCGCTTGACCATCTCCCCACCAACACTGCCGGCCTGGCGTGAAGTCAAGTCGCCATTATAGCCCTGATTGAATTTTACGTTTAGCGAAGAGGCGACTTCATACTTCATATTGGATAGAGCGTTCTTCGCTTCAGGAACCAAAGTCCTGTTTCTTGCCATAGAGTTCACCTCCAATGAACTTCACGCTGGACACCGTGTTTAGCGGCTGCCCATGGGGCCCTGACCAGCCTGTCCGCTCATGCCCTGCTCATACTGCTGGATCATCCTCTTGACCATTTCGCCGCCCACGCTGCCGTTCTGGCGAGACGTAAGGTCACCGTTATAGCCGTTCTTCAGGTTGATACCAAAGCTGGTGGCGATCTCATACTTCATGTTGTCCAGCGCCTGAGAAGCCTGGGGGACCAGTTTCCTGTTGTTCCTGCTTGCCATTGAAAACTCACCTCCTTTTCAGTTCTAGTGATAATGTAACCTGCAAGGATGCGAATAACCGTGGTAAAATTTTGTTAACGAATAGAAAGCCCATTGCGCGAACCGATCACAAACATCATTCCCCTATTCAGCATCGCCGCTTTGGCATATACTGATTTCATCATTGGCATCATTCATTCTTTATTCTTTGGAGACCATTATGAACAATGTATCCATTTCCAGGTGCCCGGATTATGCCATCAACACTGTACGGGCGGCAATCCGCGAATCGCTTATGCCACTGGGCGGCATCGAAGCCTTTGTGCGCCCCAGCGACAAAGTGCTTTTGAAAGTCAACCTGCTGATGCGCCGAAAACCGGAAACGGCGACCACAACGCACCCGGCCATCGTGCAGGCAGTGGCGGAGTTGGTGAAGCAAGCCGGTGGCAAACCAGTGATCTGCGACAGCCCCGGCGGTTATAACTTCCACACCGCAAGCACACTAGACGCGGTGTATGAAACCTGCGGCATGAAAGAAGCCGCAAGCGCCAGCGGTGCGGAGTTGAGCTATGACACAGAGGTTGTGGATGTGCCGTGGCCTGAAGGCCGGATGATGAAAAGCGTTAAAACCATCCGGCCGGTGCTGGATGCCGACAAGATCATCAACCTGCCAAAGCTCAAAACACACATGATGATGGTCTATAGCGGCGCGGTGAAAAACCTGTTTGGGATCATCCCCGGCAGCTTTAAAACGGAATACCATTTCCGATTTGAGGATGAGAATGATTTTGCCGAGGTGCTTTTGGACATCTGCGAGTTTGCCAAACCGGTGCTGACAATCATGGACGCCGTGGTGGGCATGGAAGGCTACGGCCCCACCAACGGCCACCCAAGGCAGGTTGGTCTGGTGCTGGCCTCGGCGGATCCTTACAAACTGGATGTGGTCGCGGCGTCGGCCATCGGGCTGGATCCAAAAAAAGTGCCGACCATCCGGGATTCGGTGGCCAGGGGTCATTGCACGTTCCGTGCGGAAGATGTGGAAACAGCCGGCCCGGCGCTGGCCGATGTAGCGGTGCTGGATTTTGACAAGCCCACCACCAAAGTGGCGTTTAACGTCTACGATTGGGTTCTGCCAAAACCGGTGGCCAAATGGCTCAACAAACGCCTGAAAGCCAAGCCCCGGTTCAAGCTGGCTGCCTGCCGGGGCTGCGGTGAGTGTGCGAAAAGCTGCCCGGCCAAGGCAATCGAACTGGTGGATCACAAACCTGTGGTGGATCTGGGGAAATGCATCAGCTGCTTTTGCTGCCATGAGCTCTGCCGTCATGACGCAGTGGACATTAAAAGGCCATGGATCATGCGGGTGCTGATGAGATAAATTTCTTGGGCGAACCCCGGAGCAGCTTTGAACTGCCCCGGGGCTTCATATTGTCTATTCCTCAATGAACCTCATAAGCTCCGTATTGAACTTCTCCTTTTGATCGATGAACAGAAAATGGCCGCTCTCTTCAAACGGCACCAGTTTTGAGCTGCGTATGGCATCGCGCTGCGCCAAAGCAAGCTGAAACAAGCATACCCTGTCATGGATGCCGTGCAGGATCAATGTGGGCACGTTGATTGTTTTCATGTCCGTAAACAGCGCCTCTTCATCCAGCCATGCTTTGGCGATCGCCGCAGTGGCCCAACCCGCCGCCTGCAGCCCCAGCTGGAAGATCCAATCGGAAAATGGCTCGGTGACATGCTGGAAAAAGATCATATTGCCAAAGTTACGCAGCACCTCGGGCCTGTCATTGTATGTACCATTGATGATGTCCAGCACAGCCTGCCTGGGCAGCCCATATGGAAAATAAGGCCGCTGGATGAGGCTCGGTGCGGCAGCGGCAAACAGCGCGAGTTTTGAAACACCATGGCCGCCATGCCTGGCCATATAGCGGATGCAAATTCCACCACCTGTGGAGTGGCCGCCCAACGTGAAATCTTTGAGCTGCAAGGCATCCACAACACATCTCACATCGTCGGCCAGGCGGTTGTAGTCATACCCGCTCCAGGGTTTGTCTGACCGCCCGAAACCTCGCCAGTCCATGCCGACGCATCGATACCCCATCGCCGGCAGCACATCAAACTGGTATTCGAACAGCTCATGGCTGCCCGGCCATCCGTGTATGAACAGTATTGTCTTTTGCCCCTGCGGGTTCAAGTCTTCCACGTAAACACTCACATTCGGCTCAACCTGCACATAATAGCCCATCCTGAACCTCCCAGATTGGTTTCAGTTACAAGCTATTCAGTTTCATGAGGGTTTACGCCTGATGATGGTGAAAAGAAGCATGAACCAAAAAAGCGGGGCATTCGCCCCGCTCTTGCACTATTCCGCGCCTTCTGCCTCTGCCAGCACAGCCTGTGGCTGCTCCTCGTGTCCAGTCAGTATTGTTACGTTACGGATCCACCTGCCGCTGAATAACCTGCTGATGCACCAAACCGCCTTGATGACCTCATCGATCCTGATGCAGAGCAGAACCACAAACGGTGGAGCATGGAAAACCAAGCCCACCAAAAGCCCCAGCGGGATGGAAACCACCCACAAAAAGAGCATGTCCGCAATCATCAGGAAGCGCGTATCGCCTCCGGCGCGCAGCACTCCTTTGGTCAGCATCATTTGAGCTGATGCGAAAATAGAAAGCAAGGCGATGGCACCCATCAAATCTGCTGCGATGCTGCGCACCTGGTCATTTACCTGGAAAATCGGGATCTGCACGGCGATATTGCGTAGCAGAAAAAGCACAAGCCCCGAAAACAAGCCCACAATCACACCGATGGCAAGAAAGGTAACGCCATACTTCTGCGCGTCTTCATAGCGTTTCGCGCCCACCGTGTTGCCGATGATCACTGAGCTTGCGCCAGATGTGCCCATCAAGAACACAGTGGTGAACTGCCAGATCATGCTGGCGATCGCATTGGCTGTGACAAAATCGGTGCTGATATGGCCCACGATTGCCGCCACGGCATTCATGCCGAGCGCCAGTGCAAAGTCGCTGCAAAGCACCGGCAGCCCATGCTTCAGATAATCCTTCAAGATCGCCCGGTCAGTCACCAACAGCATTTTCGGCTTTAAGGCAATTTTTTTGTCGATGGCGAACACGAACACGGTAATCACCACAAATTCCAGCACCCTGGAAATCGTGGTTGCCAGCGCCGATCCGGCAATGCCCATTTGAGGCATGCCAAGGTTACCGAACACAAACAGCCAATTCAACAGGATATTATTCAGCAGCGTGATAATGCCGGTGACCAGGGGCAGCTTCACAACACCCACGGTGCGCAGCACGATCATCATGATCGTAGAGAACCCCTGCAACAGGAAAGCCCAGGAAACCACCCTGAGGAAGCGGGAAGCCTCCGTAATCACCGCCTGATCCGGCGTATAGAATGACATGATTTTCTCAGGGAAAAATTGTGCCGCAGAAAAAAACAGTATCGCCATAACCGCGGTGATCCGAAACATCAAGGAAAGGGTTTTCCCAATGGATTCCCTATCCCCTTTGCCCCAGAACTGGCCTGTCAGCACGCTGGCCCCGCTGCCCAGGCCGAAATTGATGATCATAAACAGAAAGCAAAACTGGTTGGCAAGTGATACGGCTGACAGTGACGTGCCCCCAAGAGTTCCAAGCACCACGGTGTCTACCATATTCACGCCGAAATTGACCATGCCCCACAATGTAATCGGAATAGCGATGGACAACATCCTGCTGTAAAAGGCTTTTTCCCTGACAAAGAGCTGCATCATGATCTCCCACAATAAATTGAAACCATTCTGCCCGACCGGCATAGGCCGGAGCGAACAATTATTAGTATTCTAATTAATTATTATCCATGCTCCCAATTGTTTTGTCAACCAAATTAATCGGTTACAAAAAAGGGCAAGCCTTCCAGGCTTGCCCCACTTAGGAACGGGTTCTTTGCCTTACAAGCCAAGCTGCCGGAGGGACCCCTCCAGCCGTTTCAGTGTTTCTTCACGTCCTAAAAGATAAGCGATCTCAAAGGCTCCGCCCGGTGTGCTCTCCCGCCCGGAGATCGCGATGCGCAGCGGCCAGAGCATCAGGCCGTTCTTCACGCCGAGCCCGGCGATCAGCGCCATCACGGCGTCGTGGATGGCAGCCTCACTCCAATCAGCAAGGCCTTCCAGCACCGGCTTCACCGCCGCTAGCATCTGGCGGGCCACGTCGGCATTGGTCTTCATCTTCTTGTTTTCATAGAGCGCCGTGTCAAACTCCGGCATCTCCGTGAGGAAATCCACCTTGGCTGCCAGCTCGCTGAAGAGCTCGGTGCGGGGCTGTAAGAGCTCTGCGATGCGCCTGGTGTCAAACCGGTTCACATCAATGGCGCCCTTGATCCAGGGCAGGATCGTGGCGTGGAACTCGTCCAGCTGCATCTTGCGGGCATATTCGGCGTTGAACCAGCGGAGCTTCTCAATATCGAAGATGGCCGGTGATTTGCTCAGGCCATCCAGGCTGAACGCCTGGACCAGCTCCTCCAGCGAAAACATCTCCTGCGTGGTGCCGGGGTTCCAACCCAGCAATGCGATGTAGTTCACAATGGCGTCTTTGAGATATCCAGCGCTCATCAGATCCTCGAAGGAGGGATCGCCCTTGCGCTTGGAAAGCTTGCGCCGCACACCGCCTGCGATAATCTCAATCAGCGGCAGGTGGATGTAGGCGGGGATTTCCCAGCCGAACGCACGGTAAAGGTGGTTGTATTTGGGCGTGGACGACAGGTATTCGGTGCCCCGCAGCACATGGGTGATCGCCATCAAATGGTCGTCCACGACGTTTGCGAAGTTGTAGGTGGGCATGCCGTCGGATTTGAGCAGCACCATGTCGTCAAGCGATGCGTAGTCCGCTTCGATGTGGCCGAAGATCAGGTCGTCAAAATCGGCGCGGCCCTCGGTGGGCATGTTCTGGCGGATCACATGAGGCTCGCCGGCAGCTATGCGGGCTTGCACCTCCTCCTTGGGCAGGTGCAGGCAATGCTTGTCATATTTGAATGTTTCGCCCCGGGCTTCATACTCTGCGCGCAGGGTGTCCAGCCGCTCGCGGGTGCAGAAGCAATAATAAGCCCCGCCCTTTTCCACCAGCTCCTCGGCATAGGGCCGGTAGAGCTGCTTGCGCTGGCTCTGCACATAGGGGCCGTAATCGCCGCCCACATCGGGGCCTTCGTCGTGGGTGATGCCCACCGTCTTTAAGGATTTGTAGATCACATCCACAGCGCCCTCCACCTGGCGGGCTTCGTCGGTGTCTTCAATCCTCAGGATGAACTTGCCGCCGGTGCTGCGGGCAAACAGATACTCAAACAGCGCCGTGCGCAGGTTGCCGATGTGCATATAGCCGGTGGGGCTGGGGGCGAAACGGGTTCTGGTCTGCATTTGGCTCACTCTTTCCTATGGTAATTGAATGGGCGGGGTCAAACCCCCGCCCATATGCTTTGAAGGGTTTGCGCGCTAGAGGTTGTTGGCGAAGGAAACGCGGTTGTCCTTGGCGAACTTGGCGAGGGCTGTCTTGTAGCTTTCAAACAGATCGTCGCCCACCTTGCCCTTGAAGAAAACAACCGGATCCTCCCGGCCGCGGATCGTGAAGATGATCTGCTCCGAGGGGAACTTCTTGAACAGCTTGGTTTCCTCGCACTTGCGAAACTCAATGCGGATGATCTTGTCGTAGGCCGCGTTGATGGTTTCGATGCCTGAGCCCTTGCTCGCCATCAGGATAACTTCGGTTTTGTCAATCAGGATCGGATCTTCTTTTGCCATGTGTGTTCCCTCCCTCGAGTTCACTATTTCAAACGGCCCTTCCAGCCGCTTGATCAGTCAAATCCGGTCAGGCCTTGGCAACTTCCTTGGCCCAGCTGTCCTTCAAGCCCACAGTGCGGTTAAACACCGGTGCACCGGGCTTGCTATCCATATCGCAGATGAAGTAGCCCTGGCGCATAAACTGAAACCGGTCGCCGGCCGCGGCTGAGGCCAGGCTGCCCTCTACGAGGCTGTTTTCCAGCACCTTCACAGAGTCGGGGTTGAGGCGCTGTGCAAAATCCTCGGCATCATTGTCGTTGAAGAGCACATCATAAAGCCGCACCTGCGCCGCTACGCAATCGGCAGCATCCACCCAGTGCAGCGTGCCCTTCACCTTACGGCCCTCGCCGCTGCCAGAGCGGCTCTCCGGGTCATAGGAGCACCTAAGCTCCGCCACCTCGCCGCTCTCGCCCTTCACAACCTCATCGCAGCGGATGATGTAGGCGCCTTTCAAACGCACCTCTCCGCCGGGCTTCAGCCGGAAGAACTTGTTCGGCGGGTTTTCCATGAAATCCTCCTGCTCGATGAAAAGCGAACCGGAGAATTTGATCTTGCGCGTGCCCATCTCCGGGTGGCCGGGGTGGTTTTCCAGCTCCAGCTCCTCCACCAGGCCTGCCGGCCAATTGGTGATGGTCACCTTCACAGGCTCCAGCACCGCCATCACGCGGGGGGCTGTTTCATTCAGTTCCTCGCGGATGCAGTGCTCCAGCAGCTTGATGTCCACGATGCTGTTGGCCTTGGCCACGCCGGCCCGCATGATAAAGTCCTTCAGCGCGGCGGGTGTGTAGCCCCTGCGCCTGAGGCCGCACAGCGTGGGCATGCGCGGGTCATCCCAGCCGGACACCAGCCCGGTTTCCACCAGCTGGCGCAGGTAACGCTTGGACATCACCGTGTTGGTGATGTTCAGGCGGGCAAACTCGATCTGCCGGGGCGGAAACTCAAACCCCGCCTCCCGCACGGCCCAGTCATAAAGCGGCCTGTGGTCCTCATACTCCAGCGAGCACAGCGAGTGGGTCACGCCCTCCATCGCGTCATCCACCGGGTGGGAGAAGTCATACATCGGATAGATGCACCACTTGTCGCCGGTGCGGTGGTGGTGGGCAAAGAGGATGCGATACATCACCGGGTCTCGCATGTTGATGTTGGGCGAGGCCATGTCGATCTTCGCCCGCAGCGTCATCGACCCCTCCGGGTGCTTTCCCGCTCGCATCTCCTCAAAGAGCCGCAGGCTCTCCTCCACGGGGCGGTCGCGCCAGGGGCTGTTACGGCCCGGCTCGGTGAGCGTGCCGCGGTGCTCGCGGATCTGCTCGGCGGTGAGCTCGCACACATAAGCGCGGCCCCGCTTGATCATCTCCAGCGCGATTTCATAGTTGCGGTCGAAATAATCAGAGGCGTAATAGAGCCTGTCGCCCCAGTCGTAGCCGAGCCAGTGGATATCTTCAAAGATCGCCTCCACATACTCGGTGTCTTCCTTCACGGGGTTGGTGTCGTCAAACCGCAGGCTGCACACGCCGCCGTAACGCAGCGCAGTCTCAAAATCAACAAACATGGCTTTGAGATGGCCTATATGAAGATACCCATTTGGTTCCGGCGGGAAACGGGTCTGGATGTGGTTTTTCACCTTACCGGCTGTTATGTCGTCATTGATCGCTTCTTCGATATAATTGTTTGGCGCTTGTGTTTCTGCTCTTTGTGGCATCGGTGAAATTCCACACTCCTTTGTGTATTGCCTGAATATTTTACCACAAAAGGTGATGATTCACAATCCGATGGGTTCGGGCGTTTCCCTTGCAATCCGGGCCGATTCATGCTAAAAATGTGCTATTCGCCCATGGAGGCCCTTATGAACCGGAAAAACCCGCAAGTGCTGATGTATTTTGTCAACGCCCTGTTTTGGACCACCGTTTATGTGTATGTGCCGCAATTCTCCGACTACATCAAGCATGACATCGGAGCCACCGCCACAATGGTGGGCCTGATCGCCGGCTCCTATGGCGTCACACAGATGCTGCTAAGGCTGCCGCTGGGCATCTGGTCTGACCGGCTGAGCCGCCGCAAGCCCTTCATCCTGGCCGGCATCGCAATGGGCGGCCTGAGCTCGCTGGTGATGTTTTTCTTTGCCCGCTCCCCCGGCGCGCTGCTCATCGGCAGGCTGCTGGCGGGGTTGGCCGCCTGCGCCTATGTGCAGATCTCCATCCTGTTCTCCAGCTATTTTGAGGGGAAACAACATTCGATGGGCTTTGTGGAGGGCTCCACCGCGGCTGGCCAGCTTCTCGCGATGCTGGTGGGCGGCGTGGTGGCCCAGGCCTATGGCTACCGCTACACCTTTTTGGCGGCGGCGGCGCTGGCCCTGGTGGGCCTGGCGCTGGCAGCCTTCGCGACGGAAAGCCGAAAGGCACGCAGCCCAATCAGCCTTGGTGCCGTGGGCGGCACGATCCGGGAGAAAACGCTGGTGGTGGCCGCAGTGTTGGCGATCTTTGCGCAGGCAATCAACTTCGGCAAAGGGTTTGTGTTCGCGCCGATGGCAGCGGCGGCCTTTCACGCCACCAAGCTGGAATTGAGCGCGCTCACGATGTGCTTCATGTTGCCCACGGCGGCGCTGGCCCCCTTCGCGGCGACCAAGCTTGCACCCCGCGTGGGATTCCGGCCCATGGTGACCGCAGGCTTTGTGCTGCAGGCACTGTCCTGCGCGATGGTGCCGTTCGCCACCGGTATGGGTTGGATGTACTTGAGCCAGTTTATGACAGGCCTGGGCAGCGCGCTCACCTTCCCGGCGCTGATGGCGCTGTGCGTGTCTAAGATGCCCGACGAAAAGCGGGCAACGGCGATGGGCTTTTACCAGGCTGTGTATGGCATCGGCATTTTCGCCGGCCCCTACCTCACCGGCTGGCTCACTGACTGGCTTGGTGCAAGCCCAGCCTTTGCCATCAACGGCGTGATGGCGGGGCTAGCGGCAGCGGGGGATTTGGTGTTCATCGCGGGGACGGCGGGGAAAAAGATCAAGACAATTGAATAACAACCGGACAACAGATTGAGGGCGAAATGGAGCCGAAACAGTATTGATTCATGCCAGAATGTTGATATAATTGTATTATCATCATAGTGTAAACTACATAAAAGCATAAGCAAAGGCAAGTGTATCATGACAGGGAATAAACATGTCGTAACGCTATACATGTCCGGAGCCGAGAGATGCTTTAATGTTTATGATGTCTTAAAGTTCTCTAAAGAAGTATCATATTTATTTGGCATCGTATATGAAGAGATGAGCTTTTCATATATGGATGAGAAGAAAAGTATAATAAAAACCCTAAAGTATACTGATAAGAACATCCAAAAACTCTTTGCCATTGAACCACAGAATATAACAAGCATAGCGTTTAGCCGATATAAGGAAGCAAAACATTTTGCTGATCCAAGACTACGCATCTCGTTATACATATCGATTCATGATATTCATACACCAGCATTCCCGCACCATTTCAAAATGATTGTGGACCAACCGCAGATAGTAGATGAATTGCCAAAAGACATCATCATTAATGTGATTCATTGTGTGGAGAATTTGGGATTTCACATAGAATATGGAGCTGCTTTCACGATTGAAACAAGAAAGGAGCCAAATTATTTTACTTTGGGAGGGGTAACACCACACTTGACCAAGGAAGAGCGTGGGATTGCACGTGCACTGGCAGCCAATATCAGGCAATATCAAACCAAAATATGGGATATCTTCTTGCACAATATCATTAAGAAGGACTTAATCAGTGAAACGATGCTTGCTACGATTCGAAACATGCTTGCAGACGAGAATATTGTTGATCTTGGTGACAAGTTCATCATTTCATTGCCACTAAGCAGTCAAGAGTACTTAAATGACAGAGATAAACTTGATACATTCAAAGAAAAACTTCGGCAGCTCTTCAAAGATAATGATGCAATTATGTATCAAGGCTAACTGATGTATCAGCCTCTTCTTTGAATCTTGTTGTCAATGACTCACAATCGCCCTGCCCAGCATCACCGCTCCCAGGCTCAGCGCCACATTAAGCAGGATGTTGAGGCTTGCCCGCAGCCAGGAGCCGTTTGAAAACAGGCTCATCGTCTCCCAGCTGAAGGCAGAAAACGTGGTGAACCCGCCCAGGATGCCCGTCATCAGAAACAGGCGCATGGCCGGAGAAATGAAGTCTGAGGCAATGCCCAGCTCCATCACTACGCCGGCGAACAGGCCGCCCACGGCGTTCACAATCATGGTTCCCCAGGGCATCTTTTCCCCAAACAGGCCCACCGACGCCAGCATGACAAGATAACGCAGTATCGCGCCAGCAAACCCGCCCAGGCCCACATAAAGTATCTTTTGCAGCTCCACAAACCCCTCCAAGACCAGCCAAGAATCACAGGGAATGATACACCATGGACTTCCACGTGTAAACAAACGCGCTGAGCCCGGTGAAGTGGCATGTCATAGTTGTGGTATAATGTGCCATGAGAACACAAAAGAGAGGGTGCGGCAGATGCAGTATAGGCCGGTAACCGGCGAAGAACGGTTGGAGCTGATGGAGATGCAGGCCCAGGCCTTTTTCTTCACCTATGACAGAGAGAAGTATCAAAAGGAAATGGCCGACGGCGACCCCAGGCAAAGCGGCCGCGGGTGCTTTGACGAAAGCGGCAAGCTGGTGGCAGGCCTCGATCTGATCCCCTATGACTGCTGGTTCGACGGCTCCGTGGTGGGCATGGGCGGCGTGGGCGGCGTGGCCAGCTGGCCGGAGCACCGCGATGGCGGCAACGTGCGCGGGCTTATGCAGCATTGCATGAACGAGCTTACTGAGCGTGGCGACGTGTTTTCCTTCCTTTACCCCTTTTCCTACCAATACTACCGCAAATTCGGTTTTGAGGTGTGCAACCGCGTCACAAAGGTGAAGGCCCCCACCGAGCCGCTGCGGGCGCTTCGCAGGCCCGGCCACGCCGAGCGGTTCATCCCCGGCGAGGGAGGCACCGACCCAGGCCCCATTGTGGAGGTCTACAACGACTTCGCCCAGCGCTACAACCTGTGCGTGGACCGCGAGGGCTGGCGCTGGCACGGCCTGCTGGAAGTGGACCCGATGAAGACCCGCAGGCAATCCTATGTGTGGTTTGGCGAGGATGGCAGGCCCGCCGCCTATGTGCTATTCGTGGGTGAGGGCGAGCCGACCGCCGACCGGATGCGGGTGTTTGAAGCCTGCTGGCGGTCAAACGACGGCCTGCTGGGGCTGCTGGGGTTCCTCGGAGGGTTTTGCAGCAACCTGAAAACCATTTCCTGGGAGCTGCCGCCCGATGTGGACACAAGCCTGATCTGGCCGAACCCCTATGATGTGAAGACGGAAGTGGCCTATGAGGGCATGTGCCGCGTGGTGAACGCGCAAAAGGCGCTCAGGATGATGGCCAAGCCCGAGGGCAAGGGCACCGTAAAGGTGGCCGTGGCCGACAGCTTTCTGCCTGCCAACTCCGGCACCTACAAGATCGACTGGGACAACGGCGAGAGCCGCGTGCGCCGCGTGAAAGACGGCAGCGCGGACCTGCAATGCACCGAGCACGCGCTGGCCCAGCTGGTGACCGGCTATCTGCCCTTCGAGCAGCTGAGGCTGCGCAGCGATGTGGTGGTAAATGGTAAAGCGGAGGAGCTTGGAAAGCTGTTTGGAAAAAAGAACATCTATTTGCTGGACAAATTCTAGAGATAGTATATCAACAGCGAATGCATAGAAGAAAAGCCCCTCACCCGGTGACTGGTGAGGGGCTTTGGGTATAGGAGGGCCTTAGTTTGCAGCGGGAGGCGTCTCAAGCTGGGCCTTGTAGGCATCCAGCATGGCGCGCATTTCCAGGCGGATCGCGATGCGGGCGTTGATGTTTTCTTTCAGCAGCTCGATCTTGGCGCGGATCTGCTCAACTGCCAGGTTTGCCTTTTCGATGTCGTTGGCCTTCAGCGCGTCCTTCAGGTCGTGCACGGTCAGCTGGCGGATCTCGTCGTTCAGTGTCTTGGCAGCTCGCACGAGGGGCTTGAGCGCTTCGTATTTGGCCTTCAGCTGCTGCCGCAGGGGCAGAAGGGAGCGACGGCCGTTCTTATTGTTCTTCACCTGGTCAGCAAGCGACTGATTTTGGGCCTTCAAGGCAGTGATTTCGTCTTTGACGGCCTGGATCTGCTGCTTGAGCTCATTAATCTTCTGGCTGTTGTCCACAGCGGCCTTTTTGCCTTTGGCAGGTTTTTCCAGCTTGGCCAGCTCCTTGGTCAGCTGCGACAGCTTTTTGGTCAGCTCTTTTAACTTTGCGGTGTATTCCTTGACCTTCTCTGTATCCAGCTTGACGATGCCTTGGATCGCCTTGATCTGGTCGCGCACCTGGCGGTCATAGTCCCGCTCGGTCTCCAGCAGCCCGCGCAGCGCCCTGACCTCAGCGCGCATCGCCTTCACCTGCTCAATGAACGGGTTGGCTTCCTCTGTGGGCTCGGGCGTGGTGCTCGGCGCAACCGTTTCCGTGGATGCCGGCGATCCGGCAGGCTGCGCTGTATCGGTGGGAGCGGCAGTTTCGTCGGGCATGGCCAACGCGGTAGCGCTCATGGAAACAAGCAGCAGTGTCGCGAGAATGGCAGACAGGACTTTCTTCATGGTTGGCACTCCTTTGGTCGGGAACGCGTTCCTCGTTTTCATGGCCCAATTATAGCACGCGAAAAACCCGGAAGTTTCCGAAAAAATGAGGCGAAATTGCGGCAGGCAAGCCTTGGAAATTGTGCCATGGTAACATCTGGCGGTTGAATTGATGCTGGTTGTATCGTAACATCTTTCCAAACCAAGCATTCATTCATCCTTCATTCCTGCAACCACAATCAATAAAAGGGTTCAGGAGGTGCTTGATGTCCGCCCCAGCAAACAGGAAAGCCACAAAACCGATTCTTTTGACCATCCTCATTGTGCTCTCGGCGCTCAGTTTTTCAGCCTGCCAGCCACAATCCCGAGTGGCATACCAATCGCAGGGAACTGCCGTCGCCGATGGAGCAATCCAGACCTCACCCTCGCAATCACCAGAGCCAGCAGCCTCTGCCACCGAGAATGCCAGAATGGCGTCGGCGTCTCTGTTTGCGGCGGATTCAGCTGCACAGCCCACGGAGTCCACATCAGTTGATGCGACCGAAACCGTGAAACCAACCGCTTCGTTGAAAGCCGCACCGACCTCGAAGGCAACGGCAGCACCCACAAAAAGGGTATTGGTCACTCCCACGGCAAAGCCTACCGCCAAGCCAACGGTAAAGCCCACGGTTAAACCAACAGCTAAACTCACGGCAAAACCAACCGCAAGGCCCACGCCGGTTACCACAACCACACCCGCACCCACGGCAACCCCATCCGGTTACGCCTCTGCCAAGGAAACCTCAATGATCGCGTTGGTCAACGAGGAGCGGCAGGCAGCCGGATTGCCAGCCTTGAAGCTGGACACCGGCCTGCGCGCGGCAGCCCGCAAGCACAGCAAGGATATGTCGGCTAATGATTTCTTTTCGCACACCTCGCCCACTTATGGCAGCTTCTCTGAACGGCTGCGGGCTTCCGGTGTGAGCTACTCCAGCGCCGGCGAAAATATCGCCAAATACACCTCGGTGACGGCTGCCCACAATGGCCTGATGAACTCCTCCGGCCATCGGGCCAACATCCTCAATGAGGGCTACACCCGCATCGGCATCGGCATTGTGTATAACAGCAGCACGAAGTATTACCTGATCACACAGTGGTTTGCGAGATAGCTGGAGGGTATAGAATATCCCCCTTTATCGCATTGCGAAGCGATGCTATGAGGGGGAATTGAACGGCATCCTGAGAAATCCCCCCTCATCGCATTGCTACGCAATGCTCGGCCTTGCTCCTCATATCGGCTTGCGCCGACATTGCGCAAGGCCGGAGGCTAAGGCCTGTCGCCTGAGGGCGGCATCCCACCATTCCCCCCACACACTTGTGGGGGGACAGCCATCGAAGATGGCAGGGGGGAAGATAAGGGAGGGTAAGGAGGGAAAACACACCAACTTGAACAGCAGTTCCCTACCCCTTTTATGAAGGGGGGACAGGCCCGCAGGCCAGGGGGGATTTGAACGGCATCCTGAGAAATCCCCCCTCATCGCATTGCTACGCAATGCTCGGCCTTGCTCCTCATATCGGCTTGCGCCGACATTGCGCAAGGCCGGAGGCTAAGGCCTGCCGCTGACGCGACATCCCCACTTGAATCGCTACTGCGTAGCGACAATGGCGGGTGGGGAGTGAGATGAAGTTCGAGCATGGCGGTCTATGTAGGGGCGGGGCTCTGTACCCGCCCGGATCACCCCCACTGAAAGCACTCTCGTGCCAGATACGCGGTATCTCTAAGAAATCCCCCCTGTCGCGTGAGCGCGACATCCCCCCTTATTAAGGGAGGGTAAGGAGGGAAAATACACCAACTTGATCAGAAGCTCCCTACCCCCCTTATGAAGGGGGGACAGGCCCGCAGGCCAGGGGGGATTTGAACGGCATCCTGAGAAATCCCCCACCCATTGACATATCTGCCATCCTTAACTAAAATATGAATGAACATTCATTCATATTTATCGGAGGTCTCATGACAAAACAGGGAGAGCTGCTGATGCAGGCATTGGCCGAGGGCATGGAGGAGCTGATGCCGGAAAAGGGCGAGCGGAAGATCATCCTGGCCGCGCTGGAGGTGTTTGCCAGGAAGGGCCTGGCCGGCGCCAAGATCAGCGACATCGCCTCTGTGGCCGGGTTCAGCCAGGGGTTTGTGTATAACTACTTCAAATCCAAGGACGCCATCTTCACAAAGCTTGTGAGCCTGGCCGCCGATGGCGCCGGTGAAACATCCCGCAAGGCCTCCCTGCTGCCCGGCACGCCATATGAGCGGATCTATTGGCTCACCGAGGCGCTGCTGAGCCCTGACAGTGTGGCGATGCTGCACTGCCGGCTCATCATGCTCCAGACCACCACCTCGGAGGCCGTGCCGGAGGAAGCCCGCAGGGTGGCAAAGGAGAAGATCGGCAAGCCCTTTGAGCACTTCGTGCCCATGATTGCCGAAGGCCAGCGGCTGGGCGAGCTGGTGGCCGGAGACCCGCTGATGTTGGCGATCACCTATTTCTCAATGGTGCAGGGGCTGGGCATCACCCGCATGCAGGGCAGCCGCGAGATGCCCTTCCCCGACACAGCGATGATCCTGAGCTTTTTGCGCGCGCCGGGCAGAGACCCGCTGCCACGGCAGGACTGAAAGGAGGCTCCCCTATGGTCAGTAAGTACAAATCGGAACAAGGCGGCAAGCTGATCCTCGAAACCTACAACGAGCTTGTGAAGGCGTGGGGTGTGGCTGTGACGGAAGAGGACGTGCCCACCCCCTATGGCAGCACGCACCTGCTCCTCGCCGGCACCGAGGACAAACCGCCGCTGGTGCTCTTCCACGGCGTGGGCGACGACGCAGCGCTGATGTGGCTGCTGAACGCCAAGGAATTGAGCGAGCATTTCCACCTGATCGCAGTGGACACAATAGGCGGCCCCGGCAAGAGCGAGCCAAACGAGGCCTACTTCCATAGCTTCGACCAGGCAATATGGATTGACGGCATTCTGGCGGCAAAGGGGCTGGACAAGGTCTATCTGGCGGGCGTGTCCAACGGCGCTTATCTCACGCAGGTCTACACGGCAAAAAGGCCGCAGCGGGTGATACGGGCCGTGTGTATGGCCGGCGCTATCGCAGAGAAAGGCAGGAAAAGCCCGATTTTCCGGATGATGAAAGTCTTTTTACCGGAAGCGTTGTTCCCCAATGAGAAGAACGCCTTGCGGCTCGTGAAAAAACTGAGCGGCGATCCGGCTGCCATCGACAGCATCATCAGGCAGCACCCGGTTTTCCTGAGGCACTATATCCATTTGTTGAAACACTTCAACAACCAATCGATGTTCTATCATAAGGTCGAAGGGTTTGACGAAGAGGAAATCGCCGTCATCCGGGAAAAGACAAGGATCCTGATCGGCGCGTGTGATGCGTTGGCTGCAGGAAGCGATGCTTATGACAGCTTGAAAAAGCACCATATGAATCACCGCGTTGTGGAGAACGCCGGTCACGCGCTCAACATGGAAAAGGCAGACCTGGTGAACGGGGAGATCATCGCGCACCTGCTGGGTGATCGCAGCGAGGCAGCCGTATCCTGACTGCACGGATAAGATCTCATAAAACCTGCGGCAAAAAACAGGCAGCTTCCGTCTGATCTGTGCCACACAACGCCATTTGTGGTACTATAGTGCCATCAAAACACAGGAGACGGCAATGGCTGCGAAACGCATCTACATCGCCGACGACGAGCGCAACATCCGCGAACTCATCAAGACCTTTCTGGAACGGGAAGGCTATGAGGTGACGGTATTTTCCGACGGCCTGTCGCTGCTGAAGGCCTTTGAGGCCGACCCGGCAGACATGCTGGTGCTGGACGTGATGATGCCCGGTGTGGACGGCTACACCTTGTGCTCCACGATCCGCGCCAAAAGCAATGTGCCGATCATGATCGTGTCGGCAAAAGATGGCGAGACCGACCGCATAGCCGGGCTCATGCTGGGCAGCGACGATTACCTGGTCAAGCCGTTCTCCCCGGTGGAGCTCACGCTGCGCGTGAAGGCCCTGTTTCGCAGGCTCGAGCAGGAGCCGGCAGCCCGGCCCGCCCCCGGCGCGCTGGAATATGGTGATCTCACTGTGTATCCCGAGGGGAAAAAGGCGGAGTGCAGTGGTAAAGACCTGGGCCTGACGGTGATGGAAACGGAGTTCCTCTCCTATATGGTGAAAAACAGCGGCCGCGCCGTGAGCCGCGACGAACTGCTGAACCGCGTGTGGGGCTTTGAGAGCGAAGCCGACACACGGGCTACCGATGACATGGTCAAGCGCATGCGCAAAAAGCTGGCAGCCGCCGGCAGCAACGTAGCCATCGAAACGGTGTGGGGGTTTGGCTTCAAGCTGATGCGGGGGAACGGGCAATGAGGCGCAGTCTCGCAGGCCGTATCCTGTTGCCCAACATGCTGATCCTGATCGCATCGCTGTCGCTGCTGGCGGCAGCGGTGCTCCTTTTCGTGCGGTTTTACCTGGTGCGGGAAACCACCGACCAGCTCCTGAAGGTGCGGGAAACAGCCGTGAAGCTCATCAAGGCCGGCTCGGCCGACTCCCCCATAGACGCACTCACCCAGGCCAAGGCGGCCCAGATCACCAGGCAAACCTCGATCATCTTTGATGTGAACGTGCTCATCCTCACCGGCGACATGGAGTATCCCGACCAAACAGCCGACCACCCCCTGCCGGAGCCATTGCTCCCGCAGGTGAAGCCGGACGGCGGCATCCACCACATCCGCAGCAGCGGTAATGAATATGTGGCGACGGCCATCCCCTACCGCACGGCAAACAAAGACTGGAACATGCTGATCTATATGAGCCTTGCGCCGGTCACTGATTTCGTGCGCAGGCTAGGCGCCATCATGGCGCTGGCGCTGGCTGGCTCTGTGCTGCTGGCCGCCTTCGCGTCCACCGTGGCGGCTCGGCGCATCGCCGACCCGCTCCGGAAACTGAGCCGCTGGGCCTATTCCATCGGAGGGCGACAATTCAGGCGCTTTGAAGAAGTGAGCGGCACGCAGGAAATTGACTTCCTGGCCGAAAGCCTCAACGGCATGGCCCGGCGGCTGGAGGATTATGACGGTGCCCAGAAAACCTTTCTGCAAAACGCCTCCCACGAGCTGCGCACGCCGCTCATGTCCATCCAGGGCTATGCCGAGGGCATCAAGCACGGCGTGTTTGCCGACACCGGTTATGCCGCCGATGTGATCATCGCTGAAAGCCTGCGCCTTTCGCACCTGGTGGACGACCTGCTCTATCTCTCCCGCTTGGAGACAGCTGACGGTGTTTATACCTTTGCCCCGCTGCCCGTGGCCGAGGTGCTTGGCCAGTGCGTGGAAAAGCTGGAGGGCGCGGCCATCAAGGAGGGCAAGGCACTGAGCTTGGGCGACTGCCCCGCCGCCACCATATCCGGTGACGGCGAGAAGCTGCTGCGCGCCTTGATGAACCTGGTGGGCAACTGCCTGCGGTATGCGAAGACGGCAGTCACACTCTCCGCCGAAACCGTGGACGGCGCGGTGTTAATCACTGTGCGCGACGACGGCCCCGGCATCTCACCGGAGGACCTGCCCCACATCTTTGAGCGGTTCTATAAGGGCAAGCAGGGCAAGTTTGGCCTGGGGCTTTCCATTGCCAAGGCCATTGTGGAGAAGCACGGCGGGTCGATCCGCGCGGAGAATGGGGCCGATGGCGGGGCGGTTTTCGCGGTGGAGCTGCCGGTGGTGCAACAAAAAGGGAAATAGTTGTCCGATTACCCATAATCTCAAGTCCCACCCTCTGCGCGGGCAGGGAAATCCCCCCTGCCCTCTGCGGAGGGCATCCCCCCTTGAATTTTTGCTTAAGGCAAAAACAAGGGCGGGTAGAGATCCGCTTCGAATAGAGCATGGATATGAACCCACTCTCTCTTTACCCGCCCATGTCGCTGCGAAGCAGCGATTCAAGGGGGGATGCCGCCAAAAGCGGCAGGGGGGATTTCTCCAGAGCGGCAAGCAATTACAGGTGGGTTTGGATTGTTCTAGAAAACAACAGGGGCGGGTAACAACCCGCCCCTAGATAGTTACAAACCATTTTCATTGCATAAGGGGCGGGTATGGAACCCCGCCCCTACCAGGAAACCGGAGAAAACGACCTCCCTACTACCAATGCTCCAGCACATCGTTGATGATGCGAATCGCTTCCTGCTCCATATTCTGACAAGCCGTGAGTGCGTCGGCGAGTCTCATACGTTTCTCCGCCGACCACGCTTCAAAGGGATAACCATTTTGTGTGGAAGCAACGGTGTCGTTTGGCAGCACAGCGCCAAGCGCGGAGACCATCTCTGCATATAGCCCGGATACCTCTTGCATCTTTCGGGCGTTTTCAGCGAGAAGAACCTGTGATTTTTTCACCCAGAACAGGTGCGCCGAACGGCGGCAATCAATCAAGCGGGTCAGCAATATCTGGCCGTTGCCGGTCGCACCATACTGTGTGATTGCAGCGAAATGTTCATCATCGCGGCGTAAGCCGTTGATCAGAATGTCATAAGCAGCTGAACCAAACACAAAATAACCGTTGTACATGGGCTCAGCCTGATAGAGGAACCGGGCGGTTTCCAGAGATGCTTTCAGAGCGTCAGCCAGCGGGATGGGTGCTTTCCGGCCACCATAATAAAACATCATGTCGGTAGAAAACCCAGGGTAATTGTCTGCCAGATAGTAATTGTTGGTTGTAAAGATGTCCTTCTCCTCAGGTTGCAGGTAGTCAAAATAACTGCGCCCGTAGAATCGCCCGTCTCCCGTGTAGCCGCAGAGCACACCCCACTCCATCTCAACCCTCGGCTGATACAGCATTACCGGCATCCCCTTGCTGAGTGCCTGTTTGACTTGACCATCCAGATCCTCAGCGCGAAAAACAGCCCTCTCCAGGCCAAGCGCACGCTCCAACGCGATGGCTGGGTCGAACGCAATTTGCGGAGTACAGGCAGCCGGGCTCCAATCCTCGGTCATCGCAAAGAAGTAGCATGCGCCCGAAAACCCCATGATGTCCGGATAGGTTGCGTTTGCCCCAGCCGCATCCAGCAGCAGCTTGACGGCGCCCGCCCAAGTGCAGTCACGGTGCTGCCCCCATCGCAGCAACGGGAGCCCGTCGATATAGCAGCCATCCAGATAAGGCCTGACCGGGTGCAGGCGCTCGCCGGATCCCGAGGCTGAGCGCGCCCGCTCAAGCTTGTCTGTGATCTCAAAGAGATCGCTGGGCTCGGAGCTTGTCTCAAGCACAGTAGCCTCGAAGGTTGAGATCCGATCATACAGCTTCTGAATGTGCTGGCTATCGGCAAAGTCGAGTTGTCGTATTTGACCGATAAAGTCTTTGATGATTTGCTTCAACTGGTGCAACAACGCCACTTCGTCATCGATGCCGGCAACCTTCTGGGACAGCACATCAAGGAGCACTTCCGAATCTCTTGTGCTGAAGATCAACGCGATATCCTTAATGCTGATGTTCAACCGCCGCAGGATCAGGATTTGCTCGAGCCTGCGCAGCGCCGCTGCGTCATACGTCCTGTATGCATAGCTGTCAGTTTTACTGCTTTGCAGCAGCCCCATCTCTTCATAATAGACCAATGCACGGTTGGACACGCCATAACGAAGAGATACATCCCGCACTTTCATCAACGAATCCATCGGTTTCCCTCCTGCCACCTATCATGTAACCTCATCGTACAGTACGACGCAACGTGGAAGTCAAGGGGTTTTCTATAAACATCCCGATCTCCATTGGCAGCTAGCGCTTAATAGGGTTCCGGCGATGGAGTATGTGAAAAGGGCGGGGTTGGAACCCCGCCCATACCAAGAATCCTCCCTACCTCCCTTGATATGGGGGGGCATCCCATTGCGCCGTTGCGGTGCAATAGAGCAGATGACGGGGGATTTCTTAGCGGCAGCGGTGTGAGCGCAGACTTCTTGCTTGCCGTTCAAATCCCCCCTGGCTCTGCCGAGCCATCCCCCCTTCTTAAGGGGGGTGGGGAGCTGCTTGCTCAGTTGTTGCATTATCCCTCCCTACCCTCCCTTATGAAGGGGGGATGCCCTCCTCAGAGGGCAGGGGGGATTTCTTAAAACCTCAATCCGGCTTATACTGCACCTTCAGCATCGGCTCCAGCTCAAAGCCCATTTCCTTCAGCGCCGCATCGATCAGGCCGGCGCTTTCGCCGCTCCAGCCCCAGCTGCCAAAGGCACGGCCATGGCGGTTCTTGAAGCCAAGGCCCTTCATGTAGTGCAGCATCGCCGCCATCTGCGGCATCATGCCCCGGTTCAAGGTGGGAGAGCCCAGGCAGATCGTGCCGGCCTCCAGCGCCTCGCCCATCACCTCGGAAATGAAGTCATGGCGCAGGTTGATCACCTTGACCTCCATGCCCTTGTCCTTGAGCTCACCGGCGATGCGGTCCGCCAGGATGCCGGTGGAGCCCCACATTGTGTCATAGGAGACTACGGCAAGCTTCGGGTCAGTGCGGTAGTTGGACCAGTCGTCATACTTCTGCATGAGCCTGGGCAACTCCGAGCGCCAGATCGCACCATGGCTGGGCGCGATGATCTCCACATCCAGCTTTTTGACCTCTTCCAGCACCTTCTGCACCGGCGGGCCAAAGGGCATCACGATGTTGGCGTAATAGTTGCGGGCCCGGTCAAAGATGAAGTCCATGCCGATCTCGTCAGCGAAGCGCTCGGCGTTGGCGGTGTGCTGGCCGAAGGCGTCGTTGGGGATGAGCACCTTGAGCTCCGGCAGCCAGGTGGCCATGCTGTCCGGCCAATGCACCATTGGCATCAGCAGGAATTGCAGCAGGTGGCTGCCCAGCCGCACCGTCTCGCCGGATTTCACCACCTGGAAGTTCCAGTCGCCCTTGTAGTAGGCCTTCAGGCCCTTGATGCCGTTGGGCGAGGTGAACACCGGCGCCGTGGGGTTGCGCTTCACGATCTCCGGCAGGGAGCCCGAATGATCCGGCTCCACATGGTTGCTCACGATGTAGTCGATCTTGTTGGGGTCCACCACTTCAGCGATGTTGGCGAGCCACTCATCGGCGAAGTCATGCTTGACGGTGTCGACCACTACGGTCTTTTCGCCGGTGAGCAGAAAGGCGTTGTAGGTGGTGCCAAAGGGGGTGCGGTAACCGTGGAAGTCCCGCACGTTGTAGTCCACAGCCCCCACCCACCACACATTGGGGGCTACCTTGACAGCAGACATACTCAGTCCTCCATGAATTGATCCTTACCGGCGCCGCAGACGGGGCAGACCCAGTCTTCGGAGACGTCTTCAAAGGCAGTGCCGGGTGCGATGCCGTTGTCCGGATCGCCGGCGGCGGGGTCATAGGTGTATCCGCAGAGAGAGCAAGTCCAAGTCTTCATGGTTGTTCCTCCTGTGTTTGATTATTTGGAAGGCAAGGGTTTGCGGCTTTGCGCCTTTGGCCCTTGCCGTCATTGCATAATAGGTTAGCATTCGTGCAGGCAACAGTCCGTGACCGCAGGCACACTCACTCTCAGGATATCCGGATGGCAATCTTTCATTCCGCCGGTGTGCTCCGGCATCTCCACCCGCCTGCTGCCTATCAGCTACTGACTGCTCGCTACTGCTCCTCCCCGCCGAACCCCTTCAGCGGCAGCAGCCGCTCGGCGTCGGTCTGGGGCAGCTCTTCCACACGGTCCAGACGGCGCTGGATCTGGCTGGAGTAGTTGCTGGCGTCGCGCACGGTGTTGCTGGCGCGGTCCAGGTGCTTCTGCACGGCCTCCAGGCTATCGGCAAAGCGACCGAACTGGCGCTTGACCGCGCCCAGCAGCTCCCACACCTCGCTGGAGCGCTTCTGGATCGCCAGCGTCTTGAAGCCCATGCGGAGGCTATTGAGCAGCGCCGCCAATGTGGTGGGCCCAGCCACCGTGACGCGGTAATCGCGTTGCAGCCGCTCGCACAGGCCGGGCCTGCGCAGCACCTCGGCAAAGAGGCTTTCCACCGGCAGGAAGAGGATCGCGAAATCGGTGGTGTCCGGCGGGGAAATATACTTGTCGCGGATGTCGCGGGCCTGCTGCACGATGCGGGCCTCCAGCGCCCGGGTGGCCTGGGCCATCGCGTCGATGTTGCCCTCGGTCATGGCGTCTTCCAGGCGGTGGTAATCCTCCATGGGGAACTTGCTGTCAATGGGCATCCACACCGGCTTGCTGCCGTCGCCCTGGCCGGGCAGCTTCAGCGCGAACTCCACCACATCCTCGCTGCGGGGCTTCACGCGCACGTTGGCAGCGTATTGCTCCGGCGTGAGCATCTGCTCCAGCAGCGCCGCCAGCTGCACCTCGCCCCAGGTGCCCCGTGTTTTCACGTTGCTGAAGATATTCTTGATGTCGCCCATGTCCTTGGAGAGGTTGCGCATCTCGCCCAGGTTTTTATAGACCTGCTCCAGCTGGTCGCTCACGATCTTGAACGAGCTGCCCAGCCGCTCCTCCAGCGTGCGCTGCAGCTTTTCATCCACAACCACGCGCATTTCATCGAGCTTCTTCTCATTGCCCTCCTGCAGCAGCCGCACCTTTTCCTCCACGACGCTGCGGATGCGCTCCAGGCTCTGGTTGCTGTTTTGGGTCATGTCGTCCACGCGCTTCACGATCGTCTCAAACTGCTTCTGCTGCCCGTCGGAGAAGTCGTTGAAGCTGGCCATCATCGCCATGCGGAAGGTGTCGGTGCGCTGGGCCAGCTCATCGCGGTTGTCCTTGTTGAGCCGCTCGCCGGACACGCGGGTGCGCTCGGCCTCTTCGCGCACATGGCGCTCCAGCCGGGTGGTTTCATCGTGGATGGCCTTGAACTCCCGCAGCAGGATTTCCTCGGTTTCGGACTTGTTTGCCCGTCTGGCGGAGACCATCGTGAAGATGCACGCGATGATGGCGGCGAGGGCCGCCAGGCCAGCCAGGACCATGATCAGGTTGATTGGTGTGGACAGCCATTCCCACATGCGGCTCACTCTCCCGGATATATTTGTATAAGTAACATTATTTTACACCGAAAGGGGGAAATGGTGAACCATATTTTTAAAGATTTGACAAAATAAACTGGGGGGGGAGGTATTAAGCGGAATAGCCGAGAAAGGAAACGTACGGAATAATGAAAGATAAAAGATTGCACATATACTAATCAAGAGTTATAATTTCCCTAATTGCGGAGGTAGAATTATGCCGAATTATAGACTAAATATCGATAAAAGGGTATTACGTTTACTTGGTGCTCAATTATACGGAGATACACCAAGCATAATATCTGAGCTTGTCCAAAATAGTTGCGATGCTGATGCAAATAATGTCTGGATAACAATCATCACAAGAGATGGTGAAAGAATTATCGTTGAAGATGATGGAATTGGAATGACACCTGACGATATTAATAATCGCTTCCTTAACATTGGATATGATAGACGGGACCAAGCCCCAGTATCACCATCTGGAAGAAAAGTCCTTGGTCGTAAAGGTATTGGGAAATTGGCTGTCTTTTCACTCGCTCGCGTAGTTGATGTTTACTCGCAGAAGGATGGGCAAAAGGCTGGATGCCGCCTTGATTTTGATGACATAACTTTGCGTAACGCAGACCCAATTACAATACAAGATGAACAAATATCTCTAAATCCACAACATTTATCACCAAATAATACTGGGACAAAAATAGTCCTCTCATCCATGCTAAAAAGTATTTCAAGAAGTTACTCATATGTTATAAATAGAATTGTCCGATCATTTGATGTAAATTATGAGAACTTTAAAATATTCATTAGGAAAAACAATGAGCAATTTCTTGAATTGTCCCGTTCAGAATTAGATTATTCAAAATACATGGATACAATTGTTACCTTAGGAGAAGAGTTTTCGAATCTACTTGAAAAGGTTATCAGTAATGACATTAGGCCGGAATATAAATACACAGCAAAATATGATGATCTTCACGCAGAACGTGGTCAAATACAGTATCAACAAATGCCATACCAAATCTATGTTCTTAATAAAGTGGGAGCCAGAACGCCGATTCAATACCAGATCAAAGGATGGATTGGAACAGTACATGAAAGAGACGATTTTCAGAAATTCATTAAAGTAGTTGATAATGAGACTGGAGATCAAACAAAGTTTGAGGTGTCAGTTAGCGATAACAGAATATCCATTTTCTCACGCAATAAGATGGGTGAGTTTGATATTTTGTCAAAAGTACAAACGAATAGATTAATGGATGCCTACATTGTTGGTGAGATCTATGCAGACATATTCGAAGAAGATGATCTCGCAGATATGTCTATTAGTAACAGACGTGGCTACGATGAAGCTGATCCAAGATATGTGCAATTAATTGATATAGTCTCAAAGCTTGTTAGACTTCTGACAAGAAAAAAATCTGAAATAAATGCACTTCGTAGAAACGATATTGAAATCGCTGCTGCAAATGAGGAAGGGAAAAGAATAAAGGAAGCTCTATACAAAAAAGCTCCGCGAACAAAAAAAATCCTTGAAGATAAGCTAGATAAGCCTGAGCTTGAAGTACTAGAAGATGATATGATGCAATTTGCACGGGCTATTAACGTTACAAACGCTACAAAGAAGATATTCATAAGCCATCAGTCTTCGTGTGTTGAGTATGGCAAGTATCTTGTAAGAATATTTGAACTAGCTGGAATAAACGTTGCAGAGACGATAATATTCACAGCTATGCAAGGGTTGGGTGTTCCACACTCAATGGATATTTATGATTATCTCAAGGAGTGCTTTAGAGATGATTTATACGTAATATTCTTGTTTAGCAAGTCATTCTATAACTCAAATGTGTGTATAGCAGAAACAGGGGCTGCTTGGGCTACAAATAAGCGTTATAGCAATGTTGTAATTGATATAGGTTACAACGATATTGATAATCCATGTAATAGAAACAGGAGAGGGGTTAATCTGAATGATTTAGCTGCTGCTGATTTTTCACAAATAATGAAAGAGATGTTTATAACTATCCTCAGAGAAATAGGTTTTGAGCAACTATGCGATGAACAACGCATTGAACAATGTATCACTCAAGCAACCACAGAATACGCTGGCAAACTAAACGGGCTGATATATATCCCCAGTAGGCGCTTTCTGGCTTCACCGATTTGTTCTATGTGCAATAACCCAATGAGACTTGAGTATGATAATGGGAGACTGACTTACAAGTGTTCGTCAAGGTCTTGCACAAATTGCTTCGATGCAGAAATTATGTAATTGATGAATTATACAAAAATATTGAACTTGCTATGCATTCAGATAACTTAACAGGAACAGCATTACCAATCATTTGCTCTGCTTCCGTTTTATTTGATGGTAGTGCAAATTCATAAGGAAATGTCTGCAACACTGCCCTTTCTCTTGTGCTCAATGCCCGAACTCCTATATTTTCATCACCGAAATCATTCTTATGTCGCTTATAACCATTAGGTTTTGGTCGATTAATCCCTCTTATAGTAGGAGCTGGTTCATGAATAGAAAAAATGGCTCTCCGCTTATATGATCTGGGATGACGGTAATAAGAATCCACCCCTATAATGTTTGATCCATATGTATTCTGCAGATACTCATATACACTAAGTTCCCTCTTATTCTTAAAACTGTAAATGATATCATCTAGGAATCCATCATTTGCTCCAATTTTTCCAATACAAAACAATCTCTTTCTTCTTTGCGGTACACCAAAATGGCTTGCGTTTAAAACTGCAATAGTTAAGCCATAACCAGCTTTTCGATAAGTTTTAATAACTTCCTCATATGTTTTTGTCTTTGAGAATCGTGAGACATTTTCCATCACAAACCACTGTGGCTTAAAATGTGTTACGACACGAGCAAAATCTTTCGAAAGCTCCGCTCGGTTTCCTTCAATCCTATTTCCTGCACTTGAAAAATCCTGACATGGTGGACCACCGATGATCATATCGAATTGATAATTATTGAGCTCTTTCGCAACAAGGTTAAAATCTGAAATATCTAGTTTAGCTGCCTTATGCGAGAAGTTTTCATTATAACATTGAATTGCACTATCCCAATAATCGTATGCACTCACTACTTCGAAGCCCGAATTAATGAATCCAAGCGACAATCCGCCGCAACCACAGAATAAATCAACAACTTTCATGTAACACCTTTTTCCAAAAATATTATACCATATTTAGTATATCGTCAATACGGTCATTCACATAAGCTATGTGAGGTAAGGATAATCCTTACCCCACGACAACCATCCTCAACCTCCTACCCCACCTCCCTAAACCTCTGCCACCTCCCCTCAAACTCCAACTCCACCTTCCCGCACTCCCCATCCTTGTTCTTCGCCACCAGCAGCACCACCCTGTCCTTCGGCGCGGACGGCTCATAGGCCGCCGGCCTGCCTAATAAAAAAGCGGAGCCACTGGCTCCGCCTTTACTCTCATATTAGCCCGACTATTCCCCTTGCTTCTCATTCTCCGGATGTTGATTGATAAACTTATCCACCGCCAAGGGGTTCTTTACCCCGTCCGCATCTCCAGCAGCAGCTGCCTGGATGATTTTGTTGTTCATCTCAAGCAGGTAGATGATCCGCCCCAGTTGGCTGTTGATTTCGGAATTATTGAGCGCGCTCTTCACCGCCGCACGAATGACAAAAAACCAAACCAGCAGGCCAATAACAAGAACGGCGAAATAAATAACCAGAGTCAGGATTAAGTTACTGTAATGTATCATTTTACACCTGCTTTTTTCTTCCATTATAATACATCATAATGGAATATAATAGTATTCACCCTGTCCTTCGGCACTGACGGCTCATAGGCCACCAAGGCTCCCACTTGACAAAACCTATTTTTTATGATATGATAAAAATATCCCTATTGCACAATGGCAGATCAATATGATATAAAACCTCCGTAAGAAATCTTGCGGAGGTTTTTGGTATGTCTGAATCCATTTTGAAGGTGCTTTCCCTGCCTGCCACACTGGCCAACGGGCCCGGCATTCTGTCGCCAGTGCTGGTCTATGATGAAGGTCAAGCCGTGCTCATCGACGCCGGCTTGACCGGCATGGCCCAGGCCATCGCAGAGGCCATGGCAGAGGCCGGCGCGCCCCTGGCCCGCCTCACGCACATTGCGATCACCCACACCGACATGGACCATATCGGCTCTGTCGCGGCGCTCAGAAAGCTTGCAACCTTCGAGCTGGTCTGCCACGAAGCGGAGCGCAAGTATCTGCAAGGTGAAGAGCCGCCGATCCGCATGGCGCAAATGGAGGCCAGCCTGCCCACGATGCCGGAGGGGCAACGAGCTGTGATGGAGCCGCTGTTCAAAAGCCTGCGCGACAACTACAAGCGCCTCAGCGCCACGGTGGATTGCGTGCTCAAAGGCTGCGAAAGCCTGCCCTGCGGCCTTGTCGCAGTGCACACGCCGGGCCACACGCCGGGGCACCTGTGCTACTACCACAGGCCCAGCGGCACGTTGATCGCCGGCGACATGTTCAACGTGGAAGGCGGAGAACTGGTGCCCGCCCCGGCGTTCACGATGATCCAGCCGGAGGCCTATGGGCAATCGCTCCGCAAGCTGCTGGCATACGACATTGCTGCCGTGGCCTGCTACCACGGCGGACTTTATACCGGCGACGCCAATGTTGCCATCAGGGAGCTGGCGGGGGATGTCTTAGCGGCAGCTGCACTGCACTGAGAGCAGATTTCTTGATTGCCGTTCAAATCCCCCCTGCCGCTTGATAGCGGCATCCCCCCTTCTTGAGGGAGGGTAGGGACAAGAATGCAGCTGGAATGAACAAATCCCCACCCCCTCTATTAGGGGGGGATGTCGCCACAGCGACAGGGGGGATTTCTTAGCCTCCATACTCCATCGAAACCTCAACATTGCCCTTGATCGCCAGCCACACCGGGGACATGCGGGAGGCCATCTCGATGACCTTGGCAGCGTCCTCTGCGGGAATGGCAGCGGCAACGGTGAACCGGGCGATGATCTTTTCCAGCATCACCGGGTTTTCGCGGCGGATGGCTTCGGCAGTCATGCGGAAGCCCGAAGGATCATGGCCCATCCGGCGAAGCAGCGCGACCAGCGCCGTGCTCACGCAGCCGGCAAAGCTGAGCATCAGCCCCTCCAGGCCCAGCACGCCCTCGCCATCGCCCAGCGGCGGCACATAGTCGTAGATCATTTCCTGCTCGGGCCGCAGGTTGGAGGCCGTGCGGAATTTCACCTTGTCGTTGATCAGGTCGGCAGTGACAATCAGCGCGTTGTCGCTCATTTGATCTTCCTCCTTTTCATTTTCGCTCTTGCTGGGGGGTGACTTGGGAGCACTTGCCTGCCGTTCAATCCCCCCTGCCGCTTGATAGCGGCATCCCCCCTTCTTAAGGGAGGGTAGGGACAAGAATGCAGCTGGAATGAACAAATCCCTACCCCCTCTATTAGGGGGGGATGCCGCCGAAGCGGCAGGGGGGATTTCTCAGGGATGTCGCCGAAGCGACAGGGGGGATTTCTCAGGGATGTCGCTCGCAAGCGGCAGGGGGGATTTCTCAGCGGCAGCTGTTTCACTGCACTGAGAGCAGACTTCTACTTCCGTTCAATCCCCCCTGGCTTCTGCCGAAGCCATCCCCCCTTCTTAAGGGAGGGTAGGGACAAGAATGCAGCTGGAATGAACAAATCCCTACCCCCTCTATTAGGGGGGGATGCCCCCACAGGGGCAGGGGGGATTTCTCAGGTTTGTCGCCCTCAGGCGACAGGGGGGATTTCTCAGGGGATTCCCTTTACTTCCCGTTCCACTTGAACCCAACGGCATCCAGGAAAGCCCGGGCGATGGCCGTGTGGCCGAGGATGCTGGGGTGCACGCGATCCCAGGCGATGTAGTTGGGGCTGTAGTGCTTGAGCAGCCCCGCCATAGCCGCTTGCGTGTCCACGAAGTGGGCGCCATAGCGGGCGGCGATGTCTTTGACGATGGCGCCGTATTGGTCCATCATCGCGCGCATGGGCTCGGTTTTGTTCGGTTCCAGGTAGAAGGGCGTCATCAGGATCATGCCCTTCACGGTGGGCATCGTGGAGGCCACCAGGCGCTCCAGCGTGGCGGCATATTCCTCCGGGTAAACATGCTGCTCGGTGATCAGCGGCAGGTCAAACTGCCGCCACACATCGTTGGTGCCGATCATCACGGCAACCCAGTCGGGCTGCTGGGCGGTCACATCGCGGTCCCAGCGGGCAGCCAGGTCGCGCACGGTGTGGCCCGAAGTGCCCATGTTCACAAGCCTCAGGCGGTATTGGGGGTAGACGGCTCCCAGCAGGCCCACGGCCACATTGACCCAGCCGCTGCCATAGGGGTTGAACAGTCCCTCGCCCACCGGCTGGGTGCGGCCGCAGTCGGTGATGGAATCGCCCATGATCACGATCTTGTTGTTTGGTGCGAACAACATAACGGTCTTCCTCCCTCCATGGTCTGACCAGCATATTCTACCATCTTTACGGCCCCATGGCAGTGAAAAATTGTGAGTTGACCGCCAATGCTTGCAGGCATGGCGGCAGCGGCCTATAATCGAGCCAACGCCCGCTGGGCGCTGGAGGCACACCATGAAGCTCAACTACACCCATTATGATGAACTGGCGCGGGCCAAGGCCGAAAACCTGCCGCTCGTGATCCCGGCAGGCAACACCGAATATCACGGCCCCCACTGCGTGTGCGGCTGCGACACGCTGATCACCGAGGGCGTGGCCAGCCTGCTGGAGCAGCAGAAGGAATTGGTGCTGGCTCCCACAATGGCCTACTGCCCCTCCACCTATGCCGCCTCCGGGCCGGAGCGTAACACGCTGCACGTTGGCATGGACACCTTTGAGCGCTTCGCCTACGGTGTGCTGCAGTCCTTTCTGGAGGGCGGCTGGCGCAGCATTGTGGTGCTGATCCACCACCAATATGACCGGGAGCTTTTGTTTCCGATGACGCTGGCGTGGATGGGCGCGGCCAAGCGGCTGCTCTTTGACCGCATGGAGGCGCTGCATGGCCCCGGCTGGTATGCCCGCATCGGCAACGACCCAGCCCAGATGGACTACAAGCGCTGGATCCGCGTGCTGCCGGTGATGAGCCGCGAGGTGCAGGAGCGCACCGGCTACGATCACGCAGGGCTTTATGAATGCTCGCTGCTGATGGCGCTCTACCCCGGTATGGGGCTGGTGCGGCCCGAGGCTGCCGCCGGGGCCCCCGAGTGGTTCGCCAAAAGCGCGGCGGAGGCATCAGAGGAGCTGGGCCAAAAGATGCTCAAGGAGATCCTGGAGGATTTGAAGGGGAAAATATAACTGTTCAAATCCCCCTGCCGCTTGCGAGCGGCATCCCCCCCTAGTAGAGGTGGTAGGGAACTGCTGTTCAAACAGTTATACTCTCCCTCCCTACCCTCCCTTATCTTCCCCCCTGCCATCTTCGATGGCTGTCCCCCCACAATTGTGTGGGGGGAATGGTGGGATGCCTTTGCGGATGCTGCTATATTGCACTGAGAGTAGTATCCATGCTTGCCGTTCAAATCCCCCCGTCGCTGCCGCGACACCCCCCTTCTTAAGGGAGGGTAGGGAGCATTTCTGAATCAAGCCTTCGGAAACTCCCTCCTTACCCTCCCTTATCAAGGGGGGATGCCGCCAAAGCGGCAGGGGGGATTTCTTCGGATGCTCCCCACGGAGACCATTGGTGATTTCTCTGAAACATCAAAACCCCCGCCCGGTTGTCTCCGGCGCGGGGGTTTTTGGTATATCCTTTGTTCAGCCTGCGGTCACCCGACCGGTGTTTCCTCCGGTGCGGCCGTGGGTTCGGCTGTGGGAGCAGGCGTGGCATTGGGGTTGGAAGTGATCGTCAGGCCGGCTTCATACGCTTCCTCAATGCATGCCTGGTGGTCCGGATCCACCTTGTTGGAGCCGTGGGTGCGGGAGCCCACGAAGTGGATGCAGAACTGGCCCTTGAAGTCGTTGTTGGGCAGCGAGTCATAGCCGTGGGGCATGCAGTTCATCGAGGCGGCCAGCCTTCTGCCGTTCACGATCACCCAGATGGGGTGACGATCCCAGGAGAAGTTGCCGACAGCTTTGTAGAAAGTCGCTGTGTCGGCGGGCGTGATTGTCTCCACGTCGGCGTGCTTGGTGCCGCCGGTGCGCTTGATGTTGAAGCTGTAGCCGGAGCGCACGTCGATGACCACGGCGGTCAGGTTGCGTGCAAACACCGAGCTGCACACAGCGTCCCAGGTGAGCTTTTCCACCGGGAATGAGAGACTTGTATCAATGGTGTTGGGCCAAGGGGTGATCGTGTTGAGGTCCGGCGGGTTCAGCATCGTGTAGAGCGCCGAAAGCGTGTAGTTGCCGGCGACACCATCGGCTTCCAGTTTCACAGAGCGTTGAAAGTTTTTCACCGCAGTCAAGGTGCCGCTGCCGAACGAGCCGTCAATCTTGCTGGAATAGAAGCCCTTCATCGTGAGGACCGTTTGCAGGTCCTTCACGTTGGCGCCTTTGCTTCCCTTTTTCAATGTGACCTGGTTGTCCAGCTTGCCGAGACCGGGTAAGGTTGTGCCGCCGCTGCCGCCGTCCCCACCGCTGCCGGGCCCTCCGCCGGAGGTGCTGTCACTATACAGCGCGTTGTGGGTGACACGGCCTACAATGCCGTCCACCGTGAGGCGTTTGGCCTTTTGAAAGGCCTTCACAGCATTTTGCGTACCCGCGCCGAATATACCGTCCATCGCGCTGTTGTAATAACCAAGCTCATGCAGGCGGCCCTGGAGGGTCTTCACATCGGAGCCCCTGCAGCCGCGCTTCAGCACCCTGGTGAATGCGGGCGCGGAGTATGTCACGGAGGGCTGGCTGCCAATTGGCGAAGCCAACGCCAGCGCCGGGGCTTGCGTGGAAAGGATCAGGCCGAGGGCAAGGGCAAGGAATCCGGCTCGCTTCAACTGCATGGTCAGGCTCCCTTTTTCTTAAAGTGTTTCCATTCCTTGGAGTATTTTACAGAAAAACCGGGCTGATGTCAAAGAACTGTGGTAACGAAAGTGTAAACAATGCGTCTCTAGAAATCCCCCTCCGGCTTCGCCGGTATCCCCCTTCATAAGGGGGATGCATTCTGTTCTGCATCTAGCTTACGTTAGTCTGGACGAGAACGGAAAGACCCCCCCCTTGTGAAGGGGGGATGCCCCCGCAGGGGCAGGGGGGATTTGAACGGCAAGCATGAAATCTTGTCTCAGTGCAATACAGAAGCCGCCGCTTAGAAATCCCCCCTCATCGCATTGCTTGGCAATGCTCAGCCTTGCTCTCACATCGGCCAGAGGCCGACATTGCGCAAGGCTGGAGGCTTAGGCCTGTCGCTTGCGAGCGACATCCCTGAGAAATCCCCCCTGTCGCGTGTGCGCGACATCCCCCCTTGATAAGGGAGGGTAGGGACAAGAATGCAGCTGGGATGAACAAATCCCCACCCCCTCTAGTAGGGGGGCATCCCCCCCGCAGGGGGCAGGGGGGATTTGAACGGCAAGCATGAAATCTGATCTCAGTGTAATTCAGAAGCCGCCGCTTAGAAATCCCCCCTGGCTTCTGCCGAAGCCATCCCCCCTTAATAAGGGAGGGTAGGGACAAGAATGCAGCTGGGATGAACAAATCCCCACCCCCTCTAGTAGGGGGGGATGCCCCCCGCAGGGGGCAGGGGGGATTTCTCAGGATGCCCCTGCAGGAGACGAAAAAGAGCAGCCCCCGCTGCTCTTCTTCGTTTTACTATGTCCTTATACTGGTATTCCCTTACAGCATCTTGTCAAACTTCAGGCTAATGTCCAGCGCATGGATCCTGTGCGTGAGCGCGCCAATGGAAATGAGGTCCACACCAGTAGCAGCCACAGCCTTCAGGTCCTTATCCCCCATGTTGCCGGAAGCTTCCACGATGGCGCGGCCTGCCACGCGGCGCACCGCCTCGGCCATCTGCTCAATGCCCATGTTGTCCAGCATGATGATCTCGGCGTGGGCCGCGAGGGCTTCTTCGAGCATCGCAAAGTTTTCCACTTCCACCTCGATCTTGAGCGTGTGGGGAGCCAGCGCCCTGGCAGCCTGCACGGCGGCAGTGATGGAGCCTGCGGCGGTGATGTGGTTGTCTTTGATCAGCACGCCATCGGCCAGGTTGAAACGGTGATTGGAGCCGCCGCCCACGCGCACGGCGTATTTCTCCAGCGCCCGCAAGCCCGGTGTGGTCTTGCGGGTGTCAGTGATGCGGGCCTTGGTGCCGGCCACGGCGGCCACGGCCTCTGATGTGCGGGTGGCGATGCCGGAGAGCCGCTGCATCAGGTTGAGACCCGTGCGCTCGCCGATCAGCACGGAGCGGGCCGGGCCCTCCACCTCGGCGATCACGTCGCCCTTCTCGGTGCGGTCACCGTCTTGTTTGTGGGCGGTGAAGCGCACGGCAGGGTCCAGCAGCTGGAACACACGCTCCGCGATGGGCAGGCCGCAGATCACGCCCGCCTCCTTGGCAATATAACGGCCATGGATGCGCCGGTCTTCCGGCACGGTGCTCATCGTGGTGATGTCGCCCGCGCCCAGATCCTCCTCCAGCGCCATGTGGATCACTTTGTCTACCGATCGCATGTCCAGCATATCAAATCCCCCTCACTCATCGTCGCGGAAATGGGCCCCCAGGCTCACCTTGCGCGCCAGCGCCGCCGTGAGCACCGCCTTGCCCACCTGGGCCATGTTGGCCGTTTCAACAGCCTTCGCCGAGGTCAGCGCGCAGCCATTCAATTGATCCACCATCTCCTGAATCCGGGTGAGCGCCTCGGTCATGCTGGTGGCGTTGCGGATGATGCCGCCCTTCTTGGTCATCAAGCCACGGATCTCGGTGCGCATGGCGTCCAGATCGTCGGTGGTGCCATCGGGGCTGGAAAGACCGGTCAGGTCGGGCTTGCCCGCCGGGGCCGCGCTGCTTTCGTTGATGAGCGCCGCGCAACGCCGGGAGAACACAAGGCATTCCAGCAGCGAGTTGCTGGCCAGGCGGTTGGCGCCGTGCACGCCGGTGCAGCTGGTCTCACCGCAGGCATACAGGCCCGGCACGCTTGTGCGGGCAAAGGTATCCACCGCCACACCGCCCATGAAGTAGTGCTGCACCGGGATCACCGGGATCCACTCACGGGCGATGTCAATGCCGCGGCTCATGCAGCCCTCATAGATCGTGGGGAAGCGGGCGGCCAGAAAGCTGCGGGGCTTACTGGTGATATCCAGATAAACGTGGGGCAGGTCATATTTCTTCATCTCGCGGATGATCGCGCGGGTCACGATGTCGCGGGGGGCCAGGTCGGCCAAGGGGTGCACGCCCTGCATGAAACGGTCCCAGCGGCGGTTGCGGAGCACCGCCCCCTCGCCGCGCAGCGCCTCGGAGATCAGGAAGAACCGGCCTTGCTCATCGGGGTGGATGAGCGCCGTGGGGTGGAACTGCACAAACTCCATGTCCTTGAGTTGCGCGCCGGCGCGGGCTGCGGCTGCGATGCCGTCACCGGTGTCGGCACGGGCGTTGGTGCTGTTGCGGTAGACACGGCCAATGCCGCCGGTGCACAAGATCACATGGGGCGCAGCATAAAGCTTCTGGCAGCCGTTTTCCAGCGCCAGCACGCCGCAGGTGTGGCCTGAAGCGTCAGTGAGCACATCGGAGAGCATTACACCCTGGCGGATCGTGAGGTTGGGGGTCTGGCTTGCCAACTCTCCCAGGCGCTTGGTCACGCCCTTGCCGGTGGCGTCGCCTCCGCAGTGCACGATGCGGTTGTGGCTGTGGGCGCCTTCTCGGGTGACGTGCAAGTGGCCTTTCTCGTCAGCATCAAAGGGAACGCCCATGCGCGAAAGCGCGGCAATGTCGCCGGGGCCCTCATGCACCAGCACCCGCACGGCCTCCTCATCGCAGGCCCATGCGCCGGCTTCCAGCGTGTCGCGGAAATGGGCCTCCGGGTCGTCATCGGGCTCCACCACGGCGGCAATGCCGCCCTGAGCATACCAGCTGTTGCTCACCTCGATGCCCGCCTTGTTGAGCACCGCCACGCGGAGCTTCCGGTCCAGGTTCAGCGCGGCATAAAGCCCTGCGACACCGCTGCCCACGATCACAACATCAAAGTCCTCCCGGCCGCAATCGGCCAGGTTGCCGTCAAACAAAAACCTTCTCACAATGCGTCTCCCCTGTTATGCCTTCAGCATCCTCTCCAGGCATTGCCCTGCCCGGCGGATGGTCTCCTCGTCCAGTTCGATGGAATTGCTCCTTGTTTCCAGCGCGTGCAGCACATCGTCCAGGCCGGTCTTTTTCATGTTCACGCAAAACAGCCTCGGCGACAGCAGCCAAAATTTCTTCTGCGGGTGGAACTTTTGTAACCGATGCAGGATGCCCTGCTCGGTGCCGATGATGAATTCCTGTTGTTCAGACTTGCCCACGTAATCGAGGATCTGGGCGGTGCTGCCTGCGTAGTCGGCGGCATCCACCACAGCCGGCGGGCACTCCGGGTGCACCAGCACCAGCGCACCGGGCACCGCCGCCCTGGCGGCTGCCACATCGGCCACGCCCACCCGCTCGTGGGTGGGGCAGAAGCCGGCAAAGGGGATGATCTCCTTGTCCCTCACATGGCGGGAAACAAAATGCCCCAGGTTGCGGTCGGGCACAAAGATGATCTGCCAGTTGGGCAGCGACTCACAAATCCGCACCGCGTTGGAGCTGGTGCAGCAGATGTCGCTGACGGCCTTCACCGCCGCCGACGAATTCACGTAGCACACCACAGCGGCCTCGGGGTATTGCTCTCTGAGCTTCAACACATCTTCCGGCGTGACCATGTCGGCCATCGGGCAGCCGGCGCTCAGCACCGGCAGCAGCACCGTTTTTTCGGGGTTCAGGATCTTGGCGCTTTCCGCCATGAAATAGACGCCGCAAAACACGATCACATCGCCCTGCACCTCCCGCGCCTTGCGGGAAAGCTCGAAGGAGTCGCCCACGAAATCGGCGATGTCCTGCACTTCGCCCTGCTGGTAGAGGTGCGCAAGGATCACGGCGTTGCGCTCTTTTTTAAGCTTCTGGATTTGTTCCTGTACGGTTGGCAAGGCTTTCACCTGCTTTTGGGGCCAAAGCCCGAAATTTGCCCTAATGATAACACTTGGCGGGAAATGGTGCAATTGGCAGGTCGGACAAGAAACATGCCCTCCTGTTGAACAACATTCGCTGAACCAGCGCATCTATCTAGAAAACCCACCCAACGACCACATGCAACACTTCGTCCGCATCCATGCGGACTGATGTGGCAAATGCCACATCCAGTGTTGCATGGCTGATACACCATCCTGGTGTAAGGCATGCGCGGTGGGTGGGTAACGAGTGGCAAGAACGAGATAAGACTCGCTGGGGTGCGAAAGCACCGACGGCGAAAGGCTCAGAACCTTCTCCTGCGTCGGAAAAACTCCAGGAAGATCAGGAACAAAATGAAATCACGGAAAATGCTTCCGCGCCGGAAGCTGTCCGGATGTCTGCGGCGGAAATCCTCGAATTCACGGGGGTGCCTGCGACGAAGGTCCTCCAGGTTCCTTGGCATTTCCTCCCCTGGAAACAAACGGCGAAATTCTGATTCAAGCCCGCCCGGCAGCTGGGATGCGCCTACATCTGCCCCCTCTTCATAATCCACATCATACTTGGCCATCTCTGGATACACCCGGAACACTTTATCGCAGATCCGGTCGCACATGCAGTC
Source organism: Bacillota bacterium (assembly GCA_023421955.1). Lineage (GTDB taxonomy): Bacteria > Bacillota > Clostridia > Christensenellales > UMGS416 > JAEYRA01. The sequence goes on from JAEZSE010000022.1 coordinate 37,794, forward strand.
CATCATCGCATCGGTCGGCATCATCACACCGTGCATTTCCACCTCGTCGCAGGCTTCCAAAACAAACGGATGTATCTTGTGGTATAGCTTCGGGTATGTCATTTCTCCCCCGGCAGCACCGGCAGCCAGGCAGGGATGCATCCCCATCTCAGGGTATTCATTTCCAGCCAATCAAAAACCCCCTTATATTAAGTATCCAGTTCATGATATGAATCAGATATTGGGGGAGTGCCAGAAACAGGATATACATTCTGATCTCAGACGGGCATGCAAAAGCCCCCTCCGGCCCGGTTGGGCCAAAGGGGGCTTGCTCGCCCGGCGGGTACAGGATCCCGCCCGGCTTCATTATCCGGTTACTTCAACTCCACCTGGCCCTGCTGGATCAGTTGGAGCAGGTCGCTCCAGATCGGCATCTTGTCATTCAGCACGATCGTGGCATCGCCCAGCGAGCTCTTCATCATCTGCAGCGTGCGCCAGTAACCATAGAACTCGGCGTCCTTGCTGTAGCTGTTGGCGTAGATTTCAAGTGCTGCGGCGTCAGCCTCGCCCATGATCTCCTTGGACTTCCTGGTGGCGTCGGCGATCAGGCGGCTGGCCTCCAGGTCGGCCTCTGCCACAGCCTTGGTGTATTCCTCGTCGCCTACGCTGCGCAGCTGCTGGGCTTCCTTTTGCCGCTCGGCCACCATGCGCTCATAGGTGCTTTGCAGGTTGGCGTCCGGCAGCAGCGTGCGGCTGATCTGCACATCTGCCACCACGATGCCGGCTTCCTTCACCACTTCGTTCATTGCCTTGAGCGCGTCGGCAAAGGAGGCGTTCAGCTTGTCTTTGTTGCTCAAAAAGTCATCGGCCTGCAAGCGGTTGATCCGCTGGATCAGGATCGGATAGATCTGGTTGTCGAAATACTGGCTGGCCCGCTGCTGCGTCTGCATCTTCAGATAAAACAGCGCCGGGTTTGCCACGCGCCACTGGGCATACATCGTGATCATATACTGCTTTTTGTCGGCGGTGTTCACCTTCTCCTGCTGGGAGGTGTAGGTGAGCAGCCAGCTGTCATACTTGACCACGCTGTCAAAGAAGGGCAGCTTGAACTGAAGGCCCTTGCCGGTCTTCGTGGCGACCACGGATCCCTCTTCGGTTGTGGTCGTCATGAGCTCGGGGTAGCTGGCCGCCAGCGTGGGATCCAGCACCACGTGGTGGATCTTGCCGAAGCGGGAGACCACAGCCTGCTCCGATTCGCCCACGGTGAACGTGCAAAGGCTAAACAGAATCAGAGCCAGCACAATGATCACACCGGTCCAGACCAGGCCCTTCACCGCTTTCCAAATCTCGCGATTAGAGTTATTTGGCGTCACATTGATCGTAGACATCTCAGTTGCCCCCTTCCACCGGCGCGGCAGTTGCCTGCGGTGCTTTGGTTTCGCCCGGTGTGAGCGTGAGCATCTTCAGCACACCGCTGTCCTCATCCATGATGTAGACATGGTCGGCTGAGGCCAGCATGCTTTCCAACGTCTCAATCAGCAGCCTTGTGCGGGTGATGCTCTTGCTGTTGCGATATTTCTCCAGCACCTTATTAAACTCCGACACTTCGCCTTCGGCGTTGGCAACGGTCTTTGCCCTATAGGCTTCGGCGTCCTGAAGCATCTTATAGGCCTGGGCGCGGGCGTTGGGTACGATCTGGTTTTTATATTTGGCGGCCTCGTCCAGCCTGCGGGTCTTTTCGTTCTTGGCGTTGTTCACATCCTGATAGGCGGCCACCACCTCGTCAGGCACTTCGATGTTCTGGAACTTCACGCTGTTGATCTGCACGCCCAGCTCATAGGGCTTCAATACATTGCGGAAATCCTGCAACACCTGCTCTTCAATCGTATCCTTGTTCAAAAGAGCATCGTCCAACGTGTGGTTCTGCATGTTGCGCCGCAGCACCGATTCAAATGCCTTCTGCATCGTGTCAAACGGATCGTCCACCTTGTAGAAGAACTGTGCCACATCCCTCACCACGACCTGGTAGATCGCTTCCACCTTGATGATGCTCTGGTCGCCGGTGAGCATGATGGCTTCTGCGTTTTCATCGTTGTATTGCGCCGTGTCTTTTGTGGTCGCAGTGTTGTTCGTGCGGAATCCATATTCCAGTGTGTAGATGGCCTCAGTGCTCTGCTTGCGCACTGTCTGCGCCATTGGCATGTGCCAATACATGCCGGGATCCTTCGTGTCGGTGAGCTTTCCAAAAGTGAGCACCACTGCCTGCTCACCTTCATTCACCACATAAATACCGGAAAAGCCGATGATGGCCACCACAGCCAACAGCACCAGCACGGTAATCACCCTGATCTTTACCGCAGTCAAATTGATCGTACCTCCAAATTAATGTGGTATCATCATACATCATTTTAGAAAAGAAGCATATGGTAATGGCTGAAAACAGCGTTTCCTGTCCTGAAAACAGCAAATGGGCCACAGAACAGCAAAAGGCCGGTCATCACCGGCCTTTGAGCTGTTGTTAACCACCTTGCTTACGCCCGGATCCGGATCACCCGGTCCTTGAAGTCCAGGGTGTTTTCCGGCAAGCCCAGCAGGTTTTCCATAAACTCCGCCAGTGCGTCCAACCTTGCCTCCATGGCAGCCAGGGGCACGGCCTGGCACTGCTGCTCCCGCATGAAGCCCGCGGCCCCGCGCAGCGCAAGCTCTGCCGTATCACTGGGGAAACGCAGCCTGCGGAACTCGCCATAGCGGATGCCGTCGCAGACCAGATTGGACAAGACGCCAAGCAGCATCCTCAAGCGCACTGCTTCCATGCGGGCATGCACGGCGGTGTCTTGCAGCAAGCCACGATAACGGGGATCGACCTCGATGCTTCCACGGGGTGAAAACAAGATGCGGAACAGCCCTTCCAGCCGCACCGACGCTGTCTGGCAATCGTCAGAAGCCAAGCGGGCCACCCGGTCCACCCCCTCCTGCAGTAGCCGCTCGAGCGCGGCATCCAGCACATCCTCCTTGGTCTTGAAGTAATAATAAAATGTGCCCTGCGCCACGCCCACGCGCTTCACGATGTCGCTGACCATTGCAGCCTCATAACCCTTTTCCAGAAACAACGCGATTGCGGTGCTGATGAGCTCGGCCCGCCGGGTCTCCCTGTCCTTCGTGATCCTCATGGATTGCCTCCCGTTGACTGATGATAGTCAGTGCGGCGTTGTGATTAACCGCTCCGGTATCAGTATTGCACGGGAGGGCGGGGATTATACCACACGATGCCAAGCTCTCTACCTACCCTCCCTTAATAAGGGGGGTGTCGCCCACAGGCGACGGGGGGATTTCCAAGGCTATGCCGATGCAGGGTTAGGTTCGTTGAGGGGGGTGCCGCAAGGCGGCAGGGGGAGCTGTGCGAGCTCCCTAAGCTTAGGCAATCACCCCATCACGAAGGTCCCCGGCCCCTCCCAAAAGAACCCTCTCCCCAAACCCCTCCCCCAGGCACCCTCTCCCCCCAACCCCCTCCCCCTTGCCAGTGGGAGGGGGAGACTTTAGTTCGGGGCTGTCGCCCCGGTCCCCCGGTTTTTGATCATTCGTTTGTAGGAACTAGCTGGATAGTATCTGGGGTTATAGGGGCGCAAGCCCCTAGTCAATAATGCCCCTCCCACAGTGATGGGGGAGGGGTATGGGGAGAGGGTCTCCAGGGGAAGGGTGAGAGTATATAAATAAAAAGTCCCCCTCCGCATCGCGAAAGGGGACACATCGCAAAGTATACGAGCTTACCTCATAATCTCCGTCTTATTGGGGCTGGACCGGCCCTCCAGGTCCGGTGCGCGGCGCTCAATGGCAGCCAAGGATATCTCAATATCCTCCTCAGCCTCGTGGGGCGTCATGCAGCCCACAGTGACCATGTCCTGCGGCCGGATTGTGTTCCACACAAAGTTCAGACCCACAAAGGGCGTGCAGCGGCCTGCCGCCATGGGTTTGATCGTCATCACCGGCTTTTTGGCGTTCCAGATCGTGTTAGCGACGGACTCCACCTCGATCTGCATCAGGAAGCCGAGGCAGTTATAAATCTGGATGTAGGTCTGCACGTCATACTCATTGGCGTCGGAATAGACAATGAGCTCGGGCATGTGGGCGGAGAGGCCAGGCA
>JAEZSE010000029.1 GCA_023421955.1 Bacillota bacterium
CGCCTGGCCAGGTCAAGCGTCTGCAGTGGTGAATAGATCATCTGGAACCGGGCTCCGTCGCTGCGGTGGCTTAAGAGCGAGCCTTCGCTGCCTGGCACCTTGAGCATGTCGCCGAAGGAAAGCACGCAATGATCGGGTAGCATGGCTAGCTCAATGAGCCTGTCCACATAGCCGGCGGCGGTCACGCATACCGGGCAGCCGGGGCCGGAGATTAACTTGATATTTGGTGAAATCACCGAGCGCAAGCCGGACTTGAAGATTGCCGCCGTGTGGGTGCCGCACACTTCCATTACGCGCACCTCCGGCCCGTCATAACCTTTCAGCTTTGCGGCGGCCTTTTCCATGCCGGTCATTGAGATAGCTCCTCGATTTCCTCAAACAGCCTGATTAATTCCTCGGCCTTTTCCCGGTCAATCTTTTCAATTGCCATGCCGGCGTGGGTCAATACATAATCGCCCACTGTTGCGTCCACCAAAGATACATTGACCGATATCGTGTTGCCCAGCACATCCACCTTGGCGGTGCTTCCCTCGATTGTGATGATTCTTCCCGGTGTTGCCACACACATATGGTTACTCCTGCCTGGTCTTCCTTGCCGCGATATAGGCCTGGCCCAATGCCAGGCCGCCGTCGTTGCAAGGCACTTCGTTGTTGGTGTAAACAGAGAATCCGGCATTTCCCAGCATCGCCATGCAGCCGGACAGGATGCGCTCGTTCTGGAATGTGCCGCCGGAGAGCGCCACTGTGCCCATGCCATGCCGCTCCCGCAGCAGGGTGCAGATATCAAGCGCCATGCCGCAAACCCCGTTGTGGAATCCAAGCGCGGCAGCGAGCGCCTGTTCTGCACCGGCTGCTGCAATCGCCCGAATTACCGGCGTCGTTTCAATCAGGATGCCGTCCGTCGTTTCCTCGATGCCAAAAGCCATCGGCAGCGGCGTGACGCCTTGCTGCTCAGCCAGGTTGGCGGCGTTCTCCAACGCGATGGCGCATTGGCCCTCATAACCGTTGGTATGGCAGATGCCCAGCAGGCTGGCCACTGCGTCAAAGAGCCGGCCCATGCTGGAGTATTGCGCGGTGTTTACGTGGTTTTGCAGCGCTGCCCTCAGGATGCCTGCACCTTCAGATTCTTCGTATGGCACCCCGGCAGCTTCGCAGTAGCACAGTGCGGCCTTTCGCGCGTCCACCGCCACCGAGTCGCCTCCAGCCAGAGTCACAACCTTGAGGTGTGCGGCCCGCCGGAAGCTTCCTCCCTCGCAGAGTAGGAATTCACCGCCCCAAATTGCGCCGTCGGTGCCATAGCCGGTGCCGTCAAAGGCCACGCCGATCACAGGCCCTGCAAGGTGGTGCTCGGCCATCACCGAGGCAATATGTGCGTGGTGGTGCTGCACCGTCACAACAGGCAGGCCGCTTGCCCGTGCCAGCCGCGAGCTGTGATAACCGGGGTGCAGGTCGCAGGCAGCCAACTGCGGAGTGAACCCAAACAGCCTTTGCATATGCGCCAGGTTTTGCTCATAGGCCTGGCGCACCTCCTGCTCCTCCATGTCTCCGAAATACTGGCTCATGTGGGCCTCGCCGCCCTTGAGCAGGCAAAACGCCGACTTTAGGTCGCTGCCATACGCAACGACAGCATTCGTTTCTTGGTAGGGGCGGGGTTCTCGGATGCATAGGCGAGCAGCATCCGATGGATGCGACCAGCCCATACCCGACCCTGATCCCGGTGTTTCTTTCCCTGTCTGTTGTGACAAGGACACCGGCCTTGGCGCATACCCCCGCGCCCGTCGGATGAGTTGCCTCTGCCCGGCGGAAATGCGGGCCACCGAGTCGTCCAGCCTCGTCACGATCCTGCGCTTGTGGTAGAGCACTCCCGCCAGCTCCTCCCGCGCAAGCATCGCCAGCATCGGCCCGTCTTCATGGATCTCCGGCTTGCCGCTTTGGTTGGCGCTGGTCATCACCAGCGGCCCGCACTCTTTGAGCAGCAGCAACTGCATCGCTGTATAGGGTAGAAAGCACCCGGTTAGCAGCGCGTCGCCGCATACCGCCGGGTCAAATGGCCTCCTGGTCTTCAGCAATACAATGGGCCGGGCGGGGGAGAGCAGCAACTCCTGCTCCTGCTCAGATGCATCACAATATCTCCGCAGTGCAGCCATATCTGGAAACATGACGGCGAAGGGCTTCAGCTCCCTGCCCTTGAGCGCCCGGAGCTGGCTCACAGCCTGCCCGTTGTTTGGATCGCAGGCCAGGTGGTAGCCGCCGATGCCCTTGATGGCGGCGATGCCGCCGTCTTTCAAGCAGCGCGCGGCCTTTTCAAGAGCAGCCTCGCCTTCCCACTCCCCTGTTCGGTCTCTCCAGAGCAGCGTAGGGCCGCAGTCGTGGCAGCACACCGTTTGGGCGTGGTAGCGGCGGTTGGCTGGGTCAGCATATTCCTCGGCGCAGGCCGGGCACATCGGGTAGTCAATCATCGACGTGGTGTCGCGGTCATAGGGCACCCGCTCCAGGATGCTGTAGCGGGGCCCGCACACGGCGCAGCTGATGAACAGGTGGCGGAACCGCCGGTTCTTCTCATCCAGCAACTCCCGCATGCAGTCTGTGCAAATGGGGAAGTCCGCCGGCAGCATTGCCACCTCGCCTGCGGTGGAGGGGAGGATGGTGAAGGCGGTTGAGCAACTCCCTCCGCTGGCTGTGGCCGGCACCTCCCTCAAGAGGGAGGTGGAGATTTGGGAAACTATTTCTTTATCCCCTTCCTTGAGGGGGATGTCGCCCGCAGGCGACAGGGGGAGTTCAATGATCTCCGCAATCTCTGCCATCTCCGGCTTCCGCGTCTGAATCGCTGCTATAAATGCATCCAACGTTTCCGCGTCTGCGCTCGCAACGATCTCCACATTGGAGCCGATGTTTTTCACCGATCCGGTGATGCCAAACTCCTTGGCCAACAATGCCAGGAAGGGGCGCATGCCCACTCCCTGCACCATGCCGCGGAGGAAAATGCGGCGCGTTACTGCCCCTTGCGCTTCTGCTCCAGCCAACGGGCTGCCTCCTCATAGCCTTCTCCGGTCTTGCCGGAAACCTTGAAGACCGGTGCGGTCTTGTTCAACGCCCGCACACCCTTCATGAAGTAGGCCTCGTCAAAATCCACATATGGGATCAGGTCGCACTTGTTGATCAGGATCACATCGGCCTTCTCAAAGGCCAGCGGGTATTTGTAGGGCTTGTCGCTGCCCTCTGTCACCGTAAGGATCAAAAGCTTCACATGTTCGCCGATGTAAAACTCCGCCGGGCAGACAAGATTGCCCACGTTTTCGATGAAGAGCATGCTGCCGTCGGTGAGATTCAGGTTGTCTGCCGCATGGTCGATCACCGGCGCGTCCAGGTGGCAGGCGCCCTGGGTGTTGATCTGCTGGGTGGGAATCCCCAGGGCTTCCAGCTTTTTGGTGTCGATGTCGCTTTCAATGTCGCCCTCAATCACGCCCACGTTTTTATTCGCAAGGTGCTCAATGATGCGGATCAGGCTGGTGGTCTTTCCGGCCCCCGGCGCGCCCAGCACATTCACTACGAAAATGTCGCGGCGCTCAAAGGCCCCGTGCATTTTCTCCGCCAGGCGATCGTTCTCCGTCAGCACCGCTTCCATTACCGGCACCCGGATGGTTTCTCTCATTGGTTTTGTCTCCTTGGTCCATATAGATTTCAATATCTTCAATGTAGAGTTCTTTTCCCACATCTGTGGGGCGGCCCTCGCTGCCGCAATCGGGGCAGTCAAAGGAAAATGGCTTTCGCTCGAAGTCTTTTCCGCAGGCATCGCAGCGCATCAACGGCCTCACACGCCGCACCGCAAGCCGTGCGCCCTCGCACATCGTGCCGGCGGCGGCGATGTCAAAATACAGTTGTATGCTCTCCGGCACATAGCCGGTGCCGTCACCCACCACCAACGAAATGGACTTCACCGCCTGCCCGCCGTTCATGCGGGCGTGCGCGGAAGCTTTTGTGATGATGGATTGAACCAGGGGAAGCTCGTGCATGGGCCGCTCCGTGTGGTTTCTGCCTGCATATTATAGTGCGGTTCTTCGCATTATACAACGAATTCGCCTGCCTGCATTGTGCTGGCAGGCACAAAACCGTTGCAATATCACGTATTTTTTGTGCTATACTGAATCAAATTGGCAGGATTTGGCAAACCAATATCCGGAGGATTTTTATGCAGGTGATGATCGAAAACGAAAAGCTTTCTGTGGGCTCCAAAACTGCAGGGGCAGAGCTTACCAGTATCCGGCTGAAAGCCTGCAGCACTGAATACCTGTGGCAGGCAGACCCCAAGCACTGGAACCGACACGCTCCGCTATTGTTCCCGATTGTGGGCTCGGTGGCCAACAATCAATACTCCTATGGCGGCAGGCAATACACGCTGAAGAACCACGGCTTTGCCCGCGACAGTGAGTTTATTGTCGCCCAGCAGTCTGGCGATGCCGTAACTTACCGCCTGGGGAGCAGCCCTGAAAGCCTCGCCATGTATCCGTTCCGTTTCGTGCTGGAGGTTTCCTACCGGCTGGAGGGTAATGCCGTTGTGGTGGGTTGGCTCGTGGAGAATACCGATGAGAAGGTCATGTGCTTTTCCATCGGAGCCCACCCGGCTTTCAACTGCCCGATTGTGACAGATGACTCCTTTGAGGATTATTTCCTGGAATTTGAGCAATCTGAGACGTTGGACCGGCAGTATGTGAACGCCTCCAACCTGCTGATCGCCGGAAAGAATGAACCGTTTCTGCGCAATGAGCGAATCAAGCCGCTTTCCTCTGGCATGTTTGCCGACGGTGCCTTTATCCTGGACGGCGTGAAATCCTCCTCTGTGGCGCTGAAAAGCCGCAAGACTGACAAATCCGTTATAGTGAGCTTTCCCGGTTTTCCGCAATTGGGCATCTGGGCGCCGCCCGGCGCGCCGTTCGTATGCATCGAGCCGTGGTATGGCATCGCCGAATCCACCGACTTTACCGGTGACTTGACGCAAAAAAAGGCAGTGCTAAGCCTGGAGCCAGGTGCGGCGTTCAAAAGTGAATATAGAATCTCGGTGGAATGACGAGTAGTTGTGAGTAATTGTGGTGTCAAGGAAGGGGTCGGCATTCGTGCCGGCCTCTTGCTACTTCTATACGCTTTGTTCCTTTTTGTTTCCCTTGTGAAAGAATGACAGGTGCACATCCTTGCGGTAACACACCACCCGCACGGTAAACACGATCGCCATGGCCAGCGCCACAGCCAGATCCCGGCCCAGCCATTGGTGCAGGAACCATAACGCCAACACGCCGGCAATCACCGCCGTTGCATAGATTTCCTTGTGGAGGATCGCCGGGATCTCCTGCACCAGCACATCGCGCATCATGCTCCCGCCGACGCCTGTGATCACGGAAACGAACAAGAAGGCCAGAAACGTGTAGCCGCTTTCGATGGCCATCATACCGGCCACCGTGGTGAACACCGCCAAACCCAGCGCGTCGATGATCACAAATGGCCAGCTCCAGCGGATCTTTTCCCGCAGCAGCATTACAGCCACAGCAACTGTTAAAATCACGGCGGAATAGAGATAGTTGGAGAAGAACACAGGGATCCCCCGGTTCATCACCACATCGCGGATCACGCCCCCGCCCACGGCTGTGACGAAGGCAAGCACCAAAATGCCGAAGATATCCAGCTTTTTCTCCACGGCCACAATGGCGCCGGAGGCTGCGAACGCGGCCACGCCGATCACTTCGATGATTTCCAGGATGTCAATCTGGTCCATCTCAATACCTGCCGTATTGCTGGATCGCGTGCATGACCGCCCTCATGCTGGTCAGCAAGCTGCCGTTGTTGATGGAGCCTGCAGTGAATTCATTCAAGCCCCGGTGGGGCTTGGCCATCTCGCAATCACGCCGCACTTCGGCCACGATGGCGGCCTCGTCGTTGCCCATAAAGGTGAAAGGTGCCAGCTGCCCGTCAATGCGTGTGCGGGGCATGTGGCGGCGGATCTCGGAAACCGTGAGCGTGGGCCCGAAGTTACATGCGGTGAGGTTGAGCCGCGCCAGGATCGGCAGCAGATGGCCCATTGGTGAGTCGGAGTGCTGGTAGCGCCAGTCGCCGGGGTTGGGGCACCAGTGGTCAAACACGCGCTTCAGGATCGGGTAGGCAAATTGCTCATACATGTCCGGCGTTAATAGGCAGCAATCGTCATCATTGAACCCGAACCCTGCCGGGCGGTCATCGAGCGAGCAGCCGGCTTCTTCGTCCATCATTGTTGCCAATGCAAACACTGCGTCGGAGATCGTGCGGCTGAAGCGTTCGGCAAGCTCTGGTTCATCCACCAGCAAAAAGATCAGGTTTTCCACACCGTAGAGCGACATCGCCAGCGTGACCGGCCCCCGGATGCTGCGAAATGTGGAGGGCAGGATGCCGTAAGCCTCAAAGACCCGCTTCTTCTCCCGCTCCCAGTGCTCGGGTAACGCAAACTCCCGGATGTTTGCAATGCGCTTTTCCGCTGTGTCCAACACAGATTCCAGCTCTTTGGGTGTGCTGCAGCTTGGCATCAGCCAGTTGGATTCACCCTGCACCACATACTTGCCGCCGAAGATCTCGTGGATGCCCCGGATTTCCGGCAGCTTCCTCTCTGGCTCCGGCAGCCACTCCGGCAGCAAGCGGCGGCCCACAATTTGCTCTGCCTTGTCGTTATACCGCTTGTTCAGCTCCAGGCGGCGCTCCCTGGGCGCCTCCAGCCAGGGTGTGCCAGGCTCGCCCAGCTCCGCGTAGACGCATTCTTCGCTCATCGCGATGCCCAGCGCCACTTGCGGCGCGGTGGAGGAAAAGCAATTATCCTCATGAGCCAGGGCGTCGTCCCTCCAGAATTGCTCCAGATCAACAGGCAACATAAATGAGCCTCCAAATCATTGATGAACGGCACAATGATACCATGGGGCAAGGGTGAATTGAATCAGACAAATATAGATATTTCTTGGAATATTTTGCCCTCTCCCATCACTGGGCGAAGGGGTGAATTTAGTTCGGGGCTGCCGCCCCCGGATCCCGAAGTCTGGCAAGCATATTGGAACGACACGTTCGGGGGATTGGGGGCGGCAGCCCCCACAGTAGCATACCCCTCCCACAGTGATGGGGGAGGGGCAAGGGGAGAGGGTCGCAAACGTGGGAGAGGGGTCGGGGGTGAGTATTATTCCTTAGGCGATCGACAAGGGGAAGTACCCTACTGGCAGTGCCATCTCTATGCTATAATACCATCAAAGGACGGGATCACCATGAAGATCACCTTGCTTGGCCACAGCGGCTTTCTGGTGGAAGGCAGCACCGCCTGCCTGGTTTTTGATTATTACACTGATGAGCTTGGGTTGATTGAACGGCTGCCTTTTGGCGAAAAACCAGTGGTGTTTTTCGCGTCCCACAGCCACCATGACCACTACAACAAGCGGATTTTGAAGCGTGCAGGGGATAATGTTGGTTATGTGTTGGATGCCGGCATTGCCAAGCCACAGGTTGGAAATGTGACCATGCTCAGCAAAGGGCAATCCGCCGAGGTGCTTGGCATCCCCGTTGCGGCCTTTGGCTCCACCGATCAGGGCATCTCCTTTCTGGTGGAGCTGGAGGGCAGAAAGCTTTTCCACGCCGGCGACCTCAATGACTGGTATTGGGAGGAAGAATCCACCGCCGAGGAGCTGGCCCACGACGAACGGTGGTTCCTTGATGAGATTGCGTCTCTGAAAGACAGCAGACCGGACGCGGCATTTTTCCCGGTGGATGCCCGCCTTGGCCGCCATGCCATGCGTGGGGCGCTGCGCTTTGCGCGGCAAGCCTCGCCCAAACTGCTGATCCCGATGCATCTCTGCGGAGGGGAAGGGCTTCCCAATGATTTGGCGAGGGTCTTTGCCGCAGAAGGCATTTCCACCGAGGTCGCACCGATCACCCGGCCAGGTGACAGCATCATAATCTGATAAATGATTTAAATACTCAGGAGGGATACCGATGAAATTCACAATCAACCACACCAACATCAATGTGAAAGACCTGGAGAAATCGCTGGCGTTCTACGGCAAGGCGCTGGGCATGACAGAAGTGCGCCGCCATGCTGCGGCAGACGGCAGCTTCACCATCGTGTTTTTGAGCGACGGCGCATCAGCTCACCAACTGGAGCTCACATGGCTTCGCGACAAGGAAGGCCCCTATGAGCTGGGCGACAATGAGTCGCACATCGCCTTTCATGTGGATACTTTCGCCGAAGCACACGCGCTGCATGAAGAAATGGGCTGCATCTGCTATGAAAACAAGGGCATGGGCATCTATTTTATTGAGGACCCTGACGGTTATTGGCTGGAAGTCATCCCCGCGCGGCGCTGAGGGCAGCTACTCACGCTGAGAAGATACCATGCGGGACAGTTTTTATGGTATAATCCGGCCATGAGAAAGTCGTCATTGCAAAAGGCATATAAAAAATTGCTTGCGCCCATGTTGGCAGTAGCCGTTGCGCTGCTCCCGGCTTGTGCCAACGTAACCTCCCAACCCACGCCCACCGCCACGCCAGCTGTCTGGGTGAGCGACTCCTCCTTTTCCGATGGGCGAGGCCTGCAAATTGGCTTCAAGCTGCTTTATGCGCTGGACACCGGCAGCGGCAACAATGTGCTGGGCACTACCGGCATTGCAGATGTGCTGGCGGCGGCCAAATATGGCGCTTCTGGGGACACTGCCAGCGCCCTTGAGAGGGAGCTTGGCATGCAAGGCATGACGCCCAGGCAGGTCAACGAGGTGGCGCTCAGAATGCGTCAGGCGGTAAGCAAGCTCAAGTTTGGCAGGCTCACCACAGCTTGGTGCATGGTGTTTGGCAACGGCCAGTATGTGAAGGAAAGTTACCTCACCGATACCCGGCAGATGCTGCAAATGGAATCGCTGTTTCCTGCAGTATCGATGACGGGCGAGTCCGGACAGAACTATCTGGACGAATGGGCTGACGATACTACCGGAGGCAGGGAAAAGAAGCTGGGCTTCACGCTACCAGCAGCGCAGGCACCCTTTTTTGTTGACATCCTCACAGCGGACCTTGATTGGCAGCAAGCGATGGATACCGGAAAATCCCGGCCCCTTCCGTTTCAGTATGAAGGCGGTGAGGAGACCGCCGTACCCACTTTGGTGTATTATCAAAGCTGCGGGGTTTACAGCAGTGTGGACGGCTCTGTGGCGGCGCTGCCTTTGGCGGGGGATGAGACCCGCCTGGTGGTGATGGTGCCACCGGAGGGCATGAGCCTGCATGAGTTCATCCCAGTCGCTGCCGCCCGGCACGATGAATGGCTTGATAAGGCCGAATGGTCCAAGCAGCGGGTGTTGCTGCCCCGTTTCCAGCTGGAGCATGCGGGCTCGGTGATGCCGGTGCTGGATCGGGCCGGGTTGGGCCAATACCTTGCGGAAGGCTCCGACTACAGCGCCATGGGCAAGGGTTTGTATGTTTCCGATGTGCTGCACAAAGCAGCCTTGGTGGTGGATGAAAGCGGCGTGGATGAACCAGACCCCACTGTGACCTACCGACAGGGCATCAAGGATGATATTCCAACGCTGGCTGTGAACCGCCCTTTCCTTGTGCTGTTGGAGCGCACCGACCCCGAAGGCTTCAATGCCGGGCAGGTCTTGATGATGGGCTATGTGCGCGACCCGCTGGGAGCTTCGATCAAGTAACAACGGAGAAAGATCAAATGAAACTTGAGATACTGGATTATGCCGTGGAGCAGACCGTGGCCCTGTGCCGCATCCCCAGCCCCACGGGCTACACGAAGCGGGCTGCCCAATACCTGATGGACGAGCTTGTCCGGCTTGGTTTTGCGCCGCAGATGACCAACAAAGGGGCAGTTCTCTGCTGCCTTGGCGGCCAGGGCGAAGGCCTTCTGCTGGCTGCCCATGTGGACGCCCTGGGCCTGATGGTGCGCTCCGTCAAGCCCAACGGCCGGCTGCGATATGAGCCGTTGAACGGCTACAGCCATTTCCATGCCGCCACCGAAAATGTGACGGTGTTCACCCGCTCAGGAAAAACATTCACCGGCACGATACAGTGCGATAAACCATCGGTGCATGTGTTTGGCGATACCGACAAGGTCAATAAGGACGATGGCGCCATGGAGGTGCTGCTGGACGAGGAAGTGGCCTCTGCCGACGATGTCACGAAGCTGGGCATTGGCCCCGGTGACTACATTGCCTATGACCCCCGCACAATCGTAACCGCAAGTGGATTTCTGAAAAGCCGACACCTGGATGATAAGGCCGGCAGCGCCTGTCTGTTGGCGTTGGCCCGGATGGTGAGCGAGGGCATGGCCCTAAAGCGCAAGGTGTGGCTCTATTTCACCGTGCATGAGGAAGTGGGCCATGGCGGCGCTTCCGGGATTCCGGAGGGCGTTGTGGAAGTGATCTCAGTGGATATGGGTGCTGTGGGCGGCGACCTGGGCTGTGATGAGTTCAAGGTATCAATCTGCGCCAAGGATTCTGCTGGGCCTTACCATTACGACGTTGTGAACGCGCTCATTGATGCCGCGGAGCAAGCCGGCTGCGCCTATGCTGTGGACATCTATCCGCGCTATGGCTCTGACGTGGATGTGACGCTGCGGGCCGGCTATGACGTGCGCCACGGCCTGATCGGCCCCGGTGTGTATGCCTCACACGGGTATGAGCGCACGCACAAAAAAGCGCTGGAAAACACGATCAAGCTTTTAGTGCAGTATGCAGGCGATAAGTGATGATTCTATTTTGATGATATGATATAAAATATGATGTTTGATCTTGACTAAAGCCCCCCGTTTGGATATAATAACATTCGCGTTTCTTTACGGGAGATCCGAAATGACTTCGGTCATGACCATAGAGGCGGCAAGGCAGGTGAATACGCAATGAAAAAAGACATCCATCCCAAGTACCGCGAAAGCACAGTGATCTGCGCTTGCGGCGAGAGGTTCCAGACCATCTCCACCGAAAAGGAGATCAAGGTGGAAATCTGCTCCCAGTGCCACCCGTTCTTCACGGGCAAGCAAAAGCTCGTGGACACCGGCGGCCGTGTGGACCGCTTCAAGAAGCGCTACGGCCTGTAGACCAATATTTGCTGAAGGCAACGCAGAATGGGGAAACACCCCGTTCTGCGTTTCTTTACGTTCAGTTAGAGCTTAAGGTTGTTTTATGTTTTTTGATGGCAAGAACTATGTTACAATTGCTCTATTGGATCGGCGGAAACCCGCCCGAACGGAGAGATCATGAGAAAAAACAGCAAGATCGGCGGCCAGGCTGTGCTCGAAGGCGTGATGATGCGCGCCCCGGAGCGCATAGCCGTGGCCGTGCGCACACCCAACGGCGCCATCGCGCTGGAAAAGAAGGAACTTGTGAAACCCGGCAAAAAGGCCTGGTATCGCAAGGTGCCTTTTGTACGCGGTGTGGTGAGCTTTGTGGATATGCTGGTAGTTGGCATTCAGTCCATCAACACCTCCGCGTCACTGATGGGTATTGAGGAGGAGCCTGGCAAGTTTGAGCAGTGGGTTTCCAAAAAGACGGGCAAATCTGCCATGGACATCGCCACCGGTTTTGCGATGGTGCTGGGCATGGCGTTGGCGATTGGTCTGTTCTTCGTGCTGCCGCAGGTGCTATCCGGTTTTCTTACGAAACTAGTGGCAGACCACTTTCTGCTAAACCTCATTGAAGGCGGCGTGCGTCTTGCGATCTTCATCCTTTATCTGGCGGCGGTATCGCTGATGCCGGATATCAAGCGTTTCTTCGCCTATCACGGCGCAGAGCACAAAGTGGTAAACTGCTACGAGCACGGTGAGCTGCTCACCCCTGAAAACGCACAGAAGTTCACGACCAGGCACCCCCGCTGCGGCACCAGCTTTTTGCTCATTGTGATGGTGATCAGCGTTTTGATCTTTGCACTCACCGGCTGGAGCGGCCAGTGGTACTTGCGAATTGTGATGCGGCTGGCGCTGCTGCCGGTGGTGGCGGCAGTATCCTTTGAGACACTGATGCTGCTGGCCAAATGGGATAACTGGTTCACCAAGGCGCTGCGTTGGCCGGGTATGCTGCTGCAGGGCATGACCACCCGCGAGCCTGATTTGGCGATGCTGGAGGTCTCCATCGCTGCCTTTGCCGCCTGCCTCGGCGAAGAGGAGCGCAAGGCCTGTCTGCCTGAACCACCGGCCCCTGCCGTGGAAGTGGAAGCCACGGCGGAGGAACTGCCGCCCACGTTCTGCGAGACGGTGGAGGAAGCCGCGGAGGCTCAAGAGGGTTCCTCCAGCGAGGACGCTGCGGCACAATGACGGCGCGGGAAGCCATTGCCTGGGCCGCTACGCAGTTGAAGCAGGCTGGCATGGAAGACAGCCGAAGGATCGCAATGGTTCTTCTGGAGGGATCCGCCAGACTGAACGCTTCAACGTTGTTTTTGACCCCCGATCTGGCAGTGCCGGATGACGCTCTGGCATCGTTTCGCCTGATGGTGGAGCGGGCCTGCACCCATGAGCCGGTGCAATATATCCTGGGCCGGTGGGATTTTTATGGCCGCACATTCCGCACCGACCGGAGGGCGTTGATCCCCCGGCCGGAGACCGAACGTTTGGTGGAAGAAGCCCTGGCCGTGATCCCGGTGGGGCAACCCAGCCGCGTGATCGACGTGGGCTGCGGAACCGGGTGCATCGGCATCACGTTGAAACTGGAGCGGCCCGAAGCATTTGTTTTGTTGGTGGATGTGAGCGAGGAAGTCTTGGCGCTTGCCTCTGAAAATGCCAGCGCTCTGAAGGCGGATGTTGCCTGCCTGCGCGCTGATATGCTGAAACCCCTGCCCGGCGGGGCCTATAATGTGATCGCCTCCAACCCGCCCTACATCAACGGAGCGGACATGGCAGGGCTTGCCGCCAACGTGCGGGAGCATGAGCCCCAGCTGGCGCTCTATGGCGGCGAGGACGGGCTCTTGTTTGTGCGTGCGCTGGCGCTCCGGGCGGCGGAAAGCCTGAAACCCGGCGGGTGGCTTTTTGTAGAAATCGGATATGACCAGGCAGAACAAGCCATAGCAATCATGAATGCCGCTGGGCTTAAGGCCCACGCGATCCCCGATTATGCGGGGGTGTTGCGTGTGATCGCGGCGAGGAAGGAACTCTGAACCCCCATGCTCGAACAAAAGCTTGCGGAGCTGCAAGCCCGCTACGATGAATTGAACCTGTGGCTCTCTCAGCCGGACGCCATGCGCGATCAGGCCCTTTGGCGCAAGAACCTGAAGGAACAGGCCGAACTGGAGCAGGTAATGGCCGTGGCAAACGGCTACCACAAGGCGCAGGAAGACATCCGGCAGGCCAAAGAACTACTGGATTCCGGCGACGCCGACATGGAGGCGCTGGCCCGTGAGGAACTGCTGGAGCTGGAAAAGACTTCCGGTGAGATGGAAGAGCAATTAAAGCTCATGCTGGCTCCCAAAGACCCCAATGACGACAAGAACGTTGTCATGGAGATTCGCGCCGGCACCGGTGGCGAGGAAGCTGCGCTGTTTGGCATGGACTTGTTGAAGATGTACACCGCCTATGCTGCCGGCCGGGGCTGGCAGGTGGAATTGGCTGACATCGACGAAACTGAGATCGGCGGCTGTAAAGATGCCACGATGATCATCACTGGCCAGGGTGCCTATTCGCGCCTCAAGTTTGAGAGCGGTGCCCACCGCGTGCAGCGTGTGCCGGACACCGAAAGCGGCGGGCGCATTCACACGTCGGCGGCCACAGTGGCGGTGCTGCCGGAGGCCGAGGAAGTGGAGCTGGACATCAACCCGCAGGACTTGCGCATCGACGTTTACCGTTCCTCCGGTGCCGGCGGCCAGCACGTCAATAAAACCGAGTCCGCCGTGCGCATTACGCATATCCCAACCAATATCGTTGTGACGTGCCAGGATGAAAAAAGCCAAATCAAGAACCGCGAAAAGGCCATGCGTGTGCTGCGCTCCCGTTTGCTGGACAAGCTGGAGAGCGACCGCAACGCCGAATATTCGGCCAACCGAAAGACCCTGATCGGCAGCGGCGACCGCAGCGAGCGCATCCGCACCTACAACTTCCCGCAGAACCGCGTGACCGACCACCGCATCGGTTATACAATTTATCAGTTAGATACGTTCATCACAGGCAATATCGATGACATGCTGGACAGGCTTGCCATTGCCGACCGCACCGAGCGGATGCAGGCTGCGGAGAAGAAGGAACTGGGGTAACAAAAGCGGGCGGCTCATGAGCCAGGATGCATGGCGAGCAGCATTCGCAGAATGCGACCAGCCGCCCCTATAAAGCCATTTTTGCTATATCTTCGCTCCTCGGAATATTCCCGTCAACGGTTTCCGTTTGGGTGAGTATGCCAGTGCGGCCCAGGCATCCACCACCTCTCTGGGCGGATTGCCGGTCAGCCTTAGGCCCTTTGTCGTCCAAACAAAGAACCGCTGGTTCTCCGGGTTTCTCAGCACATTTTCCTGCTCAATCACTGCCGGCACCTCCTTCCACATAGACGCATAAAAGGAACGAACGTTCTCCTATAATATAGCACATAGCGAACACCCGATCAAGCCCGCTGGCACTTACTCTCGATGCTGTAATATATTTGCCCGGTTTCCCAAATATGATAATAGGAAGTTTGCATTTGGGATGGGGAGAAAATGGGCGATGTGGCTGCGGTGGTCTGGGCCACGCTGGCCAGCGTGGCGGGCACCGGCCTTGGCGGGCTTGCTGGCTGCTTTGGGGGCAGGCGACGCGGTGTGGTAGCGGCGGTGCTGGGGTTTGCGGCGGGGCTTATGTCAGCAATCGTGTGCTTTGGGCTTTTGCCGGAGGCCATGGAGGCCGGCGGCATCCTGACGGCGTTGATGGGCATGGCGGCGGGTATTGCGGCGGTGTGGCTGGCCTCTCAGGTTCTGCCGGAGGGGGAGGCGAGCCTCTCGCGCACAAGCTGGCTGGTGCTGGCAGCCATCGCGATCCACAACCTGCCGGAGGGGTTGGCCATCGGCTCCGGCTGGGCGGTGATGCCGGCGCTGGGAGCGAAGCTGGCGCTGGTGATCGGCCTGCACGACTTCCCCGAGGGTATGGCGATCACCGCTCCGATGGCAGCCGCCCAGGGCCGACCGCCGCTCAGGCAGGCGCTGTTTGCGATGCTGACCGGCATTCCTACGGGTGCGGGCGCAGTCCTTGGCATTTGGTTGGGGAATCTGTCTCCTGTGTGGATGAGCATGTGCCTGGGGTTTGCGGCCGGGGCCATGCTCTATGTGACCACCGGGGAAATGGTGCCACAATTGCTCCGCGCCGATGGTGGGCACAAAACACTGTGGCAGATCATTGGTTTTACAGCGGGGCTCGTGGTTTCGGTGATGTAGGTTATTTCTTTAGGCCAAACACCTGGTCTACGAATTTGAGCAGTCCGATCATCCGTTTTGCCTCTGCCTCGTCCACCTTCGTCCAGATATAGCTGAACCCTGGGAACATTGTGCAGAGATCAAGCTCTTGATCTCCATGCCTCACGGTCACGATCTGCCGGGGGCGCTTGCCGGTCTTGTCGGTCTGGGTGCAATAACCGCAGCCGTCGCACTTTTTGGTTCGGGCGACCACCAGAGCCTTCACTTCTTCTTCCATTTCGTCAAACCGGCCCAGCAATTCCCGAAACATCGGCAGCCTGAGGCCGTAGATCACCGGATTGGCGCGGCGGTAATCAAAGACGATGGAGAGCCCGCCATGGGTCCGTTCAGCCCAATGAGCCTTTAGCGGCTCCTCCTTTTTGCCATAGGGTTTCACCCAATCCAATGACATGCCCTCCCGGAGCTCCACCAACCGATAGCCGTTATCGTTGAAATAGCTTTCAAGCAACTGAAAAGCGTTCCGGTCTTCAGCCAGAGCTCGGAAGACCTCCACAGCCTTGGCATCTGCCGGGGTGAAGACCGCGCGGGAAAACTGGAACGCCGGATTGGCGCTTTCCTTTGCGGCAGCGCTCAGCAACCTCCAGCCCTCAGCCAGTTGGGGGTGCTCCGCGCTCCACAATGTAAGTCTGTCTTTCCTGTTTTCGATGGAGATTCCAAACGCCTCCAGTGCCTTCAATGTCTTTGGAGGCACTTTCATGACAGTTTTCTCAATCGACAGCTTGCCATCCTCCACGATGGCAGCATCTCCTAGCTGGAACAGCATGCCGTAGAATTCTTCCAGCTTCCGCATCTGCTTGCGCATTTCGTCGATGAGCTCGGGCTTCTGCTTGAACAGCTCCCAGTCACCGAACGCATCGTCCGGTGTGGCGGATAAGCCTGCAAGCGCCGGGTCCTGGGCAAGGCGGCGGGCAACAGAACCAAGGAATGCGTGGGCTTGCCTCTGTGGCTCCTCCGGCGCGTCACTCCTTGGTGAGAACGGTGGCATGGTCGCCGCAATGCTGTGGGTGAGCCGGTAGGAGAGCGATGAAAACTGTTGCATGGTTTGCTCCCATGTTATGATTTGTCTATATTATAGCAGGAGAATATTGACAACTGTATGCCGTATTTGGCACAGAAGCGGAGATTGGCGACATAGGTGCAATGAATTGCATGATTCGCCCAAGCGATGTATAATACTGCGCAAAGGGCGACGTGCTCGCCGGAGGGTGCCCGTGCTTCGAAAGATTGCTCCGGGCCGGGAGAAGGAAGCCATCTCCTTCCTCTCGCGGGAGCCGGAAGTGAACCATTTCATCCTGGGAGACCTGGAGTGCTACACGCTGGACGATCCCAACCTCGACCTGTGGGTGGAGGGATGGGGCACAGTCCGGTCTGTGCTGATGCGTTATTTCGGCAGCTACATCCTTTATGCCCCGGAGGGGGCAGACTGGAAGCATGTGGCCCGCATCATGCGGGATACCGGCTTCGGGATGCTGAGCGGCAAGCCGGAGTACCTCCAGCCAGTGCTGGATGAGCTGAAGCTGGTGCCGGTGATGCACACCAACATCCTGATGAAGCTGGCGCCGGGGCGTTTGATCAGGAGCAACCGGCCCGCGCCGGTGGTGAAGGTGGGTCTGGAAAACTTGGAAGTGCTTCTGCCGGCGATGGCGGCCCTTCGGCAGAGCATTCCCGAGTTTGCGATGGACTTGAATGCTGACGCTGTGCGCGATGAGATGAGGATGGGCTGCAAACGGGTGTTCCTTGCGATGGAGGGTGATCAGGCCGTTTCCATGGCGATGACCACGGTGGAGCGCAGCAAATACGCAATGGTGGTGAGCGTCTGCACCCGGGCGGAATATCGTGGCCGCGGCTATGCCGGGGCGCTCATGACGGCTCTTTGCGAGGAACTGGAGCAGGATGGAAAGACAGCCGTGTTGTTTTACAGCAACCCGGTGGCCGGAAGGATCTATACATCGCTTGGGTTTGAGGAAATTGGGCGGTGGTGTTTTGCGACGTTTGGATGAACGATATGTAATAAAAAGCGGCCAGGCGTTTGCCTGACCGCTCTCATTTATCTATATGAAATGTGTTATTCCACGAGCCCCGTCCTCAACTGGCTGTTTTGCAGCCCGGCATAGAAACCGTTTTGATCTATCAACTCGCTGTGCGTGCCCCGCTCGATGATCTCGCCTGATTTGATCACCAGAATCTGGTCGGCATTGCGAATTGTGCTCAGCCGGTGGGCGATCACAAAGCTGGTGCGCCCGCGCATCAGCTCCAGCATCGCCTCCTGGATATGCAGCTCCGTGCGGGTGTCCACTGAGCTTGTGGCCTCATCGAGGATCAGGATCGCCGGGTCGGCCAGGATGGCTCGGGCAATGGAGAGCAGCTGCCGCTGGCCTTGGGAGAGGTTCCCGCCGTCGTCGGAGAGCACTGTGTCATATCCATGGGGTAACCGCAGGATGAAAGGCTCTGCGTTGGCCATGCGGGCAGCGGCCTCCACCTCCGCGTCGGTGGCGGTCAGGCGGCCATAGCGGATGTTTTCCCGCACGGACTCGCTGAAGAGCACCGTGTCCTGCAGCACGATGCCAAGGCTTGTGCGCAGGCTGTCGCGGCGTACAGCGCGGATGTCCAGCCCGTCTATGGTGATTGTGCCGGAGTCCACGTCATAAAAGCGTGTGAGCAGGTTCACCACGGTTGTCTTGCCTGCTCCGGTGGGGCCCACCAGCGCGATGGTCTGGCCGGGCTCGGCCACGAAGCTGGCTTGCTTGAGCACCGGCCTGCCCGGCAGGTAGCTGAAAGTGACGTCGCTGGCGCACACGCGGCCTCGGATGTCAGCCAGCTCCGGCGCGCGAGTTTTGTCGAGCTCTTCCGGGGGCTCATCCATCACGTCGAAAATGCGCTCCGCGCCGGCCAGCGCCGATTGGATTGTGTTGAGCAGATTGGCGATTTCGTTGACAGGCCTGCCGAACTGGCGGAGATAGAGCAGGAAACTGAACACCACGCCCACCGTCACGCCGCTGCCGTTCAATATCATCCACGCGCCGAACGCCGTCATGATCGCGTAGGAGAGGTTGTTCATCATGTTCATCAGCGGCCCGATCACGCCGGTGAAGATCTGCGCCTTCACTCCGGCATCCTTCAGCCGCCCATTGATGCCGGCGAACTCAGTCTTGACCTGCTGCTCGCGGTTAAACACCTTCACCACCCGCTGGCCGGAGATGGTCTCTTCCACATAGCCATTGAGCTCGCCCAGAATCTTCTGCTGGGCGCTGTAAAACTTGCGGGTGCGCTTGGAAATGACGCGTGTCACCACCATGATCAGCGGCACCGTGAACGCCGTCACCAGCGTCATTACCGGGCTCAGAATGGCCATGGCGATCAGCGTGCCCACGATGCTGATCACGCTGCCGAAGAATTGGGCCACCGACTGTGACAGCGTGGCGTTGACATTTTCCACATCGTTGGTGAAGCGGCTCATCAGGTCGCCATGGGTGTTGCGGTCAAAGAACTTCAACGGAAGCGCCTGCATCCGCTCGAAAAGGTCGCGGCGGAGCCGGGCCACGGTGCCCTGCGCCACGTCGATCATCAGCCAGTTCTGCACCTGGGAGGACGCGATGCCGGTCAGATAAACCGCAAGAAGCATCAGGCACGCCCGCGCCAGCTCCGTCAGATCCCGCGTGGCAAGCGTCTTATCCAGTATCCTGCCGCTCATTTCTGTCGCCAGAATGCCGGAGAGTGTAAACAGCGCCGTCGCGGCAAACACGATTACCAGCAGCAGCTTCTTTTGCCCCAGATATTTCAGCAGCCGAAAAAGTGTACCCTTGGCGTTTTTAAGTTTGGGCGGCGGGCCCATCTGCCGCATCCATGGGGGGCCTCCGCCGGGGCCGCCGGGCCGTGGACCGGGGCCAGGCCCCACAGACCCCTGCTCGCGCCTGCGTTCTGTCTCAGCCATTGGCCACCGCCTCCTCTCCCAGCTGCGAGCGCACGATATCGCGATAGATCTCCGAGGTCTTCATCAGCTCACCGTGGGAGCCCTCGGCGGCAATGCGGCCATCGTCCATCACGAGGATCTTGTCGGCATCCAGCACGGAGGAGATGCGCTGGGCGATGATGAAGATCGTGCAGTGGCCCATCCTGCGGCGGATTGCCGCCTGCAGCCGGGCTTCCGTGGCCATGTCCACGGCGCTGGTGGAGTCATCCAGGATCAGGATCTCCGGATTCTTGATCAGAGCCCTGGCGATGGTGAGGCGCTGCTTCTGCCCGCCGGAAAGGTTCACGCCTCGCTGGCCAAGCAGTGTGCCATATCCATCTTCTGTAGCCTCCACAAACTCATGGGCCTGTGCGTCGCGTGCAGCCACGGTAATCTGCTCCTCGTCTGCATCCGGTGCGCCCCACCGCAGGTTGTCGCGCACAGAGCCAGTGAAGAGGATGCTGTCTTGCAAGGCCATTGAGATCTTGCCACGTAGCTCCTTGAGCGGGATGCTGCGCACGTCGGTGCCGCCAATGGTCACGCTGCCCTCCGTTGCGTCATACAGCCTTGGGATCAGGCTCACCAGTGTGGATTTGCCCGAGCCAGTCGCGCCCAGGATGCCCACGGTCTGGCCTTGCTCCGCGCGGAAGCTCACACCCTTGATTGTGGGTTCACCCTCGGCGCCAGGATAGCGGAAAACCACGTTTTGGAATTCCACATCGTAACCGATGGGCTTGTTTGCCTGTGAGGGGTCATGGATTGTGGAGGCTGTATCCATCACTTCGTTGATGCGGTCAGCGCTGGCCTTTGCCCTGGAGGCACCCAGCAGCATCATTGAAAACATCATCAGTGAAAACAGGATCTGCGTGAGGTAGTTGATAAACGCCATCAGCTCGCCGGTCTGAAGCTCTCCCTGGAGGATCATGCCGCCGCCGAACCACAGCGCCGCCACAACGCTCATGTTCATCACGAAACCCAGCACCGGCCACATCAGGATCATGGTCCGCGATGCCTTTACGCCGGCTTGCATCAGGTCGTCGTTGGCTTGGCCAAACCGATTCTTTTCATAATCCTGCCGCACAAACACCTTCACAAGCCGGGCGGCGGAAAGGTTTTCGCGTGTGACGTCGTTCACCCGGTCAATCTTGTCCTGCATGATGTGAAAAAGCGGGAAGCCTTTGCGGGTGATCATAATGATCGCAGCTACCAGCACAGGCATGCCCACGACCAGGATCAAAACAAGCTTCATGTTGATCGCCGCCGCCATCACGATGCCGCCGATGGCCATCAGCGGCACGCGCACCATGATCCTCAGCGCCATCATCACCAGGTTCTGCATCTGCATCACGTCGTTTGTGAGCCTTGTGATCAAGGACGACGTTTTGAGCTTGTCCAGCTCAGCAAAGGAAAAGGTCTGCACACGGTCAAACAACGCCTGCCTAAGCTCCGTGCCGAAGCTCATCCCGGCGGTGGAAGAAAAGATCATGCAACCCATGCCGCCTAAAAAGCCCACGGCTGCTGCCAGCAGCATCCGGCCGCCCAACGCCAGCACAAGGCCGAGGTCACCTGCCGCGACACCCTTATCCACGATTTCAGACATCAGGTGGGGCTGCTGCAAATCCATCAGCACTTCCACCAGCATGCACAACGGTGCCAAAACAGCGGCAATCCAGTTTGACTTCAGAAATCTTAAGAGCCGGATCAACAGTCAGTCACTCTCCCCGTGTTTGCACTTCACTTCCACGGCCCGCAGCAAATTTTCCTGCATCCGCCGCAGGAAATCGGCAAGCTGTTCCCGTTCCTCCAAAGAGAAGCCCTCAAAATTCTCCTCTTCACCTCGGAGAAATACCTGATGGAGCCGGCTGTTGAGCTCGCGGCCTTCTGTGGTCAGCCAGATGCGCATGACTCTCAGGTCGTTTTCATCGGGCTTGCGCTCCACCAGACCGGCTTTCTCCAGGCGGCCAAGCCCCACGGTGATCGTGGCCGGCTCCAGATTGCAGCGGCGGGCCAGATCCGCCTGGCTCATGCCGTCGGCCTCAGCGAGTTTGCGCAGCAATCGGGGTTGCCCCTCGCCCAAACCGAAGGCGCTGAAGCGGTTGTGAGCCTTGCGATAATGCAAATGTTGCGTCTGTATGAACAGCTGATTGAGTTCGCCTGGCTTCAACATTCGGACTACCCCTTTCAAATTTGCAATCTAATTATTAGACAGCTAATTATCATATTCGGCTGGGGTTTTGTCAAGAGTCAGGAGGGCGGATGATGTTTGTTTTTGCGGCTCCTGTTGCCCTGAGGACGCAAAAACCCCCTCTCCGGCGCCAGTATGCACCAATACCGGCGGTCAGGGGAGGGGGTGACCGGGCTTTCAGCCCAGATTGGTAACGCTACAGTCGGATCACATCGGCCATCTCCAGCCAGCCCTGCTTGCCCGCTACGCTGCGCACCGCGAGCAATGCGCCATCGGCAAAGGCCTTGCGGGAGAAGGATTCGTGCACGATCTCAATTTTGTCATTTTCTCCCACGGCCATCACCTCGTGGCGGCCGATATAGCCGCCTGCACGCACGCTGTTGATCGGAATCTCCGTGTCAAACCCATAAGTTTCCTTAATACCATTGTGCAGCGTCTTGCTGATCACCTTCGCTGTGCCGGAGGGGGCGTCCTTCTTGCCCTTGTAGTGGATCTCGGTGATATTGAAATCGTATCCCTCCAGATATTTGGCAGCCAGTTGGGCCATGGCCAGTAACACGTTCACACCCAGCGTGATATTGGGCGCATAAAGGATCGCGATAGTGGCACTCAAGGAGTATTCCTTGAGCTTGTTCAGCTGCTGCAGTGAAAAACCTGTTGTGCCTAGGATGATGTTGATGCGGTGCTCAATGCACAGCTCAATCACTTCCATCGCCTGCTCGGGGCTGGAAAAATCCACAATAGCGTCCGGCCTTTTGAACACGAATACATCCCGTAACTGCTTGACGCTGTGGGCCAATGCCCCGATGGGGCCGATGCCGGCGATCTCACCAATGTCATGACCTATTTTTTCACTGCCTTCCCGGCAGATACCACCAATTACCTGTACGTCGGTTGCCTCAGAGAAAGTTCTGACGAGTTCGCAGCCTGCCTTGCCAAGGCCAGACAACATCACTTTCATGTCCAACCCTCCTTCATGGTTTCCGCCAACACCATCTTGCCTAAAAAACAAAATGCGCTGTATGTAACACATACAGCGCATGATACAACAATCATGTGCAAAGGGTACGCCGCCGTTTTGGTGATAAAACCAAAGGGGCGGTAACCCCCCGGAACGATGCCACACAGCAATTCGATCCTTCTTGCGCTTGCGAGATTAGCTGTCGGGTTCGGGGGAAAGGATCCCCTACCGGATGAACCGGATGCACCCCTCGTTTTGGTTCTCCCGCTCTGTTGCCAGATTCAGCGCTGCATGTTATGACGCTATTCTATTGCTTTGGATTATAATTCAAGCTGGGAGTTTTGTCAAGCAATGGAAGGATGCTGATTGTAAAGTATTTATGTATACAATCATTGGAGGGATGGGATTGGTAAAAGCAGACAAAAATCTGCATAAAACGCACTCTGATATCCGAATGTGCTTAGTTCAATAAATGGAATTATCTTCCATTGATGACCAGGATGGGTTATCCCTTCCCAGAGTTAGTCAGGAGTTTTCGTCTCTTCCCATAGTGCCAGCAGCCTGTTGCGCACTTCCCGCTCAGCTCTTGGGCTGTAATAGGAGGGCAGGCCGTAAAACCATGCGCTCATCCTGGCTTCATAGCCCCCCTCCCGCAACGCCTTGGCAGTGGGCAGATAGCCGTGGATGCCATTTGCATAGCCGATCGTGAACACATTCTCCTTGTGCACACCTGAGTCTTTGAGACTCAACAATAATCCCCTTGAGGTTGCGGAAAACACCTCGAACGGCAGCGCGAAGAAACCAATGTCGCCTGCAATGCGTGCCGCCTGCACCATGGCGCTGACATGAAAGGGCTCTTTGTCCTCCAGGTGCTGCAGTGCGTTTTCCACAAACCGCCCGCAATAAACGCCGATGATCTTGTCCCAAGAATCGTCAGGGGCAGCTGCCATGCGCTTGCGCCACTCCTCCAGTTCTTCCAGCAGGTCTTCCCTGCGGGGCTTCATTAGCGGAACATCCAGCTCCGAACCAACCGACACTACATCACCTTCCTCGTGCGGGTCAAAGTCCTTCTTCATCAGCCTGCCCACATCTTCCAGGAATGTGTCTGTTGTGCGCGTGAGGCACTCCTCGTCACTCTCGCCCGCATAACGTTTGGGGTTCACATCGCCGCTGCCGCCGTTGAAGTATAGAAAGACGGCGTTATGGTATTGCTCCTCCAGTTGCCGGCAAGCCCGGCCGGGCCAGTCGCCGGTGTATTTCGTGTTTCTTTCGCGCATGCAGATTGCGTGGCAGGCTCCTTGCAGGATCGCACCAAGCAATTTGCCATCCCCATCCACCACCCGCAGCATCCGCAGATTGCGGTCGATCACGGCCTTTGGGTTCTCACCGATCATCACGCCGCGCTCGGTGAACTCCCGCCGGCTCACACCAATGCGGGATAAACCGCCGACTGCATCAAACCGCGCCGGCTGCAGGCTCTCCATCGCCCGAACCACCGCCACTATGGCCTTGCTGATGACGGTTTCATACCAGCCATCGTAGTCTTCCTCATGCTCTGTTGGTGTTGACATCGGCGCGCTGTGGGTGTGCGTGGCGGCAACCAGCACCTGGTGCGGGGCCAGCCCGCAGGCCGTGCAGATCCTTCGGCGCATGGTGTCGGCCCGGTCGTTTGTCAGCACCAACACCTCGATGGCAATCAAAGCGAACGCAGACTGGTCCGATTTCACCACTGCCGTCCGCAACGACAATGGGTCCAGCACGCCGTCTGACTGATATGCCCGGTTGGCAAAGCCGTCTTGCCACAGGCCGATGGGTGGGGTAATATCTTCTTTTGTGAATGACCAGAGCATGGCGTTCCCCCAAAATGGAATATGGATGTATTGTGCGCCGATTGAGACAGAAAAAAACAAATCACCATAACCTTTGATTTCAAGCGCAGGTGTGTTGTATTGCGCTTGGCGGGCGTGCTATAATTATTATTCAATGAAGCTAGTAAAACCTTCCACTTTGGAGGAAATATGCCAGTGATGAGCATGACCGGCTTTGGCCGGGGCTATGTGGAGCGCGAGGGGCGCAAGCTGCTGCTGGAGCTTAAAGGCGTGAACCACCGCTTTCTGGATATCAGCATGCGCCTGCCCAAGTCGCTGGGTGCCATGGAAGAGCCACTGAAGCGCAAGCTGCAGGAGAAGCTCAGCCGCGGCCATGTGGATGTTTATCTAAAATATCAGAACGAAGCTGAAGGCAGCAAGACCGTCAATGTGGACGACGCGCTGCTGGCCGCCTATCTCTCCAGCCTCAAGCGCATCCGCAAGATGCATGGCCTGAAGGATGATGTCACGCTCTCCACGGTGCTGAGGATGCCCGATGTGATCGAGGCCCAGGGCGCCGAAGACGATGAGGATCTTTTGAAAGAGATCCTCTTCGAAGCAGCCGACATCGCCCTTTCCGAAATGCAGAAGATGCGTGTGGCCGAGGGAGAGCGGCTGAAGGCAGATCTTACGATCAAGCTGGAGGGCATGCTCAAGGAGATGGCCGTGATTGAGCAGCGCTCGCCGCAGGTTGTGCAGGACTACAGCGACAAGCTGAAGGCCCGCATCCTGGAGCTCACCGAGGGTGCCCAGTTGGATGAGCAGCGCTTCAACACCGAGGTGGCCTATATGGCCGACCGAGGCAGCATCGATGAAGAGATTGTCCGGTTCAAAAGCCATGTGAAGCACTTTTCCGACACGATGAAATCCGGCGGGGCCATCGGCCGCAAGCTCGATTTCATCGTGCAGGAGATGAACCGCGAGATCAACACGATCTGCTCCAAGGCCGCCGATCTCACAATTACCAACGCCGGTATCACCCTCAAGGGTGAAATTGAGAAGATCCGCGAGCAGGTGCAAAACATCGAATAGCGGGAGGACACCATGGACATCCGGTTTATCAACATCGGTTTTGGCAACATTGTGAGCGCCAACCGCATGATCGCCATCGTAAGCCCCGATTCGGCCCCGATCAAGCGCATCATCCAGGAAGCCAGAGATGGCGGCAGGCTCATTGACGCCACTTATGGCCGCCGCACCCGCGCTGTGATTATCATGGACAGCGAGCATGTGATCCTGTCTGCCGTGCAGCCGGAGACAGTGGCCAACCGCCTCGAGAGTGACACCAAACTGGATGTGGAAGACGAAGAGGAGTCCTGATGACGCATAAAGGCCTGTTGTTGGTTGTGTCCGGCCCTTCCGGCGCCGGCAAGTCCACCGTCTGCAAGCGGCTGCGCACTGAAATGCCCGGCCTGGCCCTGTCCATTTCGGTCACGACACGGCAGCCCCGTGCTCATGAGGAGGAGGGAGTCAACTACTTCTTCCGCACCGGTGAGCAGTTTCAAGAGATGCTGGTCAACGGTGAGCTACTGGAGCACGCCGATGTCTACGGAGCCCGCTACGGCACGCCGGCGCAGTATGTGTTCGAGCGCATGGCCGAGGGCCGTGACGTGTTGCTGGAAATTGAAATGCAGGGTGCGCTGCAGGTTAAAAAGAATTTTCCCGAGGGCGTATTCATCTTTGTGGTGCCGCCCTCGATGAATGAGCTCAAAGCCCGGATCACCAAGCGGGGCAGCGAAACCCCCGAAAGCCTGCTGCGGCGGTTCCGCAGCGCTTATCAGGAGCTGGGTTATCTGGATGAATACCACTATTTGGTTCTCAACGAGGATGTTGACCAGGCGGTGCTGCGCATCAAGGCGATCATCAACGCCGAGAAGTGCCGCGTGAGCCGCAATCTCGATTTAAAAAACGCTCTATTGGAGGAGGCTGATCCCACATGATGTACCCACCGCTGGATGAACTGATGGAAAAGGTAGACAACCGCTACACCCTGGTCGTGGAGACCGCCAAACGCGCCCGCCAACTGGTGGACGGCGCACCCAAGCTTTCCAAGGCCAGTGTGGACAAACCCGTCACGATCGCCGTGAGGGAGATCCACGAGGGCAAGATCAAGTACGAGAGGCCATTTGACGGGTACAAGTAGCTCTCAATGTATGGGCCGGCCTCTGTGCCGGCCCAATGAATTTGGGGTGAGAATGATGGACGGTGTCACCATTGTCGTAGGCATCACCGGCGGCATTGCCGCCTATAAGGCCGCCGAGCTTGTGAGCAGGCTTAAAAAGGAAAGCTTCACCGTGCACGTGGTGATGACCCATAACGCCACGAAGTTCATCACGCCGCTCACCCTGGAGACGCTTTCCGGCAACCCTGTCACAGTGGACACCTTTTTGAGGGACCGCCCCTGGGAAGTGGAGCATGTGGCGCTGGCCAAAATGGCGGACCTTGTGGTGATCGCGCCAGCCACCGCCAATGTGATCGGCAAGCTGGCTTGCGGCATCGCCGATGACATGCTCACGACCACCGTGATGGCTACTCATGCGCCCATACTCATTGCCCCGGCGATGAACACCGGCATGTATGAGAACACCGTGGTGCAAGAGAACATTGACCGGCTCAAGGCTCGCGGCTATCATTTTGTAGGCCCTGGCCACGGCCGGCTTGCCTGCGGCGACGTGGGAGCCGGGCGCATGAGCGAGGTGGACGAGATCCACAGCATGATCACTGACATCCTGGGTGTGAAGAAGACGCTGGCTGGCCGCCGCATCCTGGTGACCGCAGGACCCACCCGCGAGGCTATCGATCCGGTGCGATACATCACCAACCGTTCTTCCGGTAAAATGGGCTATGCTCTGGCAGAGGAGGCCATGCGCCGCGGGGCGGATGTGGTGCTGCTCTCCGGGCCGGTGAGCCTGACACCGCCCATCGGCGTGGAAGTGGTCAACATCGTTGAGACGCGGGAGCTTTATGAAGAGGCCGTGCGGCGCTTTTCTTCCTGCGACGCGGCGATCATGGCCGGTGCGCCCGCCGATTACAGGCCTGAAACGGTGGCGGATCAAAAGATCAAGAAAACCAATCAAGGCGAAGGCGTCACGTTGAAGTTGGTGGAAAACGCTGACATTGCCGCGCAATTGGGGCGGATGAAGCAACCTGGCCAGGTGTTGGTTGTCTATGCTGCCGAGACTGAGAACCTGCTGGATCATGCCAGGGCCAAGCTCATGAAGAAGAATGCTGACCTTGCCGTAGCCAATGACGTGACCGAGCCCGGTGCTGGGTTTGATTCTGACACCAACAAGGTTTCCATTGTGACGCAGGAGGAAACGGTCAGCCTGCCGATGATGACCAAGGCAGAGGTGGCCGGGGTGATACTCGACAGGGTGGAGAGGTTGTTGAACGTACGAGCATGATTTGACGGGTGCGATTCACAATAAACCGGGCATCATTGAAGGAGTATAGTCATGCAGATTCGTCCCTACATCACGTTTCATGGAGAATGCCAACAAGCCATTGAGCTTTATTCCAAGGCATTTAGGGCGGAATCTGTCAAGACGCTTCGTTTTTCGGAGCTGCCCAAGCATCCGGGCGGGCCGGAAATTCCTTCTCACCAGCTTGAATGGGTCGTGCAGGCCACCTTGCCCATGGGCGATAACTTCATTCGTCTCTCCGACACCATCGGGGAATTGAATGACGCACCTTCTGAGCGGGTAGCCATCGCCGTGGAGTGTGAAGAGGAGCTTGTTCGCCACGCATTTGCAGTGTTGGAGGAGGATGGGGAGGTGGGCATCCCGCTGCAGCGCACCTTTTTCAGCCCCTGCCATGGCGTAGTGTTTGATAAGTTCGGTGTGATGTGGAATTTCGTGGCGCAGGATGGCGGTCGTTAGTTAGTTTCCACGAAAAGGGGCTCTCCTGTTAAGGAAAGCCCCTTTAGCTTATATATTCATGACCAATCATCCAGCTTCTAAATCGGAAGAAAGTAAATGAGCTCCTGTGAGATTCATGTGGAGTATATGATCTGTTTATATGCATTGAATGTGGTAAACCACTCTTCATTTGATCGATCATTGGGTTCATCTTCAAGTTCCTCATCAAAATCATCACACCAATCGAAACTATATTTGAACTTATCATGTTCAATCAAGTCTTTGATAACATCCGCAATGCGTTCCCGGCTGATTTCATCAACAGAGGATTCGTTTGGTGATGAACCTGTAATTTCCACCCAAACACTCGCCGGTTTGTTGAAACTCTCCAATGGATGTTTGTATGTTTTTGAAAGTTTCAAATATGGCCGCCCATCTCGTTTTGTTATCAAATTCCACTATTACATTTGTAAACTCGTCATACTTATCCCATGTGCCTTCCTCGAAATACTCTGCTTCGATCCAGATTGTGTACTGGCTCATAGGAATCTCCTTTAGTAGGCTGACGTGATAGGAATTCTATGATGCGGCTAGTATTTTTAAGAAAACAAATACGCCCCGAAATAGGTCACTGTATTCTTCCCGTTGATATAGTTCATCCCCGCCAATTCGGCCAATTTGCTCACATAGATTCCGTAAGCCTCCAGTGACGCCAACGCGCGGTCAGGATGCACGCAGGGCAAGTCCTGCCGTTTGGCGCATGTTTCACAGATTACACAGCCACCGGCGGAAAGCTGGAGAATGTCACTTTCACCGATGGCTTCCCGCACCGCATCGGTGATGCGGTCGGTCACTTCCCGATGCCGCCGGAGCGCCGCCATCATCCCCTCAAAGTCATAGGAATCTTCCAGCACCGATACGGTCTGAAAGACCAGCGCGTGTTTATATTGCCTGGCTTTTACGATCAGTTCGTCGATGGGGCCCACGTCCGGCGGGCAGGTCCAGTTCTTGCCATAATTTCCACAGGTATTGGCCGCGCAGGCCTGTCGGAGGCTTGGGTCGAAAGGGATGAGTTCCGCGGGGATGACGGATGCCTTATATGCGCCTTGCGCCACAGCCATATCTGAAAGTGCTTCTTTGCTATCCTTGCTTAGCAATGCTGTTTGCCGCCTCTCCCGTGTAGCATTGCCAACATGATACCACGATCACAGGGAGAATGACAGCCAACCGGATTGTGTCTGGCTTGACTGATGTCGCGAAGGCGTCGGGGAATCCGCTAATCCATGCCTAGTTGAAAGCGATATACAGTATCAAAGTCCCTGTTGAGCACCAGGCTCACCTTGCCGCTTTTCAAGTGGTAGACCACAGACCAAAGTGTTCCCTCCTGCGAGATGCGAGACAGCAACTCAAACGCTTCTCCTTCTGTGAGGATGCCTTGGGATTTTGCCAGTGCCTGCTCCGCCAGGTCATAACGATCCTGCCCGACGCCCTCCCTTGTGGGGCTTGCCACGATGTAGTTTGTAGCGACCTGCCATGGGTTATTGCTTCTGGTAACCACCGTTTCACCATTGATGAATTCCAGGATTGCTGAACTGCCTGTGCTGTCGGCGATCATGAAATGGGCTGCTCCTTCTTGAAACCGGATGTTGTAACCCTTGATCACCGCAATCGCCTCCTCCACCGTGGTGGCGTTGTCCAGCACCAGGCGGACGCCAGCCACCTCATCAATGGTTTCTTTGGCTGGGTCGTTGGCCGGTTCAGCATGGGGCACGGAGAGGATGGCCAACGCTACACCATGCTCGTTCATGCCGTCGATGGTCACCCTTGGTGCATGCAACAGCGCGCGATCCTCCTTGGTTGACCCGGTGGGAAGCCTGTCACCCCGATACCCCAGATAAAACAGATCGCAGATCGCCAAGGTGGCCTGTTTGCCAGGGGCGCCTGTTTTCACCATCGCAATGGGGTGGCCGGTCAGTGTGTAATCCAGGTTCCGGCAGAGAATCGGCTCGCCGTTTTCGTCTGTGGCCAGGAAACTGCTGCAGAGCATATCCTCGCCATTGCCATGCAGGTTTGGGCTGTCCACGGTGTAATCAAGGTGATAATCACCGTAGTAAGTCATGGAATAGAGTGGGTAATCAGCCAGCTTTTTCAAGCTCGTGATGGTGCGTGCTTCGTTGATTGGTGGCAGCATAAGTGTAACGGCGATTGCCAATGCCACAAGAATGCCAGAAAGGAGGAACCACTTTATTGTCTTACGGTTTTTCCTGACGGTGGTCGCGTTCTGCGCTTCCATGTTGAAGTCCCTCCATTTCAAATAATCTCACCAACATCATTCGATGCCTATTGAGATAATCCTGCTAATATTACGATTTTGTAATTATGTTCGCCATCATGCCATTCTTTGTTGTTTTCTGATATGATGTTAGGTATTGAGCGTAGATTGCTGCGTTAATCGATACGGAGGCCTCCCTTTGCCCACCCTCTTTGCAGAAGTCATTGTGGACATCGCCCACGCCGACGTGGACCGCGTGTTTGACTACATCATCCCTGATTCGCTGCCCGGCGTGGTGCCCGGCAGCCGCGTGCGCGTGCCCTTTGGCCCCGGGCGCGTGGAGGGCTTTGTGATGGCCGTGAAGGGCAGCTCCAATGTGCCGTCGAGCAAGATGAAGGCCATCGAAAAGCTGCTGGACGAAACCCCGGCGCTGCTGCCGGAGCTGGTGGAGCTTGCCGCCTGGATGAAAACGCGTTATCACTGCCGGCTGATTGACGGACTTCGCGTGATGCTGCCTGCGGAAATGCGGGGCGGCAGGGTGGCTGAGAAGAACGAAAAGGTTGCTTCGCTGCTGGTTTCGCCGGAGGAGGCGGGCCGGGCGATGGCCGCGATGGGCCGGGCTCCCTGTCAGGCCGAGACGATGAACTATCTTTTGATGGCCGGAGGCGCGGTGAGCGCCTCGGTGCTGGCTGAGGAGGCGGGGACAACGGCGGCCACGCTGGATGCCCTCGTGAAAAAGGGCTTGATCGAGCTCAATGAGCGGCGCGTGTGGCGCAGGCCTATGTCGGTGGAGGCCGGCCGCGATGTGCTGAAGGAACCCACCGACGAGCAGCGGCAGGTGCTTGCCACTCTGCTGGCGGCGATGGACGGAGCATATGCCGCAACTGTAGCCGGAAGCGTGGGCGCCGAAGGCAAAAGTGCAGGTGAAACCTGCTATTTGCTGCATGGTGTGACCGGCTGCGGCAAGACAGAGGTGTATATGCAGTGCGCCGCCAGGGCGCTGGAGTTGGGCCGCACGGTGCTGATCCTGGTGCCGGAGATCGCCCTCACGCCGCAGATGACGCAGCGTTTCGCCGCCCGCTTCGGCCCGCTGGCCGCGGTGCTGCACAGCAGGCTTTCCGCGGGGGAGCGCTACGACGAGTGGGTGCGCATCCGCCAGGGCACCGCCCGCGTGGTGATCGGCGCCCGCTCGGCGGTGTTCGCGCCGGTGGAGAACCTTGGCTTTGTGGTGGTGGATGAGGAGCACGAGACAAGCTTCCGCAGCGAGCACCCGCCCCGCTATGATGCGCTGGAGATTGCCCGCCGCAGGGCGCAAGCTCATGGTGCAGTCTATGTGGCCGGCAGCGCCACGCCCTCTGTGGCGAGCTACCACGAGGCGGAGCGGGGTGGTTTGAAGCTGCTCAAAATGACCCGGCGCATCGGCTCGGCCACGCTGCCGGAGGTGGAGATTGTGGATTTGCGCACCGAGCTTGCCACCGGTAACCGGGGCGTGATGAGCCGGAGACTGGTGGAGGAGATGGACGCTTGTCTCAAGTCCGGCGGCCAGGCGATGTTGCTCTTGAACCGCCGGGGCCACTCCAAGTTTGTGTCCTGCCGCGCCTGTGGCTACGTAGCTGCCTGTGCGCTGTGCGACGTGCCGATCACCTATCACAGCAGCGGGGAAAAGATGAAATGCCACTATTGCGGTACCGAGCAGGACATCCCGAAAACATGCCCCCAGTGCGGCAGCGCCTACATCCGCTTCTTCGGTGATGGCACCCAAAAACTGGAGGAGGAAATGCGCGAACGTTTCCCCAATGTGCCGGTGTTGCGCATGGATGCCGACACAACCCGCAAGAAAGACGGCCACTTCCTGCTGCTGGAGAAATTCCGCCGTGGCGAGGCACGGGTGCTGGTGGGCACCCAAATGATCGCCAAGGGCCTTGACTTCCCCGATGTCACATTGGTGGGCGTGCTTGCTGCCGACGCCCAGCTCTATATGCCCGACTACCGCAGTGCTGAGCGGGCTTATCAGCTGATGGCGCAGGTGGCTGGCCGGGCCGGCCGGGCCCACCGGCCAGGCAAGGTGCTGATCCAGACCTATTCCGTCAGCCATTATGCCGTGCAGGCCGCAGCCCGCCACGACTTCCTTGCCTTCTACAAGGAGGAGTTGGAGATCCGCCGGGCCAGCCAGTTCCCACCCTTCACCAGGCTCATGAGGGCGCTGTTTGTGAGCGAGGATGAAAAGGCAGCAATATTTGATGCCAAGCGGGCTTATGAGGAACTGGAGCTTTTCCTGAGCCTCTATCCCGATTATCAAAAGCAGGTGCTGCTGATGGAGCTCACGCCGGCGCCACTTGCCCGCATCAACGCCCGGTTTCGCCACCAGCTGGTGCTGAAAGTGTGGCCGGAGCCCTATGGTCGGGCCATTGAGGATGCGTTGGCTGAGATTGTAACGAAAGCGCAGCCCAGCGGATCGGTGGCATCGCTGGAGGTTGATCCGGTGAGTATGATGTAGGTTATTTTCTTTTTGATTGATGGGAAGGGTACGGAACGCAGCCCCTACTAAGAATTCATTAATGAAGTATTGATCTAGTAATAATTATGTGCATCTTGATGCGGTATATGGAAAATAGAATTATGAAAGGTATAATAACATGATTAGTTCTAAGGATCTAATGTTAAATGATATATTTTACACAACAGGGTTTGAAACAACACGAATCCCTTATGAAGTTTTATATGGGTTTAGAACAATAAAACCAGAACATAAGAGTATTCAGAGTTGGCTTGAAGCAGAGCATAAAATCAATCTTGAATATGTATATAAAGGAAAGATAATAAATGTTGAACATGGGCACTATTTGGAAGGAGTAAATTTATGTATTAGCAAAAAAACAGAAATTCCTAATAATACAGAACAGATTAGAAAAGAACTAAATGCTCGTT
Source organism: Bacillota bacterium (assembly GCA_023421955.1). Classification (GTDB taxonomy): domain Bacteria; phylum Bacillota; class Clostridia; order Christensenellales; family UMGS416; genus JAEYRA01. The sequence goes on from JAEZSE010000029.1 coordinate 33,421, forward strand.
TTATGTTTAGTGGAATAGACACGACTGAACATAAAGAATGGGGAATTACTCCAGAGGAATAAATTATTTTCATCATTTCAGAGGATGAGTTAAGAAGGAGTGTAGATAATTTCATCTATAGTAAAATGAGGAATAAAGTTCATCTGTTCGGTGCAAGATTGGAGTTTACAAGCTATAATTTTGCACAGCAGCATAAAGAAACCTATGAATATCGCGTTTGTTACGAAAATCAAAATAAACTGGATAGACATAACAACAATAACGTCAACCAAAGAATTATGGAATATTTTGTTATGTTGATTTCCGAGAATAACTATATGGGTATTTATAATGATTTCTCTCCAGATTTAGTGTTTATCGTTAAGGGTTAATTTGATACAGGGGTTTAATGTTGAAATGTTGTTGGTGGTCGGTGGCGTCGTTGGAGGTAGATCCGGTGAGTATGATGTGAGTCGTGATTGTCTGAGCTTGTTACAGGGGGCGGTATGGAACCCCGCCCCGATAAAAGAACCAATGTACGCATCACTGCGGGGTTCCATACCCGCCCCAGTGAAACCCTGACAGGCTGCCGCATTCTCTATGTTTCCTTTACACCATCGAGACTCGCGTTGAAAATGTGGTCATTCCACCCATTTTGTTCATTCTTTTCGCCAATACACAGGCATTTCACGCTCTCACAGTGGCGGCAACGCGCATTTTATGATAATATATCTCTGTTTAGGCAATATTTCAGATGTGAATGCCAATCCTATATTGGAGGGTGAATCCATTGGCACTGAGGAAGATACTCACGGTGGACAAAAACGAGGCTGAGCTCCGGCGCATTTCAAAGCCGGTGACCGCCTTTGACAAGAAGCTCAGCGACTTGATAGAAGATCTGTTTGATACGATGCATGCCTCGCCGGACGGCGCGGGCCTGGCGGCACCCCAGGTGGGTGTGCTGCGGCGTGTGGCGGTGATCGACCTGGGCGAAGGCTTGATCGAGCTTGTGAACCCGGAGATCATTGAGACCTCCGGCGAGGTTGAGTTTGAGGAGGGCTGCCTTTCCCTGCCCGGCAAGCGGGGCCGCACAATCCGCCCGGCCCATGTGAAGGTGCGGGCTTGTGACCGACATGGCTGCAAATTTGAAATTGAGGGCGATGAGATCATGGCCCTTGCTCTGGTGCACGAGATCGGGCACCTGGATGGCAAGCTGTTCGTCGATTATGTGATCGGCGACCTTTGGGAAGGTGACCAGCCGCAGTGAAGATTGCTTTTTTGGGCACGCCAGATTTCGCCGTGCCCTCGCTGACCGCATTGGTGCATGCCGGCTATGACGTGGCGGGCGTGTTCACCCAGCCGGACCGGCCAAAAGACCGGGGCCACAAAACCCAGCCCTCGGCGGTCAAGCAGGCCGCTCTAGAGCTGGGCCTGACCGTGTATGAGTTTGAGCGCATCCGCCGCGCGGAGGGCGTGGCCGCGATGGCGGCGCTGGCGCCTGATTTGATGGTCACAGCAGCCTTTGGGCAGATCCTGCCGCAGAAACTGCTGGATATCCCAAAGTATGGTTGTATCAACGTGCACGGCTCGCTGCTGCCCAAATATCGTGGCCCTGCCCCGATCCAATGGGCTGTGATCAACGGTGAGACGGAGACAGGTATCACCACGATGATGACCGATGCCGGTGTGGACACCGGCGACATTTTATTGCAAAAGCGCACCGACATTGACCCGGAGGAGACGGCCGGCGAGCTATTTGCGCGGCTGGCGGCGCTGGGTGCTGAGACGCTGTTGGAGACGATCTTATTGCTTGAACAGGGCAAGCTCACGCGCACGCCGCAGGACCATGCCTCCGCCACGCACTTCCCCATGCTGGACAAGGCCTGTGGCCGCATCGACTGGAACAAGTCGCCACAGGAGATCATCAACCTGGTGCGTGGCGTGACCCCCTGGCCCGGCGCGTGGACCACCTGTGGCTGTGATGTCATGAAAGTGTGGCGCGCGGAGTGCGTCGCGATGGCAGGACAGCCCGGGCGCATCCTCAGCGTGAACCAGAAAGATGGCCTGATCATTGGCGCCCGTGGAGGCGCAATCAGAATATTGGACTTGCAGATGCCTGGCAAGCGGAAGCTCTGCTCCGCCGAATACCTGTGCGGCTGCAGGCTCGTGGAAGGGATGGTTCTGGATGCCGGTTGATAGTGGGAGGCTGGCAGCATGGGAGGCGCTCAACGATGTGTTGTTGAAACGCACCTTTGCCGACCTTGCCGCAAAGAGCCATTTAAAAGGCCTGGACGCCAGGGAAGCGCGGTTTGCGCGTAAACTGTTGTATCAGACGCTGGACAAGCTCATTGCCATTGACAGCGCCGTGACGCCCTGGATCGATATGAAGCAAACACCGGAGAAAGTGCTTAACGTGCTTCGGCTGGGCGCCTGTCAGCTCATGTATATGGATTCTGTGCCCGACTTTGCGGTGCTGGACAGTGCTGTGGAAATGGTCAAACAAGACGGCTTTATGACCCGTTCGGGCCTGGTGAACGCCGTGCTGCGCAACGTGATCAAGGAGGGCAAGCAGCCCCGGCTTCCCGACCGGGAGGCCGATCCGGCAGGATACCTTAGTGTGAAATACTCCTGGCCCCGCTTCGTTGTGGAGCTGTGGCTCAAGGAGCAGCCCCAATATGCTGAAGCCCTGCTGGCCTGGGAGCCTCGTTTTCATGCCACGGCTCGCGCCAACCCGTTGGCCGGCGGCAGCGCTGCGGAGTTGGAAGAATTCCTGAAGGCGCAGGAGATCGAGTATGAGAAAGGCTCTCTCGTGCCCGGTGCATTCCGCGTGAGGGGCGGTGCCAATGCCACCGACTGGGAGATGTTCAAGCAGGGTAAGGCGACTTTACAGGGCGAAGCTTCGCAACTGGTGGCACAGGTCGCCGCACAGGCCGCCGGCCCCGGCGCTTCTATTCTGGACGCTTGCGCAGCTCCCGGCGGCAAGTCCGCCTCCATTGCGGGATACCTCAACAACGACTGCTCCATCACCGCCTGGGATGTGCACCCCCACCGGGTAACGTTGATGAAGGAGACATTCGCCCGATTGAAGGTCACCTCCGCTGTGGCTGAGCCCCATGACGCCCGCTTCAGCGACCCCAGGCTGTTTGACCTGGTGCTGGTGGACGCACCCTGCTCCGGCCTCGGCGTGGCGTGGAACAGCCCGGACATCAAGGTGACCCGACGGCCGGAGAACATTGTGACGCTGGCTGTTACGCAAAAGAAAATCCTGAACAGTGTTGCGGACAGCGTGAAGGTGGGCGGCAAGCTGCTCTATTCCACCTGCACAATTGCACGGGCGGAAAACCAGGGAATGATCGAGGGGTTCCTGAAACTGGCCCGATCCTTCCGGCCGGCGGACATTTCCCAATATCTGCCCGATCACCTGAAAGGCCGTGTGGAAAATGGCTGCATGGTGCAGCTGCTGCCGCCAGAAGACGGCTGTGAGGGTTTCTTCATGGCGCTGCTGCAAAAGGTCAAATGAGCATGGAGAAACCGGCGCTGCTGGATATGACGGCTACAGAATTGGCTGATGCCATTTCTGCGTTGGGAGAACCCCGTTTTCGCGCCAAACAGGTGCGGCAGTGGTTGATGAAGGGCAGCGATGTGGAGGGTATGGCCAATGTGCCCGTCTCTACCCGGCAGAAATTGAAGGACTCCTTTGCACTGGGCGGCGTCAAGATCATTGAGACCCGCCGCTCGGCCCATGATGACACAGAGAAATATCTCTTTGCCCTGCAGGATGGCAATGTGATCGAGGGCGTTCTGATGGCCTATAAGCACGGCAACACGCTGTGTGTATCCACCCAGGTGGGCTGCCGCATGGGCTGCGCATTCTGCGCCTCCACCACGGCGGGGCTGGTGCGCAACCTCACTTCCGGCGAGATGCTTGGTCAGGTGATCGCCGTGAACGCTGCTCACGGCGGCGGGCGGCAAGTGACCAACCTGGTGCTGATGGGCAGCGGTGAACCGTTGGACAATTATGACAATGTGCTGAAGTTTTTGCGGGAGGCCTCCAGCCCCGATGGCTTGGGCATCAGCCCCCGCAACATCTCCGTTTCCACCTGCGGCCTGCCTGACGGCATGGACAGGCTTGCCCATGAGGGCATGCCGCTCACGCTGTGCCTGTCGCTGCATTCGCCGGATGATGAAGGCCGCCGGGCACTCATTCCGGCGGCGCGGGCCTTCTCGGTGCGGCAAGTGGTGGACGCCCTTCGCCGCTATGTGGAGGAAACGGGCCGGCGGGCCATCGTGGAGTATGCGCTGATCGACGGCGCGAACGACAGCCCGGCGCATGCCAAACGCCTGGCCGAGCTGCTTCGGGGCCTGCAATGCCATGTGAATCTGATCCCTTTGAACTCGGTGAAGGAAGCGCCGCTCAGGGGCAGCCCGCCTCAGGCGGTGGATCGGTTTCTGCGGGAGCTGGAGCACCTTGGCGTTTCCGCCACCAAGCGCCGCACACTGGGCGAGGATATTGAGGGCGCCTGCGGGCAGCTGCGCAGGAAGCATTTGGATGATTGTAGCCACTGACTACTCACAAGGTAGGTTGAACGAATGATAGAACGCGTTGAATACGCCGCCAGCACCCATCGCGGCAACGTCCGCAAACGAAACGAGGACAGCCTCTACATCCCCGACGGGGAGGGGCTTGACAACCTTGTGATCGTGGCCGACGGCATGGGCGGCTACAACGCCGGTGACGTGGCCAGCGCCATGGGCGTGCAGGTGGCCTGCAACATCATCGCCGCTGCCCGCAACCTTGAGACCGCGCCCACGGTGGAATACACGGTGCGCTGGGCGTTCAACGAGGCCAACCGGGCAATCTTTGAGTATGCCGGCACCAACGAGTTTTATCAGGGAATGGGCACTACGATGGCCATTGCCTGCCGTGACGGTGATCAATGGGTGGTCGGCAACGTAGGTGACAGCCGTTGCTATCTCATCCATGTCGGCGCGGTGCGGCAAGTCACCGTGGATCACTCACTGGTGCAGCTGATGGTGGAGCGGGGCCGCATGACCGCAGAGGAAGCCCGCGTGCATCCCTACCGCAATGTGATCACTCGATCCATCGGCGTTGACAGCTTCACCGGTGCCGATATCTTCCGCGTTGAGGTTGCACCTGGCGATGTGCTGCTGCTCTGCTCCGACGGCCTTTCCAATTATGTCACCGAAGCCGACATGCTCGATTGCCTGGCCTCAGGCACGCTGGAGGAAGCTGCGGAGGCCATGCTGAACCTGGCGCTTTCTCGGGGCGGCTCCGACAACATTACTGTGGCGATGGCCCGCATGATCGGGGGTGACTCCGATGGAAGGTAGCGTGATTGCCGGCCGCTATGTGGTCAGCGGTATGATCGGCTCCGGCGGCATGGCCATTGTGTATCGCGGCTATAACCGCGATACCGGTGAGGAAGTGGCCATCAAGGTGCTGCGCAGTGAGTTTATGCAGGACGAGGCCTATGTGCGGCGATTTGAGAAGGAGTCGCAAATTGCCATTAAGTATTCCCATAAGAACATTGTGAGGACCATTGAAGTGGGCTGCCAGGAGGGCAGGCATTTCATCGTGATGGAATACGTCAGTGGCAAGACGCTAAAAGAATACATCGCCAAACAGGGCAGGCTCAAACCGGCCGAGGCCGTGCGCATCGGCAGGCAAATCTGCGACGCATTGTTTTATGCCCACAGCCACCAGTTGATCCACCGCGATATCAAGCCGCAAAACATCCTCTTAAATGCTGAGGGCATGGTGAAGGTGGCAGACTTTGGCATTGCTAAAGCTGCTGAAACCGCCACGGTGACGATCAGCGGCTCCAACGTGCTGGGCTCGGTGCACTATATTTCGCCGGAGCAGGCCCGCGGCGGCCTGACCAATGAGAAGACCGATCTGTATTCCATTGGCATCGTGCTATATGAAATGGTGACCGGCACTGTGCCCTTCACTGGTGACTCGCCTGTTGCCGTAGCCCTGAAGCACCTGCAAGACCTGCCACGGCCTCCCAGGGAGCTGCAGCCGGATTTGCCCAAGGCGCTGGAATTGGTGATCCTCAAGGCGATCTCCAAGGAGCAATCCTGCCGCTACGACAACGCCCGCGAGATGGCCCGCGACCTGGAGCGCAGCCTGCTGGAGCCGGAGGGCAGCTATGTGAAGTTCCGCCAGCCCGACGAGGTGGATGGCACAAGGCCCATGCCGCCGATCCGGGTGGAGAGCATTGCCGGCGGCACAGGGAGCACATCCTGGGCCAACACCGGCAACTCCCGTCGCCTCGTGCCGCCTCAGCCCCGGCAGGAGAATCAATGGCGCAAGAAGAAAAAGGGCCCGTCGGCGATCAATGTGGTCATCTTCGTGTTGCTGGCTATCGTGGTGCTGGGTGGTGCTTATCTGGGCATCCGCCTGCTGCTTCAAAAGACAGCGCCCACCAGGGTTCAGATGCTGGATTTCCGCGGAAAGGACATCGACATCGCCATTCAGCAATTGGACAAGATGGGCTTGAAGCCTGAAATCACCGAGGAGCCCAGTGACCAGGTGACGCTCAACACCATCATGGATCAACGCCCTGCAGAAGGGGAGTATGTGTCCCCCGGTGACACCGTTTATTTCACAATCAGTTCGGGTCATCGAAAAATTGAGGTGCCGGACTTTACAGACAAGACGCTCGATCAGGTCCATGACGAGCTGCTCTCCATGGGCCTGAGTGAGGGCACGATCCATTGGGAAACCAGCGACAAGCCCAAGGGCACTGTGATCCGCCAGGCACCGGTTGCCGGTGAGATGCTGGAATTGAAAGGCCAGGTGGAGCTTTGGGTGTCTCAACCGGTAGAACCCACTGTGACCACGATGGTGAATTTGTTTGGCAAGGCCAAGGACGATGCCGTGGGTTTGCTAAAATCGATGAACATCACAGTGAGCCGGGTTGTGCCTGTTGCCAGCAGCTTCCCCGCTGGTCTGGTGGTGGGCCAGTCGCCTGAAGCGGGCCAGCCCATCAGCAGCGAGACGGTTGTGGAGCTCTACTACAGCAACGGCCAGAAGCCCAAATATACCAAGGACTACACGGTGCAGCTTGATGTGGAAAAGGATGACACCGTGGTCAAGATTGTATACGTGGATGGTGACAAGCGTACCACGATGTATGACGACAAGCGGCCAACGGGCAAACTCACCGTATCGCTGAGCCTGGATTCGGAGGCGCAAGGCGCTAAAACGGTGATCATCTATTTCAACGATGAGGAAGTCAAACGGGAGACGGTGAATATCCCGTGACGGAGGGTGAATGAGCCCCATGCAGGGCGTAATCATCAAGGGTGTGGGCGGCTTTTACGAGGTGCAGGCCGAAGGCATGCTGCACACCTGCCGGGCGAGAGGTAAGTTCCGGCGCGACGGCCTGACGCCGTTACCCGGCGACATAGTGGAGTTCACACCGGGCAATGGCGAGGAATTGGGCTATGTGGACAAGATCCTGCCCCGCCGCAACGCGCTGAAGCGCCCGGCGGTGGCCAATGTGGATACGCTGGTGCTTGTGACAGCTGCCGCAAGCCCCGAGCCCGATCTGCTGTTGCTGGACAAGCTGCTGATCGCCGCCCGCCCCATGGGCATGGAGCTGCTGCTGGTGATCAACAAGTGCGACCTTGCTGCGCCAGGTGCCGCAGAGGCAATCGCCGGTGAGTACGCCGGCGCGGTTTCCTCTGTGATCGTCATGTCCGCCCAATCTGGTTTGGGCCGGGAACGGCTTCTTGAGCGCCTTGCGGGCCGGTGCACCTGTCTGGCGGGGCAGTCCGGCGTTGGCAAGACGTCGATTTTAAACTGCCTTTTCCCAGACAGGGCGGCGATGGAAACCGGAGATGTCAGCCGCAAGACATCCCGAGGCCGGCACACGACCAGGCACGCCGAGCTTTTGCCTGTGGATGGCGGCGGCGCTGTGGTGGACACACCGGGCTTCAGCCTGATGGAGATGGACCAAATGGAGCCGGCCAGGCTGCCGGAATGTTACCCGGAGTTTGAACCCTATGCGGCGGATTGCCGCTTTGCCGGCTGCATGCACGATGCGGAGCCGGGCTGCGCCGTGAAGCAGGCTGTGGCTGATGGTGCGATCCCATCCGGCCGTCACAACCGGTACCGCGAGATTTTGAAAGAAGCCCGTGAAACATGGAGGAATCGTTATGACTGAAATCGCCGCATCCATCCTCACAGCAGACTTTGCGGCCATAGGCGAAGCCATCAAAAGAGTCGAAGACTCCGGAGCCGACCTGCTGCATCTGGATGTGATGGACGGCAGCTTTGTGCCGCCGATCACCTTTGGTACACAGCTGGTGGAGGCGATCAAAAAGCGCACCAGCATGCGCCTGGATGTGCACCTGATGATTGTGCACCCTGAGAAGCACATTGACAGTTTTCTTTCCGCCGGCGCCGACATCCTCACCGTGCACGCCGAGGCCACCGAAGACCTGCCCGACGTGCTCCGCCGCATCCGCTTGGCCGGAGCCAGGGCTTCTGCCTCCGTCAACCCGCCCACACCGGTGGATTGCCTGCTTCCTTTGCTCGATCAATTGGATATGGCCCTTGTGATGAGCGTGAACCCAGGCTATGGCGGGCAGAAGTATATCCCCGAAGCCACGGAGAAGATCGCTCGGCTGCGGCAGGAAGCAACCAGGCGCAGCCTGAAGCTGGACATTGAAGTGGATGGCGGCATCAACCCAGAGACAATCAAGATCGCCGCTTCCGCCGGGGCCAACATCATTGTGGCCGGGTCGGCGCTCTTCAACGCCGCTGACATGGGCGTGGCGGTGCGAGCCCTCAAAGAGGCTGCGCGGTGAAGGTGCTGATCCTGTTGGGGGGCTCCGGCGCGCCGGAAGCCCTGCTCCGGCAGGAGCTTGCCTCCTCCGATCTGGTGATTTGCGCCGACAGTGGCGCGGCCCACCTCAATGCACTTGGCCGCTTGCCTGACGTGCTGGTTGGTGATATGGACTCCATTGATTCTTCGCTGCTGGAAGCCATGGATTGCTCCGGTGTGGAGCTGGTGCGTGCGTTGGCCGCCAAGGATGAAACAGACGGTTGGCTGGCCTTGGATCAGGCCATTGCCCGCGGCGCCACAGAAATCGTGATCCTGGGTGCAATGGGCGGCCGGGCAGACCACCTGCTGGGCAACCTGATGCTGCTTGTCCGCGCTGCCAAAAGGGGCATCCGGGCGTTCATCCGTGATGGAGAGTGCGAAATCATGGCCGTGACCGGGCCAGTGGAAATCACCGGCAAGGCAGGGCAGATTGTATCGATCCTGCCCATTGGTGAGGGTGTTTCAGTTTGCTATCTGGATGGGCTGCAGTATGGCACCAAGGAACCGCTGCCACTTCCCATCGATGCGCCCAACGGTGTCAGTAATGTGATGACAGCGGATGTGGCGCATGTGGTCGTGGAGGGGTGGGGGTATTTGATGAGATATGAAGGTGAGTTATAGAGGGACAGTGGGCGGCTCGTGAGCCGCCTGTTTTGCAAACAGGATTCGGCTTATTGTCTGATGTATGGCAAGAATTCATAAGGATTTTGAAGTTTCGGAGAAGCAAATGGGCGTATGGGGAATGGGACTAACCCAATCCGATGAGTTCATGGATGTGTATGACCAATTTGTCGAGGAATACAACAACGGCAAAGAAGCGGATACCATCGCATCTGAAGTCTTTGTCGAGTATCGCAAAGAATTTGATGCTGATGACGGTGTGCTTCATGATGTCTATTTCGCCATTGCCAAAGCCCAGTGGGAGAGGGGCGAACTGCAACCCGACATCTTTGATCGTGTGAGGAAGATTATTACTTCGGGTGATAACGTTAAGTTCTATGAAGAGCTGGATGCCACAGCCTCGGATCTTAAAAAGAGAACACAGATTTTGAACGATTTTCTTGCAAAAATCTCTGCCCCGCCAGAAAAACTGAAGAGGCGGAAAAAGCCCTCAATACCCAGGCCATATCCCTTGTCAAAGGGTGATGTGTTCGTTTATCAAACATTCAACGGTTATGGATGTGGTGTTGTTTTTGAAGTGCTGTCGTATGATTGTTTTCAAATCGGATTGATAGCCATCAGCGAAGCTGTTCATGCAACACAGCCCACAGTCGATGCCGTTCTCGATTCCTATCCCTTTACACTGGCTTGGTTTGAGCCGCGGCAAGTGTTGCCAAAGAAGAGCATGAGCATGATTGGTAATGTTGAGATACAGAAGGACTTTAACCGTTGGGCAGGTGTGTCCATTTCTGTGTCTGGTGTGCAGATTGGCAACATCGGCTATTTGGCCGCATTTTCCAAAGGATCGGAATATTTGGATCGGATGGCGAAGTATGGTATTCCACGCATGAGGATAAAGGATTATTTGCTGTGATGATTGCCCTACCCGAACTGCTCTCCCCCGCCGGGGGCATGGACCAACTGAAAGCCGCCGTGGAAAACGGTGCAGACGCCGTCTATATGGGCGGCAGGCTTTTTAACGCACGCCAAAACGCCGCCAACTTCGATGATGACGAAATGCGCCGGGCCATTGAGTACGCCCATGTGCGCGGCGTGAATATCTACATCACGATGAACACGTTGGTCTCCGATGGTGAAATGCAGCAGGCGCTGGACGCCGCCGGGCAGGTTTATCTGGCCGGCGCCGACGCCCTCATCGTGCAGGATCTGGGCTTGGCCTCGGCGCTCCACCACTTCATTCCAGACCTGCCGCTGCACCTGAGCACTCAGGGTACTGTTTATAATGCCGAGGGTATCCGGGCACTGGCGCCACTGGGCTTTGCCCGCGCCATCCTGGCCAGGGAACTCACAATCTCGGAGATCGCGGAAACGGCCAAGGCATCGCCGATCCAGGTTGAGGTATTTGCCCACGGTGCGCTCTGCCTTTGCTATTCGGGCCAGTGCTTGATGAGCAGCCTGATCGGCGGGCGCAGCGGCAACCGGGGGCGGTGCGCCCAACCCTGCCGGCTGCCCTATCAATTGGGGAACGCCAAGGGGTATCTGCTGAGCCCCAAGGACCTTTGCACGATTGAATTGCTGCCGGAGCTAGCGAAGGCCGGCGTGGCGTCACTCAAAATCGAGGGGCGTATGAAGTCGCCGGAATATGTGGCGGTGGTCACCGGCATTTACCGGAGATATCTGGACAGGCTGGCAGAGGGCGGGCAATACCATGTGGAACAGGATGACCTGCTTGAATTGATGCAGGCATTCAACCGGGGCGGGTTTTCAACCGGCTATTTGAAGGGCCGGCTTGGCAGAGGCCTGATCAGCCGCGAGCGGCCCAAGCACTGGGGCGTGCTGGTGGGCAAGGCCCTGTCAGCTGGCAAACCCGGCGGAGCTGTGGATGTGCAATTGACAGCCCCGGTGTCTTTAGGCGACGGCGTGGAATTCGCCAACGCCACAATGCCCGGCGGCATCGTGACGATGATCAATGTTGGTGGTAGGGCAGAGAAATCCGCCATCACTGGCCGGGCGGAGCTCGGCAGCATCAAAGGGGAGATCCGGCCCGGTGATCTGCTTTACAAGACCTCCGACAAGGCTCAGCTCATGAGAGCCGCCGCCACCTACACCGGCAAGCCGGTTCGTAGGATTGCCCTCCATGGCAAGCTGACTGCCTGTGTTGGGCAGCCCCTGCACTTTGGTGTGTGGGATGGAGACGGCCATGAAGCACACGCCGAATCAGAAAGCCCCGCTGAGGAGGCCCGCACGCTGCCCCTTTCTGCCGAAACCGCCAGGGAGCAGCTTAGCAAGACTGGCGATATGCCTTTTTCTTTTGAGACTATCGGCGTTGATCTGGATGGACGAGCCGCTGCCAGGCTTTCTGAACTCAACGGGCTGCGCCGCACAGCGCTGGAACAGCTGGAGCAGGCCCGCGCCGCACGTTATCCTGAGCGGGAATCACCAGCCATTTTGTTACTGCCGATGACCCGGCCGAGCCCGGTGCAGGCAGGGTTGTCCCTGTTCTTTTGGCAGTGGCGGGAGGAATATTCTGAGGTTCTGCCTTTGGCAGACAGGGCGTATGTTCCATTTGCGGCGGTGGTGCAGGGGCGCTTTGATGGCCTGGCTGGCCAGACCAAGCTGATGGCATGGCTGCCGCCGGTCACCAATGGCAGGCTGGATGGGCTCATTGCCGCCAGCACCGAAAAACTGGCCGGGCTTGGCGCCCAGGGCGTTTTGGTCGGCAACATGGCCCATCTGGAGATGCTAAAGGAGTGTGGCTTGCCGTTTTATGGCGGGGCTTCGTTGAATGTATTCAATGGCTTGTCTCTGCAAGCGGCTGCTTCGCTTGGGTTGAACGGTGTCACATTGTCTCATGAGCTCACGATGGAGCAGATCGCCGCGCTGCCCGATGCCGGCATTGAGAAGGAAGCCGCTGTCTATGGCAGGCTGCCGCTGATGTTCAGCGCCCACTGCCCGGTGGGGGCCGAGCTTGCCGGTCAGGAGGGCGACAAGGCCTGCGGCCTGTGCGGAAAGAGCGGCAGACACGAGCTCATTGACCGCATTGGCGCAAGGTTCCCGGTTGTCTGTGACCCATTGGATTGCCGTAGCGTGACGCTCAACGGCGACCGGCTGGCGGTGCCCAATCTGGCCCGGAGGCTTGCACAGGCCGGTGTCTCCATGCTGCGGCTTTTGATTGACGATGAATCGCCGGAGGATGTGCAGGGGTTGGCTGCGCTGTTTCGCGCTACTCTTGCCGGAGAATCGGTGGAGGAACTGAGAGGGCAGGGATATACCAAAGGCCATTATTTCCGGGGCGTTTGATTCGGTTCGATGATATTGATTTTCTGGCATTTCCTGCCGTCACTTGTCCGGTTTTGCATTCATATGATACAATCCAGGCATCTATTCATGGGGGTTTGCATGGCTGGATTGGAGTTTGTGGCTGTTGACAATATGTGTGTGGAGCTCAGTGACGATGCGCGGTTTCTGCCTGTTACAGATCAACAGACCGATGGCAGCGCAGCCGTGTATTACGGCGGCGATCAGGCCTGGTTTGCCACCAGGGTGGGCCGGCTGAGTGGCTGCGGCGCTGTGGCCGCCGCCGATGTATTCGCTTGGCTCGCACGGCGGGGCGGGCAGCTGGAAAAGCTTTATCATGGCGACCCGCTGCATCCAGCCAAGGCGGAGTTCTTGCGCCATATGGAGGATGTGATCCGGTTTGTGCGGCCCACCAGCATCCATTCGCTGGACATCCCCTACGGCGGACTGACGTCGATCAAGCGTTTTGTGCGGTTCAGTGAGGCGTTTGCTGCCAGCCGGGGTGTCAAGCTAGCCGGGCATGTGGTGGAAAACAATAAAATGGAGCTAAACGAAGCCGCTCAAGTAGTTCTCGGTTGGCTTCGCGCAGATTACCCAGTCGCGATGCTCAACATGCGCAACCGTGCGTTGGCAGCCGTGCCCCATGCCGACGCAGCAGGCAACCCCACCCAATCAGACCTGCAATTCCATTGGGTCGTGCTCACGGCGCTGCGGCGCAGCGAAGGCCGCTGGATTGCCACTGCCTCCTCGGAGGGCTGCCGCGTGGAGTTTGACTTTGAGAGCGCCTGGACCTGTGACAGCCGCGCGGTGTTTGGGTGGCGGGGTCTTGTCTGCTTCCAGCCGTAGGGTTGAAGGGCCAGTTGCCAGATTTCTACTCAAAAACATATTTCTTCTGTTATAATAGTTAGAGATCAAATGAATTATAGGAGTACAATATGAGTATGGACAGCGTACAGGCCATCGCCGCGCGCCTGCGGGAAAACATCGGAAAGGTGATTGTCGGGCGTGATGACACGGTCAATCTGCTCCTGACGGCGATGCTGTCGCAGGGCCATGTGCTTCTGGAAGATGTGCCCGGCACTGGTAAAACGATGCTGGCCAAGGCAATGGCCAAGTCACTGAGCCTTTCCTTCAAGCGCATCCAATTCACGCCGGATCTGCTGCCCAGCGACATCACCGGCATGAGCATCTTTGACCAGAAGGCGGTGGAGTTCCGCTTCCAGCCGGGGCCAGTGTTCGCCAACATCGTGCTGGCTGACGAGATCAACCGCGCCACGCCCCGCAGCCAGTCGGCGCTGCTGGAAAGCATGGAGGAGCGGCAGGTCACCGTGGATGGCCAGACGTATCCTCTGGAGCTCCCCTTCCTCGTAATCGCTACGCAGAATCCCATTGAGACGCAGGGCACCTTCCCGCTGCCGGAGGCACAGCTGGACCGTTTCTTTCTCAAGACCAGAATGGGATATCCCTCCACCGAGGAGGGTATGGCTGTGCTCAACCGCTTTATTTCCGACAACCCATTGGATACGTTGGAGCCTGTGGCATCTACCCAGGACATCCTCGCGGCGCAGAAGGCCGTAACCCAGGTGAAGGTGGCCGCCGATGTGCAGCGTTACATTGTGCAGATCGTGGAGTTCACCCGCGTGGCGGAGGCCGTGATCCTGGGCGTGAGCCCCCGCGGCAGCCTGGCGCTGATGCGTGCTGCGCAGGCATGGGCGGCCATTTCCGGTCGCCATTTCGTGCAGCCGGACGATGTGAAGGCCGTCGCCCGCGCCGTGCTGAGCCACCGCATCATCTGCCGCAGCAGCTTTGGCGGGGCAGGCCGAGCCTCGGAGGAAGTGGTGGAGAAGGTGCTTTCACAGGTGCCTGTGCCCACCGAAGTGCTGGGGGAAGACCAATGAACATCTTCGGGCTGCTGGCGTCGGCCCTTATCCTTGCCGTGCTGCAGGCGGCAGTGTTCCGATTGTTTGGCATGAGGGCGGTTTCCTACCGCCGCTATTTCACCGCATCGGCTGTGTATGAGGGCCAAAGGGTGGAGCTGGTGGAGGAGATTGCCAACGCCAAGCTGTTGCCGGTGCCATGGCTCAAGGTGGAGGCCCGCATGTCGCGGCACCTCCGGTTCAAGAGCCAGGAAAACCTGGCCCTGGCTGACGACAGCTATCACCGCAGCATGTTCACATTGGGCCCGTGGCGCAAGATCACCCGCACCCATGCGGTGACCTGCGTGCGCCGTGGCTGTTATACCGTGGACACTGTGGCGCTTTCAACCGGAGACCTATTTGGCGTCAGCGGGAGTTCTGTGACGGTAGCCAACCCGATGGAACTCGTGGTTTACCCCCGCATCCTGGATTTCAACGCACTCAGCGTACCATCCCGCCGGTGGCAGGGCGATGTGGTCGTCCGCCGCCATATTGAGCCCGATCCGTTTCTGGTGAACGGCATCCGGCCATTTCTGCGTGGCGACACATTGCGGGATGTGCACTGGGCGGCCACGGCCCGCACCGGCGCGCTGAAGGTGAAAACCCGCGATTTCACCGCCAACCCCCGCCTGCTGCTGGTTGTGAACATGCAGCTCACTGAAACCCAATGGGGCGAGCTCAACGAGGAGGAGGCACTTCAGATCGAGCAGAGCCTTTCCCTCGCCGCAACCTATGCCGAATGGGCGCTGAAGAACGGTGTGGAGACCGGCTTTCTGTGCAATGGCCGTTGGGCCGCGATGGACGATGAGCCGGTGGAGGTGCCGGTGGGCGGCGGCCAGGGGCATCTCATGCAAATGCTGGAGGCGATGGCCCGGGTGAAGATTGTGCGCCGCCGCAGCTTCCACCAGTGGCTGGATGACGAGGTACTAAACCGTGGCATCACCGGCATGGATGTGCTGATACTCTCCCATTACTGGAGCCCAAACCTGGAGGAACGAGCCGGACGGCTCCGACGCATGGAAAACTCGGTGACCTGGATCAATCCTTCGGGAGGGCAGGCCAATGCGTGAGGAACGAATCATCCGCAGCCTTGCCGCTGCGCTGACGGCTCTCGCGCTGTTGTTTGCCGTTGCTTTCCTATTGGCCGGCCTCGAGCTTGCCCGCCTTGTGCTGTTCTGCGGGCTTGCCTTCGCGGTCATCGGCATCGCCGTTGGTACGCTGCTCGGTAAGCGGCATCCTGTGATGCAGATCCTGCTTTCCGCAGCCCCGGGGGCGGCACTGGCATGGCTTGCAGGTCGGATCGTTATGATCGAGCCTGCTTATCTGTATTCGTTGGTTGCCATCGGCGTCTTGCTGGCCGTGTGGGCCGAGCGCCTCTATGTCACCACCCGCGAGGCGTCGCTCAGCGCAGGTGCGTTGCTGGCGCCTCTTGCCGGATGGCTCTGCACCGCCGGGATACTTTACCTCACCGTCCGTGAAAGGCCGGACACTGCACAGATCTGGCCATTTGTGATCATTCCTGCATCGGTTTGGTTTATAGTGGCGATGGTGGCACTGAACCGCAGGGGCGTGCGGCAGGCAGCCAGAGCCAACACGGGCTCCGGTGTTCCGGCGGCGGTGCGCCGCAATGGCACGGTTGGTGCGGTTCTGTTTATAGCGGCCACGTTCCTTTTCGCCAACGCGAGCGCGATCATGGGTTTCATTGCCGACGGGCTCAAGAAACTCGTCGCTTGGGCTGTAGTTGCGTTCTACTGGCTGTCTTCGTTGCTTTCTCCATCCAATACGGGCGGCCAATCACCGCAAGGAGGCGACCAGCAGCAGCCGCTGCCCATGGGCGGCGAGGGGTCACCGCTGATGCAGCTGATCGGTGACATCGTGATGGTGGTGATGTTGGTTTGTATTGCGGCCGCGATTATTTTTGGCCTATACAAGCTCTTCCCTAAGCTCTGGCAGAAGCTCCGCGAACGGTTGAACACGCTGTTCGGCACTTGGCGCGACTCTGAAGATTTCCGAGACAGCAGTGAGCGCTTGATGACGCTCCGGCAGGCATTTTCCAACGCCGGAAAAGGCTTGCGCAAGCTGGCCCGGCTCTTCCGGCGCCGGGAGCGCATCGGGGATTTCACGACCAACGCCGGTCGTGCCCGTTTTTTGTTCCGTGAATATGTGCGCGACCTCATAGCATCCGGCCACAGGCCGCGCCCCGCCGCTACCGCCTCCGACATCGCCCGGCCTGTGCCGGCCCTGGCCCATGCCTACAACCTTGCCCGGTATGGGGAGGAGGAGCCAAGCGATGGCGAGGTTGAGAGTGCGAGGGAGGAAGTGTTCAAGTAGTCAGTAGTCAGGAATGCAAATTTACATTTCCCCCCCGCAATGCTATCATATCTCCATGAACGATCAACTCCAGACCACATTGGATAACCTGCCGGAGAGCCCCGGCGTCTATATTATGCGCAATGCCGAAGGCCGCGTGATCTACGTGGGCAAGGCCGTTTCGCTCAAAAATCGCGTGCGCAACTATTTCCAACTCAGCACCCAGCGGGAGCAGCCCAAGACCAGGCGGCTCGTGCAGGACATTGCCAGCATCGGTTACATCGTGGTGAAAAACGAAGCTGAGGCGCTGATGCTGGAGTGCAATCTGATCAAGCAGCACCACCCGCATTACAACATCCTTCTAAAAGACAACAAGCACTTCCCCTATCTGCGCATCGACATGAAGGAGGATTTTCCCCGCCTGGAGATTGTCCGCCGCATGCCCAAAAACGACCGGGCCAAATACTTCGGCCCCTATCTTTCCGCCGGCACGCTTCGGCGCACGATGGAGCTGGTGCGCAAGGTGTTCCCGATCCGCTCTTGCACCAAGGACATTCACAAGGCCATCGAGCGTGGCGAGCGGCCATGCCTTAACTACCAGCTGGGCCTGTGCCTGGGCCCTTGCGGTGGTGGGGTGAGCCGCGAGCAATACCATGCAATGCTCCAGGAGGTTGTGAAGTTTCTGTCCGGCCAGCACGCCGAGATTGCCGCAGGCCTTCGCATACAGATGAAACAGGCAGCAGATGATCTCGATTTCGAGCGGGCGGCGGCACTGCGCGACAAGCTGATCGCTGTGGAGAAAGTTGTGAACTCGAACGAGCAAACCGCAATCTCCACCGTGCAGGAAGACCTGGATGTGCTGGGGGTGCATGCGGAAGAAAACGAGGCCGCTGTGCAGCTCGTGATCGTGCGGGCCGGCAAGGTGGTGGGCAGCGAAAGCTTCGTGCTGGAAGGCTCGGAGGAGGAAAGCACCGGCTCGGTGCTGGGCAGCTTCATCGGGCAGTTCTATGTGAACGCCGTGATGCTGCCACGCACCATCGTGGTGCGCGAGCTGCCGCCCAACGCCGGCGAGCTGATGGAATATCTGCATGGGCGGGCCGGGCGCAAGGTGGAAATCGCCGTGCCCCAACGGGGCGAAAAGGTGCGGCTGCTGGAAATGGCCGAGGCCAACGCCCGCGAGCGCGTGGAGCGTGAAAAGGCTGGCCGGCTCAGGGAGTGGGAGCGCACCGGCGGAGCTGTGAAGGCATTGGGAGACATCCTGGGCCTGCCTGTGCCGCCGGACCGCATTGAGTGCTACGACATCTCCAACATCCAGGGCACCGATTCCGTGGCCTCGATGGTGGTCTTCGAGCATGGTAAGGCCGCCCGCAATCAATACCGACGGTTTCGGATCAAGACTGTGGAGGGCGCCAACGACTTTGAGAGCATGCGCGAGGTGCTGACCCGCCGCTTCCGGCATGGCCTGGAGGAACGAACCCAGCTGGCCGAAACGGGTGGGGACTACAACACCGGCAAGTTCTCCCGGTTTCCGGACCTGGTGCTGATCGATGGCGGCCCGGTGCAGTTGGAGTTTGGCCGAAACGCCATGCGCGACTGCGGCGTGGAGAGCATCCCCGCCGTGGGCCTTGCCAAGCGCAATGAGGAGATCATCCTGGAGGACCGGCCGGATCCTCTTGTGCTGCCCCGCAACTCTGCGGCGCTGCACCTGTTGGAGCGGGTGCGCGACGAGGCGCACCGGTTTGCGATCACCTACCACCGGAGCCTGAGGTCTGCCCGCACATTGAAATCCCGGTTGGAAGACATCCCCGGCATTGGTGAGAAGCGGGTGAAGGCGCTCTTGCGGGCCTATCCGATCCCGGCTCAGTTGGAGGCTGCATCGCTGGAGGAGTTGACGGCGGTGGATGGGATGAACAAGCCGAGTGCTGAGGCGGTGTGGAACTTTTTGCATCCTGCAGATGAAAAGGCAGAAGACCGGATTAATCCTGATGAAGGTGATGCCGATGACCAAGACAATACATGAATTGTCCGATGCAAGAGACCGAAGGGTCGCAGCACTTGCTATGATTGCTTTCATATATTGCATCGTTCTCTTTTACTTTCATATGGATCAACTGTTTATCTTCATCTCTGTGTTTGCATTTGTGTCCGTCTGTTTAGTAGCTCTTCAATATGACTTCGGTATGAAAGTCAATAAGCGTCTCATCTATCTTGCAGCCGAGGTGATGAATCCGGATCTGTTGAAAGAGGAAGCAAGCCATGTGTATCCCAGGAGCGATGGCTCATGGAAGACACGATATGGCAGGCTTTATTATGAATCTTTTTATTATTGCCTGCTTGGTAATCATGAGAAAGCACTGGAGGCATGGAAGTCTCTACCCACGCCCAATGATTTGCTGCGAAACGCGAAGGACTGCGGTTTGATGCAGTTGCTGGTTCGTGCCGGGCAAGTGGAAGAAGCAGAGCAGTATCTGGAGGATGTCCAGAGAATGATCATGTCCAACGAGAAGATGGCTGCAATCTGCATGAGAGCAGTTGGGGCCTTCTATGCAGCGAAGGGCGACGGTGGAGCCGGCAGGGAGTATCTGGCCCAAGCTTATTCCAGAGCAAGGTACAGTTCGGAAAAAATGGGCATTTTGTTCGATTTCGGTGTGCTGACTGAGAAAATAGGGAAACAAGAAGAAGCGATTGACTATTATTGCCAGGCAGCCGGGCTCGCCCCGAAAACCTGGCTGGGCCAGGAAGCTGCCCGCAGGGCTAAGGCGCTGCAGCACGCGCAGCAACATCAAGTAGAAGATATTGCGCCTCAAGATGACATTGGCGGAGTTGAACTGTCTGGTTGATTGACAGGGCTTATCCATACAAACGCCGGCACTGTCTGTACAATCATCAATCTGTATCTTTGAACCGATGCATGTTGCGTTGGTTGCATCTGTCTTTTATAATACCAGAGACATACACCGGGAGGTAGATACAATGGGTTCTCCATTTGGGTTTGGATTTGACTTTATGTCTGTGGTCGGGCCGATTTTTATTAGCGTGATCTTTCTGCTGGTGTTCGGCGTAATCATCGCCGCCATTTTCCGCACGATCAAGCGCAGCGTGCAAAACAACAACGCCCCGATCCTGGCGGTGGACTGCCACGTGGTGGCCAAGCGCACCGAAACCGGCGGCGGCATGAACGACACCTCACACTGGACCCACTATTTCGCCACCTTCGAGGTGGAAAGCGGCGACCGGATGGAGTTCCAGTTGGAAGGTGAGCAAGCCGGGCTGCTGGTGGAGGGCGACGAGGGCAAAGTGACCTTTCAGGGCACGCGTTATATTTCGTTCCAGCGCAGGGCTCAGCCACAGCCGCCGAAGCTGTAAGCTGATCAGAAAACAGAACAAAAAAAGCCACCCGGCAGGGTGGCTTTTGTGTTACGAATTGTTGTTGATTATCTGGTCCTCTTGAAGCACTCACTGCAATAGATGGGCCTGTCATTCTTGGGCATGAAGGGCACCTTTGTGGGGGCGCCGCACTCAGCACAAATGGCATCGTACATCTCACGGGGAGGACGCCTGTCGCCACCCATGCCACCGCCCTGACCCTTGCGGGCATTGCGGCAAGATTTGCAGCGGACGGGTTTGTTGGTGAAGCCCTTCTCGGCATAGAATTCCTGTTCACGGGCTGTGAACACAAAATCTTCACCGCATTCCCTGCACTTTAAAGTTTCGTCCTGGTACATGTTGACATTTCCCTCGCTTTATTTATTTTGCTCCCGATGGAGCTTTGGCCAAACCTGAAGCCCTATTCCGCCGACTGGGAATTCGTCCGGGTCTTTCCCGGCCCTAGTGATCAGGGCATAATCCTTGGTTTTCTGCCACGCGGTTCGGCCGCAGGAGATAAGCGCGAGGGATCATGGTTCCTGGTCGGGCGGCCACGAATTGGTGCTGGTGTCTGCAGCCATCCAGTGCCTTTCCGCTCCGCGACGCATACCTGGCTTGTACTAGGCACGCATGAAGGACAGATTCAACGATTCCCATTATACATGAGAATCAAATTTTTGCAATAGGTTTTTTACAGAAGACTGGAAAATCCTACTGACGATTACTTGATTTTTTTGGTTATTCTTCTCATTCGTGTTGTCCATAGGGTAGAATCCTGCCTGAATGAGATTGTTCCTGCATCGGTGCCTTCTGTTATAAAAATCGTCATCAACAGATATTATATGATAGTGCATTAACTTGTTATGCAGTTTGGACAATTACAGCCAAGATGTATCAAGCCGCAGATAGCAGCCTGATTGCCATGTGGGTGCCATTATAGCGATGAAATCAGCGGGATGTTTGTCGTTTAGCGGAAATCGTAATGTTTGCGTACCGGTTTGGTCACCTTCCACACACAATCGATCCCTCTTGGGAAAACCACATAGTCTCCCGGCCCAAAAGCTTGCGCTGCCGCCGGCATACTCCACAGTGACTTCTCCCTCAAGGATCAAGCAATGCTCCTCACTGTCATAATGCCAGTCGAATTCATATGCCGCATCCCCAGGTGGGCCATTTTTTCATGGCAGCTTTTTCGGCTTCGGTGGGCTTGCGCACAGTGATTTTCATATTGTTTCCCCCATCTGATGAGTGTCGGGCCATACGCCTGAATCGATCCTCTATTGGGTATTATATGGCGCGGACGCAATCGGTACAAGCAACCCGAGGCGTTTCTTTTTGATTGCAGTTGCAGAGGTAGTAAGATATAATGACGACAGACTAATAGGATAGTCCATGCATTTCGAAAGGAGGCAGCCATGAAAGCCAAATCTGCTCTCAAGTTCTATCTGCTTACGATGGGGATTTTGCTCGGCCTCTCCGCTTACCCCTTGGTGATGGGCCTGAAGATCGTTTTCCTTTTCTGGAAGGAAGGAGGCATCGCACCGGAAGAATACGCCCGATACGTAATCCCTTACACTGCTATTTGCGTGTCGGCCCTGGTCACGGCCGCGCTGTATCCGCTGCTCTCCCCATTGAAACGGTGGTCAGCCCCGGTGGCCACCGCGTTGGCGCTGGGGCTTTTCGCGGGAATCGAGCTGTATATGGAGGGCATTGTGATCAACAGCCCGAAGATTCAATCAGCTGTGATGATGCAATTACTATCCTGCGTGTATACGCCCAGAGCCATAATGTCGTTTCAGGGCTCTTATGATGATATGTATAAAGTTCATTACTTCCTGGTCTCGTTTGTGATGGTGGCGCTTGTGGTGAATGTGGTATATGGTTATGGCCGGCTGGCTTCCGGTCATATCATGCACAAGAAACCGCTAGTCCTGCAGACTGTGGTGGCTGTGGTTTTTATTAGCCTGTGTGTCTTTGCAAACCTCACCGGTTTTTTCCGCCTTCCTGTGGAAGTTCAGCCCCTTGGATCCGGCCTGCTCACTGGGCTGTTTTTTGTGGTGTTGGGGGCCGCGGCTGGTGTTTTGACCGGAAGTCTTTTGTTGAAACGGCGGATGCTTGCTGCGGTTGGATTGCCAGGAGGTATCTCTGTAATTGTGTGTTTGTTGATGTATGCCGGGGAATACTATATGTTGGGAGGCACACTATACCGTTTTGGGCGTGGTTTTTTCTTCAATGGGCTGCCAGGGATTGCACTGGCGCCCTTTGATATCGTTGTCGTGATCCTCTCCGGTTCGGCTGCTGTATTGATGATGTGGGGCCTTTGCCGCAGGCTTCGGACCATGGCTGGTGAGCAGCCCAGCTAACATACAGTATGTTTACTATTACCAGTGGTTTTGCTATGATAGTACTGCTACGAAAGGCAGTTTGAGGTGCGGCTCATGCTTGGATCAATTCGGCTTTTGGTGTCTTACGGATCTGTCAGGATTGTCCTGTTTGTGGTGCTTGCGCTGTTGTTTGCTTTTTTATATGTACGGGTTCTGATGAAGAGACGGCCGCTTGTGCGCGCACTGTCTACCATGGCGCTGGTAGTTTTTCTGCTGGCTTTGGTGTTTATCCCGGTGGAGAACGCCTTCGTTCGGTTTGCCACGCCGGACGATGCAGTGCGCTATTCACTACCCAACCAGAAGGTGTTGAAAGTGCTGGAGCATGGCCAGTGGGCCACCGTAATCTGCAAGGACAAAAGGACTGTGGTGCTTTCCCGTGACAGCGGCGGTTGGAAGACTTCCAACCCGGCTTTTATGGGTTGGGGTGTCCGCTGGGGCTCTATTGGGAATGTGGGCTACCAGACACGGCAGCTGTCCGACGGCGTGTATTATGTTGGAGTAAGTACCAGGCGATATGTGGATGAGGCGCGTAACAAGGGTGCAATACTGATCGATACGATTACGGATACCGGCGGGTCAGAGTTCGGTCGTTTTCAAACGGAATTGCTGGATAAAAGTGACGCTGTGTATGCCACGGATTTATTCTACTATGCCTTCGTGGACACAATGGGCGATGGTTACCACCTGGTGATCAATGGCGAGGAATTGCCGTTGGATTGAGTTGGTTATAGCCTTGGGGAGAAAGTCTTTGCATATTTTTCAGCTCAAAAAATCGCTGGTGAAATTCCAGTATCTGCTGCTGTTTTCTTTTGGACTGCTTGCGCCGCTCGCGGCATTCTTTCTTGTGCCGGGCATTGATCCGGTCACTGCGCTGATCAACGGCGTACCTGGGGTGCTGTTGGCTTTGTTTGCGGTCGCGAATCTGTGCCGTGGGGTTGTTATTGCACGCGGCGCAGTATGGTTTCTGGATTTGCCGCCTGCGATCATTGGTATCGACGGAATCCGTGAAATCTCAGTGACACGGGCAGAGATTGGCCTTTCCATCCTGACGGTTGGCGGGAAAACGACAGTATACTCCATAGGTAAGCGCCCTCATGAAGCGGATATCGAGACATTCCGGAATATGCTGGCCATGATCTGTGAGCGTGCCGCCCAATCTGGCCATGATGCGGCTATCAGTGCAGATACAACGGAGTTTCTATCTGGCTCGATGGGTTATTACGAACATCGACTTTCGGAAACCCGAGAGCAGCGCGATCAACTCAGGGGTCTGGGTGGCTGGCTGGGTGCGTTGTGCGCTTATCTGATTGTGACAGCAGTGGTCAACCTGGCGGGCTTTGCGCTTGGATGGTCATCTCCTGTTACCGTCGCGAACGGGCAATTCATTACAATGATGAACTTGTTGATCACAGCAACGACGTCGTTGCTGGCAGCCTGGACGCTCTACTGTTTTTTCAGGTGCAAGAAGTCATTTCCCAGAAACATGCTGCTGTATTATGGTGTTGCCGCGCTCACGTTGCTAACATCCGGCTTTGTCAGAGACGTGCTCACGCAGAATGTTGTTTCACTGGAAAGCTTCATAACGCTGGTTGTAGGCCTTGTGCTGCAGGCCCCCCGATTCTTTTCGTTACGGGGTTACCTGCGACACAGTCTGCGCGTTAGAAACACATTTGTTCGTTAATCCAATGCTGATCGGGCCTTGCTGCGGCAGGCCTTTTTCTGTTTCCTGCCAAAAGATTGAGTATGAGTGGGGGTTCCGCAAACCCGGTCAAGAAAACAACCCTACAGCTGCTGTATGATATCTCCCATCAGGAGGTCATGGAATGCGCGAGCAGGCGGACGCAGTGCAGAGGATGCAGGACTACATTGAGGCGCATCTGGATGAACCGGTAACGTTGCAGCAACTGGCCAGTGCTGCTGGTTACTCTCCGTGGCATGCTGCCAGGCTCTTTAGGGAGCTTGTCGGTATCCCTCCGTTGGAGTATCTGAGGGCAAGGCGGCTGTCCCGGGCAGCGCTGCGCCTGAGGGATTCTGGCGACCGGGTGCTGGATGTGGCGATGCATTTTGCGTTTGATTCCCATGAGGGGTTCACACGGGCATTCAACAACCGGTTCGGCATCCCGCCGGAGCGGTACCGCAAGAGCGCCCCGCCGATTCCTCTGCTGATGCCCCGTAGCGCCCGCGACCATTACCTTATGCAGCAAGAGGAAGGAGCAACCAAAATGGAACACACTAACACGGTTTATGTACAAGCCACAGACTGCCCTGCGTGCAAAATGATCGTGCGGAGGGCAAAGAAGGCCACCGGCTATTGGGAGTATTGTGAGGAGATCGGCTGCGATGTGGAGGGCATCCTTGCGAGCATCAAGGGCTCCCTAAGCGAAATTATCGGCATGTGGATGCCCGCTGCCATGCGGCCGGCCGGCACATCAGAATACGTGATGGGCATTGAACTGCCTGCCGATTACACCGGGCCGGTGCCGGAGGGCATGGAGCTCATCAATGTGCCCGCGGCGACGTACCTGCACTTCCAGGGCCTGCCTTACAAAGACGAAGAGATGGGCCAGGCCTGCGCGGTGCTGGACAAGGCGTTTGAGAGCTATGACCCCGAGCGGTTTGGCTGGGCTTGGGCCGATGAACTTGGCCCGATGATACAATACGCGCCAATGCCGGAGCGCGGCTGCGCACTGGCTCGGCCGGTAAAGAAGCTGTAATTGGCTGCCAGATTTCTATCTCCACCGCCCCTTCCATATTGGAGGGGGTTTTTCGCATATATGATTAAGAATTGGCTGCCTGTCAATTTGCATCATTCAATTTACAGCGGACAATCAGCCTGCGGTTGCCGGAGCTGGCACAGGTAAGCAGTGTGAGCGTGTAATCTCCGCTGGCTTTATCTAGCGCCGCCACATTGTCTGGCGTGACCACCTGCGTTTCATACACCAGGTAATGATAGACCGTGCCGTCGGGGCCGGCCAGTACCACTTCGTCGCCTGTTTTCAGCTTGTCCAGCCGGCCGAAGTGCGCGCCGCTTTTATAGTTGTGGCCTGTGATAATGATGTTGCCCTTTTCACCGGGCATGGCCCCGCCATACCAGCACACCGATACTTTCAGCGCTTTGGTGGTGAGCTTTGCGATCACCGGCAGTTCTACGTTGATCGCATCGATGCTAAGCTTGCCGATAACGTCATAACCGGGCAGGGAAATTAACTCGTCCTTCGGGTCCACCTCCGGGGCGTCCGGCTGCTGGTAGCCGTCGTCTGGGGGGAGGGCTGACTCGGTCGGTAACGTACTGCTTGTATCTGACCCGGCGGGTAGGGATGCAGTGCCGGCGTCTGGCGAGGCGCTGGCTGTTGTGGCGTTGTCGTATTGGCTTAAAAGGTCCTGCGCGTTCTTTTGCGCCTCATTCCCTTCGCGATAAATCGCCAGATAGGTGGCCGCTGCCCCGATCAGCAGCACCGCGGACACCGCAACCAGCAGCAATGCCGGGTTTTTCCGGCGGTGCTGGAAAGGCAGGCGCGTTTCCCTTCCGCGCCTGCCCCTTGTGTTCATGTCTATTTGGGTTTTCCTTCTGCCGTTGTCAGCCACGCTGCCGCCTCCGACGGATTGCCATAAGGGTTGCCGCAGCCCCGCCGGCCATTATGGCCAGCGCCAACAGCAGGATGGCTGCTGTAAAGTCCTGGCCCGTGGCTGGCAGTTCCGCCGCGTTGATAATGATATCCGCATAGGCCGACTGCCAGTCGGAGGTATAGGTCACGCGCACGGAGCCTGGCTTGAGGCCCGTAAACTCATTTCCGTTGCGGCTCAGCAAGTTTTCATCAAAATTCCAGGTGCCGTCTGCGACGTTCGGCGTGACCGTAACGCGGCCTCCTGTATAGATTTTTCCGTTTGACGGGGATATCGAAAGCTCTAGCAGCAGACGGAACGGGATGTTTTCGCTTTGGGCATATGCCTGGGCCGTGGAGCCCTCATGGCCATAGAGGGCGCCGTCGGTAACCAGCGCGGTATCCCAAAAAATCATATCTCCGAAATCCACGCTGTCACCAAGGACAATCGCTCTTATCAGATTGGAAGATTGAACAAAAGCTTGGTCTCCGATGGTCGTCACGCTCTGCGGTATCGTGATGTCTGTCAGGCCCGATGACCCAAACGCGGCTGCGCCGATCGTCTTGAGCCCCTCCGGCAGCGTGACGCCGGTCAATCCGTCGCAGCCGAAGAACGCGCCGGTGATAATATCCGTAACGCCGGCCGGCACCGTGAATTGCCCCGTTCTCCTGGCCGGAAACGCCATCAGGCTTGTTTTTGCCTTGTTGTACAATACGCCGTCTTCGACTGTGTAATTCGGGTTGGCGGCGTCCACATCAATGGCGGTCAGGTTTTGGCAGTCTACGAACGCCGCCTGCCCGATCGTTGTCACGCCGGCGGGGATTTTGATGGACGATAGGCCGCTGCCTCCAAACGCTGATTCTCCGATCGTAGTGATCGAAGAGGGAATGACGACGCCATCGAGGTTATCGCAGCTGGCGAAAAGATAGGCGGGTATCGTATTGAAGGATGGGTTATCCGGCAGGAGGGCGCTCTCCAGAACGGTGCATCGTTGAAATGCGCCCCAACCCACACTCGTGACCGTATCGGGTATTGATATGGATTGCAGCAGCGAGCAATCGGAAAAGGCGAAGCTGCCGATGCTGGAAAGGCCGTCATTGAGAGTGACAGTCGTAAGTTTTGAACAATGGTCGAATGCTGAACTGTCAATGTAGTTGACACTGGGCGGTATTGTGATCGATGTAAGCCCCGTGCCGCTAAACGCGTTATGGCTAATCGTAATGACCGACGAGGGTATCATCACGTTGTCCAACTTCGTGCAGTCCCAGAACATATCTGGTGCGATCGTGTCGAAAAGGGGGTTGTCGGGCAGCGTGGCGGACGCCAGGTTTTCGCAGCGAGAAAATGCGGAGTCCCCAATGGTATATACGGAGTCCGGAATCGTGATCGAAGTGAGGTTTGCGCAGAAGTAGAACACATTTCTGGCCATTGTCTGCAGCGTGCTGGGGAGCGAGACAGTCTGCAGGTTGGCGCACTGACTGAACGCCCCCTCGTTCAGGCCGATGATGCCCTCGGGGACCGTGATGCCGGTCAGTCCCGTACAGCCCTGGAAAGCATTGCCACCGATATATCGGAGCGACGTCGGCAGGCTGATGGACGTAATACCGTCGTTTCCGCTAAAGGCATTGGCTTGGATTGACCAGACGGACTTGCCGCTGAGCGTAGCCGGCAGCGTGAGGCCACCGGTCGGGGCCGTGCAGCCGGTGATCGTCAGTGAGCCGTCGGCGTTCTCCAGCCACCTCCAGATGTCCGTTGTGCCGGTGTCGCCGGGGGCGGCCAGGGCTGTGCCGGGGATTGCCGCGAACACAAGTGCAAAAGTAACCAGGGCAGAAATCAGTACCGCCAGGGGTCTTGCTGTCTTCGCCTTCATAACGACACCCTTTTCCTTTGTTGATCAGAATGCTATAATTTTACACTATAACATTACAGGATAAATTTGTAAATGCAAGAGTATTTTAGCTATTTTTCCGCATGCGCAAGCCTGTTCCCAGCGCTGCGCCGCCAGCCAGTGCCGCCAACGCCAGCAGCCACAGAGCCGCTGTGAAGTTCTGCCCGGTGGTGGGCAATTCCGATGCGGTGATGGTGATGTCGGCATAGGCCGATTGAAGCCCCGCCGTATAGGTCACGCGGGTGGTGCCGGCCTTTAAGCCTTTGAAGGTGTTGCCGCTGCGCGAGAGCAGGGTTTCGTCATAATCCCACGTGCCCCCCGTGATGTTCGGTGTCAGGGTGATGCGCCCGCCGGTATAGATCCTGCCGTCCAGTACGGAGAGGTTCAGCGCCAGCACCGGAGGCCTCTTGATGTTCAATGAGTAGGTCGTTGTCGTCGTATGGTCAAACGAGGTCACGGCGATTAAGACCGTGTTGTCTCCCTGTGCAAGGCCGATCACGGAAGAGGCTGACCCTGCAGACGCAGCGCCGCCTCCGATGCTCACGGACGCAATGCTCTGCTCAGCCGTAGCTGACACGGTGACGCTGCCTGTGTTCGGCAGTACGTCGGCGGTGTAGTTCAATGTGCCGCCGGTAAACGCTGGAGCAAGGGGAAAACCGTCCACTGCCAGGCTCTGCAGCAACGAATCACTGCCGGCGGCCTCAATGGAAAGGTGAATCGTTGCTTCCTTTTGGATGTTATAGTCAGCAAGCGTGCGGTTGTCTTCCAGCACTTTGCCCGCAAAGGTCAAGATTTGCAGGTCAGGTGGGATGCCTTCCTTGTCCTGTATCTTTCCCTTGACGTTCTGTACGGTGTCGGTCGGCTCCACATCCAGCGTAATGTTTTTGCCCGTGTAGCTGACCCTAATAAAGATCTGCATTGCGAAGGCAACGCTGCTGTACAATATCAGAACCGTGATGAACACCAGAAAAAAACCCAATATACGCTTGCTCATACCTTGCTCCTGCCATTTGATATATTGTGTTCGTGGTGTCATGATTGCCCGGATCGACGGGCTTTGCTTCTGAACAAGCGGAACGCCGCCACTCCCGCTGCCAAAGCCGCCAAGGCTTAGCAGCCACAGCACAGGGGAGAAATCCTGTCCGGTGGCCGGTAGCAAAAAGCGGTCTGCACACCAGCCCACTATTGTTTCTTGCTTCGTGCTGTCGTGCTGAATCGACACATTTTACCACAATTATACAAAAAATGGCATGGGTAAACATATCATTCAAGGCTGTA
Source organism: Bacillota bacterium (assembly GCA_023421955.1). GTDB lineage: Bacteria > Bacillota > Clostridia > Christensenellales > UMGS416 > JAEYRA01. The sequence continues at coordinate 62,921 of JAEZSE010000029.1, forward strand.
AGCGTGCCGCCAAAATAAAAGCAGGGGCGGTTGCCCGCCCCTGCTGTGAAGCAATAGGTTAATTCAGCCGTTCCAACACCTTTGCGCTGCGCTCCACAAACTTTGCCAACGCCTCCGGCTCCAGCGGGCGGTGGGCAAGCATTGCCAGGTCGTGTAGCTGGGCCGCCAGCAGCTCAGCGTCGGCCTTCTTCTCTTCCTCCTTGGAAAGCGCGACCAGTTTCTTGACAAGCGCATGGTCGGCATTGAGTACCAGCGTTTCGTCAGCGGGGAAGGACGGCATGTCCATGCCCATGCCGCCGCCATAGAGTTTGCTCATCTCCTGCATGCGGCGGGATTCCTCGCTCAATAGCACGATGGCAGGTGCGCCGGTTTCTTTCAGGTGCTCCATCGTGGTCTTGATGCTGTCGTTGAAAGCCTTCACGATGGTTGCCACCGCGTCAATGTCAGCCTTCTCGATGACACTGTCATCACCCTTCACGGCGTCGGAAAGATCGCTGTCGATGCGCTTGAATCGCGTGTCCTTGAGCTTCATTTCCAGGAATGTGATGAAGTGGTTGTCGATCATGGTGTTCAGCAGCACGGCGTTCAGGCCATGGGCCTTGAACATTGATACATACTGCGCCTGCTGTTTCACATCGGAGACATAATAGACGGTTTTGCGGTGCACCGTCTTCATCGCAGGCTTTCCGTCCTTGGCCTCTTCGCTTTCCCAATCCTCTTCCAGCGCCTCCTCGGCCTTGGCAAACTCATCCAGGTATTCCTGCACCGTCTTGTAGTCGTCGTTGATCGTCTTGAAGATCACGCCGTCCTTCACGCGGTCATAGAATTTCTCGTCGCGCAGGCAGCCGAACTTGATGAACGGGTTGATGCTGTCCCAATACTTGCAGTAGGTCTCCCGCTCGGTCTCAAACAGGCTCATCAGCTTGTCGCCGACCTTCTTGGTGATGTGCTGCGAGAGCTTTTTCACGGTGCCGTCGTTTTGCAGGAAGCTGCGGGAGACGTTCAGCGGCAGGTCGGGGCAGTCGATGCAGCCCTTCAGCAGTAGCAGGTATTCGGGGATGACCTCCTTGATGTTGTCGGCCACGAAAACCTGGTTGCTGTAGAGCTTTACCTGGCCCTCGATCGTGTCAAACTCATTCTTGAGGCGGGGGAAGTAGAGGATGCCCTTCAGCTGGAAGGGGTAGTCGATGTTGAGGTGCACCCAGAACAGCGGCTCGGCATAGTCGCTGAACACCTCGCGATAGAACTTCTTGTATTCCTCCTCGGTGCAATCCTTCGCGGGCTTGTTCCAGAGGGGGTTCACGTCGTTGATGGGCTTGGGGGCTTCGGGGGCCTTTGGCTCCTCGCCCTCCTTGGCTTCCTTCTTGGGCTCGGCTGCCTTCTTGCGCTCGTCAGCGGCGTCCACGAGATAGAGTTCATAGGGCAGGAAGCGGAAATACTTGATCAACGTTTCGCGCATCTTCCAGCGGTCTGTATATTCCACTGCGTCGTCAGCAATAAAGAGCGTCACCGTGGTGCCGCGGCTGCTGCGACTGCTCTGCCCGATGGAGTATTCGGTGCCGCCGTCCGATTCCCAGCGCACCGCTTCGGCGCCCGGTTGCCAGCTCAGCGTGTCGATGGCCACGCGGGTGGACACCATGAATGCCGAATAGAACCCCAAGCCGAAGTGGCCGATGATCTGCGCGTCCTCTGCCTTGCCCTGGTATTTTTCCAAGAAGTCCTTGGCGCCGGAGAAGGCGATCTGGTTGATATATTTGCGCACTTCATCTTCGGTCATGCCCAGGCCGTTGTCTTCAATCTGGATGGTCTTGTTTTCCTTGTCCACGGTCACGGTGATCTTCCAGGCCTCATCATCGGGCAGCGTGGCCTCTCCGATGCCTGCCAGCTTGCGCATCTTGGCGATGGCGTCGTTGGCGTTGCTCACCAGCTCGCGCACGAAGATGTCTTTTTCGGAGTAGAGCCACTTTTTGATGATCGGGAAAATGTTTTCGGTGCTGATGGAAATATTGCCCTTTTCGGTTTGCATATGTGAACCTCCTGAGAATGGTGATGGTGGTATTAGCACTCGGCTGGGGAGAGTGCTAATGAATAAGATAGGGGCTTTTTGAGGTTTTGTCAATATGTTGCATTCGATGGGTTATCAATACAGAGAACCCTGTTCCTCCCGGCGATGTATGTCCGCCAGTGCCTCGTAGCACCGCTCCGGCTGGTCGATCATCAGCATGTGGCCTGCATCCATGATCCGGTAACACTTTTTCTCCGGTGCGTTGATCTTCTGATGGTACTCCTCCGCCAGCACAGAGGGCACCTGCCAGTCGTTATCCCCCAGCAGGTAATAGACAGGCACTTGGTAATCTGCGGGCAATTCAAGCAAGTCTAACTCCGCGAAGAACTGATATGTGCTCCTATTTGCCCCCATGGCATTTTGAAACGCCAGGATATCTGATAACTGGAAGATAGGGCTGCGCAGCGCCGCAATCCATGTGGAGAGCTTCATCTCCACCGCGAGCTTCTGCCCAGCCTGCAACTTGCGAAATCGTTTGCATTGCCGGATAAAATGCTTGTTGATCTCGATTTTATCACCGGGGTAATCTCCAAGTGCCTGCAGCCCCGCCAAGGCTTTCTTGTCGCCAGATTGCATCACTGCAGTTTTCAGCTTCTCATAAGCAGCCTTCTCACCGGCTACCATGGAGACCACTTGTGATGCCCCGATGTAATAGGCCACTTCCTCCGGGTGCCGCTGGAGGAACAGCGTGCCCAGCACAGTGCCCCAGCTGTGGCCCATCAATACGATCTTTTCCTTGCTGTATCTCAGTTTCAAATAATGGATAATCTCCAGCAGGTCCTGCAACAGCAGTTCTGTTTCCCCATATGCCTTTGGGTTTCTTGTCAGCGTCTTGCCCGCGCCCCGTTGATCCCAATGTATGACGGTATACAGCTCTTCCCACTTTTCCTGGAATAGGTGCGCGAACAGTGCCTCGGAGCATCCGGGGCCGCCGTGCAGATAGAGCAGCACGGGGTTTTCCGCGCTTGTACCCGAATGGTAGAGGAACTGCTCAATGCCGTTGATCGCGACATACTCCGCGATATGGATGGGCTGGATGTGCTTTTTTGTCATGAGATCATTGTAACAATATGAATCTTGCATATCAAGATCATGGATTGGATCATTCAAAAATGGTATACTGGATGCTAAAATGACCATCCGAGTAAATATGCAATGTATGAGACCACTTAATGAACGCTGATTAGGAAGTGAATTGATGGGTTCGTATAGCCGGCAAGCAAGGCGGCGCGTGTACGCCGACCTCCACATCCACACCCACTACTCCGACGGCACCATGTCCCCTGATATGGTCGCCCGCCGGGCTGCCGCAAAGGGTGTGGGTCTGATCTCCGTGGCCGATCACAACGTGCTTGCCGGCAGCCGCCGCCTGATGAAGTGCTGCCAGCGGGAGGGCATCCGCTGCCTGCCCGCCGTGGAGCTGGATGCGCTGGAGGGCGGCTGCCTGTATCACATCCTTGGTTATGGTATCAATCTCGATGATCCTACCATAATTGCCTTTTGCGCCCAGAGCCGCGATCTTCTGGATCGTATGAACGAATTTCTGGTCGAGCGTGTGGCTTGCGACACGCCTGGTGTTTCACTGGATGACTACCGGCGGTTTTGCCGTAACTACAAGCTTGGTGGGTGGAAAGCGTTGCAGTATTTTCTTTCAAAAGGTGTTGCCACCACATCAAGTGAGGCCATTGCACTTTATGACAAATATGAGTGCCGCCATGAAGCTATAGCGTTTCCATCGGTTTCAGAGGCCTGCGCTGCGGTGCGGGCTGCTGGGGGTAAACCGGTGCTGGCCCACCCCGGCAAGTCTATTGATACCACCAACCTGGAGGCATTTGTAGCCACACTGGTCTTGCTGGCAAAGAAAGGTGTTGCCGGTATTGAATGTTATTATCCCGCCCATTCACCGGAGATCACCGATGCCTGCCTGCGGGTTGCAGCGGGGAGGGGGTTGCTGATCACTTCTGGGTCCGATTGCCATGGTGAATTTGCAAGAACGAAGATTGGTCAGATGAAGGTTACGCTGGATCAATTAAACCTGAGTGGGTTGATATAGCAAATCACAACCAGTTGCCAGGAAGGTTCATATGAGCAGTTTTGACCGTATCCTGTTCAATGGGGAATTCCGCGATTACCAAAAGAATGTGCTGGACAATCTCGACCGCCATATGGCCAACGGCAAAATTCATGTCGTGGCCGCACCAGGCAGCGGCAAGACAATCCTGGGCCTGGAGATCATCCGGCGATTGGGGAACTCTGCGTTGGTGCTGTCGCCCTCTGTCACGATCCGCCAGCAATGGGGAGAGCGCTTTGCTGCTAAGTTTCTGCACAATGGGGAGCTGCTGGAGGATTATTTCAGCTATGACTTGAAGGCGCCGGGTTTGGTCACTTCGGTGACTTATCAAGCGTTGCACGCTGCGTGGAAGAAGACCGTATCTGTGGATGAGCCCACGGAAGATGAGGGGGAGGGTAAACCGGATGACGAATCGCAGCAGGAGGATTTTTCTGGCTTTGACCTGATTGCTGCCATAAAGGTAGCTGGGATCAAAACTCTTTGCCTGGACGAGGCCCACCACCTGCGCAGTGAGTGGCAAAAGGCACTGGAGGCGTTTGTTGCTGCCGTACAGTCGGAAATGACGGTGGTCTCACTCACTGCCACGCCGCCTTATGACAGCACCGGAAGCGAATGGGATCGCTACATTTCCATGTGCGGGGAAATCGATGAGGAGATCTTTGTGCCGCAGTTGGTGGCGCAGGGGTCGCTTTGCCCCCATCAGGACTATATTTATTTCAATTATCCCACTGCTGCCGAAATGGAGGCGGCACGAAGTTATCAAGCCAAGGCGCTTGCCTGCACCCAAGAGATTGTAAAGAGCCCGCTTCTGGATGAAATCCTGATCCAGTGCGGCATCTTAACAAACTTTCGAGGCCGTGAGGAAGAAATCCTGGAAAACGCAAAGGGTTACGTCGCACTGCTGAGTCTCGCACAAGCCGGAGGAAGGATCATCCCAAAGGGAGTTGTACAGTTGCTGCTGCCTGAAGGCAAATTGCCCGGTGCAACCCTGCATTTTGCGGAGACAGCATTTTCTTTCGTGGCGGCTAATCCCGCAATCTTTTCCGAGGAAACATCTGAAAAGCTGAAGAAGGAGCTTATGCAGTGCGGCCTTGTGGAGCGCAGGGAGATCCGCCTGGCTGCTAGCCCCGGGGTTACCCGCTCGTTGCTGTCTTCCATCGGAAAGCTCGAGAGCATTCAAAGGATTGTAGAGGCTGAATCGGCGCAGATGGGGCAGTCGCTGCGGATGCTGGTGTTGACCGACCATATTAGGAAAGACTGCTTGAGGTTGGTTGGTACGGAAAACCCCATTGATGCGATGGGAACGGTGCCGGTTTTTGAGGCAGTGCGGCGAGCGGCAGGATCAGGCATACGGGCTGCGGTGTTGACTGGCTCGCTGGTGATTGTGCCGAACGCTTCCATGCCGGCCATCCGTGATCTGGCCCGCGAAAGGAGTGTGCCTTGCTCATCCTGGCAGATCCGAACCACCGATTTCAGCGAAATGACCTTTGACAGCAGCAATAAAAACAAGGTAGAACTCCTGACCGAAGCATTTCGCCGGGGTTGGATTCACATTTTGGTGGGCACCAAGTCGCTGTTGGGCGAAGGGTGGGATTCGCCTTGCATCAACAGCCTGATTCTGGCCAGTTTCGTGGGCAGCTTCATGCTGTCAAACCAGATGCGGGGCAGGGCAATCCGCATTGACCCGGAGCATCTGGATAAGGTCTCCAACATCTGGCACCTGGTCACAGTTGAGCCGCCGTTTCTGGATATTCAGCAGGGCTTAGCCCGGATGTGGAGCGGAAACGGCATCCATTTTGACCGGATTCTTGGGGAGGACTTCCAAACTCTGGTACGCCGGTTTGAGTGTTTTCTTGCTCCCAGTTATGATGGTACGGCAATTGAGAGTGGCATTGATCGGGTCAGCATCCTGAAGCCTCCCTTTCATCAAAAGGGGATAGAAGCCATTAACAGCAAAATGCTTGCCATTGCCGGCGACCGCGATGGATTGGCGGAGAGGTGGAAGGCTGTAGTGCGCGGACCGCTGCATCCGGAGATTGTTGAGATGAGCCGGGTGCCAAAGGCATTTCTGCCTAGTGGATTCTTTTTTCTCAATCTGCTCAATGAGGCAATCTGGGCTGGTGTCTACACTGCGTTTTCTATGGTGGCTGACGGTGTGTTGCGTTCCATGAGAGGGTTCCCGGAGGCTGCGTTGCCTGCGGCGATCGTTGTGTTGGCATTAGTGTATTTGCTGCCGATGGCGATCAGGATCGTCAATTTGTTTCCCAAACGTGCCATCCGTGCGATTTGCGGCAGCATCCTGGCATCGTTGCGCCAAGCCGGCGAAATCCAAAGCCTTCATACGGAGTTAATCGTGCGCTCCAATGAAGATGACACGGCCATTTACTGCGCACTCACCGGTGCCACCGCCCATGAAAAGAGTGTCTTTGCGCAGGCTGTGGGCGAGCTGCTGACTGCAATCGATAATCCGCGCTATTTGGTGATCAAGCGCATGCGTCTGCTGCTATTCAGTTGGAAGGACTATTCCCAAAGCTATGCATGCCCAGCCATTTTGTCCGCCAAAAAAGAAACAGTTGAGCTGTTTGCACAGGCGTTGGAAAGAACCGGCTTTAAATATGATATTCAATACACCAGAAACGAAGAAGGCCGGAGGGAGCTCCTCCGTTGTCGCAGTCGATCATATATCAACCGGAATGATGTTTTCGTGAAGGGGAAAAAGGCTGCCGTCACCCAGTGGGATTGATTGTATTTTTCCCTGCGTGATCCACGTCACTGCCAACTGGCCTCCGTTGGATATACTGATTTCATCGGGGCTTTGCCTGCGGGCCAACCCTCGGGAAAGAGGTTATAACATGATTAGTATTGTACCGCATTTGTGGTTTGATAAGGACGCAATTGAGGCAGCGCGCTGGTATACTAGCCTGTTTGAGCATTCGGATGTCACCGGAATCCACCGTATTTCCGGCACCCCATCCGGGGATGTGGATATTGTTGATTTCAAGTTGGCCAACCTGGAGCTAGAGGCGATCAATGCCGGGCCCTATTTCAAAATAAATCCCTCCATTTCCTTGATGGTTGCCTGCCGCACGGCGGAGGAAGTGGACCGCCTGTATGCCGCGCTTATTGAAGGCGGTTCTGAGCTGATGGAGCTTGGGGAATACCCGTTCAGCAAACGATATGCCTGGGTTGCTGATCGATATGGCCTGAATTGGCAGCTGATGCTGGCCGAACAGGTTGATGAGAAAAACAAGATCCGGCCAGTTCTGCTCTTCGGGGGCCATGCCTGCGGCTATGCCGAGGACGCAATGGAGTATTACCGGTCTGTTTTTCCGGGATCCAGTATTGGCCATGTGAATCATTACAGCCCCGGCGAGGCCATGGATCCCCGTGCGCGGATCAACTACGGCGAGCTGAACATAAACGACACTCAGTTGGTGATGATGGACCATGGAATGGGCGGGGAAGACGAGTTCAATGAGGCGGTCTCCTTGATTGTGTTTTGCGACAACCAGCAGGAGATTGACACCTATTGGGAAAAGCTTACTCATGTGCCGGAGGCCGAGCAATGCGGCTGGCTCAAGGATAAGTTCGGCGTTTCCTGGCAGATTGTACCGGCGAACATGGCCGAACTCATGGCCGGCGGCACCAGTGAAGAGGTTGAAAGGGTTACCGTAGCGATGCTCGGAATGAAGAAGCTTGACATTGCAGCTCTGCAGCAGGCCAGAAAGAGCTAGCCCAATCTCACTAACTGAGATCAGGTAGTTTACATGAGGGCGCTCCCGGCATCTGTTAAGGCAGGCTTGCGGTCAGTGAAGGCCATCCTGACTCCAAAAAACAGGAGCGCTGCTCCCACAGCTCCGTTGAGGATCGTGATGATAAATGGTGGCAGCAGCGCGCCGATGAGCCCACCCAGCAGCGCGACCACAGTCAGCGAGACTGCTGTGGACGCCAGCGCACCCGCTCCGAAGAGCCACACGCCGCATTTTCCCAGGTTGAGCTCTGCCACCTTGCCGGCAAACACACCTGCCCAAAACAGGATCGTGAGCGGGTTGGAAATCGTGAGCAGCAAAGACGCGAAGAAGGGGTGCATCCCCCCGCCGCTCAGGTTGAGGCCGGGCAGCATCGCGATGCCAAAGGCCCCGAGCACTGTGGTTGTGCCAAACAGCAGGAGCACTGCCGCGCCGAAGAGTATCAGCCACCGTTTCACATTTGTCTTGCCCACCACCGATGCCACGCCCAGGATCGCCAGCGCAATAAACGCCGCATCCACCAGCGTTGCCGCCATAGCGGCGGATTCCGCTGCCCAAAAGCCCTTTGCCGAAGCGGACTGCAGCACAAATAGGCACACCGGCCCCACAGCCAGCTGCAACAGCATGCCGAACCGGAAGCCTTTAAAGAGGATACTTCGCGCCTTCATCTGTTCACTGCCTCCTTTAGTGTGGAGAGCGCGATGGCCGTGTTGGTGCGCGCCACGCCTTTGATTTTCTTGAGGTTTGAAAGGAACCGATCCAGCGCCTGTGTGTCTTCGGTGCAAGTTTTCAGCAGGTAGTCATATTCTCCGGCGATGTGGTGGCATTCCAGCACCTCCTCAAACCGCACCACAGCTTCTTTGAAACTCTCGGTGTATTCGTTGCGCCCGATCCCCACCATCACGAATGCCAGCAGGCGGTGGCCCGTCTTGTGGCGGTTGATTTTCGCTGTATAGCCCTCGATTACGCCCGACTGTTCCAGCTTTTTGATCCGCTCACTCACCGCCGGCACCGATAGGCTCACAGCCTTTCCAATCTCAGACGCGGTAGCCCGCCCGTTGGTTTTCAGGCAGACCAAGATCGACTGATCGATCACATCCATTTCATACCTCCGTGTGTTTAAGAGATCATATCCTTTTGCCTCATAATATTCAATGTTTATTTATATAGCCAGAAAATAGTTAGGACATATGACGAAATGGCAGAATATTGTTAAGCAATAAAAGCGCTACTCCCATGCATGGACTGCTACTGAAACGGCGTGCATGCGCGGTTTTGCTGCAGACCGGGCAGTGATGCATTGCATGGCCGCAAACAGGGATTTCTCAACGCTCCCATTTGTTGACACACGCAATACCGCCGTTGTAAGATAGTACGAACAGGCGCATAGTATATACTGGAAACGTCGATCAAACCACGGCAAGGAGTGTTGCAGAATGCCGCTGTTCACCGGCTCGGGCGTGGCGCTTGTCACGCCCATGACAGACGATGGAATCGACTTTGATGCTCTCGGCAGGCTCATCGACTATCAGATTACTAACGGTACCGACGCACTGGTTGCCTGCGGCACCACCGGCGAGCCGGCCACACTGACTGAGCAGGAATACGAAAACGTCATTCAATATACCATTGAGAGGGCTGCCAAGCGCGTGCCGGTGATTGCCGGCGCCGGTAGCAACAACACGGCTCATGCCATTACGCTTGCAAAAAAGGCTGAGGCGATGGGGGCTGATGGGTTGCTCGTTGTGACACCTTATTACAACAAAACCACTCAGGCCGGGTTGGTGGCACATTTCAAGGCAATCGCAGATGCTGTGCATTCACCGGTTATCATGTATAACGTGCCGATAAGAACCAGCCTCAACATGAAGGCGGACACCGTAGCCAAATTAGCCGGTTACCCCAACATCCATGCCGTCAAGGAAGCCAGCGGTGATCTAGCCCAGGTCTCAGATATCGCGCGGCTTTGTGGAGAAAAAGTTGCGATTTATTCAGGGGATGACAGCATTATCCTTCCCACATTGGCTTGTGGTGGCCTGGGCGTGATCTCAGTGGTGGCCAACGTCGCCCCCAAGCAAACCCACGACTTGTGCGAAAAGTTCCTTGCAGGTGACATTGCCGGCAGCAGGGAGCTGCAATTTACCCTCAAACCCCTGGTAGACGCGCTGTTTACTGAGACTTCACCGATCCCGGTGAAGGCCGCCCTGGAGCTCATGGGCATCTGCAAGTCCACGGTCCGGCTTCCGCTGGTACCGATCGGAGCTGAAGCGCTCAGCAGGCTCAAAGCGGAAATGGAAAAGCTCAATATGATTTGATTTTGCCAGCTTGCACCCAGACGCAGGCATCGGCACGGAGTTACGAATGATCAAGCTGCTCATCAATGGATGCAATGGCCGCATGGGCCAGGCGCTGGCTCAATCCGCGGCGCAACAAACCGACTTCCGCGTCGTGGCCGGTGTGGACAAGTTCCCCGAAACGGTCAAGCACCCCTTCCCTGTTTTCGGCAGTATTGCCGCCGCCGTTGCCGATGTGGATGTGATTGTGGATTTTTCCCGACCGGAGGCGTTGCCGGACTTGTTGTCCTTCGCCATCCCCAGGGGTGTGGCGATTGTGCTGTGCACCACCGGCTTTACCGGTGAAGACCTGAAGCTCATCGAGCGCGCCAGCAACCACATTGCCATCTTCCGCTCGGCCAATATGAGCCTGGGCGTGAATCTCGCAGTGGATCTCTGCCGTCGGGCCGCCGCTTTTCTGGGCGACGCCGCCGATGTGGAGATCATTGAGAAGCACCATAACACCAAGGTGGATTCGCCCAGCGGCACAGCGCTGATGATTGCCGATGAGATCAACGCTGTTTACCTGAATTCAAAGAGCTACACCTACGGCCGGCATAGCATGAGCCAGCGCCGCAGCCGCAGTGAGATCGGCATCCATGCAGTGCGGGGCGGCACCATTGTGGGCGAGCACGAAATGCTCTTCATCATGCCGGACGAGGTGGTGACTATTTGCCACCATGCCCAGTCCAAGCAGGTGTTCACCGCCGGAGCTCTTCGTGCTGCTGAATTTCTGGCAAGCTGTGGGCCGGGGCTCTACAGCATGAAAGACATGCTCACGGCTTCTACAGCCGTCACCGCCATCTCCACCGATGATAGCCAGTCGCTCATGTCTGTGCGCGCAATCCCTGTGGGCCGGGGTATTGAAAAGCAGCTGTTTGCTGCGTTATGGAACGCCCAGATCAATGTGGACATCATCGCCTCCACCGCACCCTCCGGCGGCCTGACCAGCCTTGGGTTCACGCTGCCGAGGCTCATGATGGCCCAGGCGCTGCCCATTGTGCGCGGCCTGGCTGAATCAGCTGAGGGCTGCACGGTGTCCGCCAGGGAAGATATTGTCAAGATCGCCATTGAGGGCCCCGGCATGGAGCACCAGCCCGGTGTGGCCGGCCGGTTCTACGCAGCCCTATCCGATGCCGGAGTGGAGGCGCTGGCTGTGACCACCAGCGAAACCAAAGTGTCCTGCTGTGTGCCGCAGGCGGGCAGAAGGGCAGCCGTCGAGGCGTTGATGAAGGAGTTCAAGCTGTAGCCGTACGCAGTCATGCAGCTGTAATACAATAGTCAGGATAAGGGATAATCAGGGCGATTGATGCATCGCCCTGATTTTTCAGTAGGAGCCGGACATCGCACCAGCTCGAATGCTGGCTTATCCAATCGTTTCGCCCATGTTGTATCCGATCCATCCAAATTCCTCGTTGCGATATCCAAACTCCACGTATTCACCATTCTGTGAATTCCCGTAGGGCACATACATTGTAACTTCTTCCGAGATGAACAACAGCTTATGGCCGATGATGCCCCCGACTTCTCGATATAAGTATTGTCCGCCGCTGTAAGCAAGCACACTCACAGCCAGGATATCGTTGTTATTGCCAGCTGCAATCAGAATCTCCTTGATGCCATCGTTGTCCAGGTCCAGGCAATCAGCTTGTAGCACGCAATCTGCGGCGAAGGTGCCGTCACGGTCCATGATAGGAGAAATGGTATCCCAGAAGTGACTGGAGACCAGGCTGAGCAGGTTCACAGTAGTGTTGCCCTGCGACAAAAAGATCCCCTGCAGTGTCATGTTCCCATCGGTCTCGATCCATATCCCTTCATCGGCACCGTCACCATTGATATCGGTTTCTGTCGCCATTGTTTGCGAGTCAAACCCCACCGGCCACAGCACCATGCTGATATCCAATGCCATCACTTCTGACTGCAGAATTGATGAACCCCTCTGCCAGGAGACCGGGATCGTGCTTCTCACGTTCTGAGAACCATTGAATTCTCGGATATCAAAATAAGTAGCGGTGTCTGCCGGCGGTGGTGCAGTGGGATCGCCTGGTTCTTGTGTTTCGGCCTGTTCCGGTGTGTCCTGCCAGTGATCAGTTGGCTTTGGCCCTGTAGTCTCATCATCAAACCAGTCGGTATCGCTTGGAACCGGAGTGGCTGTCTCCACAGGGGCAATCAACCTCTTCACGGTTCGTACCACTTTGCTCGCGATGCTGCAGCCGGAAGAGAGCAGCATGCATGCTGCCAATGCTAATGTTATGAGACGTTTGATCAGGCAACGCTTTGAGTTTTGTTCCGATGAGTTGACAAATGGCATCTGTCGCTCTCTCGCTTTCCAGCCATACATGGCCAAACAATAACTATATTTTATTTTCAACCAGAACCCAATGGAAGCAATGATTTCCAATTAATGAGTGGAAAATACTGGATCTGAGTCATCACCACATACGTTTAGCCTGAATACTATGCACTATGGCCGCCGCCGGGGGCGCCCGCCTCGCCACAACGCTTGAGCGGTGGCGGTTCAAATAGATGGAGCTGCCGCCTTGCGCAAGGCGGCAGCTCCGTTATCTGGCTCAGTTTGATTTCAAGCCTCCGCCTTGTTAGCTCTCTTGTTGGTCATGGCCAGTAAGCCAAGGCTTGCGGCAAAAAGCGCCGCCACCAGCAGCATCGGAAGCCGTGGCCCGATCCCCGGCAGCCCCGCCAAAAAACCCCCCAGCACCTGGAAGACTGCGGACAAGATTACCAGCAGCACGGTCATCAGACCCATCAAGGGGGCGCGGTCAGCGTCTGGCAAGGCATTTGCCATGCCGCTATCCACCATGAGGCCGGTGGCCACAGTGCCAACAGCGGTCACAATGATGGCTATCATCAGGATGGGTGTGCTCCCAACCGGTGACAAGGCCAGCAGCAAATTGCTCACCAGAAGGATGGACAGGCCTGCTGCCAGCGTTTTGTTGGCCGGCCAGGCGCTGAGCCTTGGCAAAAGCACAAGCTGTGTGGGCAGCATCACCAGACCAGACACCAGGCTGATCATCCCGATCATACTGTATTCAAACCCCAGGCCCTGCACCACTGCCACCGATTGAAAGGAGCCCTTCAGGTTCATCTGCACGTAATACAGCGAGCGGATGGCAATGAAGAGCAGCAACACCGGATTTTTCAATACCAGCCTGATCATCGGCACATAAGCTTTCAACGCTGCAGTAGGCTTTTCATTTCGGGAGGCTTGCATGCGTTCGATGCCGATTGCCGTCTCCTTGTGCATACGGTTGCGTATGATAAACGCCAGCATGTGGATTCCCGCGGAGAAAAGGAATACCCACCGCATTACAGCAACCATTCTCACTGGGTCGCCGTTTCCCACCATCAGGCCCATCAGCGGCGTGAAGCAGGCAGAAACTGTGTTGATCACATTCAGCCACCAGAACACGGTGATCCGCTTGTCCGGCGGTGTGCCTTCTGCCAATGTGCAGTTCCAGCTTACTCCGATCAGCCGCACAAAGGAGTTGGCGATGCTGGCGGCGATAAACCAACTGAAATTCTGCGCTGATGCCAGCAGCACACAGTAGGTGCCCCAGCAAATTGAGTCGCCGATCAGGTTGGTACGCCTCCGACCCAGTCGGTCAGTGATCCAACCTGCGAATAGGCCGATCACGCCTCCTGTGATCATCCCCACCGCGTTGATCACGCCCACCTGCGCACTGGTGCATCCAAGGCTCAACATGTATTGTGTGAGAAAGGGGGAATACATACTGAATGGGATCGCCCATAACACCTGCATGAGTACGACAGCTCGTGCGTTGCCCTGAACATGGGAAAACGAGGTTCGTAAACCACTAAAAAAACTTGTCACCGGGTTCTTCATCCGACTCTCCTGTCACCATGCAAGATTGTAACATGACGGTATTTGCCGTGCAAGGTGGAGGACTATGGAATGGGATGCAAACATTTGTACCCCTATGAGGAAATCTATCACAAAAATACCTTGAATTTACTACTGCTATTTTGTATAATTCTGTCGGTAATGGAGGAATATTGGAGGATTGTAACGATGTCAAAAAACAAGAGAATGGTCCTGACCCTGGTCATATGCGGCGTTGTGCTGGCTGGGCTTGTGCTGGCCGGCGGTGCCACAGCGGTCTATTTTTATTTCAATGGTCAGTACAATGATGCGGTGGACACGCAAAAGGAGAAGATCGCAGCATTAAACCGTAACTTTGAGCAGGGCACCGGTGACTCTGGCGTTTCTCTTAGTGAAGAATGCAATCTATATGATGACATTGGCAAAAAGCTCAGCGAGGCTTCAGACTCGCTTGCGGAACTGAACGACAAGTATCCTCTTCTGCTGAACAAGGCCACCGATGAGTCTGTGGGCATCACCGCATTGAAGACTGGGTTGGAGGCTATCGCCCCCAAGATCAAGAAGTTACGCGAAACCATTGAGGAAAACGAGTCTATTTCCAAGGCGCTCACCGCGCTTCTGGAAAAGGAGCTGGATGAAAACAGCACCAAGGCTTATCAGGATCTGGCTGGCCGCAACAGCGCAATCGACGGCGTGGTTACGACCCTTTCCTTCACCGGATCACTGGAGGATAAGCGGAAGGTGTTTTGCCAAGCCATCCAACAGCGTGGTCTGGCGATGGACTTCTTCCTTGAGGATTCAAAGATTCAGGATGCGTATCGCACACTTTCCGCAGACACAACCACCGGCCTTGCGGAGCTTTCACAGCAATTCACGGCACTGCTGGGGCAATGTGAGTCGCTGGAGGGCAAACTCCCCTCCAGCAATCTAAAAGGCATTGCGCCAGACGGATTGGATCTGTCAGCCAATTTCAACAACCGAAAGGTTTCGATCCAAGCCAGTGTTGATTATCTGACGGAAGCAGCAACGGTTCAGAATGCTTTGAAAGATTACTGCGTAGCACTTGATAAATCGATCCCGAAGGGTAAGTTCCTTCAGAAGCTGGATTATTATGTGAAATGGTTGGCCAAGTTGGAAGGCTTTGAAGCCAGCCTGAAAGAGCTGAACGCCAAGCCGAATTATGTGAATGTGGCGGGAAAACGCTCGCTAGAGGGGCTGGGACTCAGCGAAAAAGGCAAGATGGTGCTCTCTTATCGCAAAGCTGTGAAAGATGTGAAGGCCGCGATGGCTACGTCTGCAAGCATTGATTCACAGATCACCAAGCTTCTGGCAGACAAGAAAGCCAAGCCGGCAAGTATCAAGAAATCAGCAGCGGCCTGGGCTACGAAGAACCGCGAAATCATCAAAACCCTTTCTGTGGCTCTCCCGGACGATTTGAAGGCTGGCGCCGCTAAAGTGCTTTCCGGCTGCAAGGAGCGGGCGAACTTCCTCACCGAGTGGATCGCTTATCAGGCTGACAAGGCCACTGCAGACAGCCACAACGCCAGTTACAGCGCCCATATGAAGAAGGCGAATGACTATGCCGCCACCGGCTTATACTATTATTACTATATAGATGGATATTGGAGCTCCAATGTCGAGAAGTATTACCAACTGATGCTCAAGGAGGAGAAGGCGGCCAAAGCGGAAAAAGCGAAGGCAAACGCTGCAATGAAGCTGGCCAACGCCCACAAAACGAAGTATGATGCGTCTAGAAAGAAGTATCGTCCTCTGATGAATCCGTGAGGCATGCTCTGGGGAAATATGAAGTGGGGGCACGGGTTACCGTACCCCCACTTGTGTTTTATCCGTTTTTCCCAAAGAACGGATTTATTGAGTTTTCCCTTGATATACTGTAAGATAGAACAATCAATTGGGAGGGACCGGCAAGGATGGCAACCGATACCGCTTTGCGCCGGCTGACAGACACACTGGGGAGCGGCAAAGTGCTGGCCGATGAGCTGATGAGCCGCCACACCACCTTCCGCGTGGGCGGCCCGGCCGACATTTTTTTGCTGCCGGAGACTGCGGAGGACGTGGCGGAGATGGTGAGCGTCTGCCGGGAGGAGTCGGTCCGCCTGATGGTTATGGGCAATGGCTCCAACCTGCTGGTGCGCGACGGTGGTCTGCGCGGCGCGGTGATGCAGCTGGGTGACCGGTTCGCGGCTATGACCGTAGCTGGCGACAGCCTGACGGCCCAGGGCGGCGCGTTGCTTTCCAGGGTCGCGGCGGAGGCATACCGGCAGGGGCTCACCGGCATGGAGTTTGCCAGCGGCATCCCCGGGAGCATCGGAGGGGCAGTGGCGATGAACGCCGGTGCCTATGGCGGCGAGATGCAAGACATCGTTCACGCTGTGCAGGCAGTGGCCCGTGATGGTTCTCTTTATACTTTATCGAAGGATCAAATGGAATTTTCATACCGGCATAGCCGGGCGCTGGCCGAGGGGCTTATCATCGTGTCTGTGACATTGGGCCTTGCCCGTGGTGATCTCAAGCAATCCAAGGAATTGATGGATCAATACACCGCCATGCGCCGCGAAAAGCAGCCGCTGGAAATGCCCAGTGCAGGAAGCTTCTTTAAACGCCCCTGCGGCTATTTTGCCGGCAAACTCATCGCCGACGCGGGCCTCAAGGGTTTCAGGGTGGGCGGGGCGCAGGTGTCAGAAAAGCACGCGGGCTTCCTGGTGAACACCGGGGGTGCCACCGCGGCAGACATCATTGCACTGGCCGACGAGGTGCGTCGCCGGGTGCTTGAGATTTACGGTGTGGAGTTGGAGATGGAAGTCCGGCTGGTGGGGGAGGACACTTAATTGGAGGAGGATTGGCGGCTGGTTGCCGATTACCATACGCATACATACTACAGCCACGGGCGCGGCAGCATCGAGTGCAATGTGCGCCAGGCGCTGGAGAAGGGGTTGCAGCGAATCGCACTGACGGATCATGGCTTTTCCCAGCCGCTGATGGGCATGACTGGCGAGAAGCTTGTGCAGATGCGCCGCATCATCGACGGGCTAAACCGGAAATACAAGGGGCAAATTGAGATCTTGCTGGGAGTTGAGGCCAATGTGGTCTCCATGGATGGCCGGATCGACGTGCCGGACAAATATTTGCCGTTGCTGGATATCCTGGCTGTGGGGTTGCACCGGATGGTGCTCACCACATCACAAGGCTATGTGTGGCGGGTGAAGTGGGCGATGAACGCCTCCACGGTGTTTCATGGCCTCAGGAAAAAGCTTGCCCGGTCCTGCACCGAGGCTTTGATTGCATCCATCCGACGTTATGATGTGGATGTGCTGACGCACCCGGGCTACCATTACCCGGTGCTGATCGAGCCTTTGGCTGCTGCCGCTGCCTCTGTCGGCACGGTCATCGAGATCAACAACTCCCATGGTGTGCCGCATGCTGATGCGTTGCGTCTGGCGCTTAACAAAGGTGTCAACTTTTCCATCGGGTCAGATGCCCACCTCCCTGAGCGGGTGGGTGATTTTAACTTGGCGATGGATCTGGCCAAACAAGCCGGCATTCCGCCGGAGCGTATATTAAACTCATCGGTATCGGCCATACAGCTGAAGCGAGGGAGGGCTGCAACATGAGACTGGTGCTGGTTACAGGGCTTTCCGGCGCGGGCAAGTCCTATGCCGTCAAGGTTATGGAAGATCTGGGATTCTTCTGTGTGGACAATCTGCCGCCGCTGCTCATTGGCACGCTGGTGGGCCTGTGTCGCAAGCAGGACCTGGAAAAGGTTGCCATCGGAGCCGACATCCGTGGTGGCCGGTTTTTCGGCGACATCTACAAGGCGCTGTATGACCTGAAGGATTATGGTGTGAGTTATGAGGTGCTTTTCTTGGACTCCACCGACGAGACATTGGTGAAGCGCTACAAGGAAAGCCGCCGGTCCCACCCGCTGGCCATCAATAACATGAGCCTGACAGATGCCATTGCCAGCGAGCGGGAGCAGCTCGCCCGCCTCCGCGACAACGCCAATTTCGTCATCGACACGAGCCAACTGCTCACCAAGCAGCTGCGGGAGCGACTCACCGACGTGTTTACCGATGAAGCCGCTGCCGGGTTCCACATCACATTTGTGACATTCGGTTTCAAACGCGGCATACCAGCCGACGCTGACATTGTGTTTGACGTGCGCTTCATCCCTAACCCTTTCTACGTGGACCGCCTGAAACCCAAGACCGGGCAGGACGATGAGGTCAAGGAATATGTGATGGCCTTTGAGGGCACCGGGAAATTCATTGACAGTGTCACTGACCAATTACTCCTTTTGATCCCGATGTATAAGCAGGAGGCAAAGAACGAGCTGGTGGTGGCCATTGGCTGCACCGGTGGCATGCACCGCTCTGTGGTGCTGGCAGAAGCCTTGCAGATGAAAATGTTGAAAGCAGGCTACCGGGCCACAGTGAGCCACCGGGATATGGACCGGGAGCAAGGCGGGCGTTAGGGATGGGAGGAGAGCATGCCCATAATCACTCCTGAACGTGCCAGTGAACTGACTGATTGGAATCAAACGCTGAAAGCGGAGGCAGATTGCCTCCTTTATGGGCATGGGCTGCTCGCCGCACTCCAGAAATACGGCCGGGCTTGCATCACGGGCAGTTACTATCTTGACACGATGGCCTGGCGGGATCTGGATCTGTATGTCGACTGCACCGATATGAACAGCGAAGACCCCTTCCGGCTTGCTTATGATGTGTCCGCCGCGATCAAACCTCATAGGATTAGCTACCAGCTTCATGAAAACACGCCGGGTTTACCCCGAGGGATCTATTTTGGCATTCAATCGAACGTATTATCTGCAAACACCTGGAAGATCGACTTATGGCTCATTGGCGCTGACCTATATGCGGAATACATTACTAATTCGAAGAAGCTGAAAGCCCGAATCAATTCAAACGCCAGGCTGCGCATTCTAGAGATCAAGAGCGCCGTATGGAGCCACCCCCAATACCGCAGCGACTTCACGAGCATGGATATTTACAGCGCGGTGCTCGACAACGGTGTGGGCAGCGTTGATGCTTTTGTTCACTGGTTATACAGTTGTAAAAGCATAGAGATACAATTGTAGAGGTATCAACATCAGATCAGAACTATGAAAATGGACTAGACACGTTATCTGCTCCGACTAAGCCATAGTGAACAAATCAGACATTATATGATTCAGCATGGCGGTTGGTGGTAAAAATGGGTGTAGGCGCAAAACGCCAGTGCCAGAATGACTGGTTAACACAAAGGAGAGTACCTTGAACGAGCATTTTGTCGTAGACGATCAATACCTTTCAGATCTTTCCGACAAGACCACGGCATGCAGCCGAATCAACCCGGAGCTATATACCAAATATGAGGTGAAGCGCGGTTTGCGTGATATCAGCGGCAAGGGTGTGCTGGCGGGCCTCACCGAAATCGGCGAGGTGCACGCCTATATCCTGGACGAAGGAGAACTGGTGCCCGCGCCGGGGAAGCTGTTTTACCGTGGTATTGACATTGAGGAGATTGTGAACGGCTTTCTTTCCGACGGCCGCGATGGCTTTGAGGAGACGGCCTATCTGTTACTTTTCGGCAACCTGCCCACCAGGGCGGAGCTGGAGCAATTCCAGCTGACGCTAGCCGGGCTTCGGACGCTGCCGGACGAGTTTGTGAGTGGCATCCTGCTGAAATCCCCCAGTAATGACGTGATGAACGCGCTGGCACGGGCTGTGTTGGCGCTTTACAGCTATGACGACAACGCCGACGATGTATCGGTGCCCAATGTGCTGCGCCAGTGCCTGAAGCTGATCGCCTGCTTTCCGCTGCTGTCGGTGTATGCCTATCAAGCCACCATGCACGCGCACCAGGGCAAGAGCCTTGTGATCCACAGCCCCAGGGAGGAGTTGAGCACTGCCGAAAACATCTTGCACATGCTCAGGCTTGACTCCAGCTATACGCAACTGGAGGCGGAGCTGCTTGATATGGCGCTGGTGCTTCACGCCGAGCACGGCGGCGGAAACAACTCGTCCTTCGTGACCCACGTGGTCACCTCCTCCGGCACCGACACCTACTCGGCCATCGTAGCGGCCATCGGGTCGCTGAAGGGCCCCCGCCACGGCGGCGCAAACATCAAGGTTGTGCAGATGGTTGATGACATGAAGCAGGCCGTCTCCGACTGGAAGGATGACAGCCAGGTGGAAGACTACCTGATGAAGCTGTTGAATCGCGAGGCGTTTGACCGAGCCGGTTTGATCTATGGCATGGGCCACGCGGTCTATTCACTCTCTGACCCCAGGGCAGAAATCTTCAAAAAGTATGTGCGCCAACTGGCTGAGGAAAAGGGCCTGATGGATGAGTTCGGCCTCTATTCATCGGTGGAGCGCCTGGCCCCGCAGGTGATCGGGCGGGTGCGCAAGATCTACAAGGGCGTCAGCGCCAATGTGGACTTTTATTCCGGCTTTGTCTACCGCATGCTGGGCATCCCTCAGGAGCTGTTCACGCCCATCTTCGCGATCTCCCGCATTGTGGGCTGGAGTGCCCATCGCATTGAAGAGATCGTGAACGCTGGCAAGATCATCCGCCCGGCCTATAAGAGCGTTTCTGCCCGGCGGAGATATGTGGCGATGGGGGAGAGGGAGTAGACAGGCAGTAGTCAGGATACAAGACGATGCGGATTGAGTATGTCGGTTGGTGCACAGGCCGAACTCTGTGTACAAACCAGAGAACGTTCGGAATCTGGTAGGGGATCAAGGACTCAAACCTTGCCCCAGATATAAGCCGGAAGCTCTGACCGACTGAGCTAATCCCCCATATGTCTATTATTATACAGAAGAAGTATTCACACCACGAGCACTTTGGTATTGGTTGCTTTGCGTTCCAGTTTACGCAGCGTCAGATTTGGGTTACACTATACCCACCGTTTCCCGCCGGAAAAGGAGCCTCTTTCTGATAACAAAACAGCATTTCTTGGGAGAACACTGTGAGCATACTGTTCCATATCTTGCTCAATAACATTGCCCCTGTCTTCCTGTTGATTTTTCTCGGCTATCTGCTGGGCAGATCTTTTAAACTAGATGTGAATTCGTTCAGCAAGATCAACCTGTATGTGTATGTGCCTGCTTTGGTGTTTGTGAAGCTGTATGAAACAAAAGTGGAAAGCCAGCACCTTCAGGCGCTGCTGTATGCGGTGGTGTTCCTTGCGGTGCTGGCTGCAGGATCCGCGGCAGTATCCAGGCTATTGCGCCATTCCAGAACGATGAGCAGCGCGTTTATGAACTCCGTGATGTTTTACAACTCGGGAAACTTCGGCCTGCCGCTGGTCACGTTGGTGTTTCAGGATTCTCCCTATCTGCCATACGCGGTTTCGATACAGATCATGGTGCTGCTCGTGCAAAACCTCTGCTCCAACACCATTGGCCTTTTCAACGCGGGGCGCGGCAAACTGGGTGTGTTGAATTCGCTCAAAGCGGTTGCCAGAATGCCCGCCATTTATGCTATCGCAGCGGCACTGCTGCTGAAGCTCATTCCGCTTGATTTCACCACGACCTTTGTCTGGCCTGCGGCGGTCTACATCAAGGATGGCCTGGTGTCCGTCGCGCTGCTCACGTTGGGAATCCAGCTTTCAAAGTCCGCGTTACGTCTGAAGAATGCGGAGGTCTATCTGGCTGCGTTCATGCGGCTGGTTGCCGGCCCGGCGCTTGCAATGCTTGTGATCTGGCTGTTTGGGGTCCATGGCGATATGGCAAGGGTGCTGTTGATCTCATCTTCGGTGCCCACTGCAGTGAACACGGCGCTGGTCGCTGTTGAGATGGACAATGAGAAGGAATTTGCCTCACAGGTGGTGATGGTGACGTCGCTCTTCAGCGCGGTTACGCTCACGGCGGTGATTTATCTGTCCACCTTCTTGTAGTTTACTCCACTGTCATTTTGGGTTACACTATACCCACCATTTCCCAACGAAAGAGGATCAAAATGCTCACGCCCAAACAGCGTAAATACCTCCGCAGCCTCGCCACCGACATGGACCCGATCTTCCAGATTGGCAAAGGCGGCATCAACGACAATTTGATCAAGCAGGTCAATGATGCGCTGGAGGCCCGGGAGCTCATCAAGCTCACAGCCCTCAAAACATCGCCCACACCTGCCAGCGAGGCCTGCGAGGCATTGGCCGCTGCAACCGGTGCGGAGGCCGTGTTTTCCATCGGCAACCGGCTGGTGCTTTATCGGGAATCGAAGGAGAACAAGAAGATATTTCTGGAGAAAGTGTGATCCCCACCCCCCTGCCCTGCCCCCATCCCCGTAAGTCCCAATGGTTATGAATTGGCTGCCATTGGGGGAAGGGGGAGGCCAGTTGCAGGGCTTCGCCCTGCACTCAGTTTCATCAGTAGGGACTGGGCTCCGGCCCGGCCCGTCTGTGAACTAAGACTCCCGCCTCCTGAAATACCTCAGGTTCGGAAACAACGCTGCTGCGGCGCCGATCACAAAGCAGCCAGCCGCGCAGATGAGATACCAGGTGCGGAAGGGCGTGAGCCAAGCCATCGCGCAGAGCATCGCGCCGGTGAGCGCAAAGCGGATACTCACAGCAAGGCTCGCGAACTTGGGGCGTGACTGCTTGCGGCGCTTTCGCCACAACTCCTCGGCTTTCTCCATATAGGGCTTGAGTGCTTCCGGCGGCGGAGCGAAGGCTCCGTCCCACGCCATGGAGGAAAGCTTCTCACCGTCGTAGAGATCCATGGCAACACCGGGCACGGCCTTTGCGAATGCCCTAGCCTCTGGTGTGAACTCGGCGGTCGTGCAGACCACCAGGTTGGCAAGACCAGCGTCCCTTGCCCGGTCCACCAGCTCCAGGATGTCCTGGGCGGTCACTGGCGCGGTTGGGTGGCGGCGCAGGATCGCGATGTCCGAATCCTGACCATCCATCTGCAGGCGGGGCCCGCCTTCCTGCGGTGTTACATAGCGGTAGCGGCATTGGAACAACAGGATGTTAAGCGCAAATTTGTGAAACCGGTCCGGCTCGCTTTTCACCATCTCGTCGCAGATCCACAGGTCATAGGCCTGGCGTTCCAGCTGGATGCGGCGACGGCGGAGCTTTTGCCGTCGATACAGCAGAAAGGCAGCCGCGGCGCTGGTGGTGAAAACCGCTGCCGGCAGGGCTGCCACCACAGGGTTGTGGATGCGCGCAGAAAACACAATGAATGACAAAAGCGCCACCAGTGTCACAAACGCGATGCCGTCCAGCAGCCGCGCCAGTGAAAAGGGCTCGGTCCTGCGCCGGGGCGGCATCGGACTGGTGATATTCATGGGGACACCTCCTGCTTGGGATTGATGATGGCTCAGCAAACCCGACTTGAAATGGAGCCTTCTGTAGGTAGTTTGTCCCTCGGCTGGAAAAATATGCCTTAGCGGCAATAAGGGGTCTGGCCCGTGGCGGATCAGCTTGGCAATCAACGGCGAATCGGCATCTATGGCGGCACCTTTGACCCGGTGCACAACGCCCATTTGATGGTAGCCCGCCTGGCTCGTGAGGCAGCGGGGCTTGACTGTGTCGTCTTCATGCCCTCCGGCACGCCGCCACATAAAGAAGCGACAGGGCTCACAGATGCCCATCACCGGCTTCAAATGGTGCGGCTGGCCATTGATGGCATGGATGGCTTTGAGGCATCAGACCTGGAGATTGCAACACCCGGTGTTGATTACACGGTGGACACGCTGCGCCTGCTGAGAAATTCCAATCCCAACGTAAGGCTGCACTTCATCATCGGCGGCGATTCGCTGATGTATCTGGATCAATGGTTTGACCCGAAAGGCCTGCTCGAGCTTGCGGCCTTTATTGCGGTGTTCCGGCCTGACAGCTCCATGGAGGAGCTGGAGCACAAGCGGTTGGAGCTCCTTGCACGCTTCGGTGGCGAAATACTGCTGGTGGAATGCCCCGGTATGGACATTTCCTCCACGGCGATCCGGCGAATGGCTGCGGTGGGGGAGGATATTTCCTCATTTGTGCCGCCGGCGGTGGCGCAATACATTGTGGATAACAAGTTATATTTGGAGACACTATGAACCGTGATGAAATCCTTGCTTATCTCAAGGAAACACTCAAGCCGAAGCGGGTGCAGCACAGCCTTGGCGTGGAAAAAACTGCTGCTGAGCTTGCGAGGCGTTATGGCGCCGATCCGGAGAAGGCGGCGCTGGCGGGCCTTGTGCATGACTGCGCCAAGAGCATGGACCGCGATCTCATGGCCCAATATGCCAGGGAGACCTGCTTTCCGATGGAGGGCATCAGCAGCGCAGGCGCGGGCATCCTGCACGCCCCAGCCGGTGCGGTGCTTGCCCGGCGGGCATTTGGCATTGAGGATAATGAGGTGCTCTCCGCCGTGATGTGGCACACCGTGCCCCGCGCCGATATGTCACTACTGGATAAGGTTGTTTCTTTGGCTGACATTATCGAGCCGAACCGTGACTTCCGCGGCGTGGAGCGTGTCCGCGAGGCAGCTAAAACAAGTCTTGATGAAGGGTTCCGGCTTTCGCTGGCCCGTGTGATGGCCTATGTGCTGGAGGAAGGGCTCTACGTGCACCCGCTCACGTTGCAGGTGTATAACGAGCTTACATTGGCGCGGGAGAGGCTTTGATCCCGAGGGGATTTCAAAAGCGCTTGCCAACGTTTTCCTGTTTTGTTAAAATGACCCAAAGGAAGGGATTGCATGACCGATCAGGCCAAGGTGCTTTGCGACAAGGTTGTCAGCATTTTATTGGAAAAGAAGGCGCAAGACATCGCCGTGGTGGATATTTCCGCCCTCACGGTGATTGCAGACGCATTTGTGGTGTGCAGCGGCCGCACCGCCATTCAGGTGAGGGCGCTGGCCGATGAGCTGGAGGAAAAGCTTCGGGAAGCAGGGATGGCCCCTCTGCGCCGGGAAGGCCTTCAGGCAGCCCGGTGGATCGTGCTGGACCTGGGCCACGTGCTGGTGCATGTGTTCCATCGCGAGGAGCGGGAGTTTTACAACCTGGAGCGACTGTGGAACAACGGGGACAACATCACCCACTACACCGATTGAGATTTAGCCGGGGTTCTCTCGGCCTTTTGATCACTGACTGAGGCAGGTTGGGAGGGTTTATGCAGGCTGGATACCGCACGCTGGTGATCTGGGATCTTCTGCGCAAACACACCGATGAGGAGCACCCGATCAACGCCGCTGAGCTTGCCGAGCACCTGCACGCCATGGGGCTGGATGTGGAGCGGCGCAGCATTTACCGCAGCATCGCGGACCTGGAGGAAGCGGGTGTGGAGATCATCCATGTCACCCGCAAAAGCGAGGGCTTCTATCTGGCCCAGCGGGAGTTTGAGATCGCGGAGCTGAAACTTCTGATGGACGCCGTGCAGTCCGCCCGGTTCATCACCTCCAGGAAGTCGCGGGAGCTTGTGAAAAAGCTTGCCAATTTTGCCAGCAAGGCACAGGCCGAGCAGCTGCTCCGCAGTGTTTTTCTGGAAGAACGCGCCAAGTGTGCCAACGAGCAGATCTATTACAACATCGACCACATTTATGAGGCAATCCGCTGTGGCAGGCAGATCAGCTTCAAGTATTGCGAATATGACCTGAAAAAGCACCGTGTGGAGCGACGTGGCGGTGCGAAATATACAGCCAGCCCCTACGCCCTGGAGTGGAACAGCGATGCCTACTATCTCATCTGCCGGGTGGGCACGCTGATGAAGTTCACTCACTTCCGTGTGGACAGGATGAAGGACATCGATGTGCTGGAGGACTCCACTCTCCCTTATTCGGAGTTTT
This sequence comes from Bacillota bacterium, assembly GCA_023421955.1. Taxonomy (GTDB): domain Bacteria; phylum Bacillota; class Clostridia; order Christensenellales; family UMGS416; genus JAEYRA01. Next base: position 88,796 of record JAEZSE010000029.1, read on the forward strand.
TTGACGATGGCCGGTGGAACATCGCCGACTACGGCAAGCGGGCATTCAGCATGTTTGAGGGGCCCCTGGAGGATGTGACCATCCGCTTCAAGAACCATCTGGTCACAGCCGTGATCGACCGGCTTGGGGAGGACGTCCGCATTGTGCCCGATGGCGACGAATGGTTCATGCTTTATGCGAGGCTCGTGGTGAGTCCGGGGCTCACGGCATGGCTGGCCCACTTTTGCGGCGATGCCGAGGTGATTTCTCCACAAAGCGCCAGGGAGGGCATCCGAACAGCGCTTACCCAGATGCTGGCGCGATACACGGAAGAGCCGCGTGACGGCTCTGTGTAACGTTTGTTACATTGTTTTCGGGATCTTCCGGTTATACTGCAATCAGCCAGTATCTTTCAGGAGGGTCATTTTGAAGATTAAGCTTATTTCTTTAGCCATCGCCGCGCTGCTTCTGGCTTCTATGGCCGGCGGCTGCACCGCGACGAATAAAACTGCTTCGGAAACCCCCGTCTCCACAGCGGCGTCCGGGATAGACGCAAGTGCCAGTTGGAGCGACGATGAGTCCGCCATCAAGAAATATCAGGACGCGATGAAGAGCGTGCCGGAAGAAGACTTTGCACTCTCCGACCTCAATGGCAAGCAATGGAAACTTTCCGATCTCAAAGGCAAAGTGGTGCTTCTGAACTTCTGGGCAACTTGGTGCGGCCCCTGCCAGACGGAGATGCCAGAATTCCAGAAGCTTTATGAGCGGTTCGGCGAGGATGGCGAAGTTATTGTGTTGGCAGTGGCCAGCACAGCACTGGAAGGTGGCACCGCCGAGGCATCCAAGACCGCGGTGAGCGCGTTCGTGAAAGATCAGGGTTTCACATTCCCGGTGCTGTTTGACACAGACGGCTCTGTCTGGAAGGCGTACGAGCAGCAGGGCATCCCCGCAAACTACATCATCGACAAACAGGGCAATGTGCGCCTGCTGAAGTCCGGAGCGTTCTCCGGTGAAAAAGAGCTGTACGCGGTGCTGGAAGCCGTGAGAAGGGCGGACAGTGGAGAATGATGTTTGCCTGAACGAATACGAGCGGGTGGACGACCTGCAATTTGGAGGCTTGCGCATCATCCAGAGCCAGCGCGGGTTCCGCTTCGGCATGGACGCAGTGCTGCTGGCCCACTTTGCCGATGTGCGGCCCGGTGATAGGGTGGCTGACCTAGGCACTGGCACCGGCATCATCCCGATCCTGCTGTGCGGCCACACCAGAGGGAAAAGCTATGTGGGGTTGGAGATCCAGCACGAGATGGCCGAAATGGCCAATCGAAGCGTGCGGCTCAACAACCTGCAGGATCAGATACAAATCGTAGAGGGCGATCTTAGGAAAGCCCACGAGTTGCTGGGTTACAACGGTTTTGATGTTGTGACCTGCAACCCGCCCTATGAGCGCAAGGGCGGCGGTGTGGTGTGCCAGGACATTGCCTGGACACTGGCACGCCATGAGGAGGCCTGCACACTCATGGATGTGACCCGCGCCGCGTTCAACCTGCTCCGGCAGGGCGGCAGGCTCGCGATGATCATTCGGGCTGACCGGGCCGTGGAGGTGCTGGTGACGCTGAAGGAATCACGATTGGAGCCCAAACGCATCCGCATGATCTGCCCCGGCTTGGACAGGTCTCCGAATCTTATGCTTGTAGAGGCCACCAGGGGCGGCAACCCGGGCACACGGTGGGAGCCGCCGCTGATCGTCTACGGCCCCGACGGGGCATACACGAAGGAATTAAACGCAATTTACGGCAAAACGCAGGAGGCTTGACGGTGGGGACGGGCACATTGTATCTGGTGGGCACACCCATCGGCAACCTGGAGGACCTTTCCCTCCGCGCCGCCCGCATCCTTGGGGAGGCTGATCTGATCGCCGCTGAGGACACCCGCCGCACATTGAAGCTTTTGAATCACCTCAATCTGCAAAAACCCGTTGTGAGTTACCATGAGCACAACCGGCGGGAATCGGGCCGGCGGTTGGTGGAGTCTTTGCTCGAAGGCAAAACCGTGGCGTTGGTTTCCGATGCTGGCATGCCCGTGGTGTCCGACCCCGGCGCCGAGCTGGTGGCGGAGGCTTCGGCGCAGGGCTGCTCTGTTGTGGTGATCCCCGGCCCCTGCGCAGCTTCGTCTGCGCTGGTGCTCTCAGGTTTTGACGGCAGCCGTTATACCTTTGAGGGCTTCCTGCCCCGCGAGGGCAAGCCCCGCAGGCTGGCCTTGGAAGCGCTTAAAACTGAACCCCGCACACTTATTTTTTACGAAGCACCCCACCGATTGTTGAAAACGCTCAAAGATCTGCTGGCTGCGCTTGGTGACCGCGAAGCGGCTGTGTGCAATGACATCACCAAGTTTTATGAGCGCACCGACCGGGTCAGGCTTTCCGAGGCCGTAGCCCTGTTTGAGCAGAAGGAGCCCAAGGGCGAATACGCGTTGGTCGTCAAGGGCGCGGAGCCTGTTGAAGTCAGCTATGAAGAGGTCACCATTGAGGAACACTTGCGGCGCTATCTGGCGCAGGGCATGGCCAAGAAGGACGCTGTGAAGCAGGTGGCCAAAGACCGGGGCGTGGCAAAAAATGAGGTTTATTTGGTAGCGATGGGGATGGAGGAAGGTTAAGCCACTGCTGGTGCCGAGGGCTTATTCGCTCGGAAGCAACCCGGTTTTCTTTAAGGCATTTCGGATCAAGAAACCCAACCCGAACGCACCGGCTATAGATAACGCATCTTTGATGAGATAAGGCACAGACACCAGCAGGAACGATTGCAGGATCGTTCTTTTTGTCACCAGCGCAAACTGCAGCACGCCCAGAGTGTGGCAGACCGCCAGGCCCGCCAGGCCAAGCAATATGGCAAGCGGTTTGATTTTCAGCTTAAGCCCTGCGCCGCAGAGCCCGGCTAGTGCGAAGAAGCCCCAGATGAAACCGCCCGTGGGCCCAAACAATGTTCCGGGCCCGCTTTGGAGTTGGGCAAACACCGGCACGCCCACAAGCCCCAGCAACGCATAGACTCCTGTGGACACAAGCGCCAGCTTCCAGCCCAGCACATAACCGCACAGGGCGATCGCCAGCGTCTGCAGCGTCACGGGCACGCCGGAGGGAAGCGGAAAGGCGATCTGGGCCAGCAGGGCCGTGACGGCCACAAACAAGGCTACCTGCGTGATTGTTCGAATCGATATTGTCTTCTTCATAGATTGGACCCCTCCGCCGGTTTGATGCTGATTTCTCCTGCGCCAAGCGCCCTAATCTCCCCACTCGTCTGCTGCACGACCAGCCTGCCGTCCTCGTCAATGCTCAGAGCGCGAACTGTCTCGCCGCTGCCGACGATCACCACATCGCGGCCGATCACCGCCGACCGCTCCCGATACCCTTGCAG
>JAEZSE010000045.1 GCA_023421955.1 Bacillota bacterium
CCACACCACGGTGCTGCACGGCTGGCGCACCATCTCGGACAACATGGCCAACGATGTGGAGATGCGCAGCCTGTTGGCCGATATGCAGCGGGAGCTGAATGGGAAGTAACGATTCATTTTGGTATTATGATAAGGTAAGGGCCGCTCCTGTTGGGGCGGCCTTTTGTATCGCTGCCTGCGGGCAGGGAATCCCCCCTGCCTCTGCGGAGGCATCCCCCCTTGAACACCTTTCAGGCGCAAGGGCGGGTGGGGAGGTCGCTCTCTCACCATTCTTGGTAGGGGCGGGGTTCCATACCCGCCCCGTGTAACATTGAATTTCATTCGTGCGTGTGAGTACAGCCCGGGACGGCCTCGCGCATCGTGTTTCACACGACGCTGCCGGTTGACATAAACCCGGGCTTGTTTTTGGTTTGGTTGATGGGAGGGGAGATAGTCTGTATAATGCCTATCACATGCAGATGATCTGAATTGTCGGAGGATTGTTTGCTGCGTAGGGGGATGTTGTTGAATGAACAGTCAACTGGATGCGGTAGCAAAGTCTTATGACAGGGATATTGACTTGGGACGAAAAGGGATTGGTCCGGATCCATATGGAGATGGGCTGCCAGAATATATCAAAAACGATCCCGACTATGCCGCTTTTCAAAAAGCCAGGGCAGAGGGGCTGGATTCCGACAGCGCACGCACGGAAATCAGGGACTATCTGTCTCCCGGTTCTAGTATGAACTTCGTTGACCTTGGCTGCTGCCTGAACCTTATGTTTAAGGGATATGCGGAATGGCCATCCACTTATCACGGCGTGGATATCAGCAGCGAAACCATCAAGCTTCTCAAGGAGTTTTCAGCACATCACAATCTGAACGTCGGCGCGTTGACTTGCGGAAGCATCCACGAAACACCTTTTGAGGATCACTATTTTGATTTGGGGGCCTGTATCGGAGTGCTTGAATACTTTGATAGGAATTTTGTGTCCAAAGCACTTGCCGAAGCGCATCGGATCATGAAACCGGGCGGGAGATTGGTGCTTGATATTCCCGATAACGGCGGCAGAATGCGCCGCATCATGAACCTCATTGAAACGTCAATGGGAAGACCCGATCAGTTTGATCTGTCTCCTCAAGAATTTGAGGAGATGCTGCTTGGATACTTTGAGGTGGAAAAGACGGAGACAATAGACGGTGTGGCGATGATTCAATACTTTTTGAGGCGGGTAGTATAGGCTGCACTGCAAGTGCCTTTTCCGCCGTGGTCGAGCAGAATCACATATCGTAATGTTTATGCGGGCGTATCAAGAGGTGCTAAATGGATATCAACGAAATTCGTGAAAAGATCTTAAAAGAAGAGGCTGAATTTCCCAAAACATTTACACATTATGAAGAATGCAACTATGGCATATTGTTTTATGATGCTCAAAATAGAGATTCGAATGATAGCAACCATGCTGTAATATATCCTGAAAGAATTGGTAATCTGCGTTATGTACTACATGACATAGCCAACTTCTGTAAAACAAAGAACGTGGGCGCTGACTTTAGCATTTATCATCCTTTTGTTGATGATTATTTTATTAACAACGCGAAAATATTGAAAGAGTGTGGATATCAATTCACGATTTGTCCTGATACCCGAATCATGTTGTTGGTGGAAGAAAACAAGATACAAATACCAAAGCGGCTTGAGATAAAACAGATTATCAAATGGGATGAGAGCATTGATCGGAGTGTTTTGGAATGTGTTGCCAGAAAAGAATATTTCAAAGATGTAATAAAAAATAGTATGAACGAAAACTATTTTTTGTTTCTTGGATACCTTGGCAACGAAGCTGTTTCATTGTTGGCATTTCATAAGTCAACGCATGGTATTACACGCTTTGACGAAATGGGAACTGCGGAAAAGTATAAGAGAAATGGTTATGCCCGTGAAATGAATGGCTTTGCTGTGGACTTTCTCCATGAACACGGTTTGCCGATGGCTTATCAATGGCCTACACACGTTTCATCGGAACGTATTACTACAGAAGCGGGATTCAGGGTTGCTTTCACCTTACCCTCAGGGTTTGCCACACTTGCAGAATAAGAGCTTGTGCATTTTTTTGCCGATTATGGGCTGCGATCGGGTGCTCTGGCAAGGCGAACTATTGTTCCGAATTTGGTTGATAAATATGGGAATAAGTTGTATAATGCTTATGACACGTGGATGAATATGGATTGACGTTTATTTTTGGGGAGGAAGCAAAATGAGCAAGTACGACGAAGCCATGAGGCTGCTGGATGAAAAATTCGGAAACAAGGACAACCTGATCTCTCTTTCCACCATCGCGCTGGAACCGGGTGCCGATGGCAGAAGCCGCCCCGCCGCCCGCCTTGTGGATGCCTATTATGAAGACGGTGCGTTCTACACGGTCTCCTACGCCACCTCAGCCAAGATGCGGCAGATTGCCAATAACCCCGAAGTAGCCGTTTGCTACATCGTGGAAAACTTCACATCGGACGGCATCGGTGAGAACCTGGGCTGGGTGTGTGACGAGAAAAATGTGCAGATGATGACAAAGCTACGCGAAATCTTCGCCGCATGGTACTACATAGCCAATCACGACGAAGACCCCAACACCTGCCTGCTGCGCATTCGCATGACCAAGGGCCTTTGGAATGACGCCCACAATGGGATCAGAAACGAGATTGATTTTGTCAACAAGACAGCAAATTAGGAGCAAAGACCTGGAGATGCGCAGCCTGTGGCGGGCATGCAGCGGGAGATGGATGGGAAGTAAGGTTTAGTAGGGCCGCTCCAGCGGGGCGGCCCGTAAAATTAGTGTTGCATTTTAGGAGACTCCATGAATAAGAAGAGACGCGAATTACTTTCCACGAATCAAGTTTCAAGGTTGGCAACGTATTCTTTAGGCGGATATGAGCAGAAGGTCTTGCTGGATGGTAAAAAGGAGAACAATCCAGTTGTGCTGTGTTTGCACGGCGGACCGGGTTTTCCAGTCCCTTTTTCGGCGGGGTGCCGTGGGATGTTCCCTGAATTTACGGATCACTTTATCATGGCGTATTGGGATCAGTTCGGATGCGGAATCAACAATCATGCCATCGACGATCACTTTTCAATTGATACATTTGCAGACATGACCGTGGATTTGGTGAAAGAACTGAAGACAGAGTTTCCGGAGAATCCACTGATTCTGTTTGGCATGTCTTACGGATCCGTTTTAGCGGCGAAAGCTGCGGCAAGAGTCCCGGAATTGTTAAATACCGTAGTAATCTATGGGCAGATTTTGAATCAACTGTTTTTTAATGAAGAAGTATATGAAGCCCTATCCCTGGCAGATTTGCCGCCAAGGGTCGTAAAACGCTTAGAGATGTTCCGCGAAGTAAAAACGCATACTCCCAATGATTTGAAGGAAATGGCGGCATTTATTCGTAAGTATACGCAAGGATATCAGGTGAAAACAAGCGATAAAGTACCAATGGGAGCAATTATTCAGGGGTTCTTACAGAGCCCTGATTATTCGCTGAAAGACTTTATGGCTGTGGTTAAAAACGGTTACATGAAAAACCAAAGCATTTGGAATGAATTGTTGCAGATTGACCTCACCGAAGATATTGAAAGAATACAGGTTCCCTACCGTATTTTACAGGGCGATACCGACATTGTCACATCGACAAAAGCGGTTTCCCAATTCGTTGCAGAAAGTAAAAATGGTTGCTTAAGCTTTCAGGTGATCGAAAATAGTGGCCATATTCCTGGTTCCAATGGAATGAATGCAGTTTTGGCAGAACTCATCCGATTGACAAACAAATGAAGCCTGATTGCATGATGTGGGAGTTACCACATCTTCTGGTATCAGGATTCAGAACGGGGCCGCTCCAGTGGGGCGGCCTTTGTTACTTCCTCCTGCCATTGACCGGAGGTTCCTTTTGGTTTGATTGATGGGGGTGGGGACCGGTTGTATAATGCTTGTAATACAAAGAACATGATTCCTACAATCATTTTTGGTTCGGAGGTTTCTAGTGAGCGATAAACCTGTCGTCGATACCAGCAGCAACGAAATATGGAAAGAAGCGGATAACTTCGAAGACTGGGAAACCTCCCGACCATTATTGTTCCGTGACGATTTACGCGATACGTTCTTCCGCTGGTTCCATATTAAACCATCCGATCATGTGCTGGATGGCGGATGTGCCACCGGTGTGCTGACCCGTTTTATCGCAAAGGGGCTGGATACTGGTTCAATCATAGGCTTTGATATCAGTCATAACTTTGTGGACTACGGCAACCGAAAAATTGCCGAACTAGGACTATCCGATAAGGCGAAGATTGTACAAGAGGACGGATTCTCGCTGTCATTTGCGGACAACACCTTTGATGCAGTTGTCAACCACGCCTATCTGGGCGTTCTATCAGATAACATGGCGGGGTTGTATGAACTCATCCGTGTGTGTAAAAACGGTGGGCATGTATCGGTGTCGGTATCGGGTAGAGGCTTCCCAGCCATTCATTGGGCAGGCGACAGCCCCTTTGTAGGAGAATCGCGGTTGAATGAGCTAATAGCTAAAAACGAGGAAGCCTACCAAAAAATCACCACCGGCGTTACGCTCAAGCAGGATTTATATTGGAACGGCTTCCGTTTCCCGCGATTGTTTGCCAAGTGTGGGCTCAAGAACATAACCATACACCCTTATGCTTCTGGGTTTTCATATAACGATAGTTACTGGAGTGATGAGTTCAAGGTATACCGCATCAAATCCGGTATTGGACGCGAAATTGAGATCTTGGAAAAACAGCGAGAGAATCCCAAATACAGCGAATATGGCTTTATGCAGGAAGATTTTGATGAGTTAATAACTCTTTATCAACAAAAGCAGGTTTACCTGCTTGAAAGCATAACGAATGATGATTCTTGGGAATGGGACGCAAAGCTGCATTACATCGTGACGGGAACGAAGGGGTGACTATGTCTAAACTACTCAATTGCCTGTATAAGCGCCCATCGGCGAGATTTTCAACCGCGACCACCCCACGGTGCATTTCCGACAGCATGGCCAATGATGTGGAAATGCGCAGCCTGTGGCGGGCATGCAGCGGGAGCTGAATGGGTAGCAAGGTTTTTGAGATTACGGGCCGCCCCGGTGAGGCGGTCTTTGCTTTTGGGTTTGGTTGATGGGGATGGGATATAGGCTGTATAATGCCCATAACATGCAGATTTAATGCAGCCTTGATTTTCAATACTGGTATAGTCGGGGTGGTATGGCTTGAATTTGTTGATCAATCTAAGCAATTATTTGAGGGAAATGCAGATTGATTATGCTGTTTGCGGCGGAAGTGCTATTGACTTATTTATTGGAAGAAAGACTCGCCCACACAAGGATTTGGACGTAGCTGTTTTTTGGGATGACAGGGACAAAATTGTTCAGCACATGCTCAATGAAGGATGGCTCGTCTTTGAACCATGCGGCCGTGAATATTTGCACAAAATTGTTTCTATCGATAATCAGAAACGAATCAAGTCCAATATCTGGTGTGTAAGGCCAAATAATCTCCATTATAGTTTTGAAGAACGAGAACCAGAAATGTTCTCGGTTGAATTTGATGGTACTGAGCAATTGGAGCTAGACTTCATTGAATTCCTCTTTAATAAGAGAGCCGAAGATGATTTTTTATTTGCCCGAAACACCAACATTAAAAGAAAGTTGTCAGACTCCATTCATAAAGCCGGAGAAGTTCCTTTTTTGGCGCCAGAACTTGTTTTATTGTATAAGTCTACGGCATTCAGTAATCCAGATTATCAGAAGGATTTTGAAAATACTGTTCCTTTATTATCAAATGACAGCAAGGAATGGTTGAGAAATGCTTTATCTATTTCATTCCCGGATGGACATGAATGGATGCAGAAAATTACCCCTACCTGATAAGCAAACAACGCAGTAATCTGCATAACCGCTTTTCGGCGAGATCTTCCACCGCGACTCCGATGGGCGGCATTTGAATTGCTGGTGGGGTGGGAGCAACCGGACAACAACAAGCACGATTTGACATGACACCACCAATCGTTTTGGTGTAATCTTTACACGAAAGGAGGGAGGCCATGGAATGGATTCAAAGCCTTTCAAGGGCGATCAACTACATCGAAAACAATCTGACCAATGAAATCGGCGTGGATGATGTGGCCGGTCACGTGCACGCATCCAGCGCGAATTTCCAGCGCATCTTCAATCTGGTGACCGGAATGACGATTGGCGAATACATCCGCAACCGGCGGTTGACTTTGGCCGGGCAGGAATTGCTGCAAGGTAAAAGCAAAATCATCGACGTCGCCATGCGGTATCAGTATGATACGCAGGAGAGTTTCTCCAAGGCGTTTTCAAGATTCCATGGTGTTGCCCCTTCCGGTGTATGGAAGCGGAGCGCGAAGCCGAAGGTGTTTCATCCGCTTACCATCAGCCTGACGATACAAGGAGGATTCGCCATGTCACGCACACTGATCAGCCACATTCCCATTCATCCGCTGCAATACCCTCAGCAAGGGCAGAACTATGTGTTCAACGGCTGTATGAAGTTCCTCATGGAGTGCGTTGGGGAGCAAAACGAGCAATACGATTACTTTTTCTTTTCCGCGGTCTCCGGTGACAGTTATGTGCAGGTGTTCAATACAAACAAGGAGAAGTGGAGCACCTGCTTTTCGCAGGCGAAATTTGATCGCGAATTAATCAAACGGGTCTTTGATGCCATCGGGTATCATTTTACGTATCTGGAAGCGGCAGATTGGCGGAAAGAGAAGGACGCCGTCAAGGCAAAAATCATCGAGTCAATTGACAAGGGCATCCCCGTGATCGGCAAAGGGTTCTATTCGGTTTTTCACGGTGTAGTGTTGCCGACCAGCGAAATCTCGTGCATCATCGGCTATGAGAATGACGGCGAGTGTTTTTACCGGCTGACCGAAGAATCGACGGACTTGGTTGCGTTTTCCCTGGACGATGCCCTGCCGTATACCTTTGTGTTTCTCGGGGAAAAGAAAGAAGCGCCGCCGGTTGCGCAAGTGTATCGGGACGCATTGAGGCTCGCACCGGGCTTGATGCGGACTCCGCCCTGTGACAATCATGATGTCTATTTCGGCAACGATGCGTTTGAGCAATGGGCAAGGATGCTGGAAAGCGGTTTTTACCGCATGACCAAAGAGGAATACGAAGCGACCAACGCGATTGCAAGCTGGTGGTACTATTGCATCTATGTTTGCATCATCGCCACGAATATTTACTCCAAGCAGCACACGACCGATCGGGCGATCCGATGGAATCCTGATTTGGCTGCCCTTGCCCCGCTTCTGGATCAGGAGGTTCAGGCATTGGATGCTCTTGAGAAAGAACTGCAGGTAGCCGGCGGCGATTTCAATGTGACGTATGAGGTTTTGCAGGATGCCGGGAAATGCAACGAGATTGCCAGGATTCTGAGGAAGTTCCCGGCTGTGCAGGATCGGATCTGTGAGATCATTGAGCAAGGGTTTCCATCGTGAACTGATACAACGCCCCCTGGCCCCTCCTTCATGGGATTGGGCAAATCCCCCCTGCCTCTGCGGAGGCATCCCCCCTTATTAAGGGAGGGTGGGGAGGTTGTTCTCACATTCTTCTTGGTTGGGACTTCCGTAATCGGTTTCGCCACAGAGGCTGAATAGATAATGCATTATCTTGGAAATGAGCTCTTAACTAACTATAATGAACAAGAACTTTTGTTCTTTATCGGAACGGAGTTTTTACAGCCAAATATCCATAAAAGGAGATCGCCTTGGAGCTGAACGAAACCTGGGAGCAATACCTGAAAGACAACGGCGCGGAGTTTGTTTATTTTGTGGACGCTTCCGCATTGCCGGGCGAAGCCGCCAGCGAGTATGCTTGCGCCGTCCTGTTTGGCAAAGCGCTGTCCAGGGAGTATCTCAATGACCTCAGAGCCGATCGGAAGCCAAAGCGGAACGAGATGGCCTCAGCCGAGCGCAAGATGGATGCCCTCGCCGACAAACTGGCCGAACGGCTGGAAGCCGAAGGATACAAAAGCGCTTCGAAGATGAAAATCGTCCGGCTGCCGCACAAAACGGTCGCGCTCAGGGCCGGATTGGGCTTTATCGGCAAGAACAACCTGCTGGTCAACGAGCAAGTTGGCTGCGCGCTGATCCTGGGCAAGGTGCTGACCACAGCCCCCTTTAAAACTATGATCACAGCTCCTATGGCCCCGCAATGCGGTGATTGCAGCGCCTGCGTGGATGCGTGCCCAACCAACGCCCTGCACGGCAAAACATGGAGCGTCACCACCAGCCGGGAGGAGATATTGGATCGGAAGCTTTGCACCCTTTGCCTGAAGTGCATGGCCTGGTGCCCGTATACGGAGAGATACGCTGATCAGGCGACGTGAATTTTTGTTCGGCCAGGGCGTTGGATGGGGCTGGAGGTGGCGGCATCATGCCCCCCCACCCGCAAGAGAATCAAGAAACAGCGGCCGGTGTGGAGGCGGAGATGGATTTCAGAAAAGTGTTTGACAGCATCCCCGAGCAGTTCGATCAGTGGAGGCCGCGCTATTGCGAGGAGCTGTTTGCCGACCTGATTGCTTATGCACAGCTCGACTCCGGCAAGACCGTGCTGGAAGTTGGCCCCGGCACAGGCCAGGCCACCGAGCCTGTGTTGAAGACTGGCTGCTCCTATCTGGCCATTGAGCTGGGCGAGAACTTCACGGAGTTTATGAAGCAGAGGTTTGCGTCTTACCGCAATTTCAGCATTGTGAATGCGGACTTTGAGACGTATGAGTTTGGGGAGAGCCACTTTGATTTGATGTATTCCGCGGCGGCGTTTCAATGGATCCCCGAGCAGATCGGCTACACAAAGGCATACCACATGCTCAAAAGCGGCGGGGCCTTTGCGATGTTCATGATGCGGCACGACCCGCGCCCCGGCGGCGGATACACCGACGAACCCCTGTATTCCAGGATACAGGAGGTATACGCCCAATATTTCCGCCCCGAAACACCCTATACGTGTAGCCTGGATTACGATGCCCGCGGGAAGTATGGGTTCACAGATTTGGAATGCCGTACTTATCATAAGACCAGGGAATACAATGCCGACGACTATGTTTCCCTGATCGGCACCCATTCCGATCATTTGACGCTGCAGGAGCCATACCGCTCCAAGTTTTATGACGGCATCCGGGATGTTATATTGAGTGCCGACAACAAGATCACACTTTATGACAAGATCACATTATATCTGGCGAGGAAACCATGACTGCGCGGCTTGAGCAAAGCCAATTGGATGGCTATGAGTTTGTGTTGGCAGAGCATGCGGATATCCCCGAAATCGTAGAGGTTTATCATAGCCTGGTGGGCACCCCTGGGTGCACGTGGGACTCTGAATATCCAAGCAGAAAGATGGCGGAACTGGATGTTGGCAGCAACTCGCTGTATGTTCTGAAAAAGGACGGCAGGATCGTCGCTGTGGCGTCGGCGGGCGACTTTCAAGAGCTGGGGCATTTGCAATGGTCGCCGGAAAAGCCCTGCGAACTGGCCAGGATCGGCGTGTTGCCAACGATGCAAGGGCGTGGGATCGGATCGGTCATTCTTCAGAAGATCATTGAGGCGGCAAAACAAAAAGGGTATGACGGCATACGGATGCTGGTGAGCAAAACCAACCCCGCGGCCCTGGCGATGTATGAGAAAAATGGGTTTGCACGCTGCGGCGAGGCTTTCATGTTCGGGAGGGATTTTTACTGTTACCAGATGAAATTTGCCCTGTAAGATCTCGGCATTAACACTTGCGGAGGTTTGGATTGAAAAACAACATTATTATCGCCGGTGTGCCCCGCGCTGGCAAAAGCACAATTTCGCACATATTATCAAGAAAATTTGGATATCAGCATGTTAGTATGGATGCAATCTGTGCCGGATTCGAACGGGTATTCCCAGAATTAGGAATCAACACCTCTGCGGATTTGCCTTCGTTTGAAATCCTACACAATATCAGCGGAAAAATTGCACCGTTCATCAAAGCCATGATGGACAGTGGCGAATATGATGAGTTTCAACCCGGCATGGTCATGGATGTGTATCATTTATTGCCAGAAGACTATATGAGATATTTAGCCGGTGGAAATTGTGAGATTTTCTATTTCATTACTTCCGATGTAACGCCTGAAGAGCGCTTTTCTATCATGAGAACTTTTGATATGGATAAAGATTGGACTGCTTATCAGTCGGATGAAGAGTTGCGGAAAGGATGCGCGGAGCTGATTGAAGAAAGCATATTCTTTAAGGAACAATGCATTAAGTGTAATTTGCCCTATTATGAGACAGCGAAGGATAGAGACAAAGTATTTGAACTCTTCATTCAGCAATTCTCAACAAAACTCCAGGACTAAGCAAACAACAATACAGTTGGATGCCGCTCCGGCAGGAGCGGCAGGGGGAGTTTGCGGTCTACGCAACAAACCCAACTGCCTTCATCACATCACTGACCGCATCTCTGAAGATTTCATTGCAGCGGATGAGAATGTCCATGACCATTTTAGCCTTTTCTGCGTCCGGCTCCGTGTGCTTGGGGTCGTTCCAGGAGATGTTGATGATTTCCCAGGAATGCTCCTTGAGCATCTGATAACGGCTGATTGCAGAGTTGATGCTTTGTTGGTCGATGTCCTTGATAAACTCTTTGCACATGGTCAGGAACTGATAGGTGCTCAGATGGCTTTCGTGCAGGATGCATTGCTGCGGGTAAAGGCCTTCCATGGTGCCGCCCTGAAGGAAGCTGATGTAGGTGCTATATCCGGCAGAACCATAGCCCATGAACCGCCGGAAGGAATCCGGCGTTTCCTTGCTCACAAACTCCTGATGAGCCCACTTCCCGGTCATCATCAGGCAATAATTCCGCAGTGCGTTTCTGCATGCGTCCTCAATGGAGAGCCGGTGCTCCAGGCGATGCAACAGCAACAGCTCCATGTCCGGTTTCAGCCAGTGGTCCATCGTTTCCATTTCATAAGGATTCATATTGCAGTTGGTTTCATCCTGGCCTTCTATGAACGCATGCGCACGGATTATCTGCCCGTCTCCGATGATGCCGGTGACAAACAGAAAGGCCGCGTTGTTCGTTTTGTCCTGGAGTAGCACGGGTAACCCCTTCCGGATCTGCGACCGCAGGATCGCCACCACTTCCTCAAACGGCTTTTCATTGGTCGAAACCAGTTGATAATCCAGGCCATAGATCCGGAAGCAGTCATGAATGAACTCGGCGTTGTAGTGGGAAAACCCGAAGGCCATCGTTGACAGCCCGGCTTGCAGGAAATACTCCTGGTCGTCATTGACCTGATGGTTGTTGAAATTGCGCCGCTCCTCCAGGCCCAGAAAGAGTTTCAGCGCGGTCATGACCGCTGGAAAGGCCATGCTCCGCGGCCACCACGCGCCGGAATATGGGTCCACATCCGCATAGGGCAGCAGCATGTGCACATAGTTGGGCGCGATTACGCTGGTATGCTCAGGGTTCAGGATGCTGTCAGCCGTGCAGCGCAACGTCTGGCATAGCAATGCCAGCATGGCCACCTCGGGCATTGCGTTGCCGTTTTCCCATTTGCTGACCGCCTGCGGGCTCACACCCATTTGTTCGGCCAGCTCTTCCTGTGTCAAACCCTTTTCCCTGCGAAGGGCAGCAATTCTCTGTCCTGCTTTGGTTGCGTTGAACATGGTGCGGCACCCCTTTCCCATGCCGATAGTGTATCATAAAGATTGTGAGAGTCCATGCATAACAGGTTGTTTTTTGTGGATGAACTCAACCTGAGGTTGAATACCACAAGAAGGGCTGGCCCACTATTCCGGGCAACTGGGTTTGTGTATAATTCCTATAGTATGTAACATGATTGCTCATTCAGATAGATTATTGTTTTGGAGTAACACAATGGTTATTTTGACTTCCAATGGGTTGTCATCACAACAGCTAATTGATGAAACTAAAAAGTATATCAAAAATGATATGAAGACAGCAGCGATGATAACGACAGCTTCTGAATATAAAGAGAAGGATCACAATGTTCCAAGGTTAACCAGCGAGCTGGAAGCTCTAGGACTTCTTGTCGAATATTTTGACATCGACAACAAACCGGCAGCATTGCTGATAAATTATGATGTTATTCTTATACTTGGTGGTAATCCTTTCTATTTGCTTAAGCGGTTCAGGGAAGAGAATTGTAAACAGATTTTTGAAGAGATTAAGGATCACAAGCTCATTATCGGGATTAGTGCTGGTACTTTTGTTCTACAAGACTCCATTAATCTGGTAGCGCAGTATAGTCCTGAGATGAATCAGGGCATAAACCTTACCGACCTTAAAGGGTTGGGATTGGTAAATATTGAAGTCTTGCCACATTATTCAAGATATTTATCCAGATTTGAAAGATTCGAAGAACGGGCGCAAGAATACGAGCTGGCGTATAGATGCAAAATAGTTCGTCTAAATGATGGTCAAGGAATCTTTGTTTTTGATGACAACGTCTACGTGGTTTGATTTCAGGGCCTTTGGCATATGCAGGTTATGTAAATTCTTCCATAGAGTATAGACATTATGAGGATGGGAATTGCGTTTCTGTATGTATTCACATATAATAAACCATACTATAAATGATCCCTGAAATGGAGGCACCCCCTTGGACGATCCGCTCCCTAGTCAATTGCTGCTGCAATTTGGTTTGATACTTCTCAATGCTTTTTTTGCCTGTACGGAAATTGCCGTTATCTCTTTGAATGACGCAAAACTGAAACGGGATGCCGAGGCCGGAAACAAGAAGGCCCAGCTTTTGGTGCGCCTGACCGGCCAGCCGGCCCGCTTTTTGGCCACCATCCAGGTGGGCATCACTTTTGCCGGCTTTTTGGGCAGCGCCTTTGCCGCCGACAACTTCTCCGACCGGCTGACCAAGTGGCTGGTGGAAATCGGCGTGACGCTGCCTACCGCCACGCTGGACACGATCTCGGTCATTGTAATCACGGTGGTGCTGTCCTTCTTCACACTGGTGCTGGGCGAGCTTGTGCCCAAGCGTATCGCGATGAAGAAGGCCGAGCCTATCGCAAAAGCCGTGGGCGGCATCATCTATTTCCTTTCCAAGGTTGCAGCACCGGCGGTGTGGCTGCTCACGGTCTCCACCAACGGCATCCTGCGCTTGCTGCGGATGAACCCCAACGCCGAAGAAGACAACGTGACCGAGGAAGAGATCCGCATCATGGTGGACCTGGGCGAGGAGAAGGGGGCCATCGCGCCGGAGGAAGGCGAGATGATCGACAACGTGCTGGAGCTTGCCAACAAGTCCGCCGTGGAGATCATGACACACCGCACTGACATGACCGTGCTGTGGATGGAAGACCCCGATGAAATTTGGGAAGACACCATCTGCGCGAGCGGCTACTCCCGCTTCCCGGTGTGCGGCGAGAGCATGGACGACATCGTGGGCGTGCTGCATGTGCGCGACTTCTTCTGCGGCGCCCGCAACGGCAAGCCCCGCGACCGCCACGAGATGCTGAACACGGCGCTGTTTGTGCCGGAGACGGTCTCCGCCGACGTGCTCTTTCGCGAGATGAAGAAGCGCCGTAGCCACATGGCCGTGGTGGTGGATGAATATGGCGGCACCAGCGGCGTGATCACGCTGGAAGACCTGCTGGAGCAGATCGTGGGCGACATTGAGGATGAACACGACACCGAGGAACCGGACATCCAGACACTGGGCGAGAAGCACTGGCGGGTGCGCGGCACGATCAGCGTGGAGCAATTCGCTGAGGAGATGGGCGTGGCCTTCCCCGAGGGCGAGTATGAAACGCTGGGTGGCCTGATCTATGCGCAGATGAACAGCATCCCCGACGACGGCTCCCAGCCGGAGCTGGATTTGGCCGGGCTGCATTTGAAGGTGGATGAAATCGCCGACCACCGCATTGAGTGGGTGGATGTGACGGTGATTGAACAGCAGGAAGAGGAAGACGGGGAGAAGGGAACTGAGTAAGGGCGATACTTTCTCGCAGGCTTTGTTTGTTGATATTGTTTAAGGGATACTCCCCCTGCCGCTTTGCGGCATCCCCCTCAAGAGGGGGACAAGTAGATCTCTGTTCAGGGTTCTGCTTGCCTCCCTCCTGAGGGAGGTGCCCCGAAGGGGCGGAGGGAGTTTTTTGACCCTTGATCCAAATCAGTTAGTTTATTGAGGAATCCTATGAATCCAGTGACCACCTCCGGCACCATCCCCCTTTCCACCGACCGCCTGCTGCTGCGCCGCTTCACCCTGGAAGACGCTGATGACATGCTGCGCCATTGGATTGCAGACCCCGAGGTGCAGCGCAACTACGGCGAACCCGTCTATCAGACGGAGCAGGCTGTGCGGGCGCTTCTGGCGCAGTGGATCAGCCGGTATGAGGATGGGGAGTTTTACCGCTGGGCGGTGGTGTGGAAGGAAACCAATGAATGCGTGGGGCAGATCGCCTTCTGCCGGGTTTATCCGGAGGAGACCACCGCCGAAGTGGAATATTGCGTGGGCCGGGCGTTTCAAGGCCGGGGCATTGCCACCGAGGCCCTGCGGGCGGTGATTGACTATGCGCTGGGGGAGGCGGGCCTTACGAGGGTGGAGGCATTCCACCGGGCAGCCAACCCGGCCTCCGGCCGTGTGCTGCAAAAGGCTGGGATGGTATTGGCCTGCACGGTGCGGCGTTTTGAGCTGGCCGGGCACAAGCCGGAGCAGGAAATATGCTATCGGGCGGAGGGATAATCAGGAAGATGTGCTTCTGTGCAGTGTAAGAAAGATGAAGGGATATGCGCGATGTATGACAAGCTGATCAAAAAGCACTTTCTTTTTTTACTGCAGCATAAGTTTCAAATGAAACTGTATGACAAGAATGCAGAAACTGAGGCACATTTCCAATCTTCAACTTCTGCGATCAGTATTTTCATTCAAAGAGACCGTATGGAGGTGGTCGTCTCAAACAGGGGAGAACAAAGCAACCTGATTGTTTATTCAAAGATTGATCCAACTGAAAGAGCGGTGCTTCAACAGCAGATCGAAGCAACAAATACAGTCGAACAGAAATTCGCTGCTTATGGTTCATTTATCGCAAGGCATCTGGACAAAATCAATCACGCATAGCAACAGGAAGCTGCTGTGCCATATCATTGCATCATATTCAGCAGTTTGCCACATAGTGGCTACAGCCTTTAGCACCTTTGAAACATATCGTTTTACGAATAATTTGAATGACAAAACGCAGTTGTTTTATCTTGTTGAAGTGTCACATGGATCACACTGAAAACCGGTGCCAGAGCAAGGATTTCAGAGAAAAACGGGCCTTTTTGAGAATCATAGCGGCCAATTGCGGCCAATGATGCCTTTTGCAGGATAACGCGAAACTGTGCAGATTTTTTGAGCCATGCTTCCCTGCATGCCCAATCACAGCAAATTCATGTCGAATTTCCAATTTTTCATATTGACGAACACCGTAGGTTATCCTATGATATGGGTCGTTATTCTGACTGACCAGGAGTGTGATAAGGCGAGGAATGTCTGAAAGACTGAAGCTGCATGGTTTTAACAATCTCACGAAAACCCTTTCCTTCAACATGTATGACCTCTGCTTTACCAGAACCGTGGAGGACCGGGACGCCTATATCAAATATATCGACGAAAGCTACAACGCAGAGAGGCTCACCGGCATCCTCGAGCATGTGACGCAAATCATCGGCGCCAATGTCGGCCTTTCGCCGGAGGCCGTTGTCGCCCATTTGGATAAAAGCCACATCACCGTGCACACCTATCCGGAAAAGACGTTCGAGCTGGACAATTACCTGTTTGGTTTCACCGAGAAGGAGATTCATCCAGGTGAGAGCAAGGAGATCGCAAGGAAACTCCGCCGCGAGATGGACGAGATCTTCTACGGCAGAAATTTGCCAGGCGGCAACCAAGGATGGTGGAAAGAATGAAGCACAATGTGACGCCGCTCTATTCGGCGCTGGAACAATACTCCAAGGCAGGCACCTATCATTTCGACGTGCCCGGCCACAAGAAGCGCATCGCGCTGGGCGGTGTGTTTGACAGGCGCATGATGCGCTTTGACGCCAACAGCACCCGGGGGCTGGATCTGCTGAGCAACCCCAGCGGCGTGATCGCCGAAGCCGAGGCGCTCATTGCCGACGCCTACAGCGCCGACGCCGCTTTCATGCTGGTGAACGGATCTACCTGCGGCGTGCAGGCGATGATCCTGACGGCCTGCGGCCCCAGGGACAAGATCCTGATGCCCCGCAACGTGCACAAATCCGCCATCGGTGGCGTGATCATGACCGGGTGCACCCCTGTCTTCATCGAGCCGGAGATCGACCACGAATTCGGCATCGTCAACGGCATGTCGTATGCCTCCGTGCTGAAGGCCATCCAGGAAAACCCGGACGCCAAGGCGCTGTTCATTGTGAACCCCACCTATTTCGGCGCGGTGTCAGACCTGAGGTCCATCATCCGGCTGTGCCACCGGAAGCGCATTGCGGTGCTGGTGGACGAAGCCCATGGCGCCCACTTCCCCTTCCACCCGGACTTTCCGGACGAAGCGATGGCGCTGGGCGCCGATATGAGCACGGTGAGCATGCACAAGACCATCGGGTCGCTCACACAAAGCTCGGTGCTGCTGCTGAACGAGCGGCATTTCTGCCGGGCCGACGTGCGCTCGGCAATCAACCTGATGCAGACTACCAGCGCTTCCTACCTGCTGATGAGCAGCATGGACGTGGCGCGCAAAAAGCTGGTGCTCGAGGGCAAGACCCTCTATACCAATCTGCTGGCGCTGGTGGATGACGCCAAGGCCCGCATTTACAAGATCCCGGGGCTTGATGTGCTGAACCGTGACGATGTGAACGGCGCCGGCATGTATGATTATGACGAGACCAAGATCGTCGTGCGGATGAACGAGCTGGGCATGACGGGGTTTGAGGCCTACGACATCCTGAAAAATGAATACAACATCCAGATGGAGCTGGCGGAGGCCTATGTGGTGCTGGCCGTCGTGGGTGTGGGCGACGATGAGGAGACGCTGAACCGGCTGGTGGACGCGCTGGAGGACATGAGCCGGCGCTTCTATGGCAAACGGGAACCACTGACCGTGCAGATGGCAGGGTTCTTTGATAAGCCCAAGGCGGTCATCAACCCGCGGGACGCCTGGTATGCGCCCAAGCGCGTGGTGAAGCTGACCGAGAGCATCGGCGAAGTGAGCGGCGACTCATTGATGATCTACCCACCGGGAATCCCGCTGGTGATCCCCGGCGAGCGCATCACCGAGGCCATTGTGGATCACTACCGGTTCTACCTGAAGAACCACTGCAAGGTGCTGAGCGACGAGGATGAAGAGGGAGCAATCACAATACTGGGCGAGTGAACTGAATATGGGCGGGGGAAGCCCCCGCCCTTTTATTTTCATCACGGGTTGGTATAATAATCCATAATTGGGTGAGTATCGCTGGCCGGGACGGAGCCCGGCCCCTACTGATAAGCTGAAACTTTGCAGTAGATCCCCCCTGTCGCTGTGGCGACATCCCCCCTTAGCCGTCGGTGCTGAGCGCACCGACTTAAGGGAGGGTAGGGAGCGCCTCGAACAAGTGGGGATATCATCTCTTCTCCTTACCCTCCCTTAGCCGATACGGAGTAGCGGCGACTAAGGGGGGATGGCCTCGCAAGGCCAGGGGGGATATTGGATTGTGCAGGGCGCTGCCCTGCTCACAGCACCCCCTCCCAATGGCAGCATCGATAGAGGCCATTGATTGGGCAGGGAGGGGGTAGGGGGTGGGTTCATGATCATTGCCATGGTCTGTACAGCAGACCGATCCGGAGGTAGTTGCGATGCTTGATTTATGGTATTCCGAACACCATGCCGACGACATCAAGCTTTCCATCCAGGTGGACCGCCACCTGCACAGCGAAACGTCGGCGTTTCAGCAAATTGACTTCTTCGACAGCCAGACGCTTGGCCGGTTCTTCACGCTGGACGGGCTGATGATGGTGAACGAAAAGGATGAGTTTGCCTATCACGACATGATCTGCCATCCTGCGTTTGCCGTGAACCCCGGCATCCAAAAGGTGCTGATCATCGGCGGCGGCGACGGCGGCACGGCCCGCGAATGCGCCCGGTATGCCGGTGTGGAGCGCATCGACATGGTGGAAATCGATGAGCGCGTGGTGCGGCTTTGCCAGCAATACCTGCCGCAGACAGCGGCGGCCATGGGTAGCGACCCCCGCATCAAGCTATACTTTGAAGATGGGTTGACCTTTGTTGCCAACGCGCCGGATGGGGCCTATGACCTGGTGCTGGTGGACTCCACCGACCCCATCGGCCCCGGCGAGGGGCTGTTCACCGAGGCGTTTTACCGCGATTGTTCCCGGGTGCTGAACGACCGGGGCATCCTGGTGAACCAGCACGAAAGCCCCTATTATGACCGCGACGTGCGCCGGATGATGCGAGCCCACGCCAAGCTCCACCGCACGTTCCCGGTGGCGCGGGTGTATGAGTTTCACATGCCTACCTATCCCAGCGGGCACTGGCTGTTTGGGTTTGCCAGCAAGGGGTTGGATCCGGTGCGTGATATCAAGGCGAACACTTGGAATGGCCTTGCCCTCAAGACCCGTTATTACAACACGGAGCTGCACTGCGCGGCCTTCGCGCTACCCAGCTATGTGAATGAGTATTTGGAGAAGGCTAGGAACGAGGGGTGGGGAGAGCTTCGAACATAATTTGTAGCCATTCCCGCCTTACCCTCCCTTAAGCTGGCACATCGTGCCTGCGGCTAAGGGGGGATGCCGCCCAGAGGCGGCAGGGGGGATATTGCATGGCCGTGCAGGGCGAAGCCCTGCAAACCACCATTGCCCAACGAACCCTCACCCCTTACCCCTCCCCCAGGGGATTGGGGGAGGGGAGAGGAGTTTGAATATGATCCCATCGATCCCCATGAAAGACTGGCGCTTCCTCGGCTGCACGGCGGACTATGCCGACGCGGCCATCGTGCTGTTTGGCGCGCCCTTTGACGGCACGGTGAGCTACCGCGCCGGCACACGCTTTGGGCCGCAGGCCGCTAGGAGCGAATCCTTCGGCATCGAGACCTGGAGCCCCTACCAGCTGGCAGACCTGGAAAACGCCCATGTGTGCGACCTGGGCGACATCGACGTGCCTATCGGCAACACGCCGGAGACGCTCCGGATGATTGGCGATTTGGCATCAGAGGTGTTCGCCGGCGGTAAAAAGCTGCTGATGATGGGGGGCGAGCACCTGGTGAGCTTCCCAGCGATCAAGGCTGCCTATGACCGGTATCCTGAGCTGTGCGTGATCCACTTTGACGCCCACGCCGATTTGCGCGAGGATTATCTGGGCGAGAAAAATTCCCACGCCTCGGCAATCCGCAGGGTGCATGAGGTGCTGGGCGATGGCAGGATCTGGCAGTTTGGCATCCGCAGCGGCACGCAGGATGAATTCCAGTGGGCGGAGGAGGGCCACACCGATCTGCATCCCTTTGGATTTGAGGGGTTGGCAGAAGTGGTGCGAGCGCTGGCGGGCAAGCCGGTCTATCTGACCGTCGATCTGGATGTGCTGGATTCGTCTGTCTTCCCGGGCACCGGCACGCCGGAGGCCGGCGGCGTCACGTTCCGGGAGCTGATGGAGGCATTTGGGGTGCTGAAGGGGCTCAACATCGTGGGTGCCGACGCCGTGGAGCTGTCACCGCCCTATGATCCCAGCGGCGGCAGCACCGCCGTGGCCTGCAAGGTGATCCGGGAGCTGGCGCTGCTGATGGCTTGAGGCCATGCGACCTTTGAGCCTGTGGTGATTTCCTGAAAATGATTGTGATTGTAACACCCCTTCTTGTGTTTTCACAGAAGGGGTTTTCATTTTTTCATGCATCCTTTATAATTTGCTTATTATAATATTGTAATATATAACCGGATGATGTAATATCTATCCTGTAAGCATTGTTAATAAATTAACAATTGAAAGGGGGTCGCCGACGGATGTATGCAACCAAGATCATGATGAAGAAGAATGCCGCTGTGAGCGATGAACTGCAGGCCATCGACCAGGTGTACGTGGTGGGAAATGTGTTTTTCCAGACCGGTTGGTATAAGCCGGAGTTCTTGCACGACTATTTGAAGGCCAACCCCAGATCCATCCAGGTGAACCTGGCGCCTTTCCCACCAATGAGCCCTGCCGGGGAGACTGGCAAAAAGTTTGTGGTGTCCGCCCCTGGGAAGAACGCGAAGGATGTGCTGCTGAACCTGCCAAGGGAATAACCCCTTCTACAAACAATTTTTTTAGGCGGCTCCGCATTGGGGCCGCTTTATATTTCCCTGCCCATTGCCGCTGCCTTTGCCACCGTGTATTAGTCTGGACAGGCTGTGCGCCGGTTCGTTATGCTGTTTGGGAGCGGCGGCTAGCCGATGCCCGGTCCGGTGGGGCGAATGCGGGCGGGAGGGTGGAGGGATTCTTTCATGGCGTTGTTACAAGCGGAAACTGTGGCAAAAGCAGGCGGCAAGCCACCCCGGAGGGCAGTGAGCCAGCCGGACTGGCGGCGGATGGCCGAAAAGGCCGTGGAATCAGGTGCGATGGCGGCGGAGGCGCTGCCGGCGGCGATGAGCCTGGCCGGGCAGATTGCGCGGTTGGAATCGCGCTTTGAGCAGTATTACCGGCTGGGCGAGGAGGATCCGGAGGTCAAAAAAGCTCAGTCCTCCCCCGAGGCGCTGGACAAGATGGGCAAGTGCGAAAAGCAGCTGGCGGAACTCAAACAGCGATTCTTCGAGCTGGCCGGGCTGGACCGGCAGCACGCCGCCCGCACGCGCCTGCTGGAATTACAGATTGAAACCGCCCAACAGGGCGGCGAGGTGGTGCTGAAGCTGGAGGGGTTTGGGGAGGCTGTGGGACAGCAGGAATGACATACTGAACGCAAATGTATTGTAGGCTATACAACTTTTTTGATATACTCAGAAAAAACATTGCGGAGGAGACATGAAGACTCATTGTGATGATGTTTTTTTCGTAAATGAACAGCAATTGAAACTTATTCTTTCTGTTGATATCAACCTTGAAACGAAAGCGTGTGACTTAAGAGAGCTCATAAAAAAGGCACTCAAAATGGATGATGCTTCACAGATCGCGGAATGGCTTTATTATGATGCGAAAGATTTGAAAGAGAAGGCTCTTCTTCATACGATAGATCCAGTTTTCATGTCGAAGATTTATGATTCGAGCACACTATTGACAAAAGGTTTATATGTATCGGAATACTATACGAAAGCCATGAACATATTCATCAAGTTGGGCGCAAAAAAAAACGAAAACAAGAGGTTACGTAAAAGACCACCCACCTGTATCAAAGGATATTCAAGCAGCGCATCGAATGAACTTTCGTCGTATATCAGGATGCATAACTCTGGGTTATGTGACTTTGGAATTGTATGCGCATGCGGCTGTTCCGACTTCACCGTCGCTGGGGTGCAGATTGTTGATACTCCTGTTATTTTTGATCAGATCACCATTCGTTGCACAGCATGCGATAGCCGGATAAACATATTTAACAGCAGATACAATGGATATGACGGTGTATTGGGGCATTGTTATCAAACTGAGCAATTGAAAGCCGACAAGGATAATCTCGTTGATTTATCCTGTCCCAAATGCAAAGGGTCAACCTTTCAGGTAGCTGTAGGTTTCGAACAGACTGTTGACAAGGATGAAGCTCGGGATATGATACGGGAGGAAAACCTCAAGGTAAAACCGGAGGACTTGTTCACGTGGTTTATTGGCGCCGCGCAATGCGCGGAATGTCATCATATATTTTCATTCTCCGATATAGAATGCGCATAGCCTTTCCTATCCTTTTTGAGGGGTAAGCCCCCACGAAATCCATTTGCATACCAGCTGATGGCCGTGGCCTGATCATTTTTATTTCATGACTCAAGAACAAAAATCTAGGTTAACTTGAGAGGATAGCTTTATGCCAAAATCCATCGTATTGCCCTACCATCCCACTGAAAAACAATTGAAACTCCATCGCTCCACAGCCGACGAATGCCTCTATGGCGGTGCGGCGGGCGGCGGCAAAAGCACGGCGCTGGTGGCTGATGCGTTCATCCGCTGCATGAAGACGGCCGGCGTGAGCGCTTATCTGTTTCGGCGCACTTACCCGGAATTGATGGACACGCTGGTGCCGGCAGCGAGGCAGCTGATCCCCGAGTGCGCGGGGAAATATGTGGCGTCTGCCCATGAGGTGAGGCTCAAAAATGGCAGTGTGCTGCGGTTCCGCCATGTGCAGAACGACGGCGATGTGAGGGCTTATCAGGGTGCGGAGATGCAGTATCTCTACATTGACGAGCTGACCCATTTCCCCAAGGCGGTCTATGACTATCTGAAGACCCGCGTGCGGGCGCGGAAGGAGCTTGGCGTGGCGCCGCTGGTGCGGTGCGCCACCAACCCTGGCGGGCCTGGTCACGGCTGGGTGAAGCAGCACTTTGTGGACCCCTGCCCCAACGGGGGGCGGCGGGAGCTGGCGGTGTGGTCGGAGACACTGGGGCGCTCCGAGCGGCGGATTGTGGAATACATCCCGGCCAGGGCGGCGGACAACCCCCACTTGAATGAGAAGTATGTGTTTGAGCTGGAGCAGAAGCCCCGGCAGCTGCGGGAGGCGCTGCTGCTGGGCCGTTGGGATGCCTTTGAGGGGCAGGTGTTCACGGAGTGGCGCGACGAGCCTGATCATTATGCCGACGGCATCGGCACCCATGTGATCGACCCCTTCCCGATACCCCGAGACTGGCCCCGGTGGTGCAGTTTTGACTTCGGTTTTGCCAAGCCCTTTTCGGTGGGGTGGTGGGCGGCGGGGCCCGATGGGCAGGTATTCCGCACCGGCGAGTGGTACGGCTGCACCGGCGTGGCAGACGAGGGCCTGCGCATTGACCCGGTCGCCATTGCCCAGGGCATTTTGGCGCGGGAGCGGGAGATGGACCCCGGCGCGGCCTATGCCCGCGTGGCCGACCCTTCCATCTTTGACGAGAGTCGGGGCATGAGCGTGGCAAAGCAGATGGCCCAGGCCGGCGTCACCTTCTTGCGGGGTGACAACAAGCGCCTGCCCGGCAAGATGCAGCTGCATTACCGGCTCAGCATGGGGCAGGACGGCAAGCCGGGCCTGCAGGTCTTCCGCACCTGCAGGCAGTTCATCCGCACGGTGCCTTCGCTGTGTTACAGCGCCGCGAACCCGGAGGATGTGGACACCTCCGCCGAAGACCACATTTATGACGAGACCCGCTATTTCCTGATGGCCAACCCGGTCGGCAATGCGGCCAAACCTGTGGTGACATTGAACGGCTGGCGGCCCCCGGCGCTGGATCCGTTCGCGGCGGAAAAGAAGGCCGGGAACCCGTGGCATTGAGGCTCCCGGTCCTGGAGCGCAAGCGCAGGCGCAAGGAGATCATGGATGACAAGAGGCTCAACATCTGGCAGAAGAAAGTCATGCTGGAAGAGCTGGATGAGCAGCAAAGCAGCCCGGCACCGGCCCAGCCCAAACCGGACCTGACTGCGTCAGGCGGCACAGGAGCGGGCATCAAGCCTGATGCAGGCCCGTCTCCAGGCCCGACCCCTTCCCCCACATCTTCCCCCGCGCCGGAGGAAACCCCTGCCCCCGGCCCGGCCCCCGAGCCTTCGCCCACGCCGCCGCCCCAGCCCAAAAAAGACCCGCCCAAACGCAAACCTGCTCAGCCCCGCGGGCCGCTCTACACCGATGACAACATCACCGCGCCGGAGGAAAGCCTTGACGATCGCATGCGCAGGTATGCCGCCGAGCGCAGCGGGATTCAGAGTTCCAGCATCATTCCGCAGCAGGAAAAGGACAGCATCCTGGACGCCATCGACAGGAAATATGGCTTGAACCAAGGCCAGTATCAGAAGTGGCGCGTGGTGGATGAGAACCGCTCCAAGCTGAAAGCCAAGACCGACGATGTGAACCGCCTGCGCTCCGGCGCCGGCGGCCTGCTGCGCCAGCGCTTTGACGATGAGGTGGCAGACGACGCCCGCCAGGAGCGGGAGCGCATGCTGAAGCAAGCCGATGAAACGGTGAAGGGCTTCGGCCCCACGGTGGCCGGTCTTAATGGCAGGGAGCTTGACCCCACAAAGGTGGTGGACATCACGCTGGACGGCAAGCTGGTGGGAAATGCCCGCTATGCAGACGGGAAGGCCACCGGCAATCTGGGCGATGTGGTGAAGGGCCTGGGCGGCGATGTGGTGTGGGACAAGGCCCAGACCGGGGGCACCATTTATGACCCGGATGGGAACATTGTTTCCTATTTGACGAAAAACTTGAAAAAGATGCCAAGGGGAATATAATCAGAAGGTACCCCTTGGTGGATGGGGAGGCACAGGTGGATATCGAGGAGGTTGCGGACAAATTTGCCGTGCCCTTCAGCTATTACCACGATAAGAATGGGGTTTACCGGGCTTACGCGCAGCCGGAGATGCGGGGCGCGCCGATTACGGTGGTGAGGAAGGAGGATCAGGTGTATATTGATGCGTATGTGGATTTTGATTTGCCTGACGCAATCCTCAATGATCCGGCGAAACAACAAACCTATGAGGCGAAAATTCAACAAGCTTATGATTCCATCATGTCTACTTGGGATACAAGTAGTGTTAAGCGATACAATATCGACCCACTTGGGACAGAAACCGTGGAGTTGAATACAACAATACATTCCAACACTCCTTATGGCAAGCAATATGGCAATGGAATACCGAATGGTCATAAGTCATTGTCAATCAATATTGATCAAGAAGGTTTGCACAAATCCTTGTTTAAGTCAACCAGCCATGTTAATACAGCAAACCTGGAGGATATATCAGCATATGCGAGTGCTCTTGGTTTAATTGCCAATCCTGTGAGATCGATGAGTGACAAGGACAACAAGGATCTTCTATATAATGTTGGGGATGCTCTGGCTACTAAACAATATGAGAAGGCAGTATACAACTGGGCAATGGAAAACCCTGGTCAGATGTGGCTTTACAATCCAGAGGACGCGGCGCATGAATTCGGGCATCTGCTGGGGTTGGGGGATGCGTATGCGGTAGATTATCGAATGAATTACGAAGCGGATGACACAATGCAAACAGTGAATGATTATGGAGATGCTGTTACATTCTCAGTTCCATATGAGAGTATGACTGCAGGGAAGCCAAACAATGATGCCGATATCATGCGAGGTGGATACAAAGGGACAAATAGAGTATCTAATGCCAATGTCATGTTGATTATGAACCAGATTTGGAGAAACGGCAATCCTTACTACTATGACAAAGATATCAAAAAGAAATAGCCAATGGGGAGACTAATATGAGAAGAAGTATTAAGCAGGTGTTCTTCATCGGGATTCTCTTTGTGTTATTCTTTATCCTAACAGGATGTGGCTCTAGACCGATTTATTTCATGTCCAGCCCTCCTCTGTTATATGGCATGGAGGGCTCAGATGATTCTTTGCTGGTAATTCAACAAAATGATAAATTCGGTTATGCAGATGCAACCGGCAAAATTGTAATCAAACCACAATACTTGTATGCAAGGCCTTTTCATGATGGTGTCGCCGCTGTCAAGGGCACACAGGGTAAGTTTGGATATATTGATAAGACCGGAAGGCCTGTTATCCCATTCCGACTTTATGGGGCAACTGATTTCCACAATGGGGTCGCATTTGCCAGCGACAGCCTAACCAACGCAGGCGAGCTTAATTATGAGTTAATCACCATAATAGACACAAAGGGGAAGGCTATACGGCAAACGACATATACCAGTATGTCTGACTTTTCTGATGGAATCGCTTTTGCATATCAGTATAACAGCAAAACTAACGGCTATGATCAAATTCCTATGGATTTGCATGGTGCAAAGGTTGACATTGTATCACCCGATGAAGACTCAGCTTGGATTGATCCATTTTCTGAAGGTATTGCATACGTCCGGGTAAAGGGCAGCACTGGTTTCTTTGTTGATAAAACT
Source organism: Bacillota bacterium (assembly GCA_023421955.1). GTDB lineage: Bacteria > Bacillota > Clostridia > Christensenellales > UMGS416 > JAEYRA01. Next base: position 26,037 of record JAEZSE010000045.1, read on the forward strand.
GGTACGCAATCGTTTGTGAACTGCTTTGTGGATTCGCAAATCTTTTCTGATGGGTTAGCTGCTGTGCAAACGGGAAAAAAGAAAAATCTGTGGGGCTATATTGATAAGACTGGGAAACTGATTATAAACGAATCTTACCTATTTGCCGGCAGGTTTGGTCAAGGCATCGCACTGGTGGAAGGTGACGACGGAACATGGGAGATCATTGATGCTGATGGGAAAATAAAGTGTTCTGCATTTGGCCCGGTTGATACCGCCCTTTCTTTCGCTGAAGGTTTGTGCGCAGTTGGAAAACTGAAGGGAAAATATGAGTATTACCACTCTCCTTGTCCGCCTTACAAACTTGATTACGACTGGGGCTTCATCGACACCACCGGCAAGCTGGTGATCGATTTTCAGTATGACCTGGTGACACCCTTCAAAAACGGAATCGCCCAGGTGTTGGTGGATGGCAGGATCGGCTATATTGACAAGACGGGCAAGTATATCTGGGAGCCAAAGTGAGGGGCGCGGAGCGCCGGACGAAGGCCCGGCGCTTTGTGTTTGACAGGCATGTGCCGTTTCCGCTAGACTGGCGGGGAGTGGAGGTGCCGCCATGAAAATCATCACGCTGGAGCAGGACAGGCTGCCGGACTTTGTGTGCTATTGCATAGCACACCGCCCGGAGGTGGACGAGTCCTATCTGTATGATGAGGATCTGGAGGGCTTTGCCATCGGGCTGGACAACCCCACGGTGTTGGCTGTGGATGATGGCGGTACGGTGATTGGGGCCGGGTCGCTGGTTCTGAACGACCACATGCGCCGGGGCAACCGGGCGAGGGTGCGCATCCTTCATGCCGAAGAGGGTCAGCCGGACGCATATGAGGGCATGTTCCAGGCGCTGCTGCCCAGCATGGCCGGGGTGGGGCACCTTTACGCGTTTGCGCCGGATCGGAACCGGGCGCAGATAGAAGCACTTGACCATTTGGGTTTCATGGTGGACCGCTATTCCTTCTTCCTGGTGCGGGAGGATCTGCCTGTGCAAGATGTCATGCTGCCGGAGGGGTTTGTCATTGCGCCTTGTGAAGCGGGCCGCGATGAGCTGGCCTGGTGCGAGGTGCGCAACGCCGCCTTTGCGACCCTGCGGGGCAGCGAAACGCCGATCACGGCGGAGATGGCCGCAGGCCAGATGTTCGGCGGCGGTGTGCTGCCCGGCGGTGCGCTGATGCTGCGGCACGGCGGGGAGCCGGTGGGCGTGGTGCGCGTGGGGGAAGACACGCTGGATGGCCAGCCGGTGGCGGAGATTGGCCCCTTGGCGATTTTGCCCGGTTGGCAGGGCAAGGGCCTGGGCCGGAGCTTGCTGCGCGCGGCGCTGCGGCGGGCCAAGGAGTGCTGCTATGGCCGGGTGGTGCTGTGTGTGAACGCGGAGAATGAGCGGGCGGCGAGGCTTTATGAAAAGGAAGGCTTCCGCAAGCACGAGGTGGCCGTGTGCTACCGGTTTGACTTGGTGAAGTGAGACCATCGCCTTAGGTGCTATCGCACCTCGGCGAGTTTAGTTTTCGAACTTACGGCCCGTTACCCACCCACCGCGCATGTCGCTGGGTGGGTTCTTTGCTTTTACTCTCGTTTTCCGGATATCTAGAGTTAAGAATTCCAGCCTGCGAGCTAGTTTTGCTGTCTATTCCGACTAATTTATCGGTTGCCTCTGCCGGATAAACCGGCTGTCGGCTCTACACATATTCTCTCGCTCAATATGTTGATGATTTTTTGACAAGCCCTTTTGCTCATTTGATGTTTAGTAGCCTCTGCGCATTCTCCCCCAGCACCATGGATAACTCCCGGCCCGCGCAAGCTTTTCGCACGGCGGCAAGGCCGGTGCCGTGGAAGCCCCAGGGCCAGTCGGAGGCGAAGAGCACCCGCTCCGGCCCGAAGGCGGCGATCAACGCCCGGATGCCGGCGGGGGAGACGAAGGAGGTGTCCACATAGGCATTGGACAGCGGGGCCAGCTGTGAAAGCACACCGGCAAATTCTCGCAGACCGCCATGGGCTGCGATGAAGCGGAGCCGGGGGAATGCCAGCGCCATCTGCGCGATGCCCTCGATGCGGCCAAACTCCGGCGTTTGCAGGTGCTGCTCCGCCGGGGGGTAATAGTTTGCCACACCGGTGTGCACCATGACCAACGTGCCCTCCGGAAGCGCCGCAAGCGCCTCGGCCACGGCGGGCTCCGCCGGATCCACCCGCTGCAGGATGGGGTGCAGCTTGAAGCCTCTTGCGCCTTGAACCAATTGGCTTCGGGCCTGGCCGGGCAGGTCCGGCTGAGTGAAGTCAAAGGAGCCGAAGGGCAGCACCCGCGGGTCTGCTTGCGCGGCAGGCAGCAGGTCAGCAAAGGCGACGTTGGGCGCAAGGGGCATCGCGGCTGCGTAGTCAATGCCATGGCGGTCCAGGCTGGCGGAGAGGTTTTGCAGTGTGCCGGTGAAGTTGCGCATGCGCTCGGCCCGCGTCATCCACCATTTCACGCGGGGCAGTTCATAAACGGTGCGATCCAGGCCGGTGAAGCTGTAAAGTGACTGGCGGCGCAAGGCATCCGGGTCGAAAGGACGGGCCATGGGCAGGTGGGAGAGGATGCGGCTGCCGCCGCTGGGATAGAGGATATCGCCCAGGTGGCAGTGGATGTCGATGATCATGGCAGGCCACCTCATTTTTACTGCACCTGATAAGTGAGCACCTTCACGTTGTCTCCGGTTGCGGTGATGGACACTTTCAGCCGCCCATCGCCGGGCCCTACGGTGAAATCCGCATAGATCCAATTGCTGGCCTGATCGAGGTCAAAGGGATAGGAAGCCTCCCCGGCGGATAAGGTCAGCCGGGCTGCCTGCGCGGCCTTCACCTGCAGGTAGACCCGGATCTTTCCCTGTGCCAGCAGCGTTGGGTCGTATACATATAGCGCAGCACCGTCGACGATGGCGCCATCCTGCCCCACGCCGGCCAGTGCGCTGTGGAGGAGCCTGCCATCCGCCGAGGTGAGGATGCTATAAAGGCCGTTGGCCGTAGTGGAGACCTGCGCGCCGGCAGCCGGCACCAGATGGAAAAACGTGCTGCCGTTGAGCGCCAGCGCCGTGGGTGTTTTGAGGGCTGCGGCGGGCGCTTCTGTCCAGTATTGCCGGGGCTGCCAGGGAGTGAATTGACCACCCGGGCCCAGGTTTTCACACAAATCCTCCAGCAGCACAAACTGCGGGGCGTCGGCCATGGTGATGTCCAGCACCGAAAGGCCGTTGTCGAAATACAGGCCGCTGTCGGAAACCAGCAGCGCCGTCTGCCCGGACAGGCTCCGGGCTGCCTCCTGTGCGTCGGCGGCCATGGCCCGGCTGTCATTCCAGCGGTTCAGGTCATAGCCCAGGCCGTTGTTGAGGAGCAAGGTCAGCACCAGCGCTGCAGCCATCGCAGCCTTGGCCTGCCTGCCCCAACCCTTAGCCGCAAGCAGCGCCAGCATGCCCGCGCCGAATGCCACGGCGGCGACCTGCGACAGGGTGCGGAAGTTAAGCGCCGGGTCATCGAAGATCACGGCGGACAGCAGCAATGCATCCACCGGGAAGCGGCGGTTGGAGATCAGCGCGGAGAAGGACACGCTGACCGTCATCGCCAGAAGAAACCCCAGCGCGGCCTTCATCGCCACCCCGGGGCGGGCATGGTCCAGTGCCGGAGACAGAGCCAGCGCCAGCAGCGGCGGCAGGAAGGGGAAGAGGTACCGAATATGGAGCCGGCCCGCGAAAGCTACGGAAGTATTGGCGGCAAAGAAAAGATAGCTTGCCCCCGCCACTACGGCGGCCAGCGCCAGCAGCAAAAGCCAGGTCTGCCGCTGCCGGGGCTCGTCATAGAGCCGGAGCGACGTGGCCGGCAACAGCAGCGGGAACAACCCGAACGCCACAGGCGTCAAATAGGCATAGAGCAAAATGCCCTGCAGCGCCTGCTTCAGATGATCGAGCGTGGGTGGTTGGGTCTCGGTTTGATAGATGGATGGGTTGGCGTAGCTCACACCGGGCAGCAGGCCGATGAGCGGCCGCGACAGCAATGTGAGCCCACCCCAGGCGGCCAGGAAAACAAGCCCGTCCAGCAAGGCCCTCTTGTCGCGGTCTTTCGCGGCCCAGAGGAGCATCATGGCGGTGAACAACACTGCCAGCGCCGCGTAACCGCCCTTTGCCAGGCAGAGCAGGAAGGTGACGGAGGCCGTGAGCAAGCTTTGGCCCACCCCTTTGGTCTGACCGGAAAACCGCCGGAACATCAACAGCACCGCCAGCAGAAACAGCGGGTAGGACAGCGGCTCGGTCATGATCCGCGCGGTCAAAACCAGATCGGGCAGCAGGATCGCCACCGCCGCCACAAACAGCGCCCGGCGGCGGGATCCGGTGACATTCAGAGCGATGAAGAAGGCCGGGAACACGGCCAGGTTCATCATCAGGCAGTTCAGCACCTGCACCGTGCGAAAGGGTGCCCATGGAAGACCGAGGGCCCAAGCCGGAGAAATGACCAGCGGGTAAAGCAGGTTGGTATAGGTGAGCGGCTGATTTCGCAGCGTGACGCCCATGCCATCCCACAAGGAACGGGCGATGTTGGCATAGACGGCTTCATCGGGCATCACAAAGGGGTTTTGGCTGAAAAGCAGGCAGGCGGCAAGTCGGGCGGCAACCCCGCCCAGATAAAGCAGGAGCAGCGCCCGCCGGGGCTGGATGGATCGTATTTTGGCTGTTATGGCTGAAGTTTGCATGGCACCTCGCGCTGCCGGCTGGGCGGGGAATACCGGTGTGTAGGTTTGAATAGGATCATTATATCGTATGTTATGAGCGTCGACATTCTTTTTGTGACAAAATATATGCAAATATGGCAGGAATTGCGATATAATGGAAATCGGGGAAACGATGAACCATACAGTGCGCTTCCCCAAGAAATGGGTGATTGTGATGAACGTTCGGAATCGACTGACGATCAATATGGCGCTGGCGATGTTGCTGGTAACGGTGATGCTGCTGGCCAGCGCCTGCGGCACCGCCGCAACCAACGGCGCAACCGGAGCGACCGGCCCCACCGGCCCTACGGGAGCCACCGGAGCAGCCGGCCCGAAGGGTGCGACAGGGGTTACCGGGGCGACCGGTGTGACGGGAGCCACCGGAGCGCAGGGCATCCGCGGCCTGGATGGCACCGACGGTGCTGACGGCACTGACGGCACGGACGGCTCTGATGGCGCGAAAGGCGCGAAAGGCGCAACGGGGGCCACAGGCCCTGCCGGCAGCGGAGCCACCGGAGCGACCGGCCCCACCGGCGCAGCGGGCCCTGTTGGTGCGACCGGCGCAGCTGGCCCGACCGGGGCGACCGGCCCTGCTGGCGCAACCGGCGCAACGGGTCCTGCGGGCGCAGCCGGCCCGACAGGAGCGACCGGCCCAGTGGGCCCCACTGGCGCCACCGGCCCTGTGGGTGATACCGGCGCTGTGGGTGCCACCGGCCCGACCGGCCCGACCGGCGCAACCGGCGCAACGGGGGCCACAGGCACGGCCATCAGTGTGTATGGGTCTTCCTTCCAGCTGGCGACTCTCGCCGATGCCACGGTTGTGGGCGGTGCCGATGTGCCGTTTTCCAACAATGGCCCGTTGCAGGGCGTGACCCACACCCCAGGCACAACGACATTTACGGTGTCGGAAGCCGGCAACTATGAGATTCTGTATTCAGTCAGCCACACTGCGGGGGTCGGCGCGGAGGTTGCGATCGCAGTCAACGGCACCGTGCAGCCGCAAACGCCCATCGCACTGCTCACGGCCACCGGGCAGGTCAATGGTTCTGTGATCCTTTCGCTGGCGGCCGGCGATGTGGTGACGCTGCGCAACAACTCCGCTGTGGCCCTCACAATGGTGCTGGCTCCAGCGGTGGCGGCGCAGATAACATTTAAAAAACTGAATTAAGGCCATAAGCAGAATGAAAGCGACCGTGGAAACGGTCGCTTTTGTTTATTCAATCACTGTCAGGATCACTTATCGGTAGAACCTGTCCAGCGTCCCGCGGACGGTCTTTTCCCAGGTGACCAGGTTTTCCAGCCGGTAACCGGCGGTGCTGATATCCTTGAGCACCATTTCATAGGGCGTGCCGTATTGAAGGCACGCCTTTGCCGTTTCCTCAATCTCCGCGCGGACAACCGCCGGGTCCACCCGCGTGGCCACATGGGCCGGGTTGGGCTTGCGGGATAGCACATAGCCGCCGCCCATCTGCTCGGCGGAGTGGGCCACTTTTGCCCAGGGGCTCACGCCAATCTTGCGCATGTTGGGCACTCGTTTCAACAGGTGGATCTTGTTATCCAGCGGCTCGCAGCAGCCGTAGTAGACCAGGCCGCAGCGCTCGAAGAGCCTGGCCATATAGGCAAGTTCAAATTCCTCATGCATGGCAGGGGATACGCTGGAGAAGATCTGCGCCGTGCCCCTAAACCATATGTCTTTTGCGCGGACATGCACGCCGTCAAAGCCCGGTTGCGGCAGGGCGGACGTGTAGGCCGGGGTGCAGTGCACAGAGGGCTGGTCGAAGGCCAGCAGGCCCAGCGCCTCATATTGCTCCAGCACCCCCAGGCCGATCTCGGTGAACTTTTCCATGACCCGGTGCATGAACTCCGGCCGGTCAAACAGATCCATCAGCAGCGGCTCGGCGCCGCGGAGCTCGGCGATCAGGTCCCACGGGGCGAAGTGGAAATAGAGCACGGTGAGCCTGGGGGGCAGGATGCCGCCCAACAGGTCTGCGGCCTGCTCCATGCGGATGGCGTCGGCGGCGGGGTCGGCGGTGATCACCGGTACGCGGAGCTTTGCAAGGTCTTCCTCGGTGGAAAGCCGGTCTTCATAATGGTGGGAGACGATGTTGTTTTGCGAATCCACCGCCAGCGTGACATCCTGGATGGCGATGCCGATGCCGGAGGAATGAATGGCCTTGCGGATGGGGTAATAGGGCGGATAGACCGTGTCGCCGTCAAAATATTTGCGGGTGAAGAGCGCGCGGCGCAGGAAGGTTTCCACCTCTCTGGCAAAGGGGGTTTCGCTGGTGCAAGTGAGCTCGCCGGTTGCGTTCAGCTCGTGCCAGGGCACCTCGTCAAACCACACGGTGGGCCTCAGGCCCGGTGTCAAATCGTTGATCGCGCGGGCACGGTCAATGCGCTTCTGCTGGTCGTCCGCCTGGGCAATCTCCCGATAGCGCCGGGCAAGCTCCCGGACGGTTGATTTTTCCTGCTCTGTGAACATGCCACACACCTCTGCGCCAGTTTGCACCATTATAGCGCAGTTTGCCGGTTTCGTGCGCAAGGCTTGCTTTCTTTTCCGAGTATTGTCTAGACTGGATGGGCGGGGTTCTGCCCGCACGCCTGTTACTTCTCATTTTCATCCTCATGAAGCAAATCAAACCAAAGGAGAAACGCCCATGCTGTATGTGAAGCCCAACGGCACTTCTGACCACACCCAATGGATGCGCCTGAGCCAGGCCGACGACAAGACGCTGGCCGGCGAGTGCGAACGGATCTTCGGCGAATACTGGAACGCTGCCCGCCCCCACTTTGAGCGATTCCGAAACAACGACGCTTACTACCGCGGCGCCCACTGGGACCTTGCAGCGGAGCAGGACCCCGGCGAGCCCCGGCCCCACACGCCGGTACTTTGGAGCACGGTGGACAACATCCACGCAGACCTTGTGGACGCTTTCCCAGGTGCTGCCATCGAAGCCCAGACGCCGGATGACGCGGGCAAGGCCGAAAATGTGTCCGCCCTCTTCAAAGGGATGCTGAAGCGCGCCGGGTTCCAGCGTACCTGGCATGACATGACGGCGGGCCTCACCCAGCAGGGCGCAGACGTGCTGGAGGTGTTTTGGGATAAGTCGCTTTACGGCGGGCTGGGCGATGTGAACATCCAGCGCTGGAGCATCCGTAATTTCCTGTTTGACCCTGTGGTCTCCGACCTCAACGACAGTGAAGCGGTGATCAAGTTCAAGTTCGAGCGCGCCGACACGGTGCGGGCGCTCTACCCCAAGCATGCCGCCGAGATCGGCGGGGCTGGGGCATGGGCACCGGAGGAAGCCTTCGGCGGCGCGCGCGGCGGCGGGCTCACACTGGTGTATGACTTCTGGTGGCGGGAGGCGGAGCCGGATCGAGACGGCATGGGCGGCGGGCAGCAGTGGCGTGTCTATTGGTGCAAGGTGGCCGGCGGCGTGGTGGTGGCCCGCTGCGGCAAAGACCGCTCGGGCAAGATGCGCAGCGCATATGCCCACGGTAAGTATCCCTTTGTGGTGGTGCCCTATGACCCCATTGAGGGGTCGCTCTATGGCCTGGGTGTGGTGGACCGCTTCAAGCAAACCCAGTGGTTCATCGACCTCAGTGACCAGATGGTGCTGAAAAACCTGTTTGTCTCCGCTCGCAGCAAGCTTTTGGTGGCCGACAACGCCGGCATCGACCTGGACGCGCTGCGCAACTGGCGCAACGACATCATCCGGGGCCGCGACATCTCGCAGAATGCCGTGCGCTGGTTTGACAAGGCACCCTTTGCCGATGGCCAGATGGAATACTCCAACAGGAAAAGCGCCCAGATGAAGGAGGAAAGCGGGCAGAACGACTTCTCCCGCGGGGACGTGACCGGCGGCGTGACGGCAGCTGCGGCCATCAAGGCATTGCAGGAGGCGGCGGGCAAACGCAGCCGCAAGCGCATCGACATGCTCTATGCCTGCTGCGAGGAGGCCTTCCGCCTGGCGCTGCACCTGATGGCCGAGCACTACACGGAAAAACGCCAGTTTGTGCTGGCCTTTGAGGGCAACAAGGTGCTGAAAGAGATTTCCCGTGAGGACTTTTTGACTGCCAAGGGCAGAAGGCTCATTGACTTCGACCTCAACATCCACGCGGAGAAAACCGCCGGTTACCGCACGGCCTGGAACAACGACCAGGCGATGCAGCTCATGCAGGCCGGCATGATCGACGGCGAGACGGCGCTGATGATGATGGACTTTGACCGCAAGGATGAGGTGCTGGCGATGATGCGGAAAAAGAAGGCGGAGGAACCCTTTCCCCCGACACCTCCCCCTTCCAGTGGGAGGGGTGATGCCACCGCCCCGGCTTCACAAATCGGTTCTCCCATGAGCGTGTGAGGCACGCTCCCCCTTGTCTTCTCCCTCATCAGTATAGCACTCACCCCCTAACCCCCTCTCCCACTGACGTGCGAGAGGGGGAGCATTTTATCTAGTTGATTGGCACAAAGTCGAGTCTATGGCCTCTCCCCCCTCTCGCATTTATGGGAGAGGGGGGCAGGGGGGTGAGTGCCTGGCAGAAGAAGGACTTGCTGGATCAATTGGATGAGGAGTATGCCAGGCTGATTCCAACAAAACCGCAGGCCGCTACCAAGCCAAACGTGAGCCTCGGGAAGCCATTTAAGCCAGCCTATGTGCCTGCAGAGGGGCAAACACCCCCTCGCGGCACCGGAGCCCGGTTTTCTGCCGGATTGCCCGGCTAGAAGAAGGCCGATGAGCCGCAGAAGAAGGCGGTGGTGAGGAATCCGTTTACGTATTTGAATCAAGAACAACAAACCAATCCTGGAAAGAGACTGGCCGACCCGGTGCTGCCAGGAGGACAGACATATGAATCACCGTCGATCCTGAAGAAACTGACGGCAGAAGATTATGTGCGAGCGTGGAAAACCGCGATTGGAACACAACGGAGGCTTATGCCAATGGCATTCGGAATGGATCAATTTCTGATACTGGCATGACTCCATCGCAAAGACAAAGATTTCAGGATGCAACACTGAACCAGTTGACCCAGCCTCAAATGAATCTTGTTTCATGTGTTTTGGGTGTAGGCAATGGTGTATCCATGGATCTGCTGGAGTCTTCGCTCCGCATGAACGCAGACAGGCAGGATGAGACCGGGCGATTGGCACAATCTTCCTTACACGTGATTGACAGATTGTAGGACGAGGCACCAGTTGGGTATCAAATTGGTTATGGAGTTGGCCAGATGATCCCAATTTATGGCGCTGGGAGCGTGGCAGGCGAAACTGTTGGGAATGTCGTCAAGCAACCGTATCTGCGGGAGGCCGCCATCGGGGCACTTTCAACAGCAGCGCTAACCGTTGTTTCCGGTATCGCACAAGGTAAGCCTGCAGGGCAGATTGCTCTGGAAACTGCCAATAACGCCGCACTGGGCTCGCTGTATGGCATGGGGCTCAGGTATTTGGGCGAGGTGTTGCCACAGCCGGGGACGATCCCATATTACCAGGTGGAAGGAAGAGGCGGGTTCCAGAAGAAGCTTGCTCCGGTTGTGGGAGGCATTGCGCAAGGGCTGAATCCGAATGGGGTGATTGATAGCTTCATACCAGCAGATGATATGATTGAAACCAGGAATATTGTTGGTAGTACATATAATGAGTATAAACCTACACAAGACAGATTGAGCTTTGATAAAGTTGATGACTATATTCAAAAACTCTATCAAAGGCAGAGAGTAGATCCTATAGAGGTTTACGAAGTGCCAGGTAAAGGTTATTATGTTCAGGAAGGCCATCACCGCTTGGCAGCAAGTAAGTTGAGTGGATATCCGGTTGATATCAAAATTCTCGGAACAAGCGGACCTATCGGTATGGATGATTGGCAAAGTGTCAAATGGAAAGCGTACATCAATGATGAACAATTCTGGAACGATTGAATGGTAGGGGTGTGGGAGACTAATGATTGATGCTCATGTTCATTCTAGCCATTCCGATGGTGAGAATAATACAGAATTTATTGTTTCATCATTGGTGAATTTCGATTGTAGGCTTTTAGGTTTCTCTGACCACTGGGGGGCGGAGCCATATGGCACGCGCTCCATTGGGGATTTACAGGGCTATTTGGCTGAACTGGCCTTGCTGCGTCAGAAGGTTGCCCCACAAGTAAGAGTGCTGTCTGGCGTTGAACTGCCCGCAAGACGGGCGCTGCTACCGATTGCGGCAGTAGATTGGGATGCCCTGGCGAAATTGGATTATCTCTTGCTTGAGGATTTGGAGTACTTGGGCGATGGTGAGAAAATCCATGCTGTAGTGAAGGGGTTGGACGGTCTGCCCTGTGCCAAAGGCCTTGCCCATTGTAATCTGTTTTTGTTGGCTGAACGGCTGGGGCTGAATGAGGATGGCCTGGCCTGCTGGATGGCGCGGGCCGGTTTGTTTTGGGAGATCAACGCAGGCGTCCAACATGCTTGGTTTGATGATATGATTGATTTTGAACGCAAGAGGCCAGAGCGGGTGGTAGCATTGTTTGACGCGCTGAACCGCCATGGTGTGCCGGTGACCGCCGGTTCGGACGCACACACACTATGCGACTACCCGTTGGGGCGGTTAAAGGCCGCAAATGAGATCATTGCGAAGCATCTTCTGGTGAAACACTTTTAGGTCCGTACCCAACTGCTCCCCACATTGGCGATTGACAGCAATTCCCATAACCGTTATATTGATGATACTGCATAATAATACAGGAGGCCGCGTCATGCACCGCAACCGGCTCTTTATCCTGGCAAGCATCCTTACAGCGCTGCTCTGCCTCTGCTCCTGCGCCGGCCCGGAGGGGGTCACTGTGGTCTATGCCACGCCGCTGCCCAACCCTGTCTACGAGGAGGCAGACATTGCGCTGTTTGATGATGAGAATCCCTTTGGAAACATGGGCAACACCTTCATTTTCAAAGGGAAGATTGACCGGGTGCAGGAGATCAACCTCATCCAGACCAGGGAAATTGGCAGCAAGAGAATACAATTTGACTTCTGGAACTCAGTATGCGATGTGACGGTGCAAAGCACCCTGTATGGTGAGGCTCCCGGCAAGAAGGAATCGGTCAGGGTGCTGATTGGGCAATCGTCCCGCCGATATGACAAATCGGGGTTTGCGCTTGTGGAGGGGCAGGAGTATTACTTCATCAGCTATTTGTCCGCGAGCAGCTATGCCGATGCGTCAGGTGGCATTTACTATAACATATTCCCGGTGAGCGACGGTGTGGTGCGCTACCAGGGGTGGAAGTTTGAGGGTGCGCGGGTGCTGGGCAAGAAGGACCCCGGCGCAATGCTGCAACACGATGATCTTTGCTCCATTGACGAGGAGAGCTTTCTGGAGCAGTTTACCGCGATGATTGAGGAGGCTAAGGCTAAGGCGGAGGCCAGCGCTGCCGGGACGGCTGGCTCATGAGACGTATGTTGTAGATATTACTGCTTATTAATTCTCAACATGTAGTGTCTTTCAAGCAGGCGGCTCGTGAGCCGCCCCTACATTATTCGCATAAAAAAGAACACATTTTCCCCGTGTGCAAACATTGACACCTTTTCTCCCTTTGGTTTACACTGATCCCGCAAACAAAAAACACATCTTCATTTCACGCTGTTATTCTGAAATTACCCAATCAATTCAACCCACAACATTCACGAGCTGACCCGGATGAACAGGCCGAGGCCTGCCCACCGGCGTGGTTTGACAACGCGGAAAGGCGCGAAAACCGACAGGAGGATGGACATGGACAAACGCAAACCGGTCGATCAGAAACAGAAGGCCGATGAACAGGCCGAGCTGATGGAAGCCCAGGGGCCGGGGCGGGACGACGCTGCCCAGAACGATTACTACCGCTCGCAGAAGGAAGTGGACGCGGCCTTTGCCCGGAGGCTTGCAGCCGCCCGCAGGAAGTGGAGTCGCGACGGGTCTCAGAGCACCATGCAGTCCGGCTCGCCCATGGCAGCCCGGCCCGCCCCAGCCGAACCGGCGGCCCAACCGCCGCAGGCACCGGCAATGCTTCCGCAGATGGCGGCGCAGGTTCAGGGCTTGCCGCAGGCGGCCCCGCAGATAACCGGCATGCTGAACCCCGGCGCGATGGGCCAGCCACTCCCCGGCGCACTGCCGCAAATGGCGATAGGCCAGCTATCGGAAAACCCGGCGGGTGCGGCGATGGGCCAGGGAATGCCGCAGGCAAACGCGATGGCTCCCGGCATGGCCGCCGCGTCCGGCGCACTGGACCCTAATGGGATGAGCATGGCCGGGGCCGACGGCCTGAACCGCATGGCGCTAAAGCTGCTGGCCGAGGAGGCAGACATCCAGCGGGTGTTCCCCGGCTTTGACCTGGAGAGCTTTTTGGCCTCCGATGAGGCTGTGCGCGATGCACTCTTGCAGGGCAGGAGCCTGTGGTCAGTGTTTGCCAGCGTGTATGGCAGCATGGTGCGGCAGCAGGCCGAGGCCGAGGCGCTGGAGCGGGTGCGCAGCCGTAACGATGCCGTGCCCGACGTGCTGCGGGCCGGGGGTGCTGCCGGGGCCGCTGCGCCGGATTATGCGGGCATGCCCAGCGATCAGTTCAACCGCCTGCGCAAGCAGTATGAGGAACAGATCAGGATGGGGAAGAAAATCAAACCATAAAAGGAGCGATGTGAATGGCAACCGTTAACACGACGAGCATTTCACCGGAAATGCAGACCTACTACGACCGACAGCTGCTGGAGAGCATGAAGCCCAAGCTGGTGCACTACGAATACGCCCAGAAGCGCCCCTACAAGCGGCAAAACGGCAAGACTGTGAGCTTCCGCAAGTGGACGCCGTTTGAACCTTTGACTTCAGCCCTTCAAGAGGGGACGATTCCTGACGGGCAGGCGCTCTCGAGCACCGAGATCACCGCAGTGGTGGCTGGCTACGGCGGCTATGTGGCAGTCTCCGACCTTCTGGACCTGACGGCCATCGACCCGGTCATTTCCGACGCGGTAGACCTGATGGCCGACCAGGGCGCACTTTCCGTGGACACGATCATCCGCGACACGCTGCACAGCACCGGCACCAACGTGCTCTATGCCGGCGGCGCGACCTCCCGCGCAACGGTGGACGCCACGAAAAAGCTGACCACCGCCGAGATCCGCAAGGCCGCCCGCCTCTTGAAGAAGAACAAGGCGCTGCCATTTGTGCGCGGCGGCAAGAGCTATTATGTGGCCATCGTGGGCCCGGACACCACCTATGATCTGCAAAGCGACGAGCTGTGGCAGGATGTGGCCAAATACCAGGACGCCGAGGCGATCTTCTCCGGTGAAATCGGCAGGCTGTTCGGCGTGATCTTTGTGGAGACCAGCGGGGCCATGATCTTTGAGAACGCCGGTGCCAGCAGCGCCCATGTGGCCAGCACGCTGGTGCTGGGCCAGAATGCTTATGGCGTGGTGGACATCGAGGGCAGCAGCCGCCCCCGCGCTGTGGTGAAGACCCCCGGCGACTCCGGCACCAGCGATCCGTTGGAGCAGATCAGCACTGTGGGCTGGAAGGTGGATGCCTTCGCTGTGAAGGTGCTGCAGCAAAGCTATATGGTCAGGATTGAGCACGGAATCAGCGAGTAAGCGCATTTGCATCTGAATGGGTTTGGTGGGGGGCGGGTATGGAACCCCGCCCCTACCAAGCGAACGCCAGCCGGCGAAAATCCCCCCTGCTTTCCTTCGGTCAGCATCCCCCCTTCATAAAGGGGGTGCAAATATTGTTCTAGCCAGCTTACGTTAGCAAGATGAAAACGGAAAGAACCCCCCTTGCGAAGGGGGGAAGGCCCTGAAAGGGCCAGGGGGGATTATAGCCGGAGCAAAGCTCTATAAAACATTTCACTACTCATTCACCATTTTCACTTTGACCACTCAGGGCTTTGCCCTACATAAAATCAGGAGGACACCATGGCTCGAACTGTAAACACCACCAAAAGCACCGCCAAGACCGAATCCGCGCAGCAGGCTGCTGCGCTGGGCAAACCGGAGACGTTGGAGCAGGGCGTGGAGCGCGTCCGCGAAGTGTTTCGCCAAGCCAGGAAGATGGACATCCGCATCACGGCGCTGGACGGCGCCGACCGGCTGGGCAACGTGATCGAGGGCGGCGTGAACGGCTATATGTTTGCACTCAAACGCGGAGAGGACGTCGCCGATGTGCCGGAGCCGATCCTGGAGGTGCTGAAAAACGCCGGCATCGGCTACACCGAGCTTTCCGGCTGGAAGGACTGACCGCAAGAGGCATGCCACCGGGCCGCGCCCGGGGAAGGGACGGAAGTATGACGACTTATGATCTGGATCTGCTGACACTGACCAACGTGGGCGAGGAGCTTGACAGCCGCACAAGCCTGGCCCCGTTGTTTTTGAGCGCCTACAACGAGGCTTACAGCCTGTTGTGTAACAGCGTGCTGAAGCCGGAGGCCACCGAGGCTGTGCAGCTGGATGAGAACCGCCGCTTTGATCCCTCTGCACTGCTGCACCCGGTGGCCCCCGGCGGCATCCTAGCGGTGAAAGCGGGCTTTGATTTCGGTGCAGACGGTGCGGGCAAGGCCCATGTGTTTTCCCATTACCGCGCCGACGACGGGGCTGTTGCCGTGCCGGGCGCCCCTGCCGGAGGCACTGTGATGGTGACCTACCGCTGCGCGCCTGAGGAGCTGCTGGGCGGTGCGGCACCTGGTCAGGGCAGCACGCCGCAGCTTATTCCGGAGGAAGCCCACGGAGCGCTGGCAAGCTATGCGGCGGCGGCGTTCTTCCGCGTACGCAGGAAGTTTGAGCGCATGCAGGTGTGGATGGACGCGTGGCTCAACGCCGTGCAGGCCTTTCGGGAGCAGAGGCCGCTGGAGAACTTGAGCATCCGGCATCACTATTGCCCGATGCCGTGAGGGGGGTGTGACGATGCGATTTGCCGACGAACAGGAGCTGAGCTTCTCCATGGAGCGCTTCCAGGGCATTGACCGTGGCCTGGAGGGCAACGACACGCCGATGCACATGAGCCCCGACGCCGAGAATTGCGACACCGCCGGCGGCGTGCTCAAATTGGCCACGGGCTGGGCTGTGGACACCGCCATTGCAGCAGCTCCCGGCCCCATCCGATCACTGATGAACTTTTACAAGAACAACGCCAATGGCACGCTTTCCACCCTGCTGCTGGCCGCCACCGACAGCGGCCTGTGGCGGTGGGATGGCAGCGCCTGGCAGGACATTGCCGGGAGCCAGCCGGTGACCTCCGGCCTGTTCACCCATGTGAACTACCAGAAGAAGGACACGGCGATGATCGTGCTGGCCAACGGCACGGATAGTGTTTATTGCTGGAGCGGCTCGGGCAAGGTGACCAAGCTTGCCGCCAACGGCGCTTGGGTGCAGGCCCAGCCCAGCTTTGATGAGAGCGCCAACACGATCCGCCTGACCCAGCACGGCCTGAAGGACGGCGACTGTGTGGTTTTTGACAAGCACAAGGGCACCATGCCCTCCGGTGTGAATGTGAAAGACACCTATTATGTGCGCGACGCAAAGCCCGACACCTTCAAGGTCTCCACGACCAAAAACGGCAGCGCCGTGAACCTGAAAGGCAAAGGCACGACGGGCTGGCGGGTGGCACGGGCCAAGTGGATCGGCAGCGGCAACCCTACGGCCAATGCGAGCACTGACGAGATCACTATCATGGGGCATGGCCTGCTGGACGATGACGAGTTGATTTTTGACCATTATGAGGGGAAGCTGCCCGGCGGCATTGCAGACAACACGGTGTATTACGCGCTGGTGACGTCTCCCGATACGTTCAAAATCAGCACGAAAGCCAACAACCCTGAGGACATGAAGGTGCTTTCCACAGCGGGCACACTTGGTTGGCGGGTACGAAAGGCGGATTTGACTTCCTGGCTTGCCGGCGGGCCAACTGCCAGCGCCAAGGCCGACGTGTTTTCGCTTACCAACCACGGCCTTAAGGAGGTTGATGCAAACAGCCGGCCCACTGCCGTGGAGTTTGCGGTGGATCCGGCGCTGGTGCTGCCCGGCGGCATCAATGCCGGGGCCACTTATTACGTGAAACGGGTGAACAGTGACGCGTTCAAGCTGAAAACTTCCGCCTCCGCCGCCACCACGGTGGACATCACAAGCCCCGGCGTGGGCGGGTGGCTCATGCGCCGCTCTGATGAGCAGGAGTGGCGCAATGATGTGCCCAACATCGACCTCAGCACCGACACTCTCTCGCTGGCTGGCCACGGCTATGCGGAAAACGACGCTGTTGTGTTTGGCGTGCCTGATGACAACAGCTATGTGCCCGATGGTCTTTATGCGCGGCAGACCTACTATGTGCGGCTGGTGGATAGTAACCGCTTCCGGCTGCTGGCTTCCAAAGATGCCAGCGCGCCGGTGGACATCACCAGCGCAGGCATGGCCGGCTGGGCGCTGAAAAAGGCATCGGAAACAACCTGGCTGGCAGCGCCGACAGTGGATGTGGCGAACAATTGGATCACCATCTCCGGCCACGGCTTGACGGAAGGCGAAGCGGTGACCGTGGGCCTCGATGAAAGCCGATTGCTGCCCGGCGGGCTGCTCACAGGCCGTACCTATTATGTGCGCGATGTGGAGGCTGGCACTTATAACTTCAGGCTGGCAGCGACCCCAACCAGCGGGGCTTTGCCCTTGTCCGGCGCGGGGCGCACCGGCTGGCGAATCAAGCCGGTGGGGGGCGTGTGGAAGCAATACGCACCAAGCTACAACACCACCACAGAAAAGATAACGCTCCGGCAGCATGGCTTCAAAAACGGCGATGCCGTGACGCTGGATGTGCCGAGCGCCGATGGCTTCATGCCCGGCGGCATTACGGCCCATGACGGCACGCCCAACGGTAAGTTTTATTACCTTGTGAAGGTGACCGCCAGCACCTTTCAGGTGGCAGACAAACCCGGCGGCACGCCGATCAAGCTCACCACCGCCGGCATGCCGGGCTTCCGCATGCGCCTTTCCAACGAAAACCGGCCTATGGGCGGCAGCGTGGCGCTGCACGCCGAGCGCATCTGGTGCGCTGGGGAGAAGACACGGCCAAACTCGGCTTTTTTCTCCGACGACATGAATCCCAACAACTGGGCCATCGGCGCAGACAGCGCCGGTGAGATCGTGAAGCCCAGCTGGGATGGCGACGCGGTGACGGCGGTGGCCAACCTGTTTGACGGCGTGGTGGTCTTCAAGGCCCGCAGCATGTTTCGCGTGGCCGGCACCACCCCTGCCGACTACCAGGTGGCTCCGGTGTATACCACCGCGGGCACTCTTTCCCCAAGATCCATCTGCCAGTGGCAGAACGGCGCGTTTTTCCTCTCTCCGCTCGGCATCATGGCCTTTGACGGCTCCCGGTGCGAGCTGCTGGGCGGCGGAGCGCTGTCGCACATCTGGGCTCGGCTCAACCCCAACCCCGATGCGCTGGCCGGGGCCTGCGCGGCCATCTCCGGCGATCGGCTCTTGATGGCCGTGCCGCTGGATGGCTCTTTGGAAAACAACGCCGTGGTGGAGTTTGAGATCGGGCGGGCGGTGTATATGCTGCGCACCGGGGTGCAAGTCTCCGCCTGGCTGCCCGGTGATCCGATGCGGTTTGCCAGCGGAAACCGGGTGTGCCTTTGGGGCCGCGATGGCGCAG
This sequence comes from Bacillota bacterium, assembly GCA_023421955.1. GTDB lineage: Bacteria > Bacillota > Clostridia > Christensenellales > UMGS416 > JAEYRA01. The sequence continues at coordinate 44,424 of JAEZSE010000045.1, forward strand.
GCCAGGCGATTACGGCCAACGGCGGCCAACCCATCCAAATGCGCTGGGTCACGCCGGAAACCGACTTCGGCGACCGGGGTGCCATGAAGACCGTGACCGGTGTGCTGGTGACCGGAAAGGGTGGCGCTCTTGTGGTGAAGGTGAAATCGGGGGAGCAGGAGGTTTCCAAAACCGTGACGCTGCCCAGGGAGGGCGGCACTGTAAAAGCTTCCGTACGCCTCAAAGGCCGGATGCTCTCTCTGGAGTTTGCCAACGTGGAGGGCAGCGCGGTGGAGCTGACCGGTGTAACGGTGCTTTATGAACGGGAGGAGGTGTAGCAATGCCCTTTGAAGAACTGCGCGACCTTTCCGCGATCAGCATACTGAAGCTCAACGACATGCTGCGCGACCTTTACCGCACCGTGCAGGGCGGCATCACCCGGGCATCTCTTTCCAGCGAGCTGTTGGAGGAGATCGACACCGTGGGCAGCGAGAAGCTGGAGGAAGGCGCGGTAACGGCGGACAAGATTGGGGATGAGGCGATTGCCGAATATCATGTGCAGGACGCGGCGATCACCAACGCCAAGATTGCCAACCTTTCAGCAGACAAGCTGACCGCCGGCACCATCAACGCCAATGATATCGATGTGATCAACCTGACCGCCGATCACATCACCGGCGGCACGCTGGACGCCAGGATTGTAAGCGTGGCCAACCTTCGGGCTGACTCTATCACCGGCGGCACACTGGACGCCAAGAAGGTGGCGGTGGTGGATCTGGATGCAGGCTGCATCACCACGGGCGAGTTGGATGCTGCCAATGTGAGGATCAAAAGCCTCAACGCCGGGGAAATCACCGTGGGCAAGATCATCGGCGAGCAAATCGAGTATCGCACGATTACCAGCTCGCACATTGATTCGATCACCGCCGATCTCATCAAGGGCGGCAATCTGACGCTGGGCGGCACAGTCAACGGCAACACATACGACGGTGAGATTGAATTGCAATTGGAAAACACAAACCGGTATGGCTCGCTGAACCGCCAGGGCTTGGCGTTTTATGGCAAGGATGGTCTGGAGGTGCTCACCGTAAAAAACTCCGGCCTCACCTTAGGCGATTCGCAAATTGGTGTGTATTCCACCAACGGCGGCGCCGGACTTGCTATTTTCGCGTAGGAGGGCAGCATGTCTGTCGTGAATATCAAAACGAATTACAACCGCTACAACCGAAATGAAGGCAGTTGGTGGACGCCGTATGGCGGCCAGGAGCTGTTTGCGGGCAACCTTTCCGACGGCTCCTATGATTATGCCACAGTGCTGGGCTTTGATATTTCGGCCTATGCCAGCTACACAATCAACGGCATCACGCTGTATCTTTACCGATATGATGACGGGCAGGCAGCCTCCAAGACCTGGAGCTATCAGGTGGGCAGCGCCATTTCCGGCGGGTCTGTGACAGCGGTGGCCGGAACTTCCGGCAGTTTCACCTTTTCCACCAAGAACGCCTGGAAGTCGGTGGCTCTTTCTGCCGCCGCCATCGCGGCGCTGAAGGCAGGCAACCCCTACATCCTGCTGATCGGCGCAAACGGGCAGTATGCGGGTATCCGGCCTTTGGAATACAGTGCCGGCACTTATGCCGCCTATCTCAGGGTGGACTACACCTCTTATCCCACGCCTACTGCGCCCAAGATCACTGCCATAAGCACGGTGACCGCTGATACTGCTGCGTTTGACTGGAGCGACAGCGCCGATGGCAGTGGCTTTTTCTCCCCCTCACAGTTGGATTATGAGGTTGAGGTGTCCAAAGACGGCGGCGCAAGCTGGCTTGTGCCGACCCCGCAGCCTGCTGTGGGGAGCTCGCTGCTTTCGGTGAACTTGCGTGGCCTGTTTGGCCTGCAGCCCAAGCAGTATTGGCTGAACTCCCAATGCAAGGTGCGTGTACGCGCGGTTACGCCGCTGTGGCCTGACAGCAACGGGCAGCAATACCGTTCAGCCTGGACTACCGCATCATTTACGGTGGACTACAGGATTGCGCCATCTGCCCCGACGTCATTGATACCGATGAAGAATGACGCCTATGAAGGCGAAACCGTGGTGTTTACCGTGGGCCAGCCGGTTCAAGGCAACACGCACAGCCAATCGGGCAGTGTGATGATGCTGATTTATCAGCTCCAGCTGGAGGATGGCACCGCCCTTGCCACTGCCACCGCCACCGTCTCCACCGATGTGCCAGCACCGACAGTGGACATCTCCTATCCCATCGGTAACCTGACCACGGGCCTGACTAACCGGGCGATGAAGCTCCGCGTGCGAGCCGTGGATGAGGGCGGGCAGGCCGGCCCCTGGCTTGGTGGTGTGGACTTTACTGTCAAGCGCTTTCAGAAACCTTCTGTTTCGATCACATCCATCGACCGATATGAGAGCATCGCCAGCGTGCACATCCTCATCACCGACACCGGTTACGGCGGCACACCGGGGATGGCACAGATCAGCAAGGTGCAGTTCAAACTGGGAAGCGGCGCATATGCGGACGCTGTGCTGGAGCCGCTCACGCTGCTGGACACCTCGTTTACGGTGGAGTGGTTAACCCCCGGTGATCAATACTCCATTGCGGTGAAGGCAATTAACAACCACCCGCCGGAGCTGGAATCTTTTGTGGATTTGGAAAGCGCGGAGGCGCACGCGGTGATCCCCGAGCACCTGCCCACACTGCTTGTGATGCGCCGCAGCGCTTCAGCACCGGCGGCCAGCAGGGTTGTTTATGCGCAAGCGATCGTGGTGGGGGAGGACCCGGATCAGGCTCTGAACGAAGGATGCCTGCATGTGCTGCACGACATCGATGCCGGCGGGGTGATCCGGCAGGGCGGCAGAACGGTGCTGGACACGGGGGACAAGAGCGGCCTGGACAGCAAAGTCATCTCCGGCACGCCCGGCAGCTCTGGTAGGCTCGGCATGTGGAACGGAGACGGCGACCTGGTGGACAGCGGGATATCTGCTGCCAACGGGAGCTGGAACGTTGCCGACACAGTGACCTGGACCAACAACTGGGCCGATTACGGCGGCAGCTACCTGTTTGGCTATACCAAGGACAACAACGGCGTGATCCGCCTGAGGGGCTTGATCAAGTCCGGCACGATTGGCTCAGCGGCATTCACACTGCCTTCCGGTTACAGGCCATCCTCTGGCGGATATTACCCTTGTACCGCCTACGGCTATGGTGAGGCGGTGGTGCGCATTTTGAGCAACGGCGAGGTGATGCCGGTGGCCGGCAGCCCCACATGGATCTCTCTGAGCGGCATCTCGTTCCGCTAAATACTGGTTATATGAAGTTTCACACGTAATAACACTTGTTTATCCATTCATCTCTTTGGAGGAACCACACATGTCTGCAATGGAAATGGCGCTGCAAATCGCCGGTGTGCTCGGTGCGCCGGCCATCCTCTCCGGCGCTGTGATTGCCTGGCTTTCCCGCCGGATGCGGCGGATTGACCATCGGGAAGACTGCCGGAGCAGTGAAACCGTGATGGTGCTGAAGGGCCTGCTGACGATCGGCGGGCTGGCCGGTGCCACGGCACAGGCTTTGAAAGACGGCCAGGCCAATGGCGCTGTGACCCAGGCGCTGGAGGACTACGGGCAATACAGCGAAAGCCTCTCCGCCTATCTGGTGGAACGGGCCGCAGACCGGGGCAACTGACGGGCAGAAGCCCGCAAGGAAAGGAGACAAACCATGAAAATCTCGCAGAACCGCTTTCTCTCCAAGGCCGCGTGGACGGCGGCCCTCGCGCTCATCCTGCTGGTGGGCGACACCTTCAAGCTGTGGGACGCGATCGGCATCACCGGTGACGCGGCCCAGGCCATCCTGAACGGCGGGCTTGCGCTGGTGGCGGCGTTCGGCATCTTCAACGACCCAACCAACCAGTCCGGCTTCTGAGGAGGGCAACATGGCGAAATTGATTGTGCTTGACCCGGGCCACTTCAAGAACCACAACCGCGGTGCCACCGCCGGTTACTTCGAGGGCAACTGGATGCTGGTCTATGCCCGCTATCTGGAGGCGGAGCTCAAGGCGCTGGGCTTTGACGTGCTGTTGACCCGTTATGACGGCAAGGACCTGAGCTTGACCGACCGCGGCAGGCTGGCGGTGCGCAAGAAGGCGGAGCTCTTCTATTCCTTGCACTCCAACGCCTGCTCGGTGCCCAGGGTGCGCAGGGTGACGGTGTTTTACAGTGTGGACCGGCCCGACGACCTGGCCTTCGCCCGCGAAATCGCCAACACCGTGGCTCGCGTCATGGGCAGCCCCTATGGCGTTGCGACCACCCGCGCCAGCACCGTGCACCACAGCAAGCCGGACCCCTCCACCAAGGAGGATTACTACACTGTGATCGACACGGCCAGCGACGGTGGCGTGGCTCATGTGCTGCTGACCGAGCATGACTTCCACACCAACCCCGATGTGTGCCGTTGGCTCGTGCAGCGGCTCAACCTCCAGAAAATGGCCAAGGCTGAGGCCCAGGTGATTCGCAAATACCTGGCCGGTGTTGGCGGACAAACGCCGGACAAGCCGGCGGGCACCTATCACACCGTGGTGCGCGGCGACACACTTTCCGCCATCGGCCGCAAATACGGTGTGCCGTGGCGCGACATCGCCAGCAAGAACGGCGTCACGGCGCCCTGGATCATCCGCTCCGGCGATGTGCTGCTGATCCAATAGCCCGAGGGAGGGGCAGCACGCCCCTCCCTTCCCCATATTTCCTGAACAGGAGGATCCCGATGGCCAGTGATTTTCTAGATAAGCTGAGTAATCCCGAGTCGATCCATTCGTCGGAGTGGGATGATATCAAGGATCAATTCAATCGCTACAAGAACAGACAGTTTGCGAAGCTGAGCGGCATGGAGCGGCAGGCGAAGGAGAACTACACCACCTTCCGTACGCAGGCTCGCGACCAGCTCACGCAGGCCGTGCGGCAATTGAAGTCCGCCACGGAGACCGATGCGCTGCGCCGGGGCTTGACCCGTTCGTCCATCCACGGCTCCATCGTGGGCGGCGAAACGGCCCGCATGGAAAAGGAGATCGGCAAGCAGACTGACGCCGCCAAGTCCGCCATGGACAAGACCATCGCGCAGGTGCGGGCCAGCCGGGCGGGTTTGGCGCAGTCAAGTCAGGCGGTAAAGAATATTGATGACGCATTTCAAAAGACCGAAAGAGTGAGTGCCTATCAAGTCAATGCCATGAGCGCTGATTATACTCCTTCGATCAATTATCTTACGGCAACGGGAGTTCCCGGAGCGGTGGTTGACAGCGTGAAGGATGCCCAGAAGGCAGCCGACGAGGTGAAAAGTACATACGATTACAAAAGGGTTAAGGGAGCTGACGAAGTCAAGAAGAAAATGCTTGCCGCCTATGGCTTAACGGAGGGCGAGTATGACCCCACCAGCACCAAGGACACTTTGGGCAACCGGCTTTATTGGGCGGCACTGGATACAACCAACAGCCTGATTGGTTCGCTAAAGACCGATTTTGATGTGAAGCTGCAGGCTGCCGATGCAGAGGCAAAGAAGGCGGCTGAACTCAATGGTGCGAGTCCAACCGTAACAGCCCCATCCACCACGACGCGGCCTGATTTTAATGCAGACGAAGCACTGAAGAAAAGAGGCCTCTTGGCGGATGATCCCAAGAACGGTATTGATATTGGGAAAATGAATACCTTTTTTGCCGATGATGCGAAGCGAATGGCTGAGCTGAACGGCACCAAAGGCAAGAATGCGCAGTATGTCCAGGCCAGCGAGCAGCAATGGAACGCCAGCGGTTATCATTATGATGAAAAAGACAAAGACGATGTGGAGCGGCGTGCGAGGGGGCTGCCGCCGAAGACGTTTTTGAGAGAGTATTCGAACTCGGAAGAAGATCAAAAACGTAGAAAGGAAGGCAAGCTGCCCGTTAATCTCGAGCTGAAGCAACAACAGCAGAACTTTTTAGTTGAGTACAACTACCTGCTCAGCAATCCGAATACCACTGAAGATGACCTCAAGCAATTTGAGAAGGATTACAGTACTCTGATTCAACAGTCCCAGAATACGAAAGATTACCTCCAAAAGCTCGCGTCGCAAAGTGGCGGCAGTGAGGATTTCTTCAATGGCTTATTGTCTCAATTGAGTGCCGGTGTCACCTCAAATTATGATGGGCTGGTTGCCTATCTTGATGCGCGTAATACGGCTCCTGTGAATGGTGGAGGGTTGCCTGCATCATTTGATGTCCCTTGGGGGCAAACGCAAACAGATAATTCCAATATTCCAATTGTGATTCACCACGATGGCCCTCAGCCCACGTCGACACAAGACCATGGGCAAATGGTCTTGGGTTTATTGCGAGGCGGAGCATTACTGCCAGGGATGTCTGCTCAAGCAGAGACCCAACCTGATAAATCATCAGCAAACACGGGTTCATCTAGCCCCTTTCAAATCTCTGTGCCAATGCAGACCGATGACATATGGAAAAATGAAGAACAGAACCAGATTGATTATTCGCAAGGCCCATATAGATTTTATGACCGCCCAACATCTAGCCAAGAGAGCAAGACAGATGTGTTGATTAATGATTTACACCTTGATCCTTCCTTGCTGTCAGATCAGCAAATCTCTTATCTGGATAGCGTAGCACAGGGTCAGACATATATCAAAGAAGATATGCCGGAGAAAATGAGAAGAGAATCAGTTCTCTTCGGGTTGCAGCTACTAGAGCCCCCGGTGGCTCCTCTATATAAACCTTTCACCAATGAGGACTATGTTCAAGCCTTTGAAAACAGAACCATGGATGAGTTCTTTAAAGAGTACCCTGGCATTGAGGCTTCCATGAAGAACGGATCTTTCCTCTTTACTGAGCCATTCACGCAGGAGCAGAAGATGCGATTGGCTATGGCAGAGGTTGGTCAAAATGGATGGAATCAGATGAGTCAGGCTGAGAAAAATGTGGTTGGATTGCTGACTGGCTTTCTTGATACAGTTTCATTTGGCGCTCTTCAAAATTCACCAGATAAAGAAGGATCGTTATACTTTTCGGCTCTCAGCGATGCCACGAGAAGGGATGCGACGGATGCACGTGCCGTTGGAAGAAGCCTGGGCGGCGGGCAGCTTTGGGATGCGCTGGAAACACCAAGCGTGCTGACAAAGCAATTTATCCAAATGGCAATTGACTCTCAAAATCCATACCTGTTTATCAACCCGGATCACACGGTGAAATACACCATGCTGGGTTGGGAGAATGTGCCTGAATATGCCGATATGCTGACGCAAGCATATGGCGATCAAGCGTGGATCAACACCTATCGGCCATTCATCAACCTCGCTGGCGATGTTATTCTTGACCCGCTCAACTTTGTGCCATTGGGAGTCGCCGCTGTATCAAAGGTGAACAAGATTGTCAGGATCTTCAAGAACGCAAAGAAGATCATGAAAGTTGGCAAGGAGGCAAAACAATTACGCCAACTTGAAAAGCTTTACACATCCTTTAAATCAGCGGAGCGCATGGAATCTGCCAACGCGATGAGCGCAGGAATCCGCAATCTTGATGACTTGCGTGTTGTTGGCAAGCAGAAGCTTGGTCGTTTGGCGGATAAGGCGGATGACCTCCTGGGCCGCTACCGGGAGTATAAACGAGTGTGGCAGCAAGCCAAAGCCGACGATGAGGCTGCCCTTGCCATGCGCATGGGCAAGCATATGGATGATGGAGAATTCTTCAGCCAGACAACGAATGCAGAAAGGCAACGGGGATTCAACAGCAACACAGGTCAGTCTGGGCGGCGCCTAAACGTGTTTGCAGATGATCCGGAATTCTTCGGCCAAACTCTTGACTCCGCGCGGTATAATAGAGTTACACCTCAAAAGGGTGTAATCGCCATTAAGAAAACGTTTGACGTCGGCCTGCACACACAAGTAATCAAAGGCATCCGCTCAGAATCCCTCACCGGCACCCTCGCCACCGCCGGCCACACCCTGAACCAAGGTGACGCCATTATCCTCCAGGTCTCCAGAGACAAAGCCATTGGCGCAGCCCCTTACTCCGCAGCCGTCCTTGCCGAAGCTGCGCAGCTTACCGATGGAGCAAAGCTCAAGGTTTTCCGGGCGGAGAGCGTGCGTCTGGACGGCAAAGGCCCGATCTATCGGAACGTGACCAGAGAGTATGCGCCGCAGATTGCCAAGGCGGAAGGGAAGAATTTCGCGGCGGCGGCAGGAAAAGAGGGGGTAGGGGGAGAAGTTACTAAACGAGTAATCATAGGTGAGACTGGTGTGCTTTCTGGCTACAATAGAACTATTAGTGAAACCAATATTCAAAGCTATTTATATGGAAGTAAGAGTTTTGATGATGTTCTTGATGACTATTCGTTGATCTATAGTGAAGGTGTTAATGGTAATCAAAAATGGCAGTGGGATGAAGATATCTTAGGTGGGGATGCACTCACAAAAACACAAAAGAGAAAAATTAAAGAGAACGCGGTTAAGAACGGGTATATTCTAGAGGTAAAGATAGTCAAAGTTGATGGTCGAACATATGCCGATTTTTTGGGGGCTGGAGTAGTGAAAAACTCATTTGAATTGCCTGATAATATGTGGCACCATTCAGATGATGTGCAGTTCAGGTGGTTGGATGAGCAGATAGGAGGGCATTTATCAGACTATACATGGCACCATTCAGAAGCACCAGGAGTTATGCAATTAGTTCCATATGGAATTCATAATATTACGTTCCATAATGGCGCAAGAACAACGGGAATGTGGGCAGATGCACCAAGATAGGAGGCTATTCATGAATTGTATAGAAGAATCAGTTATTTTTCCCTTGCCGACAGATCAATATATTGCAAAGAAGGAAAACGCTTGGCGGGTTAAGCTACCAGATTCATACATATTCCATGTAAAGAAATGTGGAGGCGGTATACCCAAGGCAAAACACTTTGTTTGTAATAAGCGTGAATATGTAATTGATAGATTTCTTTGCATATTATCAGAATACAGAACGCATCCGCTCGGAAATTATGATATTGGCGTTACTTTAACACAAATTGAAGATAGGTTATCAAATAGTCCTGATCTAGTTGGCACAGAACTATTACCAATTGCTGTGCTTTTTGCAGGTGATTTTGTATGCCTTGACTATAGAGATGGAAAAGAAGATCCATGTGTATGTGTTTGGAATCACGAAGAATCAGGTATTGATAATCCGGTTACATATTATGTAACCTCCTCGTATGATGAATTTCTTCAGATGTTGTATTAGTTAGTACTGATAAGCAGAACGCTTGTAAATGGTGCTGTGATCGAAAGATCGCGGCACTATTTGTTTTGTCTTTAGCTATAGGAGTGTTCGCAATACACCACCCTCCCCACCGGAAAAACCTACCTGACCAAGCCGGACACTAAACTCATTTCCTCCATACTCGACAGCAAGGGAATTGTGACAAAGACCGGTGACGACATTCTCCTTTATTTAGTTGACGGCGCTCAATTTGACGCGCTGAAATACAGTGACGAAGCCCTAGAGAAGCTTGTGAAGGGCAACAAAAACTTTGCCATCCTACGGGTTAACCGAGTGGGGGATGCCGGGAAGAACTACAAATTCCTGAATGCTGTGGGCGAGTATCGGCCGCAGATTGCCAAGGCGGAAGGAAAGAATTTCGCGGCGGCGGCAGGAAAAGAGGTGGTGGGTGTTGAATTAAGAAATCAAGTGATTGGCAAGGCGAGTGAAGAGACTTGGGATTTAATCGATGGAATTAGAATTGTTGATGGAAAAGTAGGAGGTAAAATACCTGTTGATGATTTTAAGAAGATTAGGCAATTGTCTACAAAAAACGCTGATGCTAAATCAATTACTCTAGGCAAATATTTTAATGATTCGAATTCGTACATTGCTAAGGCTGGACATACTTCTTCATACTTCGACCTAGGATATGAGTGGAACGTAATCAAGGAGAAATATGGTTTGAGTAACCGCGAGATGTTTGAATACTTCAACAGGCCTTTCCTAGATGATGCCATTGCAAGTGGGAAAACAATTCGATTTTCTCATAACCCGCTTGACTTTAAAGGTACATTTTTGGCTGATGAATGGGAGCACATCAAAGAGACTCTGAAACTTTCTGATGTGAATTTAGTACCTGAAGGAGGTTTTTGGTATGTTAGATAATGAGGCTCGACGTGATCTGATGCTTATTAAGCAAATTGCTGATCAAGTGTGGGGGGCAAATTGTAGATTTGGTGATCTCAAGGTGATGGATTCACCTTATCCTGAATTTGAAATACCATTGAGGCTTTATGAAAAGTGGGATATTGGAATTTACTATGACCGTTCAGCAGTTGACATTGGAATCAAACAAGGCGAAAAGTATGTTTTACTTGACAAGTTCACAACACAGAAAGTGTTTCGCGGAATGAATGCAATGACGGAAGATAACTTGCTTCATAATTTTGAATTACTAAATGAAGTGGTGCTTGCATGCTCTTAATAGTTTTATCTGTAAACAATATGTTAGATAAGTGAATGGTGACTTGTTGTTAGGATTACCGGGATCTCTTTGATTCCGGTTTTTTGCATCTGGTCATCAAAGGCATCCGCTCCGAATCCCTTGCCGACACCCTCGCCGCTGCCGGCCACACCCTGAACCAAGGCGACGCCATCCTCCTCCAGGTTTCTAGCGGCAAAGCCATTGGCGTAGCCCCTTACTCCGAAGCCACCCTTATAGAAGCCTCCCAGCTTTCCAGCGGAGCAAAGATCAAAGTCTTCCGGGCAGAGAGCATAAGCTTGGACGGCAAAGGCCCGATCTACCGCAATGTGACCAAGGAGTATGCGCCACAGATTGCCAAGGCGGAAGGAAAGAATTTCGCAGCGGCGGCAGGAAAAGAGGGGGTGGGGGGAGAACATATAGTTTCATTCTCAGACATTATTGATGATGTCACTGAAGGAAAAGATCTGTTCCGTGGGGATGATCTTCAATATTCTAGTAAAAGGCCAAATGGGATATCAAAATCATATGTAAATTCCTCCGGAGACCTCATGCCTGCAAATGTGGAGGGTATGTATCACGGTAGAGAAGTAACTGTTATCGAACACGTTCTTGGTGGTTTTCGAAAAGGTGCAAAAGCGAATAGCCCCTATACTAGCTTTTCCAGCGATCAAGGTATTTCCAACAAATATGGAGACAGTACTATTAAGGTGGATGTAGCAAGGCTGGGAAACGATATAAGGAGTGGACAGATAAAAGATGTCGAGATTCTATCTCCACAGCAAGTGCTTGATGCGATCAAATCTGATATCCGTGAGTCTAGCTATTGGAAGAATTTAGCGTTAAAATGGGCACAACGAGATAACGAATACCTTATCAAAGGTGTCATTCCTCAAGAATACATTACTATAAAGTAAAGAGGTGAATATGATGGATATTTTATACAAAAATGAACCTATTGGAAAAATGTCGAACACATACAATGAAGAATATTGGGTTCATGGCGATTTTACCCCATATAGTGCGTACTATAAGTACAAGAGTTTCTTCGATGCTTTGGTATGTGAGGAGGGGATGGATGAAACTCAGTTTGATCAAGCTCTTTTTGATGAGAATAATTGGTTTGTTAACGTAGATGATGAAACTATTGGTATTTGGATGCCAGCCATTTATGAGGATGGGGATATATCGATACGATATAGATGAACAATAGAGGGCTCCACCACCGGGACCAAATGATCCCGGGGTATTCTTAAAAGTTTCTGGCTTATCGAAATCACCCCACATAAAAACCCATTCATATATTGGTGCGTTTATAATTCTCTCATAGACAGCCCGAACAAGCGGGCTGTTTGCATTTGTCCCATGGCAGAACAAGAAATGTATAAATCTTCAGTAGTTGAGAAAACACGCAGTCGGATCACTGGACGAACCTCATTAAAACTCATGGCCGACATTCAAGATGCCGGGTATCAGGTTAAGAAAGGCGACTATATTCTTGTCACAACAAACAACGGACGGGTTGTTGATATCAAGCCATATGACGCGACGCTTGCTTCTGAAATACTTGCGAGCAAAGGCAGAAGAGGGGCAAGAGTGTTCAAACTTGATGGGGTTGGGTATCAGGGCGGCAACCCAATGTTGGCGGATGTGACGAAGGATATCATAGCGGCTGAATTATCGATGAATGCAAATCAAGATATTTTGCCTCAGACGGCAGGAAAAGAAGGAGTTGGGGGAGAATATAAAGATCGAACTGGCTCTCCTGATATTAGTCAAGTAGGAATTAGCCGTGTATTCGATGCTAGTGGCAAATATGTTGGTGAAACAGCAAATGAGATTGAAAAGAAATTTCCCGGCAGGGTTGTAGGTGTTGAAATAAATGTTTTTCGATCAGATGGCTCATTACTCACTGACCTTGATATTGAATTGAGTAATGTAGTGATTCAGGTTAAGTCTGGATCTGGTAAAAAACTCACTAGACAATTAGTAAATACACAGACTGGCACGACAAAATTTGTAATTGGGTATACGCCCGATCTTAAACCATCGTCTGCAGTGGTAAGGGGAGCAAAGGCAATGGGTTTTGAAGTTTTTACAACATGGGAAGACTTGCTGGAGTATTTGTACAACCATTAATATTGGAGGGAATAATATGCAGTGGATCATTTTAATCGGAGACGAAAACCTTACACTAGAATCGGTGAAGAATATTGACCATTATGGCTGTTTGCGCGCTTATGATGTTCCTGATATAGGAGAGAGATATTGTGTTGATTTTGGTAATGATCATATCTTTTACGATTACGAGAAAGGAGAAGATGCTATGAGAGATTTTGAGGAAGAGGATTTGAAGAAAATACCGTTTGCCAACCCACACACAATAACGATGATATATCAGTCTGAAGAACGAATGAAAATGATTCTTCAACAAGATAATTACTTAAGAGGAATATATGTTGATGATGATCATGGCCAGATATTACCGATTGAAGAATTCATAAATCAATAGTGAACCCTTACTTATTCTCTTAAGTGAAAAGTATTACACTTTATTAAGAGGAGGCAGATGCCTCCTTTTCTTATAGCATAAGATACTTCGAATGTTCAAGTAGCTATATTGTTATTAGCCTCACCCTCCCCACCGGCAAAACCTACCTGACCAAGTCGGACACCAAACACATTTCCTCCATACTCGACAGCAAGGGCATTGTGACAAAAACCGGCGATGACATTCTGCTCTATTCCATTGACGGTGTTCAATTTGATACGATAAAATACAGCGACGAAGCGCTTGCGGATCTTGTGAAGGGCAACAAAGACTTTGCCATACTGCGGGTTAACCGCGTGGGGCATGCCGGGAAGAACTACAAATTCCTGAATGCTGTGGGTGATTACCAGCCGCAGATTGCCAAGGTGGAAGGAAGGAATTTCGCGGCGGCGGCAGGAAAAGAGGGGGTGGGGGGAGAATACTTAACCTCTCAATCTCAGCTGGGAGCAACGGATGGCTCAGGGATTTCATTTACTAGAGATCAAACTGAGCTTGATGATTTAGCAAAAGACCCTTCGCATGGTGGCAAGATTGATACTAAATCAATTGCTGAACGGGAAGTTGGTATCGGTCTTGAGTCGCAGGGTAAAGTTGGTAAGCTCATTAGAGATCCCAGTGGCAGCGCTGATTATGTTGATAGCGCGACAGGCCAAAAATGGGATGTGAAGGCCTTTAATTCTAAGTTTGCACCAAAGGGATACAACTTGAGCGAAGCGATGAATAAAATTCAGAAGAGCATTGGAGAAGGCGAAAATGTTATGCTTGATACAAGAAATCTCCATGCAGATCATTTAGCAGAACTTATCGGCGAGATTGCGAAGCAAGGATTGATGGACAAAGTGTTATTATGGCCATAAAAGGAGGATGAGTATATGAATAGTCTTCTGAGCAACTTAGTGGATCAGCATGACTTATGGCAAAGAACTCTGGGTAAAGAGGGAATGCAATTGATTTTGAAAGAGCACGACCTTTCCGGTTCGGATTTGTCAAATCGGGATTTAGCGAACAGCGCATTTCTTGATGTTAGGCTTGATAACGCAGAGTTGCACAATGTTGATTTGGCTTATTCCAATTTGGGTTATTCAAGTTTTATTAATGCTAAATTGAGAGATGTCAATTTAGTGAAGGCTGAGGCTGATCACGTGGATTTCAGGGACGCAACTATTGAAAACATGGATGCTTTCAGGGCCACTTTTTTTGGAGCAAGTTTTCGAAACGCGATATTAACAGGAGTGAATTTCTCCAGAAGCTCATTAGCTGGTGTTGACTTAACGGGCGCAACGATTCGAGGATGTCGATTCCATAAAGCTGATCTTACTAACATAAAGGGTTTGGAAAGCTTGATTCTTGATTGGATAGATGTTGGTGAGGATAGTTGTCCTGAAAAACTGTTTGGAAAGCATGGAATAGAGTGGCTTCAAGCAGAGAGTAGGAAATAGTAGCAGAGTGAAGAATCTGTTATGTAGCTTTATGTTGAGCACATAATTAATCTATTAGTAACACATTGCCTCCTATTGGGAGGCTTTTTTTATTTCTTATCCCCACCGGCAAAACCTACCTGACCAAGCCGGACACGAGACCGAATGTCAGGTATATATACCCTTGGGCACCTCTCGGTTGCTGCGTTAAGCAAATTTAATCATACTTATGCAATAACTCGTTATCATGAGGCAATGCAATCTTTAGATAGCGTTAACAAATCCTTAGTTGAGGATTTGCTTAACACGGATGTATTCGATAAGTAGACATCGGTCACAGATACGAAGGTTTACTATTTCTAGATAACAGAACCGGGATCTTTTTGATTCCGGTTTTTTATGCGCCTAGTAATCAAAGGCATCCGCTCAGAATCCCTCACCGACACCCTCGCCGCTGCCGGCCACACCCTGAATCAGGGCGACGCCATCATCCTCCAGGTTTCCGGCGGCAAAGCCATTGGCGCAGCCCCCTACTCCGATGCCACTCTTGTTGAAGCTACGCAGCTTACCGACGGAGCAAAGCTCAAGGTCTTCCGTGCGGAGAGCGTGCGCCTGGACGGCAAAGGCCCGATTTACCGCAATGTGACCAAGGAGTATGCGCCGCAGATTGCCAAGGCGGAAGGAAAGAATTTCGCGGCGGCGGCAGGAAAAGAGGGGGTGGGGGGAGAATATGAAGCTATTGATACTAGCTTGAGTTCTCGAAACGCTAGCGGTCAAAGAATGTATGGACCTACTAAAAGGCCATCGTGGAGGCAGTCTGAAATCGATGCAGCAACTGATTATCCTGAATATTCGCCACAGAAATCGTTTATTAGGATGAGTGATGGTATCGTAAAGGAAGTCCCATATGGAACAAAGGGAAGCATAAGGCCAGACTATCACTTAGGCTTACATAGTATTGATATAAAGAACTATGATATTGTGTCAGCTAAAGGCCGATCTAGATTGGTTAATGATATTGTTTAACAATATAATCAACGACTAAATGTCTTGCCAATCGGATCAAAACAGACAGTAGTTATTGATGCTAGAGGTCAGAGTATTACTGATTATGTTCTAGAATGGATTTATTCTCGAATTATTGATAAGACCAACAAGGGTATTGAGGTAGTATTTAAAGAAAGGTAGGAGGCTAATTATAACGGTGGGATTTTTAACCAATCATAGATTCTTTACGGTTGGCTCAATGGATTTTCTTCATTGCTTTTTTTCTAATATATGTTTCCATCTTGAAAAAGGATGCTGGGGAAGTAAATATCCATCGTTGATGAATGAACTATACAATGGGACATTACCTTCCGACAAAATTGACCTAGCAATTTCTGAACTTAATGAGATAAAGAGAAGATTATCATTTATTAGACCATCAGACGTTATATGGGACATTGAAAACCTAGATAGGAGGCCACCTTGGGGAAATGAAATAAGTGAGGATATTACTAATTTGGCGAATTATTTCATTACTAGCGAGGGAGAAGATTTGTTTGATGTATTGAATGGTGCTTTATTAATGGCAAAATCGAAAGGAGATTGTCTTCAGGTAATTAATTTATGAGGAATTTCCATGGTTAATAATACAGCAGCAATGCCAGTTGGGACGGAGGTCACTTTAATGACTGAAGGAAAGAGGAAATTCTTTATTGATACAAACAATGGAGAAGAGATTACACTATATAAGGACTAATTCATAAGCGAGAAAAAACATACGTAAAAGCGAGATAAGACTGTGGTAAGCCCCCCTGCTGGGGGCTTATTCGTACCCTAAGTTGCTTCGTATACGAGTGATAATGCATAGGGAAGCAGTGCAACCATTGACCTCTCAACCCTCCCCACCGGCAAAACCTACCTGACTAAGCCGGACACTAAATTCGTTTCCTCCATACTCGACAGCAAGGGCATTGTGACAAAAACCGGCGACGACATTCTCCTCTATTCCATTGACGGGGTTCATTTTGATGCGATAAAATTCAGTGACGAAGCCCTTGCGGATCTTGTGAAGAGCAACCAAGACTTTGCCATCCTGCGGGTTAACCGTGTGGGGCATGCCGGGGAGAACTACAAATTCCTGAATGCCGTGGGTGAGTACCAGCCGCAGATTGCCAAGGTGGAAGGAAAGAATCTCGCGGCGGCGGCAGGAAAAGAGGGGGTGGGGGGAGATTTAAAGAAACTCGTATTAGGCAGGAGTGGAAAAGGTTCACAAGATAGCATAGATTTATTGAAACAATCAACCTGCACCAATGATGATCTCCACAAATACCTGAGTAAGATAGACAGTAAAGCGGCAGAGGTATTTGCAAGAACAGGTGAATGGCCTTCTGGTATTCAGATACCAAAGAGTCCGGATGTACTACATGCAGATGGATCAATAAAATGGGAGATGGCCCCGAAGGGGGGATATAGACTTGATATAAATGGGGACGCAATTAAAACAATGCGGACTCCTCAAATTGGAGAGATTGTTGATCGAAATGGCCCACCAACCGGACGGTATACGTCTCCATTGATCAAGAATAAACCATATACATATGAGATGAGATCCTTGCCGTATGTTGAAGATTCTTCGATGTATCATAAGTATCAGGTAATTGGAGATTTTTCGAAGATAAAGGAGCACGTCCAGAACTGTAATGATACATTTGTGAAAACACAGATTGAAGCCTATGTTACTAAGTGGTTTGAAGGTGATTATAGCAAACTGGTAACTTATCGTGGTGAAATTGTTGAAGTTAAGGGATGGGGCGTTGGAGGTGGTCTTCAAGACGAAATGCCAATAAGGATCGAGTGGCTTGTAAAGATCGGATTGCTTAGAGAGATATATTAATAGGAGGGATGACAATGACGAAGGAACAGGCTCTTGAGATTATTGATAATGAAGATCTACAACACTTTAATATTGGTGAAGATAGATATTTTTATGAGAACGAGGTATGTATATACAAACAGAATGGATACTGGAGAGTATTTACTACTGATGAACGGGCAAGTATTGTCACGGGATCAGAGCGTCTATTTGAAGAGGAGAGTGATGCGTGGGAAAGTTTCATAAAAAGATTGAGAGCGGACAAGGTGTTGAACTCTTATCATTAAGCTTTTTATACTTATGACGAATAGATAAAGTAGAAGCTTGCATATATCATGTCAAGAGCAACGAGATTTTGATAATTTCGTTGCTTTATTTAAAGATATAATAGAAGTCAGCTATGGGATTATCTTCCCTGCTAGCTTCACCGCCGCCGGCCACACCCTGAACCAAGGCGACGCCATCATCCTCCAGGTTTCCGGAGGCAAAGCCATCGGCGCAGCCCCCTACTCCGAAGCCACTCTTATTGAAGCTGCGCAGCTTATTGACGGAGCAAAGCTCAAGGTCTTCCGGGCGGAGAGCATAAGCCTGGGCGGCAAAGGCCCGATTTACCGCAATGTGACCAAGGAGTATGCGTTGCAGATTGCCAAGGCGGAAGGAAAGAATTTCTCGGCGGCGGCAGGAAAAGAGGGGGTGGGCCCCCTTACACCGCCGCACTCCAAGGCAAGATCAACGAGCAAATGGACACCTTCAACAGCTTCATGAACCAGACCAGCGCGTTCCTCAATCCCAACCCCCAATTCGCCTTCGCCGGCGGCCCCTCCTTCAACACACAATTCAATTCCGACACTTCAAACACCACCCGCTCCTTCAACAAAACCACCACCAATACCACCACCGCCACCGCCACATTCGATCTCTCCATCAACACCAACACCGGCATCATCTCCGGCCTCCAAGCCCGCAATCTGCAAACCAGGCTCAACGACAAACTGGCCGGAGCCGGACGATCTGTTTCATCAGGCGATCGGTTCCTCGTGATGGCAAGAAAGGGGAAGTATGTAGACGCAGGGATTTACCAGCCGGGGCAGGCAGATCAAATAAACCGGAAGACTCCTGACGTCGATACAAAGAGAATCCTCCAGGCTGAGGCAGTTGGGTATGATGGGGAGAACATTTCGTTTCGGGATGTGACCCAAGATGTGCTGGCGCAGGAGAAGATGGAAAGCGGCGCGGCGGAGGGAGAAAATGTTGCGGAGGTTGCAGGAGATGGGGAGGGGGATGTAGAATACTCCAGTACTGATAGACAGAAGCCCATTGGGCAATTGTCCATGGCGAATCAAAAACATCCTAAAACAGGAGTTCTGTTTGATGGTGATGGGTTTCCAATTTTCGATACGAAATTCAACGCGATAATCACACCAGATCTGTATATGGAAAAGGATAGAGTTCAATTCCAAAATGCTACAAAACAATTAAGTGAATATCTGCAAAGCAATCCAACCATTAAGAGCCAACTCTCAGAACGACAGCTTAAGCAGATAGCTCTTGGCCTTAAAATCGATGGTTATGTCTGGCATCATCATCAAACGAAGGGCGTTTTGCAACTTGTTGATGAAGCCATCCATAGAAATACATGGCATATAGGTGGCAGGAGTATTTGGGGCGGAGGTGCCCTATATCGTAGATAAAGGAGTGAGATTCTTGAAAAAGCCAGAGTTGGAATGGTTGTTACCCAATGAGCCCCTGGATGTTGAAAAGATCAATAATATCGGACTAGCAATTGGTGTCAAATTTCCTCGTTCCTATATTAACTGTGCCTCACAATATCATGGTGGTAGTCCAAACTTAAATCTATTTGACTTCAAAGGTCATGAAGAAGTTATATTTGGTAGTCTGCTAAGCTTTAATGAAGAAGATACAAACAATATTGTCTCTGTATATAATGACATAAAGCAGGTTTTGCCAAGAGGAACGGTTCCATTTGCAGCAGATCCATTTGGTAACTATATCTGTTTCACTTACCAAGATAAAGTGGAAGAACCGGTAATAACATTTTGGGATCACGAAGCTGCACTAATGACGCCAGACAGATCGATAAGCTATGTATGTAAAGACTTTGATTCTTTTCTAGAGTTGCTTTACACCTAATAGAACATATACTATTTTCATCAAGGCAAGATTGTTCTTGCCTTGTTTATTTTTATTAAGTTCTGTATTACCAACGTTTCCTTCGATCTCTCCATCAAAACCAACACCGGCATTGTCTCCGCCCTTCAAGCCCGCAACCTGGAAACCAGGCTCAACGACAAGCTGGCCGCCTCGGGCCGCACCGTCACCCCCAGCGACCTTTATGCGGTTACGGTTCGGCGGGGGAAGTATCAGGATGGGGTGCCGTATCAAGCGGGGCAGAAGATACGGCCCGCCGGGGATGGCTCCGTCACGCACATCCTGGAGGCATTTGGGGTAAGCGCCGGGGGAGAAACGATCAATTTCAAGAGGGTAACGGATGCAGAGCTGCGGAAGAATTTTTCGGCGGCGGCAGGAAAAGAGGGAGTGGGGGGAGAATATATAACCACAGATGTAAGATTTGACACTATTTGGAAGTTCAAAGACTATATAAGAGATATTGAGCTACAGACAGGTAGAAAACTTACTAATGAACAAATCAAAAGACTTGGAGATGCAATACGGAGCAATAATTATGTTGAGCTCAGTAAAGCAGAAAAGGCTTATAATAGAACCACATTTGATAACAAGAGGATAGAATTGATTGTGCAATGGCAAAAAATGACAGGACAAAAGTGGCCAAAATATGACGAATGCGTATTTGATAAGAATGGGAAAATCGTTAGAAGCCCTAAAAATTTTTACGATGCGCATGAGATAATACCAAATAGTTATGGAGGGCCGCTAGAATGGTGGAATATTCATCCGGCCAAGTGGCCAAATGAACATCAAGGTGGCATTCATCGAGCAAGCGGTATTTTAGACCAAATTTTAAACAAGTGAGGGAGTTGATTTTTTTGACAAGCATGAAATTCTTGCCTTATAAGAAGTTTGTTTTTCAAGATCCCAATAGCGATATTTGGGACAATAAGCATGTCTTCTTTATGAATTCAGAAAATGATATTGCTGATGTTGAAGAAAAACTTGGCATGAGCTTACCGCAGGAGTTAAAGGATTTTTATATAGAGATAGGTTATGGATTTTTATGTAATGGAGAAAGCTATAACACTAATCGTTTTATTTCACCAATAGAGATATTTGATTTCTATAGTGGGATGAACACATATGAAAATGATATTCGGCGACAGTATTATCAGGACAGGGGAAAGTTGATCTTCTTTGAAATATCTGCACAAGCATTTCTTACGATAGACATACAGCAGCCCAATTCATTAGGTCAGTGTCCTATATATTTTGGAGAGAGGAAAATTGCTAATTCATTGGAGGAGTTCTTGATGGAAATGGACAAGAAGGTAGATTATTACTTGGCATAAGCGGCATAACGACTAAAGGAGGCGGAGAGCCTCCTTTTTGTTTTCTTAGTTTTACTTTTATGACTAGACAACAATAGCACTGGGCTTGATGGCGAATAAGCTGCTCTTGAAAGCGCCACTTCCATTCTATTCGACAGGCCTGAAATTCGGCCTGCAAGCCCGCAACCTGGAAGCCAAGCTCAATGAGAAAATGGCCGGAGCCGGACGATCAGTTTCATCAGGCGATCACTTCCTCGTGTCCGCAAGAAAAGGGAAGTATGCAGACGCCTCGCTTTACCAGCCGGGGCAGGCAGATCAACTAAATCGGAATACTCCCGATGTCGATACAAAGAGAATCCTCCAGGCGGAAGCTGTTGGCTTTGATGGGGAGAACATTTCGTTCAGGGATGTTACGGATGAAGTGCGGGCGCAGGAGATGATGGAGCGCGGTGCGGCGAAGGGAGAAAATGTTGCGGCGGCAGGAAAAGAGGGGGTGGGCAGACCAACAAACAAAGGTGGAATCAATTATCAGGAGTGGAGGACAAAAAAGCCAGCTGATTGCTCGATTAACGAAATTCTATTGCGAGACAATGCCGCTATAAAAATGTATGAAGATATTAAGAAATATGATACTGATGTAGCCTATATTGCTAAAAACGTGGGGATGAAGGAAGATGATATACAAATTATAAAGAAACATTTATTCTTTGAAGAACATGCTTTTGAAGATGGCTCTGTTGGATTGTTTGATGCCGATTATGAAATAGCAATAGCGTGGGAAAGATTGCGTAGTGGAACCTATAATGATGCAGACATAGTTTTGCTCAATCATGAATTATTCGAGTACAACTATATGAAAGCATATAATTGTTTCTATGAAGTTGCACATTCTGAGGCGAACAAGTTGTATAATTGGAGTAGAATTGTTTATGATTAATCAACGGAGGTGATACTTGTGGCTACATATGTTATGATGATTAAAGAATATGAGGACGATGAAAAGGTGGTATATTTCTTTGGCCCAGATAAGCAGAATTTGGGCAGGATACAAATAAACAAGGCTACAGGGGATCATGTCCAACTTGATCCAGTACCTAATTCGAAGTCCTTGTTCTATCTCACTAGAGCGGTTGTTGTATTAACGAGATATCTGGAGAAGGGAATTGAATTCCCTGACAAGACTCACTATGCTTCGTGATTGAGTGCATAACCTAACTCAATGCTCATAATGCCGAGATCGTACGATCTCGGTGTCTTTTATATAGATGCCTTAATCGAAAGATAATATCAAGATCACTCCGGTTCCGTCAATATAGTATTCTCAACCCCTATTTCCAACCAGCCTTCGCTCTAGCCGACGGCCCCGCCTTCAGCACCCAAATCAATTCCGACACTTCAAACACTGCCCGCTCCCACAACACAACCACCACCAATGCCACCACATCCACCGACGCCACCTTCGATCTCTCTATCAACAGCAACACCAGCATTGTGAAGGGCCTCCAAGCCCGAAACCTGGAAACCAGGCTGAACGACAAGCTGGCTGCCTCTGGCCGCACCGTCACCCCCGGCGACATCTATGCAGTCACAGTGCGGCGGGGGAAGTATCAGGATGGGGTGCCGTATCAGGCGGGGCAAGAGATACAGCCCGCTGGGGATGGCTCCGTCACGCACATATTGGAGGCATTAGGGGTAAGCGCCGGGGGAGAGACGATCAACTTCAAGAGGGTAACGGATGCAGAGCTGCGGAAGATGGAAAGCGGCGCGAAGGAGGGAGAAAATGTTGCGGAGGTTGCAGGAGATGGGGAGGGGGATGTAGAATACTCTACTACAGATAGTACGAAGGCAATACCTCAGGATATCTCCCGGTTCAACTTTAATAAATACTTGCGCGACCTTATCGGTCCACCACCAGAAGGTATGGTTGATCCTCATGCTCATCATATTGTATTCAAAAAAGGTAATGGACAGAAACAAAAGGGTCTTTCTCGGAGAGGTCATGCTTTGTTAAGAAGATTCGGAATTGACCCAATTTTCGGAAAAGAAAACCTGGTGTGGGCTCCAAATAGAGTAGCTGGACAACACAAACTTGATACGCTAGAATTCAATGTTAAGAAACTTGAAGATGTTGAAAGTGAAGGTGGCAGCTATGACGACATTGTTGATATGTTAAGTGAACTGGGCGAAATTGCTTCTACGAGGAGATGATTAACATGGATCAAACC
The DNA here is from genome assembly GCA_023421955.1 of Bacillota bacterium. GTDB lineage: Bacteria > Bacillota > Clostridia > Christensenellales > UMGS416 > JAEYRA01. Next base: position 67,428 of record JAEZSE010000045.1, read on the forward strand.
AACTTAATTAAGGCGATACGTAATGCTATACGTCAAGGTGACATTAATGGCGTAAAGGCTATAATTGAGTCCTATCCAGAATCATTAAAAGCAATCACGGCATTTGGAACCTGGCTGCATGTTGCTGCATCAATGGGGCAAATTGATATTCTCAAGTATCTAATACAATCCGGGCTGGATCCAAATACAGAAGCAGGCACCTTTAATGCTGGGGCAATTAACCGTGCAGCTAGAGAGGGACACTATAATATTGTTGAGTACTTAATATCATGTGGTGCTAAACTTGATACAAGTGAGCCTGATCGCAACCCTATGTTTGCAGCGATTTACGGTGGACACAAAGATGTAGTTCAATTATTAATTGACAACGGCATCAATTCCGCAATCCGATATACAGGTGAGTTTATGCATAATATGGATGCCTATGATTTTGCAGTAGAGCGTGGCCAAACTGAAATTGCGGAGATGCTTAAGCCCTATCGAAAATAGTGACTTAGTACACTAAAACATCATATCTAAAACAGGGCTCGATTAGCCCTGTTTTTACATATATAGAATTATGTCCACCCACTACCACCACCGACGCCACCTTCGATCTCTCCATCAACAGCAACACCAGCATCGTCTCTGGCCTGCAAGCCCGCAACCTTGAAGCCAAGCTCAACGAGAAGCTGGCCGGAGCCGGACGATCAGTTTCATCAGGCGATCGGTTCCTCGTGATGGCAAGAAAAGGGAAGTATGCAGACGCTTCGCTTTACCAGCCGGGGCAGGCAGATCAACTAAACCAGAATTCTCCCGACATTGATACAAAGAGAATCCTTCAGGCTGAGGCAGTGGGGTATAACGGGGAGAACATTTCGTTTAGGGATGTGACCCAAGATGTGCTGGCGCAGGAGAAGATGGAGCGCGGCGCGGCGGAGGGAGAAAATGTTTCGGAGGTTGCAGGAGATGGGGAGGGGGCTAGTTCCGCGTCGTATAACAAAGCCCGTGGCGGGAATGTCAGCTGCACGGCGCGGCGAAGTTTTTCCCATTCCTTTTGTGTGGAGATAGCGGTCATCTGCACACTGCTCTGGCCGCTATACAATGCGGTAATGGTATTAAGATAGTCTGTTTCCCCGTTTTTGGGAAGAAACTCTTTGATATACTGCGGCAAAAGCACCTCTTGAAAATCCCAGTGTGTCTTTACTTGCACGGCCGTAGGGCTGGCTATCTGAGAGGCAGTTACATCACTGGGTTTCTGTGTGACGATGCTGGACACGGTGCTGACAGAGCTTGGACTGACTGTCGCGGTGCTTTCAGCCCCAGTCGGTTTGTCCGTTTGTTTGCCCGTCCCAAGTAACCGCGTAATCAGAAAAATAACCATCAGAATGACAATCAATATCACAAACACGCACAAAACTAGATTGATTCGCTTTGCGCTGTTGCGCCTGATTTGTTGTCTTCTCTGCATTTTTTGTCCCTTTGTCTTTCGAAGTTGCACCAATACTACCACGAAATACCAAATATTTACAGGTTTGGAGGGTCAAGAATAAACCTCCAGCATTGAATGCCCGAGCACCTTGCGCATGGAGAATGGGTTTGTTACGAAAGCCAACCTGCAAAGTGACGATTTCAAAAATTCGATGATGTCTTGTGGCACACGAATTAACCCGGAAAACCATGGGTGAAGATAACTGAGTTGGCTCTGTAGGAGATGGCCGAAGCGAAGTGCGGCGTGGGATATCTTTCGATCCCCCCAAGACCAGCCTTAACGACAAGCTGGCTCCATCGGGTCGCACCGTCACCCCCGGCAACTTTCATGCGGTCACTGTGCGGCGGGGGAAGTATCAGGACGGGGTGCTGTATCAGGCGGGGCAGAAGATACAGCCCGCCGGGGATGGCTCCGTCATGCACATCTTGGAGGCGTTTGGGGTAAGCGCTGGGGGAGAGACGATCAACTTCAAGAGGGTCACGGATGCAGAGCTGCGGAAGGTGGAGCGCGGCGCGGCGGAGGGGGAAAATGTTGCGGAGGTTGCAGGAGATGGGGAGGGGGATGGAGAATACAAAAATATCGATGATCTCTCGAGATCAACATTTGAGTGACAAGGGTGGATGCATGAAGTACAACTACGAAAAGATCATCCTTGACCAGTGTGGCTGGAGAACCATGGTTTTCAAACTACCAGAAGAGTTGGATATCATATCAAGTTTCCTTGTGGCGGATGCCCAGGGAGATGGTACTTGGTTCACTCAACAGATTGATCATGTTCTGGAGGGGAGAGAGGAAAACATAACTTGCCACGGCAATGTTTATGCTCTCGATATCCATAAAGACTTTACGGTAGTTTCAAATAATGTCATTGACGATGTCGAAGAGAGCTGTATAATTGAGACTGCCGAGCTCAAGCAGCTGATACAAAAATGGAATGATGAAATCAAAGTGTTTCGTGAATCTCAAGTAATAGGCGAGAAATTATGTGTGCATTTGCAGCCGGTGTTTTTTCAAGAGATGAGTTTGAACAATTATGTGATGTTAGCTGATGAGAATGCTTGGTCAAGTACACGTTATGCGGTTAGTCTTCAGAATGAAATGGATATGGAAAGAGACATGGTACTCGTTCAGGGGATGGAGTCTGTTGAAGCATTCATGAACACAGATATGCACTATATGAGAGAAAAAGGGTTCATATGTAAAGAGTGCAAGCACTCATTGGCTGGACCGATTTAGCGAGGTGACCATTGGATATCCTATACAGAAATGAACCAATCGGGCAGATAGTGAACACATATCGGGAAGATTATTGGGTTCATGGCAGCTTCATTCCATATCCGACATATGACAAATATAGAAGCTTTCTTGATGCGCTTGTGTGTGAACAGGGGATGGATGAATCCCAGTTCAGTGTTGAGCTGTTTGATGAGAATAACTGGTTTGTTCAGAATGCGATGATATTTTTGGGATATGGATGCCTGCCATATACTCGGACGGAGATGTTTCGATACGATATCGAGATTAGGAAATAACGTTGCGCTAATTCTTCTTTCTAGCCCTCCCCCCTACCATTTCCAGCACATCGTGAAACACTAGCATTGACAACCACCCCCGGCGCTTGTTACCATATGTATGCGGACACGAACAAATGTTCGCTTGCATCAAACAACGGAGGTGGTTTCATTGGCGCAATCGACTGCCGGCTGGTATTCCCAACGGCTGGAGGAGGAGCAGGACCAGCTGGATGCCGTCAACGACGCGCTGGACGCGCTGGATGTGGACAAGTTCCAAAACGCTGTCCGCAGGATCAACAACCGCTCGGTTGCCGAGGTTGCCGAGCGCATCGGCGGCCAGGGCGACGTGGAGGCCGCGCTGGACACGCTGGAGGCGCTGGCCGGTTTTTTGAAGGCCCGCATCGAATACCTGCTGCCGTTGGCCCGTGATGAGCAGCGCCGGGAGCTTGCCCAACAGCACCGGGAGTATGCCGCCTCCGTTTGAGCCACACATTGCCACATTTCGCTCCGGGCCTTGAGCCCAGACGCGCACACGCAAAACCCCTGGAGGAACGCAATGGACGATCAAAACCGCGCGGGTTGGTACGCGCTCTATCTTTCCATCACCCAAAACATCACCCCGGCCCGTGCCATCTCGACCATGGAGGGGCGCAGGCGCAGCGGCAGGCCATTGAGCTGGGAGCAGTTTGTGGCCGCCTATCACGCCGGCGAGCAGAAGCTCCGGTCGCAGCGCCTCCGCCGCAACCGCAGTGAAAAGGTGCGCGAATACCAACGGGAATACCGGCGCAGCCACCCGCTCACCAGCGAGCAGCGGGAGCGCCGCCGCCAATACATGAAAGCTTATCGGGACTCAACCCGACCCGGCAGGGCAAGCCGCCCCGGCCAACGCACACCGTTTCCGGGAGCACCGATTGACCGAACAAACATTCCCGTGATAGAATAGCTTGAACCTATCGCAAGGATGGCACGCCATGAAGCTCACTCAACCGCAAGCCCGCCGGCTTCTTTTAAAGCACCAGCACCTGCTGCCCGCCCGGGCCCATCCGGGCAAGGATGCCGCGCTCGATTACCTGTGGCATGTGCGCTGCATCCAGTTTGACCCGCTGGATGTGGTGGGCTGCAACCCCCACCTGGTGCTGCAAGCCCGCGTGGCGGGCTACCGGCCCAACATGCTGGATGCGCTGCTTTATCACGACCGGCAGCTGGTGGATGGCTTTGACAAACAGCTTTCCATCTGGCCTGTGGAGGACTGGCCCTGTTTCGCCCGCGAGCGCAACATCTCTTCCCAGTGGTACGAGATGGACAGCCCGCTGCTCCTTGAAACCCAGAGCCATGTGCTGGAGGAAATCGCGCGCCGGGGGCCTTTGAGCTCGGCGGATTTCGAGGTCCGCGGCAAGGTGCGCTGGCCCTGGGGGCCCACCAACGCCGTGCGGGCCGCGCTGGAAAGCCTCTACTTCCGGGGCGACCTGGCGGTGCACCACAAGGCGGGCACACGCAAGTATTACGATCTTGCCGGCCGGCACATTTCCCCGGAAATCCTCGCCGCTGCCGATCCTCACCCGGAGGATTGCGACTACTTTGCCTGGCGGCTGCTGCGCCGCGCAGGCTCGGTGGGCCTGTTGCGGGGCGGCGTCAGCGATGCACTGCTGGGCATCGGTATGAAGGGGGAGCAGCGGGATCAAGCATTCCAGACGCTGCAGGAGCAAAAGCTGCTGCTGCCTGTGGAGGTGGAGGGCTTTTCCAGGCCGCTCTATCTGCGCGCGGAAGACGCCCCCGGCCTGGAAGGTCTGGACACAGCCGACGAGGCCCCGCCCACGATGGCGTTCCTTGCACCGCTTGATAACCTCATCTGGGACCGGAAGCTCATCGAGGCGCTCTTTGGTTTTGCATACCGTTGGGAGGTCTATACCCCGGCTGCCCAGCGCAAGTATGGCTGGTATGTGCTGCCTGTGCTCTACGGCGACCGGTTTGTCGCCCGCGTGGAGCCCCGGTTTGACAAAAAGGAGAAGGTGCTGGAACTTCAGAACTGGTGGTGGGAGCCGGGTGTCAAGCCCGACGCCGCGATGAAAAAGGCATTCCGGGCCTGTGTGAAGGAGTTTATGAAGTATCTTGGGGCGAAGGAACTGAAGGTTGGGGATGGGTGGCAGGGGCCGAAGCTCTAGAGCCGATCAGTTGCCCTTGGATTGTAATAATAAACTATGCGGCATAAAGGAGATGGATGACATGAACGGACGGGATGTGAGGGTAGGCGCGTGCATATACGCCGGCGACATGGACACCATGGTTCGATTCTACAGAGACACCTTGGGCTTTCAGACCTCATGGGATGGCGGGGATTTCGCGGAGTTTGAGACGGCAAGCGGCGCGCTATCCTTGTTTATGTACAGCAGAAAGGCATTCGCGCAGGCAATTGGGGAAAGCTATATCCCTCCAAAGGGAATCAATCAGACGTTTGAAATTGCCCTTTGGTTGCCCTGCTTTACCGATGTGGATGAGGAAATG
>JAEZSE010000002.1 GCA_023421955.1 Bacillota bacterium
GGTTATGGCATGTTTGCTGTGCACCACATGTTTTCTGTGTCGGGCGGCCGGGTTCTGCCGGTGTTGAGCCCGGATACCATCCGTCTTTCCGATCTTTCCGGCTATGAGGCCGAGCGGCAGGCCGTGGTCCAAAACTCGCTGGCGCTGCTGCGTGGTGCGCCGGCTGCCAACGTGCTTCTTTACGGCGACGCCGGCACCGGCAAATCATCCACGGTGAAGGCTATCGTCAATGAGTACGCCGACAGGGGCCTGAGGCTTGTTGAGATCCGCAAGCAGCAATTGAATATGCTGCCGACGGTGCTGGAAAGCCTGCATGGAAACCCGCTCAAATTCATCCTGTTCATCGACGACCTTTCCTTCTCTGCAGTCAATGAGGAGATTGGTGCTCTCAAGGCGATCCTGGAGGGCTCTGTGTCCGCCAAGGCCAAGAATGCCGTGATTTATGCCACCAGCAACCGCCGGCACCTGATCGATGAGCGCTTCTCTGACCGGGCCGACGATGAGCTGAACCGCAACGAAACAATCCAGGAGCAGGTATCGCTTTCTGACCGCTTTGGGCTTGCCGTGCGCTTCGCCCGGCCTGACAAGGAGCAGTATCTGGCCATTGTGCGGGCGCTGGCCGCGCAGTTTAGCGTTGAGATAACTGGACAGCTGGAGCTGTTGGCCGAGCGCCGGGCTTTGGAGCGCGGCGGGCGGTCACCCAGGGTGGCGCGGCAGTTTGTGGAGTCGGTGGCCGCCTCCTGCCCTTGCCAGCACCGCCCCAATCAAGTATAATAACCAAAAAGAAGTGTTGGAGGAAATGATATGAAGCATATAAAGACTGTTGCCCAGGGCTGCCTGAAGGACACCGCCGGCCGCGGCTGCGGCCAGTGCCAGGCCAGCTGCCAGTCGGCCTGCAAGACCAGCTGCACAGTGGGCAACCAGACCTGCGAAAAGAAATAACAGAGCAGTTGATCCAGCCGCAAGGAGCGGCATCCATACAGCCTGGCCTGGGCAGCAGCCGAATAAGGCTGCTGCCCATTGAGTATACTTTGTTAACCGCAGCGGCTGCTGCGGCTTTCAGAGGGGGTGGCCAGCGGGGATGAATGTGTTTGAAATCGTGCTAAGGTTGTTTATCGCGCTGGTGGTGGGCGGCATAATCGGCATGCAGCGGGAAATGGTGCGAAGCTCTGCGGGCTTCCGCACACACACGCTGGTGTGCTTGGGCTCGTGCCTTGCGATGCTTACCAACCAGTTTCTGTTTGATCAGTACCATTCCATGAGTGCGATGGATGTGGCCCGTATGGGCAGCTATGTGCTGGGCGGCATCGGCTTTTTGGGGGCCGGCACCATCGTTAAGGATGGCCTCAGGGTGCGGGGCCTCACCACGGCGGCTAGCCTGTGGGTGGTGGCAGCCATCGGGCTTGCGGTGGGCAGCGGGTTTTATCTGGGCGCGCTGCTGGCTGCGGGCATGACAGTGCTCACGCTGTGGGTGCTGAAGTTCATTGAGGACAAATCCATTGGCCGCCACAACACCGTGTGGTTGGAAATGGAGATTCGCAACAAGCCCGGCCAGCTTGCCGCCGTATTGGGACCGCTGGTGGAGTTGGGCTGCTCCGTGCAGGATGTGCGCATCGAGCAGGGCGAAGAGGAATGGGTGGATCTGGCAATGCGTGTCCGCCTGCCCAGAGGTGTTGACAGGATGAAAGCCCGTGAGGGCGTTGGGAATGTGGACGGCGTGAAAATCACACGCGAATAAGGTTATTGGAGAGTTGGGAATTGGTTCATACATTTGAGTACAAAGGGCAATTTATCGCCCTGGATGAATACTGCGGCGCCGTGCATCTGCTGGATCAGGCGGCTTATCAAGCCATCGGTTTATTAGCCGGAGGAATGCCCAAGGAGGAGGCCATCTCGGCGATGGCTGACAAGATCGGCCAGGCCGAAGCCGTGGATCTGTTCGAGGAGATCGACGGACTGATTGAAGCCGGTCAGCTCTTCACCAGCGCACCAGAGTTGGAAGATAAGCACATTGCCGGGGAAATCAAAGCCCTGTGCCTGCACGCCGCTCACGATTGTGACTTGCGGTGCAGCTATTGCTTCGCTGCCACCGGCAGCTTCCATGGCGGGCGGTCGCTCATGAGCCCGGAGGTGGGCCGGGCGGCGTTGGATTTCCTGATGGAGAAATCCGGCAGCCGAAACGTGCTGGAGGTGGATTTCTTCGGCGGAGAGCCGCTCCTGAATTTCGAGATGGTAAAGCAGACGGTGGCCTATGGCCGCGAGCTTGAGAAGAAGCATAACAAGCGCATCCGCTTTACACTCACCACCAACGGCATGGGCCTGACCGGTGAGGCGGCTCAGTTCCTCCACGAGGAAATGAGCAACGTGGTGATCAGCATCGACGGCAGGCCGGAGGTGCATGATGCTCTCCGCAAAACCGTGAGCGGCGGCGGCTCCCATGGTACGATCCTTGCCAACGCCAGGCGGTTTGTGGCCGGGCGTGGCGGCAAAAGCTATTATGTGCGCGGCACCTTCACCAACCGCAACCTGGATTTCGCCGAAGACGTGCTCTATCTGGCCAAACAAGGCTTTGGCAGCGTTTCAGTGGAGCCTGCCGTTCTTGATGACAAATCGCCGTTGGCGCTGCGCCGGGAGCACATGGACGCCATCCTGGCCGAATACGAGCGGCTGGCCGGGGCGCTCAAGGAGCTCCGGGAACAGGGCGAAATGCCCACGTTCTTCCACTTCAACGTGGAGTTCGGCGGCGGCCCCTGTGTGTATAAGCGCCTTTCTGGCTGCGGGGCCGGCAGTGAGTATGTGGCGATCACCCCGGAGGGCGACATTTACCCCTGCCACCAGTTTGTGGGGGAGACTGACTTCCTGCTTGGCAATGTGATGACAGGCTTGCTTGACGACGAAAAGCGAAAACCGTTTCACCGCAACCCGGCGCGGGAGCTCACCAAATGTCAGGACTGTTGGGCGAAGATGTGGTGCGGCGGCGGCTGTGCTGCCAATGCCTGGCACAAAAACGGCGACATCAACAAACCCTACGACCTGGAGTGCGAGATGGAGCGCAAGCGCGTGGAGTGCGCGGCGTGGCTTTTTGCCACCGGGCAGGAATAAGTAACAAAACTAGGAGGGGCATCATGGCGCAAGGCACCAGAGCAGGCGATTCCAACCAGATCACCCGGGACTATATGGACTCTCTTCTCATCGAGTTCCGCCACATCGATGGCGTGCTGCCCAACACGGAGCTCAAGCTCTTTGGCGAAACCTTCGCCACACCGATCATGACGGCGGCGCTCTCCCACCTGCACAACCATTACCCCGACGGCATGGTGGAGATGGCCAAGGGTGCAAAAGCTGCCAACGCCGTGATGTGGGCCGGCATGGGGGAGGACGCGGAGCTGGAGGCGATCACCGCCACCGGGGCCCGCACGGTCAAGATCATCAAGCCCCACGCCGACAACGCAGTGGTCTTTCATAAGATCGCCCATGCCGAGCGCTGCGGTTGCTTCGCTGTGGGCATGGATGTGGACCACAGTTTCACCCGTAAAGGCCAGTATGACAATGTACTGGGCCTGCCGATGAAGCCCAAGTCGCTGGAGGAAATCAAGAGCTTTGTGAAAGCCACGAAGCTGCCCTTCTTCATCAAAGGTGTGCTGAGCGTGCAGGACGCGCTGAAGTGCCTGGAAGCCGGAGTTGCAGGCATACTGGTCTCGCATCACCACGGCATCCAGGATTTCGCCGTGCCGCCGCTGATGATCCTGCCCCAGATCGTCAAGGCTGTGGCCGGGCGCATTCCGATCTTTGTGGACTGCGGCCTTGCCACCGGCATGGATGCCTTCAAGGCTCTGGCGCTGGGCGCGACAGCCGTGTGCTTTGGACGGTCGCTGATGGAGCATCTCACTGCCGGCGGTGCCGAAGCTGTACAAGTCAGGATTGAAGCCGCCACAGCGGAGCTGGCCGGGGCGATGGCCTTCACCGGCTCACCGGACCTTAAGAGCATTGACCCCACCGTGATCCGGGCAAGATAACATGAATCAAGGCAAACAGGAGCAAACCAAATGAGCAACCAGGCAAAGATTCATCCCTCCGCCGTGATCATGGGCGATGTGCAGTTGGCCGGTGGTGTCAGCGTGTGGCCCAACGCCACGATCCGCGGCGACATTGCGCCGGTGATCATCGGTGAAAACAGCAACGTGCAGGATGGCGCGGTGCTGCATGTGAACCACAACCTGCCCACGGTCATCGGGCGCGGCGTCACGATTGGCCACAACGCCACGGTGCATGGCTGCACCATTGAGGACAATGTGCTGATCGGCATGGGTGCGGTGATCTTGGATGGCGTGGTGGTGGGGGAGAACTCCATCATTGGGGCAGGAGCTGTGGTTTCGCCGGGTACCAAGGTGCCAGCCGGCAGCCTGGTTGTTGGTGTGCCGGGCCAGGTGAAGCGGCCTGTGAAGCCGGAGGAGATGGAGAACACGAAGAAGAACGCCGAGGAATACTGCAGGCTGGCGGCGGAATGGTTATAGCATAAAGGGTTTCATCGGTTATTCACAGATTAGTAAGGCCGGGCATCAGCCCGGCCTTTGCTGTTCTGTCCATTCCGTTAAGAGGATCCCGTACTCATACGTGTCGCACCAGATGGGGTTTCCCTCAGCATCCCGCTTGAAAAACAGGTTCTGCCGCAGGTGCCCTTCCCGCCGCATGCCGAGCCGCTCCAACAGCCGCCAGGATGGGTTGTTCAATGGGTTGCACATTGCTACAATGCGCCTTGCCCCTAGCTCTTCAAACCCCAGCTTCAGCATTGCCCGGGCGGCCTCGGTGGCGAAGCCTTTGCCGCCATAAGCTGGGTTGAACACATAACCCAGCTCCCATGTCAGCCATTCCTTAGGCTCCTGCTGCTGGAAATATACATTGCCGATCAGCTTGCCCGTGCCTTTCAAACACACAGCCCAGAAACAGTCCATCTCTGCGCGGTTTTTTGCCTCCTCGCGGCTGTCTTCTATTGAAAACACACCATACGGCTCATACTTCACGACCTGCTCCAGCGACAGGTAGCCGTGGAGATCCTGCCAGTCATCGGGCGTGAAGCGGCGGAGGAGCAGGCGCTCGGTCTCGATTGGGGTCACGGGGGTCACCTTCCTTTGCTCCGGACTTGAAATCCCCCCTGGCTCTGCGGAGCCATCCCCCCTTAGCCGTCGGTGCTAAGCGCACCGACTTAAGGGAGGGTAGGGAAGTGCTCTTTCAAACTCTATCAGCCATACATCGCCGCAACCCTGGCCTGCACGGCATCGTTCTCCAGATAATCGTCAAACTCCATCTGCGCGTCATAAACGCCATTGGGCGTGATCTCAAGAATGCGCGTGGCCAGCGTGCTGATGAACTCGTGGTCGTGGGAGGAGAAGAACATCGTGCCCTTGAAGGCCTTCAGGCCGTCGTTCACAGCCGTGATGGATTCAAGATCGAGATGGTTGGTGGGGTCATCCAGCAGCAGCACGTTGGCGGTGGAGAGCATCATCCGCGCAAACATGCAGCGCATCTTTTCGCCGCCGGAGAGCACCTTTGCCTTTTTCAGCGCCTCATCGCCGGAAAAGCGCATCCGACCCAGAAAACCTCGGATGAAGCTCTCGGTCTGGTCGGTGGAGTATTGCCTGAGCCAATCGATCAGGTTCAGGTCCACACCGTCGAAATAAGCGGTGTTATCACGGGGCAGATAGGCCTGCGTGGTCGTGACGCCCCACTTGAAGCTGCCCTCGTCGGGCTCCAGCTCGCCCATCAGGATTTGAAACAGTGTGGTCTTGGCCAGCTCATTGCGGCTCATAAACACGATCCGGTCATCGCGGTTGGCGATGAAGGAAACGTTGTTCAGCACCTTTTCCCCGCCGATGGTCTTGGAAATGCCCTCCACAAACAGAATATCCTTACCTGCTTCCCGATCGGGCGAGAAGCCGATGTATGGATACTTGCGGGAGGAAGGGCGGATGTCATCCAGCGTGATCTTCTCCAGCAGCCTCTTGCGGCTGGTGGCCTGCTTGGCCTTGCTGGCGTTGGAACTAAAGCGCTCGATGAAGGCTTGCAGCTCCTTGATCTTCTCTTCCTTCTTCTTATTCTGGTCAGAGAGCATTCGTTGGGCCAGCTGGCTGGACTGATACCAGAAGTCGTAGTTGCCGATTACCAGGTTGATTTTGCCGAAGTCGATATCCAGCATGTGGGTGCAGACGTTGTTCAGGAAGTGTCGGTCGTGGCTCACCACGATCACTGTGTTGGGGTAATCGAGCAGGAAGCCCTCCAGCCAGTTCACGGCGTGGAAGTCCAGGTGGTTGGTAGGCTCGTCCAGCAGCAGGATGTGGGGGTTGCCAAACAGCGCCTGCGCCAGCAGCACCTTCACCTTCTGGTCGGGGTTCAGTTCGCCCATGATTTTCTGATGCAGATCCCGGCCAATGCCCAGGCCCATCAGCAGCTTTTCCGCGTCGGTTTCGGCGTCCCAACCATTGAGCTCACCAAATTCGTGCTCCAACTCGCCAGCCTTCACGCCGTCTTCCTCGGTGAAATCGGCCTTCAGATAGAGCTCGTCCTTTTCCCGGATGATGTCATAAAGCCGCTTGTGGCCCATGATCACCGTGTCCATCACGGTGAATTCGTCAAACTTGAAGTGGTTCTGCTCCAGCACCGCCAGGCGCTCGCCGGCCGTGATCGTCACGGTGCCGGTGGTGGGCTCCAGCTCGCCGGAGAGTATCTTGGTAAACGTGGTCTTGCCGGCGCCGTTGGCGCCGATCACGCCGTAGCAGTTGCCCGGCGTGAACTTCACGTTTACGTCGTCGAAAAGTTTCCTGCCGCTGAATTGCAGGCTAAGGTCGGTTACGGTGATCAAATGCGGTAGTCTCCTTTATGTTTGAAAGCGGCATTGCCGCCGGGATAGTATACCTTATTTTCGTGTGGTTTGTATTGCGAATATGTAATTTCGTGAATTTGTTCAATTGGGCAGATAAGGTTTTGTTTATGTTTTATATGAGAGCCTATGAATATGATATAATTCATTATCATTATGATGGAGCAACACAATGCAGCTGGGGAAACAGAGGCACAATCATGCATCCTTCATGGCCCTTTTTTTGATCTCCTCAATTGTTTTCATTGGTCTTCTGATATGGACCCTCTTTTCTAGCAGGATATTTCATTGGGTCAGCTTGGTAGTGACCTTTGCGCCGGTGATAGGCTTTGGGGCAGTGTGCTTTCTTCCGCGATGGATAGTGGCGGTAAAGCAGCTTAGGCCAGTCATACGGGTCGCCATGATCGTCGGCTTTGTTCTACTTACGCTCGGCAATATCGCTGCTGCTACTGCTTTTGACGCTCTTGCCCCCTCCCGAAATACTCTTGCCTACACACGGATTCTGAAATCATATGGCTATCCGGACAGCAAGGGCATTGCGCATTTTCCGCAGGTAGTTCCGCAGAATGCAGTATTCTATGAAGAGCCTGGCTTCGGCCCAAGTGGTACAAAAATCATATTGCAGGTTCACACCGATCTTGGCGCGGTGGCAGGGTTGATGGAGAGATTCCTGCCGCTGGAGCAGAAAACACCGGATTCAGAGGAATATTTTGAATCAAACATGAATCGGAGTGCCGATGACCTGAGAGATGCGATAAACGGTTATATGCAGCTTGGTTCTTCTTCAGAAGAATACCGGACGATCCTGCTGAAGAACCATGCCGAACCAGACCGTGGCTTAGCGTATGGGCTTCTGGTCAATGAGCGATCGGGCGAAATTGTATACTGGTATCTGGATTGGTGAGAGCGGATGCTTCCTCCCGCCTTGACTTGCACCCCCAGATTCCCTATAGTATAGAAAAACAACCATAGAATCGGAGAAACACCCATGCCCAACGTTCTTGACACCCTCCGCGAACGCGGATTCCTGCAGCAAATCACCTTCGAGGAAGAGCTTTATAAGTTGTTAGGCGAAGAGTCGGTCACCTTCTATGTGGGCTTTGACCCCACCGCAGACAGCCTGCACATCGGCCACTACATCCCCGTGATGGCCATGGCCCACATGCAGCGGGCCGGCCACCGGCCCATCGCGCTGGTGGGCGGCGGCACAGCGATGGTGGGCGACCCCAGCGGCAAGACCGACATGCGCAAGATGCTCACAGCCGATGACATCGCTGCCAACGCTGAGAGCATCAAAAAGCAGTTTGGCCGGTTCTTCGACTTTTCCGAGGGCCGCGCCATCATGGACAACAACGCGGACTGGCTGATGAAGCTGAACTATGTGGATTTCCTGCGGGATGTGGGCGCGCACTTTTCGGTGAACCGCATGCTCACCGCTGAGTGCTACCGCCAGAGGATGGAGAAGGGCCTCACATTCCTGGAATTCAACTACATGCTGATGCAGGGCTATGACTTCCTGGTGCTGCACAACAAATACGGCTGCAAGCTGCAAATGGGCGGCGACGACCAGTGGAGCAACATGCTGGCCGGGGCCGACCTGATCCGCCGCAAGGAGGCCAAGCCCGCCTATGTGTGCACCTTCTCGCTGCTCACCACCAGCGAAGGCAAAAAGATGGGCAAGACCGAAAAGGGCGCGCTGTGGCTCTCTGCCGACCGCACCAGCCCCTATGAGTTCTATCAGTACTGGCGCAACATTGACGACCGTGATGTGAAGCGGGCACTGGCGCTGCTGACGTTCCTGCCGATGGATGAGGTGAACAAGCTCGGCAGCTACACCGACAGCCGCATCAACGATTCCAAGCGCACGCTGGCCTATGAGGTCACGAAGCTGATCCACGGTGAAGAGGAAGCAGCGAAAGCTATGGCTGCCGCCGAGGCGCTGTTTGGCGGCGGTGGCGACGACAGTGACATGCCCACCACCACGATCACCCGCGGCCAGCTGGACAAAAATGGCCGCGTGGCCGAGCTCATGGTGGCCTGCGGGCTCACCGCCAGCAACGGCGAGGGCATCCGGTTGATCAAGGAAGGCGCCGTGTCGGTGGATGGCCGCAAGGTGGCCGACGCGAATGAACGGATTGACATCAGTCAGATCTCCGGCAACTCCTTTGTGATCAAGAAGGGCAAAAAGGCTTATCACCGCGTGGTCATCGAGGGTGAGGATGGCGACTGAAGCCAGGCCTGAGCGATACCGCACGCTGGCCCGCGAGGGCGTGAGCGAGTTCACCGAGAAGAAGAGCCGATTCATCGGCTATGCCGCTCCGGCTCTCACGGAGACGGATGCACTTCAGTGGATCGAGTCGGTGCGCGCGAGGCACCCCGGCTGCAGCGCCGTGCTCTTTGCCTATGTGTGCGGCTTCTCCGGCCAGGTCCAACGATACCACGACGCCCATGAGCCCTCCGGCGGCTTGTTGATGTTGGAGGCACTGAAGCGGGAGTCAGTCGTTGGGGTTGCTACCGCCGTGGTGCGCTACTACGGCGGCATCCAGCTGGGGGCGGGGCCGTTGGGCCGTGCCTTTGGCCGGGCCGCAGCCGAAGCCGTCGCCCAGGCGGTACCGACCATGGTGGAGCGCTCCTTGCTTTTCTCCGTTACGTTCGACTACGGGCAGTCCGGCGGGCTGGAGCATTGGTTCCAGCACTCGCCATACCGGCTGCAAGGGTTGGATTACGGTGAACGGATCGACGCCCGCGTGCTGGTGCGCGCGGCGGAGGAAGCCGCCTTCCGCACGGCTATTGCGGACTTGACCTTCGGGAAGTCCGAACCTGTTCTTTTGTCTGAGAATTACCAGGCGTGGTGAGCTGCCGCTTATCGCCCCCGTTGCCACCGTTGATATGGCATAATGTTGCCGATGTCGGCAACCCAGGATAAAGGAGGACCACATGGGCTATTTCTTCAAGGACCTAGTTGCCAAGTATGGCCTGCAAAGTGATAGCTTGCAGGCGTGGGGCGCCATCGACGGCTATTGGTTTCAAATCTCTTCCATCCTGCCGGGCAAGAAAGCCATGGCCATCCGCACTGCGGTGCATGCGGACGATCCGGCTGCTCAAGACGAATTGGCTGCCAGCCTTGCACAATTCGCCACCGGCTTACCTAACACCAGCTACAGCTTCAACAACGGCGCTCTCACCATAGAGCGGATGATCCCCTTTGCCGGCCTGAAGACGGAAGATGTTGATTCGATGCTGGCCGGCCTGATTGCCATTTTCCAGAAGGCGGGGGCTCAACCGGCCTGCATGAACTGCAACGCTGCCGATCCCGACGGCTTTGCCAAGGTGAATGGCACCGCCATGATGCTTTGCAGCAGCTGCCAGCAGCACATTAGTGAGCACATCGCCCAGGGTGAAGCAGAGCATGCGGAGATCAAGAACAATTACTTGCTGGGCACCATCGGTGCGATTGGCGGGGCGTTGTTGGGGTCGATTGCATGGGTTGTGATTGGGTTGCTGGGGTATTTTGCGGCCATCGCTGGCGTGGCGATCTCCTTCTGTGCGGCAAAGGGCTATACCCTGATGAAGGGGAAGGTCACAAAGCCGGCAATTGTGATTATCTGCATCGTGTGCGTCGTTGTGCTGATCCTTGCCCAGTTTGTAACATATGATATCATGGTATTGAGAGAAGCCGCTGACTCCGGAGATCAAATAGGAATCGTCGATTCGTTGTTCTATACTGTGATTGGGATCGTCAGTGTGCCTGAGTTGACATCCATGTTTGTGAAGGATTGTCTGCTCGGACTGCTGTTCCTCGGCCTCGGCGCTTACTCCACCGTGCGCCAGCTCTTTGTAAGCGCCAAAGCGCCTGCAGGCACGTTCCAGCGGCTATAATGCAAAATGCAACAAAGGCCCGGGCTGCACTGCAGCCCGGGCCTTTTCTTGTGCAATCACCTGCCCGGCAGGAAAAGCCCCAGGCTCTCCTCCTCTCGGAAGGCTATGCGCACGATCAGCAGCAAGAGTATCGGCAGCGCCGTGGTCATCAGAGTGAGCAGCGCCAGGTCTGAAACTGCGTTTGTGTTCTTCATGATCATTTGCGTGGTTGCGATCAACGGATGATTCATATCTCGAATGTCTTGCATGTTATGATACACAAACGATGTCATGCCGCTGTTCATCAGCAGTGCAGCCTGCATCGCAAACAGCGCCAATGACGGTTTCCACATCCGCCGGAACCAATCCGTATTGTTGTGGACACCCATTGCCCGCCCTGCTACGATCAATGGCCACACGCCCCACACCGCACCGATGCCGGAGAGCAGTATGGCAAGCCAGGGGTTTGTAAAGCTAATGCCGCGATATAATATATACCTTGCAACAGAGAGAGGGCCTTCACCGGCTGTGAGCATCGTGAGCAAGGCGAGCACCAAAAGCATCGCGGTTTTACCGCCCTTCCCGGCGGTAACCGCCGGCCGGGCCAGGCAATAGCAGAGTATGGTGTTGATGCCTGCCGACACAAACGCGATGAGAATATACATGGGCAGGCTGCCATACAGCGAGAATCTGCCGGCTGCAATGCTCGGGAGGGCCATTGCTGCCAGTACCCCCGAGGCCAGCAGCACCACGCCACCGGGGAGTATCAACGCTTGCATGCGGTCTTTGATGGTATCGCCATCCGCCGCAATACCCTGCGGGAAAAGCCGCTTGATCATCAAGCCAATGGGAAACGCTGTAAGGAGGAGCAGGAAACCGCGAATGATTGCCGTTATGATTTGAGCTGCTGCACCTTGTCCGAATCCCCCCCCTACTAAATTGCGGTAGCTATATGCATCCATGCCCCACAGACCAATCATTCGTATAGGCATGAGCCTCATAAATGGAAAATCAAACAACCCCATCAAAGAGAAAACCAACAATGCTGCAACACCACCGGCCATCAATGGCACGCTCCAGGATCGCTTGCCCCGGCTGATGGCCGCCGAAACCAAAATGGCTGGTAAACCCACATAACGAACTGTACACAAAGCGATCATCAACAAAAGCACACCGATGTTGGATGGAGTCGGGATCAGCCGCGTCCTGAAGAAGAGATTTGCGAGAACTTCTGATGGGATGAACAAGGGGATTAGCAGCAGTGTGCTAAATCCGATGCGCAGCCAGCGGATCTTGCCCACAGCCAGCAGCAAGTACCCCGTGACTATTGATGTAACAAAGAGCATAAGGGAGCTCATCAGCCCATAAGCCATCGTCGGAGATATGGTTGTGACAAAATTTTGATCAGAGAAAATCCTCTGGAAATTGCCTAACCCCACCCATGCGCTGCCAAATAGCCCCTGGAGTGGTTTATACGCGGTCAGGCTAATGAGCAGCTCTGTGAGGGCTGGCAGCACCACCAGCACCAGCGCCGCGATCAGCGCGCCGATCAGCAGCACGATGCCGACCACGGTCAACGCAATGGGGTCTTTCTTCTGGATGGGCGCACTCTGAATCATGATGATTCTCCTCTTTCCCTGTTGTTTATTTCGCCCTCGTCCTGTCCTCCACCAAGGACACGATGGGGCAAAAGTCATTGGAGTGTTTCTGGATGAACATCGCGTTGCGCTTGTGGTAGAGCCGCCCGGCCAGCCGGCACGACGAGGTCAGCACCGCCGCCCTCAAAGCCAGGATGAGCGTTACAATGCCAATAGCGTTAGATAATGCCAGTATAATGCAGATTTGGAATATGGCAACGATTCATTTCCGAACTGTCGCAGTAATTGCTTCAAACCCTCGTCCTGTCCTCCACCAAGGACACGATGGGGTAAAAGTCATTGTAGTGCTTCTGGATGAACATCGCGTTGCGTTTGCGGTAGAGCCGCCCGGCCAGCCGGTCGGCGATGGGCAGCAGAAGCCGCTCGTGGGCGCACAGCACCGGCGAGACCAAGTCAATGCTGCCGGTGGCCTGGCGGTTCAGGCAGCCGCAGGTGTGATTGCAGCGGGCGCGGATCGCGCAGCCCTCGCAGGTTTCTTTCTCCCGGTCGTTTTGACGGAACAGCAATTCCCGGCGGGCCTCGTCAATGCCTGTTGCCACGGTGCCGATTGAATACCCATCGTCTCCCACAAACTGCACACAAGGGTAAAGCAACCCATCGGGCCCCACGGAGATTTGCTTCTTGCCCAGCTCGCAGCGCTCCTGGCAATAGGTGCGGCGGTTCACATGGCTGGAGATCTTCACCTCAAAGGGGCTCAGGTAAAACTTCTCCTCTGCCATTGTGAGGTCGTAGTAATAGTCGGCCATCCTGCGATATTGGCGGCGGAGCTTCTCCATGTCTTTCTCGGTCCAGGGTGCGGCATAATTGAGCGAGCAGATGATGTAGCGGAACCCCAGGTCGTACACATGCTTCACTGAGTCGCAGTAGTGCTGGGTAGTGTCGGGGTTCACCGTCATCATCACCGGGGTGTAAGGGAAGCGATTCAGCAGCCGCCGGGCGGCGTCCTCCACCCGATCATGGGTGCCAACTCCGGCCAGATCGACACGGTGGGCGTTGTGGGCCTGCTCGGTGCCGTCCAGGCTCAGGGCGATGAAAATGCGGTGCGCTTCCGCATAGTCCAGGAATGCGTCGTCCAGCAGCAGGCCATTGGTGGTGATCTTGAAATGGAAACGTTTGCCCGCATCACGGGCAATGCCCTCCGCGTAGTCCACCGTCTGCTGGAGCAGGCCCTTGCACAACAGCGGTTCGCCACCAAAGAAGATGATGCCAGTGGAGCCGTCCTTGGGCGTGTGGGCGCTGGCCAGGTCCACGGCGGCGCGGGCGGTCTCGGGTGTCATGGCCTGGATGTGCTGCCGGTCCACATAGCAGTAGCGGCAGTCCATGTTGCAGCCGGATGTCAGGTGCAGTGTGACGTGCATAGTGCCTCCTCAGATGATGCCCTCGGCCTTGAGCCAGGCGATGAAGTCCAGCACCTGCTGGCGCAGGTCTTCTTTGGATTGTTCAAACAGTTCTAACCGTTCTTCGTCAGTCATGAAGTCGCTCAGGCCTTTGTCTTCCCGTTTTGGGTGCGTAACTGGGTCGTAAAAAACAGCGACCACTGTGTTGGACTCCGGATGATTCATGCCTGGAATCAGGTTTCGTGCCAGATCAATGATCGGATAATTGGACATGGATATCGCCGGCTGGTTTGTCCGCCAGCTTTCTACATCCTCCACGGATACGAACTCGAACGCGATACCATGAGTATCATCATACCCATCCAGTTCAATTTCTCCGTTCGTGGACGTGATCTGATCGGAAAAAGAATTACTGTCGGATGTGATAACGGGGACTTGCACGCCTTTTATCGTCAGGCTTGTGCCAAATGACAGACCATTTTGTTCTGCAATATCAAGGATAACAGCCATGGCTTCCTGTTCCGACAGGAAAACGGGCGGCGTCACCATGACACAGCCAATGGCCCCTCGCCCGACGCCATGTTCAAACAGGGGCACATCCGCAATCACGTGCGGCGTTGGGGATGGAGTGGGAGCAGGCGTGGGGGAGAGTGTTGGAGACGGTGTGATCTCCGGGGTGACAATGGCCGCGGTTGTTTCTGCGGCAGCCCCTGGCCCTGCCTCCGCTCCCTTACAAGCCGCCAGTAACGCCACCGTCGCCGTCAGAGCGGCGCAGGTGGCTGCATTCCTTTTCCATCGAACCGGCACCGCATCCAGAAGGGAGCTGTCTTGCATCACAGCATCCTTGTCCGGATAGGCAGCTGCGCGGTAATGAGCAACCCTTCTCACTTCCATGCCAATCCCTCCGTTCAGATGATGCCCTCTGACTTGAGCCAGGCAATGAAATCCAGCACTTGCTTTTTGAGGTCTTCGCGGGCCAGCTCCCTCAGTTTCCGCTCCATCGCCTGATAGTCATCGCCGCACTCCTTCATGATTTTCCTTGTCTCGTCGTTGTATGGATAACTTGGATCGTAGAACACCGCCACCGCCATGTCGGTGTCTGCCTTGCCAAGGCTTTCGGACAGCGCCTTAGCCGCACCGATGAAATCATAGGAGCTCACTGAGCTCGACATGTTCTTCGGATCGTCTGCCCAGTTCTCAATATCCGCCATTGAGATGTATTCAAACGCCACTTTCTTTTCTTCGTCCGCACCATCCAGCATCAGTGTACCCCTTTTCACCTTGTAGGGGAGAACCGTGTCGGTCATCACATGAGTGACCGGTATGCCGATTTTCTTCAACTGCACTTGGTCACGTTGAAACGTGATCCCTTCCTCTTTTACGATCTCTCGGATTACCACTTGCGCCTCAGATTCGCTGAGGAACGCGGGCGGCGCGATAGACATGCATCCAAATGCACCCCTGCCAATGCCATGCTCGAAAAAGGGCACCGGGATGGCTGCGGAACCGCTGTTTGCCATGGTTGAGCAGGAAGACAGCAGCAATGCCGACACTGATGCCAGTGCTGTGCACACGGCTGTGTTGCGGCGCCAACGCTCCGGCGTGTTGAGCAGGAGCGCGGGGTCGGTTACTACAGCTTGCTTGTCCGGATAGCGGGGCGGACGGGTTGCGGCCACTTTGCGCACTTCCATGGCATGCCTCCTGGAGGGGGATACCTGATAGACGGCAGAGGTGTGAATAAGGTTTCAAGTATTTGCAATTTGATCACTTATATGGTTTAGTATACCATCTGGGCAACACTATCGCAACGCCCGGAATAATGCAAAAGCGGGCGGCATCCGCCGCCCGCTCGGGTAATTCGTTGATTATACGTTCTTCATTTCTTCCAACAGGATCCGTTTGGCCGTCTCCGGATCGGCCTTGCCGTGTGTTTCCTTCATCATCTGACCCATGATAAAGCCGAAAGCCTTATCCTTGCCAGCATTGTAACCCTGCACGGCTTCCAGGTTGGCGGCCACGACCCGCTTGGCGGCGTCACGCAGCGCGCTGTCGTCAGAGATCTTGGCAAGCCCCCGTGCCTCTACGATGGCTGCTGGCGCGCCCTCTTTGGCAAACATATGCTCCAGCACGGCCTTACCGGTCGTTGTGTTGATTGTGCCGCGGTCGATCAGGTTCACCAGCTCCGCCAGATCGGCGGGCGGGAAGGGCAGGGCCGCAAAGTGGGCTTCCTCATCTTCCTTCACCCGGCGCATGATGTCGCCCATCAGGAGGTTGGACACAGCCTTGTAGTTGCCGGTGTGCTGGCAGGCTTCCTCGAAGAAACGGGCAAGGTCAGGGTCAGTGGTTAAAATCCCGGCGTCATATTCTGGCAGGCCATATTCCGCGACATAGCGGGCTCGTTTGGCGCCCGGCAGCTCCGGCAGGGCTCTGCGGATCTCCTCCATCCATTGGTCGTCCAGCACGATGGGAAGCAGGTCCGGATCGGGGAAGTAGCGGTAGTCGTTGGCTTCTTCCTTGCTGCGCATGGCGATGGAACGGCCCTTGCTGTCGTCCCAGCGGCGGGTTTCCTGGATCACTCGCTTGCCGTCTTCCAGCAGTTCTTCCTGCCTTTTGGCTTCTGATTTGGCGGCGCGCACGATCGCCTTCAGGCTGTTCAGGTTTTTCATCTCGGTGCGGGTCCCCAGCGGCCCGCCATAGGGGCGGATGGAGAGGTTGATGTCCGCCCGCAGGCTGCCCTCCTGCATCTGACAATCAGACACACCGGCAAATTGCAGGATGGAGCGCACCGTTTCCACGAAGGCCCCTGCTTCCTCGGCGCTGCGGATGTCCGGCTCGGTCACAATCTCAATCAACGGCACGCCGCAGCGGTTGAAGTCGAGCAGTGTGCTCTTGCCGTAGGCGTCGTGCAACGACTTCCCGGCATCCTCTTCCAAGTGGATGCGGTTCAGACGCACGCGTCCTTGTTTGGCTTGGCCCTGCTCATCTGTATATTCAAACTCCACAACGCCGCCGAGGCACAGGGGGTGGTGCAACTGGCTGATCTGATAGGCCTTCGGCAAATCGGGATAGAAGTAGTTCTTGCGGTCCATGTTGGCGTAGCGGTTGATGCTGCAGCCCAGTGCCAAGCCCGCTGTCACGCACTTTTCCACGGCCTGGCGGTTCAGCACCGGCAGCGTGCCGGGCATCGCCGTGCATACCGGGCAGGTGTGGGTGTTGGGCTCGCCGCCAAACTCCGTGCTGCACTGGCAGAACACCTTGGTTTTGGTGTTCAGCTCGCAATGGATTTCCAGGCCGATCACTGTTTCGTATGCTGTGCTCATGGGCAGAAACTCCTTTAAGGTCGCGGGCGATTCGTGAATCACCCCTACAGCATAATTGGATTTATTACCATATCTACCCGCCCTTGCGCCTGAAAGGCGTACAAGGGGGGATGCCGCCAAAGCGGCAGGGGGGATTTCTTATGTCACCGAAGGTGGGGGGGAGCTACAGCCCCGGCCTCATCTTGTGATACTCCGTCACCTGCTGGTAGGCGTGCACCGCCCGGAGCAGCCCGGCCTCGTCAAAGGGCTTGCCGATTAGCTGCATGCCGATGGGCAAACCATCCACAAACCCGCAGGGAGCTGCGATGCCTGGCAGGCCCGCGATATTCACGGACACGGTGGCCAGGTCGGTCAAATACATCGCCAGTGCGTCACCGGTGCGCTCTCCCAGCTTGAATGCCGGAGAGGCAGCCACGGGGGAGAGCAGTACATCAAAGCTCTCAAAGGCTTTATCAAACCCAGCCTTCACCAGTGAACGCACCTTCAGCGCCTTTGTGTAGTATTCGTCGTAGTATCCGGAGCACAGCGCATAGGTGCCCAACATGATGCGGCGCTTCACCTCGGCTCCGAAGCCCTCGCTGCGAGAGCTCACATACAGGTCTTCGCCGGTGCTCATGTTGGGCGAGCGGTAGCCGTAGCGCACGCCGTCGAAGCGGGCCAGGTTGGAGCTGGCTTCCGCCGAGGAAATCAAATAGTAGGCGCTCAGCGCGTGGCCCAGCGCCGGGATGCTCACTTCGCCGATCACCGCGCCCAGGCTCTCATATACCTTTGCCGCACCCAGCACGGCCTCGCGCACGGCGGGCTCAACGCCCTCGCCGAAGTATTCCTTGGGCAAGCCGATGCGGAGGCTTTTCACGCCATTGCTGATGCCTTCAACGCTGTTCTTATATTCAATGTTGGCAGAGGTGGAATCCATGGAGTCGTGCCCACAGATGGCGTCAAACAGCAGCGCTGTATCGCGGGCATCGCGGCCAAAGGGGCCGATTTGATCGAGCGATGAAGCGAATGCCACCAGACCATAGCGGGAGACCGCGCCGTAAGTAGGCTTAAGGCCTGTCACGCCGCAGAAGGCCGCCGGCAGGCGGATAGAGCCGCCGGTGTCGCTGCCAAGGGAGAGGGGCGCTTCCAGCGCCGCCACTGCCGCGGCCGAGCCACCGGAGCTGCCGCCGGGCACCCGTGTGAGATCCCACGGGTTGCGGGTGGGCTTGAAGGCCGAGTGCTCGCAGGAGCTGCCCATGGCAAACTCATCCATGTTGGCCTTGGCGATGATGACGGCCAAGCCGTCATTGAGCTTATTGACAACAGTGGCATCATATGGCGGCACGAAGCTGCCCAGGATTTTGCTGGCGCAGGTGGTGGGTATGCCGCGGGTGCAAAGGTTGTCCTTCAGGATCACCGGCACGCCGGCCAGCGGCGGTAGGGGCTTCGACTCTTTTTGCAGGCGTTTGATTTCTTTCTGAACTTGAGCTGCACGCTTGAGCGCGCCTTCCGTGTCCACATGCAGCAGCGCGTCCACCTTCGGCTCCACCGCGGCGATGCGGTCCAGCATGGCCTGGGTGGCTTCCACAGCGGTGGTTTCGCCGGAGTGGATTTTTTCTGCAAGATCAAAAGCGGATAATTCGTAAAGCTTCATATAGTAGCTCCTTCAAGACCTGCCATTCTGATGTTCTTTTGCCGCGCAAAAGAACCAAAACGCTCGGGGGAGACAAACCCGTATCTCCGTCCGGCTTCAGCCGCTTCGTCTGCGGCTGGCACAACTCCTCGGTCGGCATGCTCCCTCGTCAAACAGTGCCGCCGCCACGCCTGCGCTTTGGCGCGTTGCGCCGCTTTGCCGTCCGGCGGGTATGTAATCCCCCGAACCCCCTCAAGATACGATCATCCTGGTGGGAGCAATTTCCCCCCTACCCTCCCTTAATAAGGGGGGATGCCGCCGCAGCGGCAGGGGGGATTTTATTCAATCACCTTCGGCACCATAAAACACCCGTCCATCTGCTCCGGTGCGTTCTTCAACAGCTCCTCACGAGAAAAGGGCAAGGGCTCGCCATCGGCGCGCAGCACGTTCTGGATTGGCAGCACATGCTCCATGGCCTTCACATTCGAAGTGTCCAGCGCGTTGATTTCCCGGGCAAAGTTCAATATGCTCTGCATATCCAGCGCCATTTTGTCCAGCTCCTCATCCTGGAAGCTGAGCTTGGCGAGCTTGGCGATATATTGGGCTTGATCTCGGGTGATTTCCATATAACTCCTTCCGCCCCTGTGGGGCTGGCCGCGTCCTTCGGCCGCTGCTCGCCCATGCAACCTGGGGCACCTCCCTCTAGGAGGGAGGTGGGGATTGGATTAACGACATTTTGTTTATGCGATATCCCTACCCCCTTTATTAAGGGGGGATGCCGCCACAGCGGCAGGGGGGATTTCTCAATGGATGTCCCGAAGGGACAGGGGAGTTCTACGGCTCCAGCCTGCTCAGATCTCTAGGGAAAAGCGCCGCCCAGCGCACATTGTCCAGCCTGAGCAGCTGCATTGTCAGCCGCTCCAGACCAAGGCCCAGGCCGCCGTGGGGCGGCGCGCCGTATTTATGGGTCATCAGATAACCGGCGAAATCATCCACATCCAAGCCCAGATTCCTGATCTTGTTGTACTGATGCTCATAGTCGTGGATACGCTGCGCGCCGCTGGTGATTTCAAGACCCCGGAAGAGAAGGTCAAAGCTCAATGAATAGGTGGGGTCTTCCGGGTCTTCCATCGTATAGAAGGCGCGGGATGCTGTGGGATAATGGGTCACGAAGATGAACTCGCTACCCAGCTCTTCCAACGCCCACCGGCTGATCAGCGCTTCCTCCTGTGGGTCCAGGTCGCGCCAGTTGGTCACTTTGTGGTTGTATTTCTGCTCGATGGCCTTTTTTGCGTCCAGGAAGCGGATCGTGGGGATTTCCGTCACCTTGGGCAGTGCCACATTGAGAATGCGTAGTTCCTCTATGTATTCAGCTTCCATGAGCGCAAAGGCATATTTTAAATAACCGCATTCTACATTCATTACATCAATGAAGCTTTCAATGAACCCCATCTCGAAATCCAGACTGGTATATTCATTCAAATGGCGGCTGGTGTTGTGACGTTCAGCACGGAAGACGGGCCCGATCTCAAATACCCTTCCAAACACCGGCACCATCGCCTGTTTATAGAATTGCGGGCTCTGGCACAGAAACGCCTTGCGGTCGAAATATTGCAGCTTGAAGATGTTGCTGCCGCCCTCGGCCCCGGCGGCTACGATCTTGGGCGAGTGGATCTCGGTGAAATCAAGGCTGGTCAGGTATTCGCGGAAGGCACGGGAAAGAGCTTCCTGGATTTTGAATATGGCCCGCATCGCCGGATGGCGGAGCGCCGCCGGGCGGTAATCAAGCGATGCCTCGATGGAAATGTTGGATTTCTTCTTATTCACCGGCACCGGCAGCGGCTCGGCAAAGCGCGACAGCACCGTGAGAGAGTTAAGACGTAGCTCAAACCCGTAAGCCGCCCGATTGTCCTCATGCACTGTGCCGGATACCTTCACGCTGAAACCCTCATGTACGCCCTGCAGCAGTGGCAGCGCCGCTTCGTCTGCAACACACTGGATCACATGCCGACCTGTGCGCAGCATCAAAAAGGCAAACGTGCCCATGTCGCGGATTTTGTGAACCATGCCGCTCAGGTTGACTTCTCCAGTGGCCTCCCTTAACTCCCCCAACGAGGAAAGCTTCGGGGCATCGCCGGTCACAGACTCCATGAGGTAACCTCCAAATAGCGGTCAGTTTGACGGATTGCATTTAGAATGTTGCATTTTTGTTGCGTTGACAACAGGGGGTGGTGGCTATATTTTGACAATTATACTCCCATGCACCGCGCTGACGCAACAGTAAATCTACAGCACGGCTCTGATCAGATTTCCAGTCAATACACATTTCGGACACTTGAACATTCGAAGGATTTGGCTTGCATCTTGCATAACATTACCGGTTCGTTATAAATCAGTACAGAGGATCGATTTCACAAGCCATTGTTTATGGGGGGCAGGTGTAATGATTTTGCAACGTTCCCATTGCCTTAATTCCAAAACTAATCAAATTAGCCAGAAAAGATGAGAAATTTTTGCATGGAGATATGTTGACACTTGCATTTTGCCGTGCTATACTTGCTTCAATTGAATGGCAATCCATTTGCTGGGAAACAATGGCGTTTCAACAGGTTCTGTTGAAACGCTTTTTATTTTGAAAGGGGAAGACGAAATGGGTAAGAATTGTCCCGCGGCCTTGTTTGGCAGCTCTGTGTTCAATGATGCCACGATGCGCACGCGCCTGCCAAAGAACATCTACAAGCAATTGAAGAAAACCATCGACGAAGGCGCCGCGTTGGATTCGTCCATTGCCGAGACTGTGGCCGCTGCCATGAAGGATTGGGCGTTGGAATTGGGTGCTACACATTTCACCCACTGGTTCCTGCCTTTGACCGGCATCACCGCGGAAAAGCACGAGGCCTTTGTGGTGCCCCAGGCCGATGGCACGGCCCTCACCGAGTTCTCCGGCAAGGAGCTGATCAAGGGCGAGCCCGATGCATCCAGCTTCCCGTCCGGCGGCCTGCGCGCCACCTTCGAAGCCCGCGGCTACACCGCCTGGGATTGCACCTCTCCTGCTTTTGTGAAGGACAACACGCTGTATATCCCCACCGCCTTCTGCTCCTACACCGGTGAGGCGCTGGATCTGAAAACCCCGCTGCTGCGCAGCATGGAAGCTCTTTCCCGCGAAGCGGTGAAGGTGCTGAGGCTTTTTGGTGACACGGAGACTAAGCGTGTGGCCACCACGATGGGCCCCGAGCAGGAATATTTCCTGGTGGACAAGGCGCTTTACCTGCAGCGCCCAGACCTGATCTTCACCGGCCGCACGCTCTTCGGCGCCAAACCGCCCAAGGGCCAGGAGATGGAAGACCAGTATTTCGGCTCGTTGAAGCAGCGCGTGGCTGACTTCATGCATGAGCTGGATGAAGAGCTGTGGAAGCTGGGTGTGGCTGCCCGCACCAAGCACAACGAAGTGGCCCCCGCCCAGCACGAGCTGGCCCCGATCTTCGCCACCACCAACATCGCCACCGACCACAACCAGATCACGATGGAGATGATGAAGAAGATCGCCGACCGCCATGGCCTGGCCTGCCTGCTGCACGAGAAGCCCTTTGCCGGCATCAACGGCTCCGGCAAGCACAACAACTGGTCCATGTCCACCGATGCGGGCCACAACCTGCTGAATCCTGGCAAGACCCCGGAAGACAATGCCCAGTTCCTGCTGTTCCTCGTGGCCGTGATCAAGGCTGTGGATGAGTACTCGGGCCTTATGCGTGTCTCCATCGCCACCGCCGGCAATGACCACCGCCTGGGTGCCAACGAAGCCCCGCCGGCCATCATCTCTGTTTATCTGGGCGATGAGCTGGCTGCCGTACTTGACCAGATCGAGACCGGCACACCTCGCACCAACGGCAACAGCACCCACCTGCAGATCGGCGTGACCACACTGCCGCCGCTGCCGCTGGACACCTCCGACCGCAACCGTACCTCACCGTTTGCGTTCACTGGCAACAAGTTCGAGTTCCGCAGCGTTGGCTCTTCGGCCTCCATCGCGTTCCCGAACACAGTGCTCAACACGATCGTGGCCGAAGTGCTGAGTCAGTTCTCTGCCAGGCTCGAGGGTGCCGCCGACTTCAACGCTGAAGTGGCCGCCATCATCAAGGAAGTGGTTGTAAACCACAAGCGCGTCATCTTCAACGGAAACAACTACGCCGCCGAGTGGGTGCGCGAAGCCGCCAAGCGTGGCCTCAAAAACATCCGCACCACCGTGGATGCCATCGCTGAGCTGCTCAGTGAAAAGAACGTTGAGGTGCTGGCAAAGCATGGCGTGCTCTCCAAGGTGGAAACCCACTCCCGCTACGAGATCATGCTGGAAAGCTATATTAAGACGATCAATATCGAAGCTCTCACGGCCATTGAGATGGCCAACCGCCGCATCCTGCCTGCCGTGATGCGCCAGGTGAGGGAAACTGCCGGCACCGTGGCAGCCTTGAAGGCGGCCGGGGTCGATCCCGCTACCTCCGTTGTGATCCTCAATGAGGTCAGCGAAGCTTTTACAGCCCTGAAAGAGAGCATCGTTGCTCTGCAGAAAGCCGCAGCCAGTGCCGACGGCATGCATGGCGACGCGGCCAAACAGGCCAAGTATTACCGCGACCAGGTGATCCCGAAGATGGAGAAGGTGCGCGAGATCTCCGACAGCCTGGAGGGCAAGGTGGACGCTTCCTTCTGGCCCTTCCCGACCTACAGCGACCTGTTATTTAAGGTCTGACACCAGGCAAACCAAATACTGGCAAGGCAAAGGCGCCTCCGGAGATTTCCGGAGGCGCCTGCCTGTTATAAGGGCAAAATTGGTGAAGCAAAGGCGCTTTCGTATTCAGGATCCGGATACGAATGCGCTTTTCTAATATGGAGGAGGGAAACCATGAAGAAGATTGAGATCATCACCCGACCAGACAAATTGGAGGAAGTCAAGGAAGCGCTGAATGAACTGGCCATACATGGCATGACTGTGAGCATGGTGTCGGGCTGCGGCCTCCAGAAGGGCAAAAAAGAGATCTATCGCGGCACGGTGCATGACATCAACCTGCTGCCGAAAATTAAAATTGAGGTCGTTGTCAAAGACCCCGATGTGGAGCGCCTTTGTGATCTGGTGATCACCAGAGTGCGCACCGGCAACATCGGTGATGGCAAGATATTCATCTATGATGTGCAGGATGCCATCAGGATAAGGACGGGCGAACATGGCGACAGCGCGGTTTGATCCCAAGGATAACGGCAAGCGGGCGGCCTTGGCGGCGCTCTATTTCATCGCGGCGCTCATCGTGGTGCTTGGTCTGGGATTTGCAGCATATTCCGTGATCTTCCATGTGAACTATACTGTGTTTGGTTCTGAGATCCCCGGGTTCGTGTTCGCTGCATTTGTTGCTTTCCTGGGCGTGCGATATTTCCTATCTGTCCGGAAAATGAGTAAGTCTCTGCCGGACTCGCAGAGATTCTGCTGGAGCAATTTCAAGATCGGCTCCAGAACAAAGAAAATGGAGGGTTGAGACAATGAGGAGAATGGTCAAGTTCGCAAGCATCGTATTTATCATCATGATATTATCCGCCATCTTCGCACCTTTGGCACTGGCCGATGACGGCCCTGTGGGCGACCCTGGCGGGTCCACCATCGGAAGCGCGGCGGATATTCCCGCTGCAGAGCCTGGCAACCCCACGGTCGAAGAAGTTGCCACGCAGGTGGGCAAAAACAAAATTGGTCTTAACTTTGTGTGGGTGATCATCTGCGGCTTCATGGTGTTCTTCTTCCAGGCGGGCTTTGCCCTGGTGGAAACCGGTTTCACGCAGGCCAAAAACGCCCTGCACACGATGGCGATGAACTTCATGGTGTTTTTAGTGGGCCTGGTCGGCTACTACATCTGCGGATTCGCGCTGCAGTTTGGCGGCAGCGGCGGTTTCGCAACGCTGGGTGCCGGCACTGCTACGCTCAATGGCATGGTGTCAATCCCCGGCCTGGGCGGCATCTTCGGCACCAAGGGCTTTTTCCTGACCACGGGCGGCACCTATGACGCCGGCGTGTTTTTGCTCTTCTTCTTCCAGATGGTGTTTATGGACACCACCGTCACAATCCCGACCGGCGCTGTGGCGGAGCGTGTTAAGTTCTCGGCGGTTGTGATCGCTTCGTTCTTCGTCTCTATGCTTTATTACCCGTTGTTTGGCAACTGGATGTGGGGCGGCGGCTGGCTGTCCACCCTTGGCAAAAACTTCGGCCTGGGCCATGGCGCGCTGGACTTCGCCGGTTCCTCGGTCGTGCACGGTATGGGCGGCATGATGGCACTGGCTTCAGCAATCGTCATCGGGCCCCGCATCGGCAAGTTCAAGAAGGACGGCACCCCGGTGGCATTCCCCGGCCATGACATTCCGATGGCAATCTTTGGCACGATCCTGTTGTTCTTCTGCTGGTTCGCCTTCAATGCCGGCTCCACGCTCTCCGGCACGGATTTCCGCCTTTCTGTTGTGGCCACTAACACGATGATAGCCGGTGCTGTCGGCGGCCTCTCAGCAATGTTCTATATGTGGGCCAAATATGGCAAGCCCGACCCCTCGATGACAGCCAACGGCGCCCTGGCGGGCTTGGTGGCGATCACCGCCCCCTGCGCCTTCGTCAACTCCATCGCCGCATTCGGTATCGGCCTGGTGGCAGGCATCCTGGTCTGCATCTCGGTCAGCGTGGTGGAGCGCAAGTTCAAGATCGATGACCCGGTGGGTGCCATCTCAGTGCACGGCGTCAATGGCATTTGGGGCATCCTGGCCCTAGGCCTATTTGCTGATGGCTCCTACGGCGACGGTTTCAACGGTGTGGCCGGCACGGTCCGCGGCCTGTTCTACGGTGACGCCAGCCAGCTCGTCGCGCAGCTGATCTGCATTGGCACACTGATTGTGTGGGGCGTTGGTATGTCCTTCCTGTTCTACAAGGCGCTGGATAAGGTGTGGGGCCTCAGGGTTCCGGCCGAAGCGGAAGTGAACGGCCTTGATATGCCTGAAATGGGCATGCTGGCTTATCCGGACTTCCAGTTGAAAAGCCCCGAATATGATGGTGTTGCACTGTCGGCTGCAACTGCTACAACACTTCCGAAAGGTGTTGCCAATAACATGGTGAAATAAGTTTCCGGGGAATCCCTTTCCTCCTCGGATGCCCTCCCCCTGCCATATCGTCCATATGGCGGGGGGAGGGTTTTTGTTGAGCATGTTACCTACCGTTTTGTGGCTGTATGGAGTATCATTGTTGGATAAGTGCTTTGTAAAGCACAGCAAGGGGTGAACTGCCCTGAACGCATTTTTTCTGATCCTGCCGGTTCTTCTTCTGCGCTATGGCCTGCTTGGCACCCTGAACAGGCAGGCTCTCAAGCGCGCTGCCCATTACCCTGAAATGCATGGCAATGAAAAGGCTGCCTATTGGATTTATCAACTTGCTACGATCTTCCTCTTTATTTTGCCATTGTTCCACAAGATCAAGACTGATTCCACTTGGTTCAGCGCGGGCCTTGTCTTTTATTTCATGGGAATTATTCTGTATGCTGCTGCTGTGATCAATTTCTCCAGGCCTCAGGGCAATGGGCTGAACACGGCGGGTTTGTATCGTGTTTCTCGCAACCCGATGTATGTCACGCTCTTTCTTTGCTTGCTGGGTTGCTCGCTGCTTGCCCAGTCGTGGGGGATGCTGGTGGCGCTCGGCGTTTACCAGGTGTCTGCCCATTGGATCATCCGCGCCGAAGAGCGCTGGTGCATCCGCCAATTCGGAGAGGAGTATCTGGCCTATATGAAAAAGGTGCGCCGCTATCTGTAAGGCGGCACACCTTATTTGAAACAAGAGAGTTTGAATCATTTCACCAACTGCAATACGCCGGCGATCGCGTGACTGCCGCCATGCGAAGTGTAGACCATGCGGGCTCCTGTTGTTTCCAGCTGCGCAATGCTGTGTTTCATCTTGCCCAGATCCACATAGACACCGGGTAACGCCGGCTTTCGCATTCCGCCCACCATGTCGCCCACGATGGCGTTGCCGTCAGCGGTGACCAGCGTGACAGACCCCATCGTGTGGCCCGGCGTGTGCAGGATGCAGCCATCGATGCCGTAAGGGCTCAGATCGAGCTTGTCGTCAATCAACACATCGGCTGTGACACCCCGGGGTTTGTTGCCCTTCATCAGCGGCGAGAGCAGCTTCATCGCCGGGCTGTGGAGCGCCACTTCCGCTCCGGACCCATCGGCCAGGCATTGTGCTTCGGATCGGTGGATTGCCACCGGCGCGTGGAGCATGTCTTGTAGCTCCCACAATCCGCCCACATGGTCGGCATGGGCGTGGGTTACCAGAGTTAAGGACACATCGTCATATCGGATGCAGTTGTCCTTCATGATTTTCAGAATATGCTTCATTGAGCCGGGAATGCCGGCATCCACGATGATCACGCGGCTGCCCACCACCAAAAATGACTTCACGAAACCCAGGTTGATCGTAATGATCTTTGTCGCCATGGCGCGGCCTCCGGATCAGAAGCTATAGGTCTTGGGCTCCTCTGTAAAGGAAAAGATTGTGGCAGTGGCGTCTTTGAGCCAGAACACCTCTGTGTTACCGTCGTCGGCTTTGTACATGCTCTGGAGCATTGGATAGCTGTCCAGCATGTGTTGCTTGGCTTCCAGCCTGTCGTCGAGCACGGCGATCGCCTCCAGCCGGATCCATTGGCGGCCGAATGTGCCGCTGATCTCCACCTTTGGGTTGGTCTTCATCTGCTGGGAGACCTTTTTGATCTTTGCGGTCTGGATGTAGAGCCTGCCCTCAAAAATGTCCACCGTGCCGAAGGGGCGCACGCGGGGCTGGTCGCCCTCCATGGTGGCCAGATAGTAGGTCTTGCACTGCTTCAGGAATTCATAGACTTCGTTCATTATGCATACTCCGATGATAAGATTCTCTTATTATAAGCAGATTGTGTTGTTTGGCAAGGGAAACCTTTCCGACAGCAATAAAGCCAAATTGTGTCTGCTACCTAATCATTGCATGAAGAAAACCCTGTTCCTCTGGCAACGGCCCCCATTCTTTGCTACAATATGGCTTAACCGCAAAAGCAAACCGCAGGGGAGTTTTCATGCCCTATACCCGTGAAGAAACCTATCATATCTGGCTGGCCAGCATCGATGGCGTGGGGCCGGTCACATATGCGTCGCTGCTATCTGTTTTCGGCACGCCGGAGGCTGTGTTTCACAATGCGCCGAAAAACCCCACCCTGCTGGACAATGTGCCCCGGTTTGCTAAGCGGTCGGCGAAACTGCTGATAGACAGCTGCTCCGAGGCCTATCTGGAAAGCTTCTTCGCAAACATGGAGAAGAAGGGCATCACGGCTGTCGCCCGAGTCTCGCAGCAATACCCCAAGCAGCTGCTCGATGTGTTTGGCCCGCCGCTGGTGCTCTACTGCAAGGGGCGGCTGGAGCTGCTTGCCCACGACAAAATCATCGCCGTGATCGGCACCCGCGAGCCCACGCCCTATGGCCGCGATGTGGCCGGCAAAATCGCAAGGGCTCTTGCGCAGAACGGCGTGCTCGTGATCTCCGGCATGGCCAAGGGTATTGACGTATGCGCCCACCTGGGCGCGCTGGAGGGCAAGGGGGACACGATCGCTGTGCTGGGCAACGGTGCGGATGTACCTTATCCCGCAGACAAGGCCTATGTCTATGAGCAGATCTGCCGTGACGGGCTGATCGTCTCAGAATACATCCCCGGCACCCAGCCCTCGCCGGGCAACTTCCCGGCCCGCAACCGCATCATCAGCGGCATGGCCCGCGGTGTGGTCGTGGTGGAGGCGGGGGAGAAATCCGGCACCAACATCACCGTGAACTACGCGCTGGAGCAGGGCAAAGATGTGTTCGCCGTGCCGGGCACGATCACCAGCCGCACCAGCGTTTCCACCAACGCGCTCATCAAGAGCGGCTGCGAGGTCGTGATCTCCGAGGAAGATGTGTTGGAATACTATGGCTGGGGTGGCAGGGCACCCCGCAA
Source organism: Bacillota bacterium (assembly GCA_023421955.1). Lineage (GTDB taxonomy): Bacteria > Bacillota > Clostridia > Christensenellales > UMGS416 > JAEYRA01. The sequence goes on from JAEZSE010000002.1 coordinate 28,681, forward strand.
GCAGGTCTCTGTGAAGGAAAAGGCTGCGCCGCCGGTGCAGCTCAATTTCCAGGAGCGCATGCTGGCCGACGCGCTAGAAGCCGGGGAAAAGAGCTTTGACGAGCTTTATGAGCTCACGCAGTTTTCGATGCCTGACCTGTTCACACTGCTGGCGGAGCTGGAAATGAAGGGCGTGATCGCCCAGAAGCCGGGGCGGGTCTACGTGCTGGGAGGCCAGCCATGAAGGTGACGGTGCTTGGCGCGGGCCTGGCCGGTTGCGAGGCTGCCTGGCAGCTGGCCCGCAACGGGATCAAAGTGGAGCTGTGGGAAATGAAACCCAAACGATTCCAGAGTGTGCACCACAGTGAGAGCTATGCCGAATTGGTGTGCAGCAATTCGCTCAGAAGCGCCAGCCTCGAGAACGCCGTGGGCATCTTGAAGGAAGAGATGCGCCGGTTGGGGTCGCTCATCATGCACGCGGCAGACACCACGGCGCTGCCGGCCGGCGGGGCTCTTGCGGTGGACCGGGAGCAGTTTTCCGGTTTGATTACCGAATACATCCGCAAGGAAGCGAATATTACTGTTGTGAATGACGAGGCTACGGCGATCCCCGATGGGCCCTGTGTGGTCGCCACCGGGCCGCTCACCGATGGGGCGATGGCCGATGCCATCCAGGAGCTGTGCGGCGGCAGGCAGCTCAATTTCTTTGACGCTGTGGCCCCCATTGTCACCCGCGAATCCATCGACATGGACCATGCCTTCGAGCTTTCCCGCTGGGGCCGGGGCAACGACTACATCAATTGCCCGCTTACGGAGGAAGAATACGATATGTTCTGGAATGAGCTGGTGAACGCCCGCTCCGCCGACCTGCATGACATCGACAGGGACCTGAAGGTCTTTGAAGGCTGCATGCCGGTGGAAGTGATGGGCAGGCGGGGCCGCGATACGCTGCGCTTTGGGCCCATGAAGCCCATCGGCCTCACCGACCCGCGCACCGGCCGCCGCCCCTTCGCCGTGGTGCAATTGCGGCAGGACAATGCGGAGGGCACCCACTACAACATTGTGGGCTTCCAGACCCAGCTGGCCTGGCCGGAGCAGAAGCGGGTGATCGGGTTGATCCCCGGTTTGGCCCATGCCGAGTTTATGCGCTACGGCGTGATGCACCGCAACACTTTTCTGAACGCGCCGGAGCTGCTGGAAAAGGACTTCTCGTGGAAGGGCAGGCCGGAGCTCTATTTCGCCGGCCAGATCACCGGCGTGGAGGGATATGTAGAATCCGCTTCCTCGGGCCTTACTGCCGGCATCGCCCTGGCAAGAAAGCTCAAGGGATTATCCCCGCTGGACTTTACCAAACGCACGGCGATCGGCTCTTTGGGGTATTATGTAGCAGAGGGAAACTACCAGGGCCGGGAGTTTGTGCCGATGAACGCCAACTTCGGCATCATGGAGCCGCTTTCCGACAAGGTGCGGGGCGGCAGCCGGGGCCGCAGGCAGGCAATGGCCCAGCGGGCGCTGGAGGAGATCGACAAAATCGCCGGGGTGTTCTCCCGGCAGGAGGAAACGATATGACATTTGAGGGAACAACGATCGTCGCTGTAAAAAAGGATGGCCTGTGTGCCGTGGCTGGCGACGGGCAGGTGACGAGCGGTCAGAACACGATCATGAAGAAAAGCGCTGTGAAGGTGCGCAGGCTTTACCACGAGAGCGTAGTGGTGGGCTTTGCCGGCGGAGTGGCCGACGCCTTCACGCTTGCTGAGCGTTTTGAGGCAAAGCTCGAGCAATACAGCGGAAACCTCAAGCGCGCCGCTGTGGAGTTGGCGCAGGACTGGCGCAGCGACAAGCTGCTCCGCAAGCTGGAGGCGCTTCTGATTGCCGCGGACAAAACTGATATGCTGGTGATCTCCGGCGGCGGAGAGGTGATCGACCCCGACGACGGCATCGCCGCCATCGGCTCCGGCGGCAGCTACGCGTTGGCGGCAGCCAAGGCCCTGAAGCAGAACACTGATCTCGATGCCCGGCAGATCGCCGAAAAGGCCATCCGCATCGCCGGCGAGATCTGCATCTATACCAACGACCACATCACGGTCGAGGAAGTGGGTGAGCGCGCATGAAAGAGCTGCAACCGGCTGTGCTGACGCCGAAGGAAATCGTGCTGGAGCTGGATAAATACATCATTGGCCAGGACTCAGCCAAGCGGGCCGTGGCCGTGGCGCTGCGCAACCGTTATCGCCGCAGCCAGCTCCCCCGGGAGCTGCGCGACGAGGTGACGCCCAAAAACATTCTGATGATCGGGCCCACTGGCGTGGGCAAGACCGAGATCGCCCGCCGCCTTTCCAAGCTCGTGAATGCCCCCTTCATCAAGGTGGAGGCCACCAAGTTCACTGAAGTTGGCTATGTTGGCCGTGATGTGGACAGCATGATCCGCGACCTCGTGGAGGCCGCCATCCGCATGGTGAAGACCTACAAGATGGAGTCTGTGAAGGGCGAGGCCGCCCGCCAGGCCGAGCACCGCCTGCTCCAGGTGCTGGTGCCCGGCAAGAAGCCCCGCAAGACCCGCAACCCGCTGGAGATGCTGATGGGCAACCAACCCCAGGAGGAGCAGGAGCAGCCGGACAACGAAATCGCAGTCCGCCGCGCCGAGACCGCCGAGCAGCTGAAAAACGGCAAGCTGGAAAACAGCCTGGTGGAAATTGAAGTGGAAGACAACGGCGGTGGCATGGAGCTGATGCCCGGTGCCGGCGGCATTGAGATCAACCTGCAGGACATGATGGGGGGCCTGCTGCCCCGGCGCACCAAGCAGCGCCGCGTGAAGGTGGCCGAAGCCCGCCGCATCTTCGAGCAGGAGGAAGCCCAGAAGCTCATCGACATGGATGAGGTGACCAGCGAGGCACTGCAGCTGGCCGAGCAGCACGGCATCGTGTTCATCGACGAGATTGACAAGGTGGCAGGGCGCGGCAACATGCAGGGGCCGGACGTTTCCCGCGAGGGCGTGCAGCGCGACATCCTGCCACTGGTCGAGGGCAGCACCGTGTCCACCAAGTATGGGCCGGTGAAGACTGACTACATGCTCTTCATCGCCGCAGGTGCCTTCCATGTGAGCAAGATTACCGACCTCATCCCCGAATTGCAGGGCCGTTTCCCGATCAAGGTGGAGCTCAACAGCCTCACCGAGGAGGATTTCCGCAAGATCTTGACCCAACCGGAAAATGCCTTGATCAAACAATACACGGCGCTGCTTTCTGTGGATCACATCAAGCTGGAGTTCAACGAGGAAGCGCTGAATGCCCTGGCGCACTACGCCTTTGTGGTCAATGAGAACAGTGAGAACCTGGGCGCCCGCCGCCTGCACACGATCATGGAGAACCTGCTGGAGGATATCTCCTTCAACGCGGGCGGGAACTATCCGGATTTTACCCTGACCATCGACGGAGCTTATGTGAATGAGCACTTGAAGAAGGTGGCGGGGGAGAAGGATTTGGGGAGGTTTATTATCTAGAGCTTATTGTTTTGCATAAGACCTCTGACATTTGAGCAGAGGTCTTTTGTTTTATCGCTTATTGTTGTAGTATAATATATTAATAATGACTAAAGAAGGATTATTATGGAGAGTGACCAAAAGACTTTGACAAGTGATTCGGTGGAAGAATTACGAAAATTAGTTAATGAGAAAAAGGAAAAGAAATTACGAGTGCTCCAGAAGATGCAGACATCACACTCTGATAAACTTGGTGTTTGCTTTGCTATCCAGGGACTTAAACTATCTAGTCCCGAAGAAACGCTGGAATATAGTGATGCTAAAATTCGCAGAATTGAAGAGCCAGCTGACTTTACAGAATTAGCAGTAGTTTTGTCAAACTATTGTGACTATTCTCGTATTGGCCACTATTTATATCATTGTGATTATGAGTTGTTTTTTCCTCTTAAAAAGGAAGATTATGAAAATGAAAACCTCATCTTATTATTAGCGAAACATTTATTTTCATTGATGCGTATAAGATGCGGTATTGACTTTATCGTTCCTATGGTTGCAAATCGATCATGGTCTGTTATTTCAGCTTGCCCTCCAAAAAGTGTAAACGTTATTATGCTCGAGGATTATCCGGATGCAATAAGGTTCTCAGATAATAACATTGTGGAATTAAGTGATTTCAAATGGGTCATTGACTATTTAGATAAGTACCTGCGCCTAGTGCGGAATAAGCGGATGGGTGTCGCTGTTGATGCTCTATCTTCTCTTTATAGACAGAAAAATGATAGGATGGCTATTGCATGTATGTGGGCTGGGATAGAAGCAATACTTGATATCCAGTCAGAATTAAGATTTAGAATATCTTCTGAGATAGCGGCTTTCCTCGAACAGCGTGGTAATGAAAGACTGAGAGTATATAAGGACATTAAGAAGCAATACGATTTTCGATCAAAGGCTGTTCATGGTGCAGCAATTGATGAATCGATTATAAGAGAGAATGTTGCAAAGGTTCGTGATATTCTTCGAACTGTTTTGACAAAATGTATTGAACTTGACCACATACCAACATCTAGTGAATTTGAAGATGGAATTCATTTATAATAAATAATTTAGTTTTTTTATGTAGGAGTGAAAATGCCCTTCAACGATTTCTTCCGCCAAGTCCCCACCCTCGAAACCCCAAGACTCCGCCTCCGCCCCTTCACCTACTCCGACCTCCCCGCCTACATGTCCTTCTTCACCGACCCGGACGTGCAGCGCTGGCTGGGCGGCGTCATGATCCCCAAGGATGAAGCGCGGCAGCGCCAATGGGTGGACAACATCAATGGCCGGTGCCTCAAGGCCAAGCTGGTATTGACCTGGTGCGTGGTGGAAAAGGAAGCGGGCAGTGTGATCGGCAGGGTGGACCTGGGCGGGTTCGTGCACAAATCAATGGCGGACCTTTCCTATTACTTCGGCAAACAGCATTGGGGCAGGGGCTATGCAAGCGAGGCTGTCTGCGCGGTGGTGGCGTTCGGGTTTGAGCAGTTGCAGCTGCACCGCATACAGGCAACGGTGATGCCGGAGAATGGGGCGTCGCTTCGGGTGCTGGAGAAGGCGGGGTTCATCAAAGAAGGGCTGCTGCGGCAAACAGACTTTGGCGCGGAGTTTCATGACGCGTGGATGCTTTCTGTTCTGGCGGACGATTTGAGGGGGTAGATTATGGGTAGCAACGGCAGTGTTTTCTTTTTTTGCTTGCCAATGATAATTCTCACATTCGCTGAGGTCTTGCAGAACTCCGAAGCCGGAGAACTATTGGCCAAGAAAATGGTTCTGTTTTATGATCCAAATTCTTCTGAATTTCTCCGTTCGATGAGCAACTCTGTTTTCTGCATCATCAAACTGGGTCTTGCGGTTGGTTTGGGGAATGAGTTGTTGAATTCCAGTATGAATCTTTATGAAGGAATCAAAGCGGCATTCTATGTGACCATTGCCGTTCACGTTTTGTTTCTGGTCGCAGCCAGTGTCTTTGATACCTTCAGCACATTTAAGAAGACTCTTGTGAAGAAATATCTCTCAAGAAAAATCATCTATGCCGTGACTTTGCTGCTCTACACATTGTTTATGTAGTTCATTCTGCCGCAACTGCTGTTCTCATTTCCGGATTCGATTTGATCAAATTTGTTACTGGTCTCACAGACCGGTGCTGGAATATCGCAGATAATTTCACTGTGCCTAGCACACATTAGAGTATACTCGATCCGACGGTGAACCCAATGTCAAACGATAAATCGAAGCATCTCCTTATTCCCGACGACTTCCAGGCGGCCTTATCCCTCAATGAGAC
>JAEZSE010000008.1 GCA_023421955.1 Bacillota bacterium
GTTCAGCTGTGGGCTCGGCTGTGGGTTCGGCTGTGGGAACGGGGGTCGGTTCTGTTGTGGGGGTCGGTGCCGACGTGGCCGGTTCGGGCGTTGGGGTCGGCTCTGGCGTAGCGCTGGGCGTCATCTCAATCGGAGTGGCTGTTACCTCTTGGGATTGCGTCGCAGAGCCCTGTGTGGGGAATACCAGATTACAGCCCGCAGCGGAAACGCAGATTGCTATAATCAATAGCATACAGAATGCTTTATTCATGTTTTGGCCTCCTTCTCCTGTCGATAGGGCCGGGAATCCTCGCTTTAGTATAGCATAACAATGGGATTTTTTGGAGCGTACGATAACGTCTGATGTTCGACGTGTGGATTTGCCATTCCTTTTTGTTTCATGGTAATATAATCAAATAGCAGATGCTATGCTGGTAATAGAGGATGGGATGAATTGTGAATACAAAGCTGAAGATCGGATTGGCTTTGGGCGCCGGCGCAGCCAGGGGGCTGGCGCACATCGGTGTGTTGGAGGTGCTGGAGGAGCATGGCATCCCCATTGACATCGTGGCTGGCACCAGCATGGGTTCTGTGGTGGGTTGCCTGTTTGCCAACGGTGCATCAGGCAAAATGATCCATGGTCTGGCCCAACAGATCTGCTCCATGGAGTATCATAAACTGTTTGATATCACGCTGCCCCGTTTGGGCTTGATTCGCGGCCAGCGCGTGGATATGATCATCCGTACGCTCACCGGCGACCGGATGATTGAGCAGATGAAGCTGCCCTTCGCCGCTGTGTCCGCTTGCCTGGAGGATGGCACTGCCAGGGTGTTCAAGTCCGGCAAGGCTGCGGAAGCGGTGCGCGCCAGCATTTCAATCCCCGGTGTGTTTGAGCCGGTCGCGCTTGACGGCAAGACCTATGTGGACGGCGGCGTGCTGGACCGGGTGCCTGTGGGCGTAGCCCGAGAGATGGGCGCAGATTTTGTGATTGCTGTGGATGTGGGCTACCGCGGTGGCTCACGCACAACGCCAAAGAACATCATCGATGTGATGATCAGCTCTTTCGAGTTGCAGGAGTGGGAGGCCACCCGCGACAGAGTGTCCACCGCCGATGTCACAATACTGCCAGATACTCAAAATGTGAACCCCGCCAATTTCAACCAGGTGGAGGATTGTGTCAGAAGGGGCCGTGCAGCGGCTATGTTGATGATTGGTGATGTGCAAGCAAAGCTGGAGGGGGCGGCGGTCAGAATGCTGGAGAGCAACAGCAAATAAGCGGAATTGTGTCAGGAGCGTTCTTCCCAAAGCATGTATTCATTCGGGTTTCTCCGGATGTGGCCTGCGACAAGGCATATCGACGATTGCAGTGTATCTGAGAGCATTTTGTCAATATTTGCGATGCTATCAGCCAGAATGGGATCTGATCTCACAGCATCAAGCATGAAGTCCAAATTACCTAAGTTGTCTTTTCCCATGCGGTCAAACAGGCTGTTATACAAGCTTTCCAGATCTCCCATCAGGCAGGACAGGCGATCGTCTCTAAAAAAGCGGGGTCCACCTTTCATCGCCTTCCACATGCCATCCCTTTCCAGCAAATAGGAAGTGCTGCTAAAGAACCGCAGCACGCCCTCACTGGCGTGCCCGTAAACCACCTGGAACATCAACAATGCCCGGATTGGCGGGGGAAGACTTGCTGTCACTTCGGACTTTACCTCAAACCTCTTGCCCCGGATCTTTCGGATCACCGGCTCCACGCATGCAAAGACCAACTCGGCATCGTTCATCGTTTCAATTGGCTTTTGGTTGCTCATGGCTTCCTCTCATATCATGATCATTTTCTCTGTATAGTCCCGCTTTGCTTGACGCAAAATGGGATTCTTAATTCCCAGTGCATAGATGTCGCTGGCCTGACGGTCAACTTCCCATAATTTGGCCATTGCTTCTGTATCCGGTTTGAACTCTGCCGCTCGCGCTACAAAGGGGATGTTGGCCCTTCTGGCTAGTTCACTGATCAACCCCTCCGCCTGCCTGGAATAGCCCAGCAGTCGGGCATAGATCGGTTTTTCCCGGCGGATCAACGCAATATCTTCCGCAGATATGCCCAGCATTGCCTGCATCGCGGCGCGTTTGATACGGGCCATCGTATAGCGCTTGCTCTTGGCGGCGGCGCAAAAAGCGCTGAATGTGCCTGTTGCTGCAGCAGCTTTTGCCATGCGGTTGTGGAACCCTTCGGCAGTGTCCGGCAGGCTTTCGGCTGTGCGCAATGCGTAGAGAAGCACCTGCGAATAATCATCGGGCCAAACAGGCCCGGCATCAATCTTTATTTGCTCCTCCATGATTTGCGCTACGCCATTTGGAACAGCCTGCCTCCAGCCGCATGATTCATCTGCCAGCGATTTACGGATGGCGGTGGCGCTGGCGATGGCTCCAGCGATTGTTTCGTCGTGGTACCCTGCCTGCACCCGCTGGATCGCCAGAGGCTCCATGGTGCTTTGCTGCTCCTCCAACTGCTTGAGATACATCGCGCCCAGCACCGAATTCGGTGAGGCCAGCAGCGCTACTGCTTCATGGTGGCCAAGCCACTGTGCAAGCGCCTCAGCCCGGGCCTTTGGGTGGGGTTTCCCTGATTGGAGCCCTATTTGGATTGCGGCCTGCAATTCCTCCGGTTCATCGCCCCACAGGCATGCAAGCTCTCTTAGTGCCGCAAGATCAGGTGATTCAGCCCCGAAGCAAAGGCAGTCGCAACCCAACCCGTCCAGCACAGACACGCCGCCCCAAGCGAACCAGTCTGCGCTCTGCAACGCGTAAAATGCCGGAAGCTCAATGACGGCGTCCACGCCGCCGGCCAGCGCCATCCTTGTGCGAGCCCATTTGTCAAAAACAGCCGGTTCACCCCTCTGCACGAAGTGGCCGCTCATCACAGCCACAACGGCGTCGCAGCCGCTGAGCCTGCGAGACTGCTCCACATGGTATTGGTGCCCTTTGTGATAGGGGTTGTATTCGGCAATAATTCCGGTGATTTTCATACCATCAGTTTACCACAGCGAAGCTGTTGATCCTATGTGAAATCATATAATTGTTGATATCGTGTGGGTTTGTTGCCAGAAACCGTGCAAATCATGTTTGTTTTTATCACTTGTCCGTATTATAATAGTTCGGGCTTCTTACCCTGTTAAGATATTAGACATTAGGCTTGGTAGTTTTACGGTTTACCGTTTGTTATTTTTAGGAGGGCATTTCATGAAAATCCTCGTGATCAACGCCGGAAGCTCGTCGTTGAAGTACCAGCTCATTGACATGGACAATGAGCAGATTATCGCCAAGGGTTTGGCGGAACGCATCGGCATCGAGGGCTCCAATCTGCAGCACAGACCCACCGGCAAAGAGGCCGTTGTGATCGAACAGCCGATGAAGGACCACACCGAGGCCATCAAGATCGTGTTGAAGGCACTCACCGATCCGAAGCACGGCGTCATCGCCGATATGAGCGCCATCCACGCTGTGGGCCACCGCGTGCTGCACGGCGGGCAGAAGTTCACTGAGTCAATGCTGATCAATGAAGAAGTGATCGAGACCGTGCGCGCCTATATCCCGCTAGGCCCGCTGCACAACCCGGCCAACATCATGGGCATCGAGGCCTGTCAGAAGGTAATGCCCAACACGCCCATGGTCGCTGTGTTTGACACGGCTTTCCACCAGTCCATGCCTGACTACGCCTATATTTATGGCATTCCTTATGAGTATTATCAGACCATGGACATCCGCCGTTACGGCTTTCATGGCACCTCTCACCGCTATCTGGCCAAGCGCACCGCAGAATTCATGGGCCGCCCACAGCAGGGGCTTAAGATCGTGACCTGCCACCTGGGCAACGGCTCCTCGCTGGCAGCCATCAAGGACGGCAAGTGCGTAGATACATCGATGGGCCTGACCCCGTTGGAGGGCGTGCTGATGGGCACTCGCAGCGGTGACATGGATCCCACCATTGTGGAATACCTGATGAATCGCTCCAATATGACGATCGAGCAGGTTGTCTCAATGCTCAACAAGAAGTCGGGCCTGATCGGCATCTCCGGCGTGAGCTCCGACATGCGTGACGTTCTGCAAGCCAGCGAGGAGGGCAATGACCGCGCCCGTTTAGCTGTGGATGTGTTCTGTTATCGCATCCGCAAATACATCGGCGCATATGCAGCCGCGATGGGCGGGCTGGATGCCATCGTGTTCTCCGCAGGTATTGGGGAAAACAATCCGATGCTGCGTAAGATGATCGTGAAGGATCTGGAATACCTTGGCGTGGCCGTGGATGACAAGCTCAATGCTCAGAAGGCCTCCGAGATGGACATTTCGGCCCCCGGCGCAAAGGTGCGCACAATGGTCATCGGAACCAATGAGGAGCTGATGATCGCCAGGGATACACTCGCCCTGGTCCAGTAAGGCGTTTCATGGTTTTGATCGGCAGGCAGCGATGCCTGCCGTTTTCATTTGAGCTCCAAGCCGTAGCCGATGGGAAAGAGGAGTTCTACCCCTTGTCTTCCGATGTCCTCCACGGTTCTGTACCACGGCATCGGAAGCTTGCCTGCGAAGCCTCTTTCACCAAAGAGAGCGGGTGCCACACCCTGCCCTTCGGTGCCGGGCAGCCAAGCCATCACCGCGGCATTCCAGCTCTTGAGTGCATCGGTAAGGATTAGCTCGCGACCTGCCACGATCAGCGCCACGACGGGCTTGCCGCTCGATTTGGCAAGCGCCATTGCCTCAGCGTTACCGTCAAGGGCCAGCTTGCCGGTCAAGGAAAGGTCTGGGCTGTCACCCACGCCTTCCGCATAAGGCTTCTCGCCGACGACCATCAGAACAGCATCAGCTTTGGCCAGGTCGGCTGCGCTGGTTAGGATCTCAGCACCTGCCCGGTCTGCTGCTTGCCTCAGGCCCGCCAGGATCGTCGTGCCGGCAGTCTTACGGTTGTCGCCCGTCCATCCTTGCCATGTGAGCGACCAGCCACCGCACTGCACGCCTAGATCATCGGCCGCCGGCCCTGTCACAAAGATTCTTTGCCCGGGCTTGAAGGGCAGCACACCATCATTCTTCAGCAGCACCAGTGACCTCGCCACAAGTTCTGCCGCCAGTGCCCTGTGCTCCTCTTTACCAAACCCGTTTGCTTTGCGGTTCTGCAGATAGGGATCCTCAAACAGGCCCATTTCAAATTTCACCCGCAGGATACGGGATACGGCGTCATCCACCCGTGCCTGCGGGATGTCTCCATTGTTTACACCGCTCACAATTGCCTTGAGCGCCATTGCATACAGGCCGGTTTCCATCAGCATATCTACCCCGGCGTTCACAGCGGCGGCCACCTTTTCGTTCAGTGTGGCGTAGCCTAGCTGCTCTATGCCGTTGTAATCGGATATCACTAAGCCCTGAAACCCAAGCTCGCCTTTCAAAACATCGGTCAGCAAATGCCGGTGCTCATGAATCTTCATGCCGTTCCACAAGCCGAAGGAGGCCATCACCACTGGTACACCTGCTTCCACCAACGTTTCATATGGGCGAAGGTGCTGCTGCCGCAGCGTTTGCTCATCGATGGCAGCGTCGCCCTGGTCAATGTGGTATCCTGAGGTTTTTGAAGTGCCCCAGATAGCTCCGCCATCGGCAACATAATGTTTGGCAGTGGGGATCGCCCCTCCTGCCAGCAAGCCATTCGTGAACGGAAGAGCCAAAGAGGATACCAGCGTCGGGTCACTGGAAAAGCTTTCGTAAGTGCGCCCCCATCGTGGGTCTTGCGCCACGGCCAGGCAAGGTGCAAATGTCCATGGGATCCCGGTGGCAATCATCTCTTCTGCGACGGCCTTGCCCATTTGTTCCATGAGCTCCGGGCTGTTTGCCGCACCCAGCGCGATGTTTTGGGGGAACAAGACAGCCCCCACTGCATTGTTGTGGCCGTGCACGGCGTCCACACCATAGAGCAGCGGGATGGGCAGGCGGCACTTCAACGCTGCTTCCTGATAAGCGCGCGTCATGGTAAGCCATGCCTCCGGCCTGCCATCACCGGGTGTGGAGCCCCCGCCGCTCAGCACAGAGCCCAGCGCTGCTTTCGTTACAGCGGCAGGAGCCGCACTGCCGCGCTCCGCCTGTATCATCTGACCGGCCTTTTCTTCCAGTGTCATGCGCCCCAACAGATCTTTCACCCGTGCCTCCACAGGTAGGCTTGCGTCTTGAAAGGGGAGGGGAATGTCTGTAGCTGCTGGCATCTGGCTCTCAGTCGAGGCGGCTTCACCGGTAGTTGCAGTTGTTGCAGTTATGCTCGCCAGTGGATCTGGCGGAGTCGTGCTGCTCGGAGCGCAGCCGTTCAACAGCGTGGCAATCAAACCAACCATCAGGATAAGCTCCATTAGTTTCGTTTGCATATTCCGGCCGCCACCCTTGTTTGTATTCTTTGCCGCCATTCTAACACCCCCTCATTGTCAGGACAAACATAAACGGTTTTACAGCATAGTTAACATAAAAAGGGTAATTGGCCTAGGCGTATGGGCGAAATTCCTTATAGATTGGCGGCTAATTCTTGTTTCAGAATAAAAATGAGTTACAATAGGTTGAATGTTCCAGCACGAGAGGCACAAGATGAGGATTGTTGATTTCCACGCGCATGTTTTTCCCGACCGGATTGCATTGAAAGCTGCCGGTGCCATCGGCGAGTTTTATGGCATCCCCATGCGGTATGACGGAACGGTGGGCACGCTGCTCTCTCTGAATAACCAATGCGGGATTGATATGACACTGGTGCATTCTGTCGCTACTGTGCCGCAACAGGTGGCCGCTATAAACGATTTCATTGCCGAGGTGGTCCGGTTGCACTCCGACCGGTTTGCGGGGTTTGCCACGATCCACCCTGACCATCCGGCCATTGAGGAGGAAATCGATCGGGCTGTCGCGATGGGCTTGCGAGGTGTCAAGATCCACTCCGATTTCCAGTGCTTTTTACTGGATGATGAGCGCGCAATGCGGATCTATCAGAGCATAGAGGGCCGGGTGCCGATTCTGGTGCACGCAGGCGATCATCGCTCTGAGTTTTCCAAAGCGCAGAGGATCGCCCGGGTGCTGGATCGTTTCCCGAAACTCACGATGGTTTGCGCCCACCTTGGCGGTTGGTCTGAATGGGAGGAGTCCGCCAGGATTCTCAAAGGAAGCGGCGTGCTGGTGGATACTTCCAGCTCGCTGTATGACATGGCGCCGGACCAGGCGCTTGGACTTATTGAGCTTTATGGCGCCGACCATGTGCTCTTTGGCACCGATTACCCGATGTGGGACCCTCACGCTGAGCTGGACATGATCGAGCGGCTGGGCCTGTCCGACAGCGTGCGTGAGATGATCCTGCACGGTAATGCCGAGCGGCTTTTTGGCCTGTGACGGCATCCCTGCCTGCTGTGATTTGTCAACGGCCTTGATATGGTTTACAATAGTTGTGGCGGTATGAGCCATCATCAAGGAATAGAGGTATCGTCATTTTGAAAGCTTTGAAGTCCCTTCTTCTGACTATACTGTCAATAGCGTTTGTGGTTTCAGCATTGTTTCTGCAATTAAGCCTGGCGCTGAACTGCACAGTGTTTTCATCTGGCTATTTCAGTCTTATATTTGATAGCAGTGTGAAAAGTGCAGAATTGCGGCAGATTGCCGATGAGCTTACTGGCAGCGCTGAGGTGTTTATGCCGCTGAGCGACAAGGAACGCAAAGCGCTGAACTCCGGCAAGGCGTCCAAGGAATTAAAGCGGCGAGTCAGTGATTTTGAGCAATCGATGAAGCAGGCCATTGACAAAGAGTGGCTTTCGCAAGAGGCGCCGGGTGTCATCAAAGGTTTGTTCTCCTACTTCACCGGAAATGCGGACAAGCTCCCTTCGGTGGACATTTCGCCACTGAAGGATGCCATGCTGAGCTCCTATGTGGATGAGTTTCTGGCAGGCGGTTCGGTCACTGCCAAGGACTTTGAGGCGATGATCAACCAAATCGAGCTCACAAGCGGCGGGTTTGTGCGCGACGGCAAGGTCAACGGCGCGGCAGTGAGCAAGTTCAAGCAGATGGGGCAGCTGATGGGCATGTCGATGAGTGACGACACTGCCGAGGCGATTTGTAAAAAGATTGGTAACCGTAACAAAGATGGGGCAACCACCCAGCAATTGCTGGAATACACAGTTAAGGCCGTGGCGTCAGACATGCTGAGCATACAGGGCAAACTGAACCTGAATGTGCTCTTCTCCAGCGCCTACGGCAATAAAGACAACCCGGTGACTGGCTTTTCCACGTTGTTTGGCGGCCTGCGTGGCAGCCTGATGCTTCTTTCCGCGCTGTTTTTCCTGCTGTTGGCCGGCGCTATCGCCGCCATTGCCTGGAATAACCGGGCCTGGATGCGCTGGCTTGGCGTGCCGCTGATTATCTCCGGCGCCATTGGATTGATTCTGCCGGCAGCCACACTACTGCTAAGACCGCAAATCACCGCTGCATTTACCGCGATGGCTTCTTCCGGCTCGGCAGCGTTGGCGCAGATACTGCTTAATTGGGCGTTGACATTTGCAAGCGGTGTGACGATATTCCTGTTAGCCCAGTGCCTTGTGTTCGTTGGGCTTGGCTGGCTGCTGGTTTTACTGGCACGTAAGGCAGGGTCGGCGAAGCACGCAGCCCGCACCGCAGACGGTTATGGGCTGGTGCGAACCATCACGGCTGTCGCTCTGTTGGTGGCAATTCCTGTGAGCGCCCTGCTGATCGGCAAGGGCGTGATGACCCGTGTGGACGAGTATGACGCAATCATGAAGTCTGCCTCAAAGCAGAAGAGTATCGACTTTGGATCGGCCATGATGGAAGCATTGGGTGTGGACATGCCCTAAGTTTTGATCATTGCCGCTGATTGGATTATTCCGTGATGGCTTGGCGGCTGGAGTGTCGCCCGCCCTGGAGGGACAGCATGCGAACCAGCAGAAGATCCGGATATGGGTATCAACCGATACGCATCACACCGCGCAGGAGGGTTCGTTTCCGACCCACGCCGCTGGCCGTTGCGCTTGCGACGGTGGTGTTTGTGGGTGTGGGCTTGGGTATTGCCGCGATATCGGGTGTGTTTTCCAGTGAGCCTTCCGGCGGCGGTAATGCATCAAAAAATCCTGTTGTTTCGCATGAAGGCAGGTTAGCCAGGGGCGTCACCGTGGATGGCGCCGATGTGAGCGGGTTATCCTGGGACGAGGCGAAAGTCAAGGTGGAAGAGGCCCAGAAGGCGCGCACAGCGGCGGTGTCTGTCACACTGGCCCGAGAGAATTACAAGGTGGTGTTCACAGGCGAGCATGTGGTTGTTTCCTACAACACCGAAGAAGTGCTCGGCCAGGCGCTAAAGGGCGGGGCGGGGCAATATGACACCGTGATGACCTGCGATCCCTCCGCCATCGAGCAGGATGTGCGGTTCTATGCCGAAACGCTCTATATTGCCCCCTTTGATGCGATGGTGACCGGATTTGACCCAACCAAGCCCGATGGGCAGAGGTTCACCTTTAGCGATGACCGGCCCGGCCAGAAAGTGGATGCTGACGCGCTTTGGGAGCAGGTGAAGCAGGCCTTTGCAACCGGTGCCTGGGGCCAGATCGACGTGGCGCCCGAAGTGCTGCCGGCCAAGGTCACCAAGGCGGTGCTGGAAGCAAACAGCAAGCTGGTGGTGCGCTACCAGAGCAAGATGAACGACCATTCCAAGGAACGGCTTAACAACATCACGATTGCCGCCCAAACAGTGAGTAAGTTTTTGATCCTGCCCGGCGGAGAGTTTTCGTTCAACGGGGCTACCGGGGAGCGTACTGCCGCAAAAGGTTATGAGATCGCCCATGTGCTGAGCGCCGGTGTGGAAGACAACGGCCTGGCCGGTGGCGTATGCCAGGTGTCTGGCACGCTCTTCAACGCGGCGGCCCGTGCCAACTTGGAGATTGTGGCGCGCACACCACACTCTATCCCCTCGGCCTACCTGATCCGGGGGCAGGACGCCACGGTGGATTTCCCCAGCAAGGACTTGGTGATCCGCAACAACGGCGATACACCGGTGATCATTATGATCTTGGTGGACCAACAATCCCCCTGGAAGGTCACGGCTGAGATCTATGGCAAGCCTTTTGCGGCGGGGGAGACGATTGAGCTGGCCACTGTGGTGGATAAGGTGCTACCCAAGCTGGATACGATCCGCTATGAAGACAGCAACGCAATGCTCCCCGGCGAGACGAAAGTGATCCAGCCCCGAGACGGTGTTGTACTTTCTGTTTACAAGCTTTATAAAAGAAATGGCGTGGAGTACAAACGTGAAAAGCTAGACTCCATTACCTATAAAGCATATGGCACGGTGGTCCTTTATAACCCCAACGACCCCAAGCCCACCGGTCTGCCCACGGAGTCGCTGCCGCCAACACCATCGGCCACTACAACACCCGACACCCCGGCGCCCACGCAGAAACCAGCCCAAGCCCCCACCCCCACGCCGGATACGCCGACCGAGCCGCCTGTGGAGCAAACCACAGCACCATAGGTGAAAGCACAAGAGAGTTTAATGGTTAGCTATTGCGGAATGTGCAGTATTATGGTTTAATTAGGATATCATCATTTATCTGGAGGTATCATCATGCAGACTGAAACCGTCGTGAGGCCCGTTTCAAGCAAAAGCCGCTTGGTTGCATTCTTGCTTGCATTCTTTCTGGGCTGGCTTGGCATTCATCGCTTCTATGTTGGGAAAACCGGCACAGGCGTGCTCTGGCTCTTAACTGCAGGTTTGCTTGGCGTTGGAGTGCTCGTGGATTGGATTATGATCCTCGTTGGCTCTTTCACCGACAAGGCTGGTCTGCCCGTCTCCAACTGGAATTCCTGATCAAGCTGCTCTTGAGCCGCTTCCGTGAGGAGGCGGCTTATTAATTTTTCCAATATCATGTGGTGAGGTGAGTTGATGCAAGTGCGTCCTGTTTCCAGCAAAAGCAGATTTGTCGCGTTCTTCCTCTGCCTGCTTCTGGGATGGATCGGTGTCCACCGGTTCTACGTGGGCAAAGTCGGCACTGGTTTTCTCTATTTCTTTACCGGCGGATTGCTGGCATTGGGCAACCTATTTGACCTGTTTATGATCCTGTTTGGGTCGTTTACAGACAAAGCCGGGTTGCCAGTGTCAAAGTGGTTCTAGCGAGATTATTGCAGAGCGCCTTCCCAATTTGGGAAGGCGCTCTGCTTTTTATATGAAGAAAAACATCATCATGAAATGGCACCAACTGCCAATCAGGATCAAAACATGAAACACTTCGTGGAACCCAAACCATTTGGCATCGCGGCCGGGCCATTTCAAGGCATAGATCACCGCGCCCAAGCTATAGGCGATGCCTCCGCCCAGCAGCCATAACAACCCGCCCGTTGGAATGGTGCGCAAGATCGGCACGATGCAGACCACACAAGCCCAGCCCATCGCCACATAGCATGCGGTGTAGAGCCAGCGGGGGGCATGAAAAAACACCGCCTTCAGTACAATACCCAGCACCGCGAACCCCCAGATGGCCCCCAACAGACTCCAGCCCCACGGGCCCCTGAGTGGGAGCAGGCAGATTGGGGTATAGGTGGCTGCGATCAACACAAAGATCATGATGTGGTCGATTTTACGGAAAACCAGCATCGCCTTGTCTGAGAGATTCAAAAGGTGATAGATGCTGCTGGCGGAATAGAGCAGGATCAACCCCGCGCCAAACACGGAAAATCCGATGTAGCGCCAGACAGAGCTGTCGATTGCTATTGTTTTCATGAGCAGCGACACTATGGCAGCTACCGACAGCGCCACGCCGAGCACATGGAGGAAACCGCTGACAGGGTCTTTGAGCTTGCGTTTGGAGATGGACATGGAGCACCTTCAATATATGTAGTAAAGGAAACTATGTAACATAAAACATGATACCACATAAATGTCTGAATGGAAACCATGGATTGCTGTGAACCTGAAAAAGAACGCCCCCACCGGGTGATGAGGGCGTGTTGGTTGTTCAGGCAGTCAAGTGGGGGTGGGAGTCTTGGTGCGGGCTTGAAACAGGGGAGAGGGTTGGTGCTTCGTTGTCTTTTCGGCGATATAGGCCTATCAGAATGCCAAACATGGTTCCCAGAATCAATGATTGGGGCCAAACTTGCGAAAAGAAGGGCAGATTGGCAACCAGTAAGCCGGGTGTCACACCGAAATTCATCAGCAGATTCCACATCACCTGCATCGTAACATAAGTGCAGATACCGATCGCTACCGCCCTGGAAGTTCGGTCTTGCAGCAGTAGCACAATCCGGTAAATCCGCCACAGCGCGACAGCACAAATAGCGACGATGGACAAACCGGCGGCCAACCCATATTTCCACATAAACCCGATCAGGGCGTATTCGTCGAGGCTGCTGCCATACTGGTATATATTTAATGAAGGTATACCAGCGCCGAACCATTGTAAACCTGCAACACGATATTTGATCTGCCAGTATTGCCATCCTGCCGATGTTTCGCCAGAAGAAACAAACTCAATCCACGAGGAAGCTCTGTTACATGTGAAGCCACTGGTCATATACCATACAACCAACAAACCAATTACTGATAACAGAAGTATCACAAGTTTTTTATGTTTAATATCCAGCTGCCAAAGCATTGCCCACAGACAGACGAGGAAGGTGAGGGCCAGCATGGTGATGGGAATCATGAACATCAAGATTGTGCAGACCAATACAGACCCCAGATAGAGGCTCAGACTCCCTTTTGTCCGAATTCTTGGAATCCATGATCCAAATGCAACCATCAATAGGGCAACGGGAACGTCGGTGATGAGGTTGTACCAATAGGTTGTTCTGAAGTCATACATCGTTTCGGTGAACGCCAGGGTGGTCAAGCCGCCAAACAATGCGAGGCAAACAACCAGCATGATCCATTTGTTGCGGAGCAGCCGGTACACATTGATGAAGGCGAACAGCGCCATTGGAACCAATCCCACAATTGTGGCGCTAAGCAGCGTGATGGGTTGATGATGTGCCAGCGCTGCCTGAAGCAAGCCCAACCCCATCAACCCTGCCAGAGCCCCGATCAACATCCAGTCATATCGTGGGCGATGAATTCGGTTGAGATCAATGCCGGTCTTAGCAGCATCGCCCATTTGAGCCACGGCTCTCTGTTCAGCCAGTTCGAGCGAATCGCCAGCATGTTGGAATGCATCCACATGCTCTTGCAGGTGACCACGCAGTTCTTCCCGCACAACGGGCTTTGCTGCCTTCCATTTGATCTGTGCGCATACCGTGTCCAAGTATTCCTCAATACGCATGGCTTTCACCTCCCATCACGGCATCCACCGCATTGCGTGCCCGTTCCCATTCCTGCTGCTTCTCCCGCAAGGCTTTACCACCCTGAGGTGTCAGGGCATACACCTTGCGCTTGCGGTTGGTCTCACCCTCCCATTGGGCTGTCACAAGGCCATCATGCTCCAGCGAGTGCAGGATGGGGTAGAGGGTGCCCTCGTTCAAGGTGAACACCCCGCTTGAGGCCACTTCAATTGTCTTGATGATCTCATAACCGTGCATGGGCCGCTGCGACAGCAGCCGCAACACCAACATGGGAGTCGAGCCTTTGATGGGTTCGTTCTTCTGCATCAAGCATCACTCCTTAGGGGTCATATGCATATGATTGCTATGCATATTATCATAGCGTTTTGTATATGTCAACCCACCAACACAAAAATACCCCTCCCACTGAGGGGGAGGGGTTGGGGAGAGGGTTTTTGGTAGGCAGTAAGGGATCGATGCTGAGCTATTTCCCCGCATCCTTCGCCCGGATCTCTGTCCTTCGAATCTTGCCGCTGATCGTCTTGGGCAGCTCCGGCACAAACTCAATCGCGCGGGGGTATTTGTAAGGCGCGGTGTGCGTCTTCACATATTCTTGCAGCTCGTGGGCCAGCTCGTCGCTGGCCTGATACCCCTTAGCCAGCACCACGGTGGCTTTCACGACCTGGCCGCGCACCGGGTCCGGGATGCCGGTCACAGCGCACTCCATCACTGCCGGGTGCTCCATGATCACGCTTTCCACCTCGAAGGGCCCGATGCGGTAACCGGAGGACTTGATGATGTCATCCACGCGTCCCACATAGAAAATGTAGCCATCCTCATCGGCCCAGGCGGTGTCGCCGGTATGGTAGAGGCCGTCATGCCAGGCGTTGGTGGTGAGCTCCGCGTCATTGTAGTAACCCAGCATCATGCCCACCGGCACCCGTATGTCGGTGCGGATCGTGATTTCACCCACCTCGCCTGGAGCCACGTCGTGGCCCTGATCGTCCACAATGTGCACGTCATATTGCGGCGAGGGCTTGCCCATGCTGCCGGGCTTGGGCTCCATCCAGGTGAACGTGCCGGCCAGCAGTGTGGTTTCAGTCTGGCCGAAGCCTTCCTTCACCTTCAAGCCTGTGATCTTCAGGAATTGGTTGTAGACCTCGGCGTTTAATGCCTCGCCGGCAGTCACGGCATACTTGAGGCTTGTGAGGTCAAACCGCGACAGATCCTGCTTGATGAGGAAGCGGTAGATTGTGGGCGGCGCGCAGAACGTGGTCACCTTGTATTGTGCGATGCGCTTGAGCATCTCTTCGGCGTTGAAGCGGTCAAAGTCATACACAAAGATTGCCGTTTCGCCCAGCCACTGGCCATACATCTTGCCCCACATGCTCTTGGCCCAGCCGGTCTCCGACACGGTTAGGTGCAAACCGTCGGGCTGCACATTCTGCCAGTAGACTGCCGTCGGCACATGGCCCAGCGGGTAGAGGTAGTTGTGGGCCACCATTTTGGGCATTCCGGTGGTGCCGGAAGAGAAATACATCAGCATCATATCATTGTTTTTTGGCAACTCGGCGGGCTTTATGAAGGGGTCGGCCGCAGCCATGGCATTTTCATAACCGACCCAACCATTGCGCTCCCCACGCACCAGCACCTTCACCTGCACGGAGGGGCACTGCGCGGCAGCCACGTCCACCAATGAGGCAATCTGACCATCAGCGGTGCAGATCACGGCCTTGATGGTAGCGGCGGTGAAACGGTAGGCCAGATCCTTTTCTAGCAACTGGTTTGTGGCGGGCACAGCCACCGCGCCGATCTTGCACAGGCCCAGAAAGCAGAACCAGAACTCATAATGCCGTTTTAGAATCAGCATCACGGGGTCGCCCTTCTTCACGCCCAGGCCCAGCAGCATGGAGGCTGCCCGGTCACTTTCGCGTTTGAGCTCCGCGAAGGTGATGAGCCTTTCACGGCCCTCGTCGTTGCACCACACCATTGCCAGCTTGTCTGGCTTGTCTGCCGCCAGGCGGTCGATCACATCATAGGCGAAATTGAAGCTTGTGAGCCCCTTTGCGGTGAAGCCCACCACCTCGCCCTTGGCATTGAAGGTTTCGTTGACAAATTCTTTGTATAGCAAGCTCATATGCGCTCAGCCTCTCCTTGGTGCTATAATCCCTGATTCCTGATTACTGCTTCTGCATCACAACGGCCAAAAATCGGCAGCCTTTGCTGTCTGCGGCCACCATGCCGTGGGGGCGGCCCGAGTCGTAATAGACGGCGTCGCCCTCTTCCAGCACAAACTCGTGCCCGTCGATTGCCATGCGCAGCGCGCCGGAAAGGATCAGGTCAAACTCCTGGCCCTCGTGGCTGTTGAGCGCGATGGGGCTATTGGCGGTGGTTTCGTCGAATTTGGCTTCTACAATAAAGGGTTCAGCCACGCGGTCGCGGAAGTGATAAGCCATATTCTGATACTGGAAACCTTGCCGGCGCTCCATGCCCAGGCCCTTGCCCTTTCGCACGATGGAAAACGAGGTGAGGGTTGGGCTGCGGCCAGTCAGCAGGTCTTCGATGTTCACGCGGAAGACCTTGGCGGCGTTGTAGAGGAATGTGAAAGAAAAGTCCCGCTGGCCGTTTTCATGCGCTAAATACTCCTCGGCGGAAATGCCGAGTTTGGCGGCTACGGCGGCGGGGGTGATGTCCAGGGCTTCCCGGAGGCCTTTCAGGCGCTCGGCGATTTCCTGCAGTTTTTCTGTCATAGGTGAATGCCTCCCTACCTCATTGGTTGTGGTTGTGTTTTGAGTTTGGGATTGGGTGGTTATTTTATGCGGGTGAGTTGGTTCGATTCGTTAATTATAGGCGTGGCGGGTGAGGGGAGTCAATGCGGGGGTTAAGGTAGAGTTCCGTTTTATTTTCCTTGTTGAGCAATAAGCTACTTTACCTGGCGGTTGATGATCACTCGGGTTATGGCTAAGTTGGCACTCATTAATCGTTTTAAAGTATCATTCTCGCTGAATGGCACTAAAAATAGTAGAAAACAAGATTAATAATTTATTCATCACATTTTGATCTTCCCGGTTTATAATACACACTGTATAAACAGACAATTCCTGAGCCATACGGAGGGATACCATTGAAGGAAACCATCGACATCCTGGTTGTGGACGATGACGAGAATATTTGCCAGCTTGTGCGTCTTTATCTGGAGAAGGAAGGCTTCTCCGTGGTCTGCGTACACAGCGGGCCGGAGGGCGTGAAGGCGTTTGAGCGGGTTGCGCCCAAGCTCATGGTGCTGGACATCATGCTGCCGGGGCTTTCAGGCTGGGAGGTCTGCCGCGAGATCCGTAAAACCAGCGCAATGCCCATCATCATGCTCACGGCCAAAGGTGAGACGTTTGACAAGGTGCTGGGGCTGGAGCTGGGTGCCGACGATTATATTGTAAAACCCTTTGAACCGCAGGAGCTGGTGGCCCGTGTGAAGGCGGTGATCCGCCGCACACAGCCCCGCGAGGAAGCCGCCGATGTGCTGGACTTCCAGGGCTTGAGGATCAACCGAACCAACTACACAGTGACGTTCGGCGGCGAATCCATGGAGCTGCCTCCCAAGGAAATGGAGCTGCTGTATTTTCTGGCTTCCCACGCCAACAAGGTCTACACCCGCGAGCAATTGCTGGAGCAGGTGTGGGGCTTTGACTATTTTGGCGACTCCCGTACAGTGGATGTACATGTGAAGCGACTCAGGGAAAAGCTGATGAGCGATGACGACATGAACTGGAAGATCAAGACCGTGTGGGGGGTCGGCTACAAGTTTGAAGTTAAGTGAGGCGTTGAACAACCTGAAGAACAGGCTGCGCCACCGGTTGCTGTCCCGGTTGCTATTCACCTACATTGCCATCATGCTTGTGATGCTGGCGTTACAAAGCTTGCTCATGGGCGGCATCTACCAGCAGGAGTATTACGCCGAGCGTGTGCGTACGCTGCAACGCGACGCTGCAGACCTGGCCACGCAGGCATCGGAGGAGATGTCCAGCAGCAAAGGGTTCAGCCCCTACTTCGTCAAGACCGCTGCTGCCGTTGCCAAGCGGCAGGATGCAGAGGTTTGGATTGTGGACCGTGTGGGGTCCATCCTTCAGCTGCAACAGGTGCAGTCCAGCTCGTCAGGCACCACCAAGGTTTCAGAGCTTGTCGTGCTGGAATTCTGGACCGACGAGTTCAAGCACGCACTCACCAAGGTGATGCGTGGCGAAGTGTTCATCGATCAGGGCATTTATTTCGGCCAATACGGCGCCAACCGGCTCACCGTGGGGGTGCCGATCCGGTATATGGACCCGGCTAAGAAGGATGTAACCATCGGGGCTGTCTTTCTGCATACGAAGACCGAGACGATGATGAAAGCCATTGGCAACATGTATCGCCACATTGCCACATCGGCTGCTGTCTCGATTATTCTGGGCATCATCCTGGTTTCACTGATTTCCACACGCATTTCAAGGCCGCTTGTGCAAATGAACGGCATCGCCAAGAACATCGCCCGCGGTGTGTTTGATAAAAAGGCCGATGTAAGCTCCAAAGACGAGATCGGCCAGCTGGCCCAAAGCTTCAACACGATGGCGGAAGAACTCAAAAAGCAGGAGGATTTACGCTCCGGATTCGTGGCTAATGTTTCCCATGAATTGCGAAGCCCGCTCACAAGCATTCACGGCTTTGCGCAGGGCATGCTGGATGGCACAATCGACCAGAATGATTACCAGAAATATCTGGGCGTGATCGTGGGAGAGACCCGGCGCCTCAACAAGCTGATCCGCGAACTGCTGGATCTGTCGCAGATTGAGTCGGGCAAGTTCCCGTTGAACCTGCAAACTTTTGACATCAACGTAATGATCAGCCGCGTACTCATCACCTTTGAGGAAAAGATTGACAGCAAGTCGCTGGATATCGACGTGGAGTATCGTCAGGACAAAGCTTTTGTGCTGGCCGATCCGGACCGCATCGAGCAGGTGGTGATCAACCTGCTGGACAACGCTGTGAAATTCACGCCGGAGCGGGGGCATATCCGCATCTGGACCCATGGCGCGGCGGATAAGATCCTGATTGGCGTTTCGGATGACGGCCCTGGCATTCCGGAGGAAGACCAGCCCTATATTTGGGAGCGGTTCTATAAAGTGGACAAATCCCACACAGGGAAAAAGGGCACAGGGCTGGGGCTTTCCATCGTGAAGAAGATCATGGACCAGCACGGCGAGCGCATCACGGTGCAAAGCAAATTGGGCGGCGGCACGATGTTTGTGTTCAGCCTTAAAAAGCCGGATTAGTATATCTGTTGAAATCTGAATGTCTGAGTGGGGCGGTTTCCTGAAGCCGTCCCCTTCGCATTTTTTGATAATGATTCCTTCCCAGTATTCATTTGTGAACAACCTGTAAATCCTTTATTTTTCAAGTTCATTTCAAGAATGTCGCTGTATGATGAAGCCATAAACATGGTCGCCTCGCATCAACGAGCAACCGTGGAGCCTTTCAAGAACTGTGACTGATGTTCCGGAGCATAGTCAGAATGTTTGGCACAATCATTGTATCGGCAAAAAGGATACTAATGGACTGTTAATACAAAAGGAGCGTGATCCATATGTCAGATTTCAACACATTCGAACACCATGAGAAGAAGCGCAGCAAGGGCTTCGGCTGGATGATCGCAACAATGGCCCTGGTGGCGTTTATTTCCGGTGCGTTGGTCATGAAATATCTGCCCAATCAGGCTGGCGCCGCCACCCCGACACAGACCATTGCCGCTAAACTGGCAGCAGAATCCCAAGGACAACAGGCACCTGCCAACACATTGCCCGCACTGGGCAGCGGCGGAGCAGCACTCTCCCTGGAGAACGGAACTGACATCCCGGCGATTGTGGATGCGAACGCGTCCGCTGTCGTGGGTGTGAACAACAAGGTCAAGGGCCAGTTTTCTTTCGGAGGAGGCCAGTCCAATTCCGGTTCGCAGGAGCAGCTGCAAGGCACCGGCTCTGGCGTGATCATCAGCCAGGACGGCTACATTGTCACCAACAACCATGTGGTCAACGGCGCTGATGATGTCACCGTCACGCTTTCCACTGGCGAGGAAGTGCCCGCAAAAGTGGTCGGGGCTGACGCCCAATCGGACCTGGCTGTATTGAAAATCGAAAAGACGGGGTTGAATTCCATCAAATTCGGTGATTCGGACAGCTTGAAGGTGGGAGAGCCGGTGGTGGCGATCGGCAACCCGATGGGCGAAGACCTGGCCGGCACCGTGACCCACGGCATCATCAGCGGCAAGAACCGTGTGATCGAGATTGACGGCTACACCTTCAAGGTGCTGCAGACCGACGCGGCGATCAACCCCGGCAACAGCGGCGGCGCATTGGTGAATGCCAAAGGCGAGCTGATCGGCATCAACAACGCCAAGAGCTCCGCAGCGGAGGGCATCGGCTTTGCGATCCCGATCAATGTGGCCAAGCCGATCATCGAGCAACTGATCCAAAATGGCGGGATTTCCAGACCGATGCTGGGTGTCTCCACAATCGACATCACGCAAGAGTATTCGAGCTTCTATCAAATCCCTGTTGGTGTCGGGATCAATGGCTTAGCGAACAACGGTCCTGCTGACAAAGCCGGCATCCGAAAGGGAGATATTATTGTGGAGTTTGATAATAAGGCTGTGAAAACGCTGCAGGATATCCGCGACATCCTGAACACCCACAAGGTGGGAGACACGGTGCCTGTGAAGGTCTATCGGGACAGCGACAAAAAGGAAATCACACTAAATCTCACCCTTGGCAATTCTCTGGACATGAACAATTGACATCAGGCAGTTACGGCATGAAAGAGCGCCCCTTCCCGGCAGTGGGAGGGGGCGCTCGGTTATTCCCAATTAGCCTGCGATCAATGCCTTGGCCAGATCCACCGCCGACGCGGCGTCTCCGGCATATCCGTCTGCACCGATTTCATCGGCATAAGCCTGCGTCACGGGGGCGCCGCCGATGATCACCTTCACCTTGCTCCGAAGCCCTCTGGCGTTCAAAAGGTCAATCGTGGCCTTCATGCTGGGCATGGTGGTCGTGAGCAAAGCGGACAGCGCGATGATCTGCACACCCTTGTTTTCCACCGCGTCCACAAATGCCTCCGGAGTGACGTCCACACCCAGATCCTCGATGGAAAAGCCCGCGCCTTCTAGCATCATGGAGACCAGGTTTTTCCCGATGTCATGCAGGTCACCCTTCACGGTGCCAATCGCGATGCGGCCGGCAGGCTCCACGCCGGACTCCGCTAATAGGGGCTTGAGGAGCGTGAGCCCCGCGTTCATCGCCCGCGCGGCAATGAGAACTTCCGGCACATACACCTCGTTGTTCTTAAACAGCACGCCGATCTCACTCATGCCGAGGATCAGGCCTTCATTCAGGATCTGCTCAGGCGGCACGTTTTCCTCGATGGCGGCAGCCACCATTTCCTTCACCTTGGGGGCGCGCCCGGCCTTGAGGGCGTCTGCGATTTCGCGTAGGTTGGCCATAAGATACCTCCTGATAATCTGTCGTGATGTATTGTAACCCAGAAGTACCCTGCATTCCACGGGGATTTTCTGCGCTTAATTTGGACTATTCTGCGCCCTCACGGTTGTCTGGTGCGATATTTGTTGGGTGTTACGCCTTCATTTCGTTTAAACACCTTGCTGAAGTAGCTGGCGTCGTCATAACCAACCGCTTCGGCAATGGCCTGCATTGATAGTGATTTGTCCGTCAGAAGTTTCTTCGCCGATTCCATCCGCACACGGGTCAAATACTCAATGAATGTAATCCCCAACTCGTCTTTGAACGTATGGCTTAAATAAAACGGGCTCAAAAAGACATTGCGGGCGGTGTCCTCCAAGGTGAGGGGCTCGGCGAAATGCTCCCGGATGTAGCGCAGCGCCATACCAAGCGTGTCTGCGTTTTTCACGTTCCTCGTCTCATACACATTGTCCAGCATGGTGTCCAACGTCGTTTTAATCATCATGCACAGATCGTCAAATGATCCAATAGACAATATCCCGGTCAGCAGTTCATAATTCAGACCGAGCATCCGCTCCAGGCGCGCTCCGCCTTCGACAGCCGCACGCGAGATCACCACCACCAGCTCCAACACTCTTGCTTTGATGATATCCAGGTTGCCGGCGTTGTGCAGGAAGATCTCTCCCAGGATCTCGTTGAGGATCTCTCTGGCTCCTGCCCGGTCACCCAGGCGCACCTTGCCCAGCAGTTCTTTTTCCTTGTGCAGCGGATATGTCTGAGGCGCGGCGTGTTCCAGTGCTGAGATGGTCTCTTCCGCCTGCTTTTTCTGAAAAATCAGCTCAGCAATGCGGGCTTGCTGGAAGTTCAGCTCCCGCCGGTGCTCCAGTGTGGACACACCAGCCTGTGCCAGATAGTTCACTGCCATATTCAATAAATCGGCGGATGCCTGCACTGATTTTCCTGTATAGATTCGGATCTTCTCGCAATCACCGATCAACTCTGCCTGTTCCACTGACAAATCGGCGGTGCGCACGGTAATCTCCTGCCGGGCCAGATCATCCAGCTCCCACATCAAGACCGGCCCGCATGTGACGGAGCCGATGTAGATGTCTCGAAACATCACCGGTGCAAACAACTCCACCAGGCCGGCGTGGCAGCGGGTGATATAGGTTTCGCCGAGGCTTGCGGCCTGATGGCCGGCTTTAACCATAAAGGCGTTGCAGCGCTCGCAACCCAAATCTGAGCTTTGCACCCTGGTGCAAAAGGGGCAGCTTTGCGAGTATTGATCAGGCCGGATGATGACGCTTCCGTCGGCACTGATAAACATTGCGCCCAGCCCGGTGGAATAGGTATAGGAATTGAGCAGCCGGTGCAGGTCGTCCAGCCGGAGGGCATCCATGACGTTGATCTGATTCAGCTCAACGCGTTTGTCGTCGGCCAAAACGCATCTCCTTGACAGGCATTCTCTTGAAACAATTATACTGGATGTAAACAGATCGTGCAAACCGGTTGATTCTATCGTAAACCTGCAAAGATATGATAGAATTGTGCCATTCACACTTTGAGGAGCTGCCAATGAGCAAACGCGCCGTCCAGACCCTGATCCTGCTGGTGGACAATGAGTTCGGTGTTTTGACCCGTGTGACCGCGCTGTTGCGCCGGGAGGGTTGGAACATCAAAAGCTTGGCTGTGGCCGAGACGATCAATCCGGTGGTTTCCCGCCTGACCATCAGTGTGGAATGTCTGGACAGCACGCTGCCCGATGTGCTGCAGCGCATTGGCAGGCTTGCCTGTGTGCGGCACATTTCCTGCTTCAGCGACACCAACCACATCATCCGCGAGTTGGCTCTGATCATTTTACAAGGGCCAGATCTGTCTGGTGCACGGTCAGTAGCCTCCGGGTTCGGTGCCACGGTGGAGGAGCTGGCCGACGGCCTGCTTGTGGAATTTGCAGGGCATGCTTCACAGGTGGCTGTGCTTCTTGAGGCGCTAAGGCCATATGGTTTACGTGATGTGGCTCGTTCCGGTGCGGTCACGCTGGAGCATCCGGTAAAGGAGGTTCGTGATGAAAAAGCCTGATATGGAGCGCGTGTTCCGGATTCTTACGATCAACCCAGGCTCCACCAGCACCAAGGTGGCCGTGTTTGAAAATGAGGAGTTGGTCATCGAGGAGGTTGTCCGTCATGCCAAGGGCGACCTTTCCGCCTTTCCGACCATCGTTGATCAAAAGGATCTCCGGCGCGACGTCGTGCTGGACACCCTGAAAGCCAAGGGCTTGGAGATCCATTCGCTGGACGCCGTTGTGGGCAGAGGCGGGTTGATTGAGCCGATCGACAGCGGCACTTATCGCATCAATGAAAGAATGCTGCGCGACCTGATCCATTCCACAGCGGCAGTGCATGCTTCTGCGTTGGGCGGCGTCATCGCGGAGGAAATCGGCCGTTTGGCTGGCGTTCCCAGCTTTGTGGTGGATCCAATCGTGGTGGATGAAATGGATCAATACGCCAAGCTCACAGGCTTGCCGGGAATTGAGCGCAGGAGCGTCTTCCACGCGCTGAACCAGAAGGCCATTGCCAGGCGCTGCGCCGCCGAGATGGGCACCACTTATGAGAATGGACGATTCATTGTGGCGCATATGGGCGGCGGAATCACCGTAGGTGCTCACCGCTATGGCCGGGTGATCGATGTGAACGACGCCCTTTCCGGGGAAGGCCCCTTCACCCCGGAGCGCACCGGAGGCATCCCGGCGTTGTCGATTGTGCGCCTGTGCTTTTCAGGGGCTTATACCGAAAAGGAACTGATCGACATCATCACCAAGGGCGGCGGTATGACCGCCTATTTGGGCACCAACGACCTGAGAAAGTGCGAGCGCCTGATCAAGGAGGGCGATGAGTATGCCTCCCTGGTGCTGGAATCGATGGCTTATCAGGTTTCCAAGGAGATCGGCGCGATGAGCGCAGCGCTGGAGGGGAGGGTGGATGCCATCATCCTGACCGGTGGCCTGGCCTACAGCAACCGCTTCACCGGGGCCATCAAGCAGCGCGTGGGGTTGATTGCGCCTGTAAAGGTGTATCCCGGTGAAGACGAGATGCGCGCTTTGGCAGAGGGGGCGCTCCGGGTGCTCCGGGGGCTGGAGCCTGCTGTTGAGTATTAGCCAGCTCACACATCGATACTTG
Organism: Bacillota bacterium; assembly: GCA_023421955.1. Lineage (GTDB taxonomy): Bacteria > Bacillota > Clostridia > Christensenellales > UMGS416 > JAEYRA01. The sequence goes on from JAEZSE010000008.1 coordinate 23,969, forward strand.
CTCTGATTCAATGCTCATCCGCAGGATGAGCATTCGTTTTGCGCCAAAAAAAGTGTGTTTCACGATATTTGTGACCCATCGAGCTTTCAGACGGATATGATGCCCTAATCAGGAGGCTGTGTATGGTCGTTTGGCTTTCCAGGAAACTGGCAGGCGCGATGGTGGATGCGGGCGCTGCAAGCAAGGAAAACCGTGAAGTTTATGAGTATGGCCTGGAAATCCTGCTTTCCACAGCGGCCAGCGTTGTCTGCGTGCTGCTGGCTGGAGCAGTACTTGGAAAGCTGCTGGAAACCTTGGCGTTTCTGGTCGTGTTTATCGCACTCAGGAGTGTTGCCGGTGGGTTTCATGCAGCCACCCACTTAAGGTGCTTTTTATTGACGATGGCTGCTTACGCTGCCTCGATTGCACTTGGTTTCGCAATGCCAGTGGCACATGCCGGGTGGGTTGCCATTGCGGTTGCCACGGCGGCCTTGATACTTGTTGCTATGCTCGCACCTGCTCCTCATGAAAACCGACCTGCCGGTGCTACTGAGCTTAGGCGATTTCGGGTTATGAGTCTGCTGATTGCAGCAGTGGAAGCAGTAGCCGTGGTGATTCTGGCATTGTCTGGTTTGGCTGCCGCCGCATTGGCCGCTGCGATGGGCATGGCAGCATCTGCTATTTCTCTTGCCGCATCTCACCTCATGGGAGGGATGGGATAACCGGTATTCTACCAACCTAATCGTTTTGATAGCCGGATAATAATCTTTTTACATACTTATCTTTTCATCGATAATATTGAAAAAAGCAAATTTGCTTGGTAAAATATGGTAAAGAATAAATAAAGCCTTAAGGGATATGATCGCTGCCGCATCCAGGATGACCCAACAAGGATGCGTATTTATACATGCTGAAGGCGCCATGGCGGTTGTCGGCGCTTCCGGCCAGGAGTGGAGCTTGTGATCAGGATAGCAATATGCGATGACGAGCCTGAACAGATTGAGATCATCCGGGAGTTGATCGTGCGGGTTTTGTTCCATCTGAACATGGATGCGAGCATATCAACCTTCACCTCAGGAGAAGACCTGCTGAGAAGTTATTCAGCAGGACAGGGTTTTGACATCATTTTTCAAGACATCTCCTTGTCAGACCGGGATGGCATCGATACCGCAATCAGCGTCCGCTTGAGAGACCGGAAAGCGCTGGTTATTTTTATCACGGGAAGCACCAGCTTTCTGCAAAAGGGCTACGAGGCAAGGGCTTTCCGTTATCTGGTCAAGCCGGCCACCGAGCAGATGATGGAGGAGGTATTAAAGAAAGCAATGATGGAGCTTCAGCTCATTGAATGCGACTGCATCCGTTTCAAGGAAAAAGGTGAGGAAATCCGGGTGGACCTGAGCGAGATCATCTATTTTGAGGCTCAGAACCATAAACTCTCGCTCATTTGCTCCAATGCCACTCACAACTTCTACGGCCGCATCGGCGAGGTCGAGCGGCATCTGTCGGAAAAAGGGTTTGTCCGTTGTCAAAAGGGATATCTTGTGAACGCGGTGCGCATCCGTCGGATCGGTAAATCACAGATTCTGCTGGATAATGGCAAGACAATCCCGGTCAGCTCCAATTATCTCAAACAAACGAAGGATACTTTTATATCAGTCTTGAGGTGACAGGGATGGGCCAATGGTATTGGGTCCTGTTGGAACAGGCTGCAAGCCTGGTGGAAGCGGCAATGATGTATGTATTTATATCCCGCTTCTTCGAGCAGCGTTATAGGTGGAAATGGATCCCGCCTGTGACAATCGCAATATTATTCGGCATTATCAGTATCATGAATGCAGCCCGGTTGCCAAGCGTTCTGGCCCTATGTTTGTTTTTGGCCGCAGGCATTCTTGTCAGCATGCTGCTCTTTAAGAGCAGTGTTTTTGCGACGGTATTAATCCCGGTGCTGCTCACCGCACTGATTCTGATCTCAGAAGCCCTGGCCGTGGGCATTACCCAATTGGTGTTTAACGTGACCAATGCTGATTTCGTGAGCGAAACACCATATAGGATGCTGGGTATCGTGATATCCAAGCCGGCTCTGATCGTGCTTGTATATGGGGTGAGTATGTTTTCCAAAAAGGACCAAACCCGGATTCCGCTTGGTTACAGCCTTTGTATTATGACTGTGCCAGTCATCAGCGCCATATGTATGATCACAATCATTCAGTTTGTCGGCAGCTCGGTGGAAAGCATCCTGAGCCCCGTATGGCTGGCCATATCTGCAATCGGGCTGATCTTCATGAGCTTCCTTGCGATTTACCTGTTTCAAGCCCTGATGGAATACAGCCGCGCTCAGAATAAATACATGCTGATGGCACAACAGGTGGATATGCTGAACAGCCATCTGCACGAGCGTAATGCTTTGCAGGAGGAAACGCACCGTATCTGGCATGATATGAAAAACCACTTCACGGTTATTCAATGGATGGTTAGCATGAAAAGCTATGAAAAGCTGGATCAATACATGCTTACACTCAATGAAACTGTCTCCGGCTCCATGTTGAAGGTGCAGACGGGCAACCCAATCCTGGACGCTCTGTTCAATTCCAAAGTGGCCGATGCGAAAAAATCGGGCATTGACATGGCCGTGAATGTCGCAATTCCATCCCGAATCAGCATTGAAGACATTGACTTGAACATCGTCTTTTCCAACGCGCTGGACAATGCGTTGGATGCGTGCAAGAAACTGCCTCCCGGCAGGGAGCGCTTTGTGACGATTGATTCTCATCTGCGGAATGATCACCTGGTATTGATCATGAGGAATTCATTTGATGGGGTGGTGATCAAAAGTGGAGACATCCTGCAGACCACCAAGACCGAACGAGGCCTTCATGGGATCGGCATGGGGAATATGAGGCGCGTTGTGGAAAAGTATGATGGACATATCATAACGGATATGGACAATGGTGTGTTTACACTGACGCTCGCGATGTATTGCCTGGCAGACATCGAGAAGGCAGGATAGATTTCTTAAGTCGGATGTGATTTGCGTCAAAAATGTGCCCTCTTGCGACTGAAGCGGAGCAAGAGGGCATTGCCATATTATGATACGAGCATGAAACACTTGAATATTGCATGACCTTCGTGTCAGGTAATGGAAGTGTTACGAAAGGAGGGAAAACCATGAAGGGTAAGATGATGAATCTGGCCGCCGCGCTGGTCGCAAAGGTTGCTTCTGTATCCGCCAAGCCCCTTTGCGTATTCCTGTTCCACCAGCCGAAAGTCCCCTCTCAGTTGATCAAGTAAACGACGACAATTAAGAGCAAGCCGCAAGAATACTCTTGCGGCTTTCATCGCTTTCGGATCCTGTCAGATTCTTACTTCAATGGATCTTCCTTCTGAAGCGGACCGGAAGATTGTCTCCAATACTTCCAGCACACGGCGCACCGATGCCGGCGTTACGATGAGCTCAGCACGGCCATTCATCACATCCACCAGGTTTTCATATAGCTCTGTCCAGTCCGATTGCACATCGGGCAGTAGGAACTCCGCCTTGGTTTCCGGCGGGCGGGGTGCCATCATGCGTGTGGGGCCGGCGGCTGTCATTACGACGATGGGTGCGATGGGGGTGTCTGTGTGGCGGGGTTTTGTGTAGCCGCCTTCTGAGCAATCGAAACTCTCGATCTTCAATGTGCCGCCATCACCGATTACATACCAGCGGGGCAGAGAACGGAAGGCATAGGTGCCGATTTCCACCGTGAGAGTCAAGCCATCGTCCAGCGTCAGGATTAATTTATCATAATCATCCACTTCCTGGCCAAGCAGCGAATAAAGCTTGGCATAAACGCTGACAACCTTTTTGTTTGGATACATGTTCAACAACTGATCCACAAGATGGACGCCCCAGTCCAGCACCATGCCGCCGCCAAATTCCTTGAAGGCACGCCAGCCAAACATCGCTCCGCCTGTACCAAACACGCGGCTTTCGATGGAAAAGACGCGGCCGATTTCACCGCTTTCCACCACCTGGCGCATCACACGGTAGTCTTTGTCCCAGCGACGGTTTTGGTGCACGGTCAGGATCCTGCCTGCTGTTTGGCTTTCCGCCACCATTTCATCCCATTCGCCCACAGAAAGAGTGGCAGGTTTTTCTACCATCACGTGTTTGCCGGCGCGGAGCGCCCGAATCGCCAACTCCTTGTGAACCTGGTTTGGCGTAGCGATGAGCACGAAATTGACTTCCTGGTCTTTCAGCAGGTCATCGGCATGCTCATATGCCCGCAGGCCCAACTCTTTTGCCATCGCCACCCTGGCAGGATCAATATCCATGGCGGCAACCACCTTCACACCGGCCTTCGGAGCATTCATGAAGTGCCAGTGAGCCATTCCGCCAAACCCAATGATACCCAGTTTCAAATCCATAGACTGATCTCCTTTGAAAAAGCACATCGATAGTATAATGGAATAGATGGAAGGATGCCACCTCTGATAATGGATTTCTCACAGATAATGTGCCAAAATCTCACATTATAGCGCAACAATACAAGCCATATACAAAAGCAGGACATGCTCCTTCGGCTATCATGATGTGTGCAATTTAACCCCTAAGGATTCCTATTTATTCCGTTTTGCGCGCAGTGTCAGTATGATGATCACAGCAACAGCTGCGAGCACGAGAGCTGCAATCACGGCGATCGACATCCAGTCTGTTGACCACACAGGTCCGTTGCCGGATGGCGGCACATAAAGTGTTATCATGCAAATACTTGAAATCAATTGATTGAGCATGGAGACACCTCCTCACTGCTTTGGCACCATAAAAAGTCACATATGAGTTATTTTGTATGATAATATCACTGTTTGTCAATTATATACTGTTTTCAGTTTAGCCCCACTTTTTTTGGGGTACATATAAAAGATAAGTTTGTCCTTATATAATTCTTGTCTGTACTTATTTCGATATAGGTAGTAATAGCCCAACTTGCTGGAGCAGGCCATGAAAGTAGATCTTGTCGTCAATACAATGATGCAGCAGATCGACCGCAACATGCAAACTCAGATTTTGCCGGTCGCTGCTTATCGAGCCGGGGAGTTGCTGCGTGGCCGCGTGATGCTGACCGATGGCGAGGGGTTGCAGATCCGGCTTGACAACGGGGCACTGCTCAATGCCATGCCATCAGGTGATGTGATCCTGAACCCTGGAGCTACTGTGACGCTCCGGGTGACCGGCCAGATGGACGGTCAGCTTGTCATGCAATTGATGGACCAGGAAATGAACGGCCTGCGCCCTGAGGCTCCCATCGGTAATAGTGCTGCGCTGCTCAAACGGATGGGGTTGGAGCAATCACAGCAAGGCCAATCAGTGGCCCATGCAATGGAGCGGATGAAGCTGCCCATGCGAGAGGAGACTGCCCGAACTGCGCTGGAGACTTTGGCGCGGTTTCCATTGCTTTCGGCAGACAAGGCTGTTTTTCTTGCTGCCAACCGCATCACTGCCAATGCAGCCAATGTGGATGCCTTGAACCGCCTGGTGGATGGCCGGGCGATGACCGGTGACGAGCTCACGCGCTTGGCAGAGATGCTGCTAGAGCAGCCCGCCATGCCGTTGCCAAAGGCAGAGAGCGGCCGGCAACCTCTTGCTTCGCCAGTAAATGAAGCAATGCAAGCTTTGGAGCAGCCCCAAGCACAGCAAACGATTGCCACCGGAGCTGCTACCCCCAAAGGGAACGCGGGCGCCATGGCAGGAGAGCATGCCCCAGTCGATTTCGATCCGGTGTCTGTCTCGAGGCTGGCTGTTATTCCAGATGATATGCCCGTGCAAAATGGCACATCGGTACAGGTTGGTAGGGAGATGCAGCCTGGTGCGGCCCAGCAGATTGCCGCTTCTCCTTCGCCCAATCCTGACATCGGCTCCGATGCTGTGCTCCAGCTGCAAAGCCTGGTTCAGGTGGCGCTTGGCGTGGAGGCAGCCGACTCCAATTCCGGCGTGCTGATGGCTTTGCAGCAGTCTGGCATGGCCAAACAAGCTGTGGCCATCCTGCTGGAAGGCCCATTGCTGCCGCAAGGCGAGCTGAGAGAGCGGACGGATACTCTGATATCCGCCCTTCCGCAGCAGGAGGCCGCGGAAGTACGCCAGTTTATCTATCGGATGGTTGCGGAGCTGGGCAAATACATCACGGAGCCCACTGCCCAGACGCAGGCCCAACCCCCCATAAACACGGGCATTGGCCGGGTGCTCAGAGAAATCACTGGGTTGTTCGCCAAACTTGACGGTGACACCGCCAAGGAGCTGATACAGGCCGCCACCGACCAAAAGGGCAAGGTGAACCAACTGCTTGCCGACGCAACCGGCACTGGGGCCGTCGGGCAAGATGTGGTGCGCCAGCTCGGGCGGGTGGCCAGTCATGTGCAATTGATCCACGATATCAGCCAATACGCATACCAGCAGATCCCGGTGATGCTGGATGACAGGCAGAAGACTGTGGAACTTTATGTGATGAACAAAGGCAAAGGCGGGCGCAAGGTGCGGGCTGATCAGGCCAACATCCTGATCGCGCTGGATACTGACAGCATGGGCCATGTGGAGACGCTGATCAACGTGAGCCAGAAGAACCTGCGCCTTCGCTTTGGAGTGGAAAAACCGGAGCTTGTTCGCTTTGTGGAGGGCCACATGACCGAGCTTGGGAGAGCGATGGGGGAAATCGGCTACCGTGTTTCCGACTTGCGCACACAGGTGATCAACAAGCCGGTGTCGCCGCTCACGGTGACAGAGCGGGTGGAGCAGGAGCCTGCCGCCGGCGCGCTGGATATGAGGTTGTGAGATGGATGAGAAACAAAACCGCAAACCCATAATGGAGGCTGCGGCGCTCACCTACAGTGGCGAATCCGGTGGCGCACCGGTGATCACGGCGCTGGGGCGTGGCCTTGTCGCGGAGAAGATGCTGGAGCTTGCCCGGACGAATAACATCCCCATTGTTTCCGATTCGCTGCTGGCCCACGCGCTCAACCAAATGGATGTGGGGGAGGAGATCCCACAGGAGTTTTATGCCATTGTGGCGCAAATCCTGGTTACTGTGAGCAAAATGGATCGCGAATATGCAAGGAATAAGGTACTGTAAACAGCCTAAGGCAATCGAAAGGTACAATATTGTTTGACCAAGTCAACCATATGTTGTATATTTCCCATATCAAATGATATGGGTGGGCGTATGTCACAGCAGATTGTTGCACGGATCCGCAAATTCAACCGATTCTATACCAATGTGCTTGGCTTACTGAATACAGCGATTCTGGACAGTCCATATTCGTTGTCTGAGCTTCGCCTGCTGTTGGAGATCGACCGCATGGAGAAGTGCACGTTTGCCCGTCTTTCTGCCCTGCTGAATATGGATAAGGGCCTGGCCAGCCGGCAATTGAAACGGCTTGCGGACAGTGGGCTTGTGAAGAAACTGCCATCACCGGGCGACCGCCGGGTGGAGTACTTGGAGCTGACAACCCACGGCCAGTCAGTGTTATCCGAGATGGAAGCCAAATCAAACGGTCAGATAGAGCAAATGGTGTGCCATTTATCTGACCGGGAGCAGGAGGAGCTTGTTCAGTCGATGGAGCGGGTTGCTTCTGCTCTTTCAACCAGAGGAACCGCATCGATTCGTGAATACTTGCCCGATGATGTTGATTATGTAATTGATTATCACAGCGAGCTCTATAAAAAGGATTATGGTTTCAACTCCTCTTTTGTTGACTACGTTGACAAGCCTGTAAGGGCTTTTTCCTTAAGACGTTCGATGCGTGAACAAATGTGGATTGCTGAATTGAACAACCAGCGGGTCGGGGCCATCGCAGTGGTGCAGCTGGACGATAACACCGCGCAACTGCGCTGGTTCATTGTTGATCCCAAGGCCAGAGGGCGAGGCTTTGGAAGCAGCCTGATCAAAACAGCTCTGGCTTTTTGCCGTGAGGCTGCATATCAGAAGGTGATCTTATGGACAGCCGACGTGCTGAAAGTTTCCCGCAGGATGTATGCCGCCCATGGCTTCGCACTGGTGGAAACCAAGGAAAACACCTCCTGGACCGGCCAGGTGATCCATGAAGAAAAGTGGGAGCTTGATCTTGGCCTTTAGCCGTCCAACATCAAGCGCTGTCATGTATCCCGGCAGCCGTGTTCGTAATTTAACGTATGGTCAAAAAAGCGGAATTTCATTGGCAGCAATGCGTTGACAGTTGTTTCCTTCAGGAATATACTATCGTAAACATCCATTTGGAGGTTCCTTCGTGGAACACAATCGACTCGGTCATAGCTCATACGCATACTTTAGCTTCCGGGGCTACTTTAGCGCCGGAAGATTTACATGTGTATATAGAAGCCGGCGAGTCTGACCGGGTAACAATAGGATACAATGATGCATGGGGGACTCGAAAGAGTCTCCCATTTTCGTATAATCCAAGTTGGGGCGATTCTTGAATCGCCCGCCGAATACGAGGCAGAAAAAGGGCAAAGTCACAACGCAGTTCCCCATCCCCCCAACACCCTTCCCCAAATAGCAAAACAGTGACAAACAAACTGCCGTCGGGGGAGGGGAGAGATCAACTAAAATTTGAATTGGAGGAATCCATCATGATCATCATCCTCAAGCCCCATTCCCCGGAAAACAAAATCGTCGACCTGGAAAACCTGGTGCGTGGCATGGGCGGTGTAACCGTGGAGCGGTCGGTGGGCCTGGATTACACGGTGCTGCATGTGCTGGGCGACACAAGCGCCATCGCGGATACACCCATAGAATCCAATGAGATCGTGCTGCGCGTCATGCGCATTCAGGAGCCTTACAAGCGGGCCAACCGCATGTTCCACCCGGAGGATACTGTGATCCGATCCAATGGGCAGGAAATCGGCGGCAGCGTGTTCACCGTGGTGGCTGGTCCTTGTGCCGTGGAAAGCGAGGAACAGATGGTGGCGGTGGCCCGCAGCGTGAAGGAAGCCGGTGCCCACTTCCTGCGGGGCGGGGCCTACAAGCCCCGGAGCTCGCCCTACAGCTTCCAGGGCCTGGGGCAGGAGGGCATCGAGATATTGAAGGTTGCCAAACAGGAGACGGGCCTTGGCTTGGTCAGTGAGATTCTGGATCTGAGCGCTCTGGATTCCTTCGTGCAAGACATCGACATCATCCAGGTGGGGGCCCGCAACATGCAGAACTTTGCGCTGCTCAAGGAGTTGGGGCGGATCAGCAAGCCTGTGATGATCAAGCGGGGGCTTTCGGCCACGATTGAAGAGTGGCTGATGAGCGCCGAATATGTGATGGCTGGCGGCAATGAGAACGTGGTCCTCTGCGAGCGGGGCATCCGGACCTTTGAAAAATACACCCGCAACACGCTGGACATCAGCGCCGTGCCGGTGGTGCGAAGGCTGAGCCACCTGCCCATCTTCGTGGACCCCAGCCACGCCGGTGGCATCTGGTGGCTGGTGGAGCCGTTGGCAAAGACGGCCGTGGTGGCAGGTGCAAACGGGCTGCTCATCGAGGTGCATCCCGATCCGGACCACGCCATGAGCGACGGCGGCCAGTCCTTGAAGCCCAAGAAGTTCCACAAGCTGATGGGCGAGATCGAGGTGCTGGCCCGTACTGAGGGCAAGACATTGTCTCCCCGTAAGGGGGTTCAACCCCAATGGCGTTGATGGAAACTCCTCCTGCCGGGGGCGTTGCAGGGTTGAAGATCACAATCATCGGCATGGGCCTGATGGGTGGTTCCTTTGCCAAGGCGCTGAAGCGCGGCACTGGCGCTGTAGTGACTGGGTTTGGACGCAACATGGATGCGCTGCAAGACATCGTGGACGAGGGCATCTTGGATCATGCCACCACTGACCCTGCTGAGGCCGTGCGTGACGCGGATCTCACGGTGGTCTGCCTGAACCCCGATGTGGCTGTGCGCTTCATTGCGGACAACATGCCCCACTTCAAATCCGGCTCTGTTGTCACCGACATCTGCGGTGTGAAGCAACCCGTCATTGATGGTATAATCCCACACCTTCGGCCTGACGTGGGCTTTGTGCCCGCTCACCCGATGGCCGGGCGGGAGCGTGCGGGATATCAATATTCCGTTGAGACACTTTTTGACAATTGCAACTATATTGTAACGCCATTGGCATTGAATTCGGTGTATCATATTGACATGGTGAAGCGGTTTGCCGGGTCATTGGGTGCCGGCACCATCGTGCTGGCCGAGCCGGGCGAACATGACGAGATGATTGCCTTCACGAGCCAACTGCCCCACGCATTGGCAGTGGCCTATGTGCTGGCCGCCGGGGCGCGCGACCCGCTGCCCTTCTCCGCCGGAAGCTACCGCGATGTGAGCCGGGTGGCGGCGATCAACGCGCCGATGTGGGCGGAGTTGTTTGTGGAAAACCAACCGGCCTTGCTGGCGGAGATGAAGGCGTTGCAGAGTGTGCTGGACGAGTTGGAGCGGCTGCTGGCCGCTGGCGACCGGCAGGGTTTGACCGGCTTGCTTGCACAGGCGGCGAAAACCAAGGAGGAACGGCTATGAACCTACTGCCCTTACAGGTGAGAACTGGTGGCCATCGATACCCGGTTGTGATCAAGCGGGGCGCTTTAAATACTGTTGGTGAACGGCTGGCCGAGGCAGCCCCCGGTGCGCGGGTTTTCGTCGTGACGGACCAGACGGTGTGGGCGATCTACGGCAATGCCGTGGAGGCCTCCCTGACCGCTGCCGGTGTGGCCTTTCATATGGAGGCGGTGCAGCCGGGTGAACAGTCCAAGTCTGCCGAGACGCTCTTTGGGTTGTATTCCGCCATGGCCAAGCAGGGCTTTAGCCGCGCGGATTGGGTGCTCACGGTGGGCGGCGGCGTGGTGGGCGATCTTGGCGGTATGGCTGCGGCTACGTTTTTGCGGGGTATGCGCTACGCCCAGGTGCCGACGACGCTGCTTGCGCAGGTGGACAGCTCCATCGGCGGCAAGGTGGCGGTGGACATCCCCGAGGGCAAAAACCTGGTGGGAGCTTTCCACCAGCCTATGTTTGTGCTGATTGACCCTGATACGCTGGACACTCTGCCGGACGAGCAGTTTGCCTGCGGCATGGCCGAGGTGATCAAGCACGCCGCCATCGCCGACGAGGGGTTGTTTCGAAAGCTCGAGAAATTCGCCGGGCGCGAGGCGCTGCGCAAGCACCTGCCCGACGTAATCCGTGAAAACCTGATCATCAAGCGCGACGTGGTGCAGCGGGATGAGAGGGACAATGGCCCCCGCCTGATGCTCAATTTCGGCCACACCATCGGCCACGCATTGGAACAGAAGGCCGGGTTTGCAGGCATCACCCATGGCGAGGCTGTTGCCAAGGGCATGTGCCACATCACCAGGGTGAGCGAGGCGCTGGGCCTGACCGAGCCCGGCACGGCGGATCGGCTGGCGGGGCTGTGCCTGAAATTCGGGCTGCCGGTGGAGCTGCCCGATACCTCTCGCCAAAGCCTGATCGAGGTGATTCTCCGTGACAAGAAGGTGCGCGGCGGCACAATCACGCTGGTGCTCTTGAAGCAGATCGGTAGCCACTTCCTGCACACGATCCAGACCGAGGAATTGGGGAGGTTCCTGTGAGCGGCGCGATTTCGATTCATCCGAAATCATTGAGCGGTATGCTTGCGGTGCCGCCATCAAAAAGTGTCGCCCATCGGGCTGTCATCGCAGCCGCGCTGGCTCATGGGGAAAGCCGGATCGCCAATCTTGAGTTGTCGCAGGACATCGAGGCGACGATCGGCGCGATGCGGGCGCTGGGTGCTGTCATCCTGCTGGATGAGGATGAGAGCGGAAGATTCTCCGCGATCATCCAAGGCGTCGAAATGCCTGTAGAAATGCCGCTCATCGATTGCGGGGAGTCCGGCTCAACACTGCGGTTTTTGATCCCGGTGGTGCTGGCAGTGGCTGGCGGTGCTATATTTACCGGCACCGGGCGGCTTGGCATGCGATCGCTTGCGCCCTATGAGCAACTGTGCAAGGGGCTAGGTGTAATTTTTGACCGGGCAGATGGCGGTTTTCCGCTCACGGTGCGGGGAAGTCTCAAACCGGGCTGCCATTCGGTACCGGGCAATGTGAGCTCCCAATTCATCACAGGGCTGCTGCTGGCATTGCCGCTGCTGCAAAGCCCTTCCACCGTTGAGGTGGTGGGAAATCTGGAATCACTGCCCTATGTGGATATCACGCTGGATGCGCTGCGCCGTTTTGGCATTACCGTGGAGGATCAGCAGCGTGGTGTGTTCTACCGCGTAGAAGGCAATCAGGTATATGAGCCGCAGTGCATTTCGGTGGAGGGAGATTGGTCACAGGCGGCGTTTTTACTGCTGATGGGCCTGACCGGCGGGCCGGTGCGGCTCTCCGGCCTGGAGCGTGACAGCGCCCAGGGTGACCGGGCCATAGAGATTATTTACCGGGAAATGGGCGGTGCGCTTGAGTGGGAGGGGGATACCCTTGTCACCCGTTCATCCAGCCTACAGGCTTCTATGGTAGACGTGTCCCAATGCCCCGACCTGGCCCCCGCCATCGCGGCGGCTATGGCCGTGGCGGGGGGAGAGAGCCGGATCACCGGTGGAAAGCGTCTGCGCGACAAGGAAAGCGACCGCATTGCTGCCATCGCCGCCTGCCTCAATGGTCTGGGTGCCGATGTGACGGAGACGGAAGACGGCATGATCATCCAAGGAAAAGCGCGTTTGACCGGCGGCATGGTGGATTCCTGTAATGACCACCGTATCGCGATGATGGCGGCGGCGGTGTCGCCGGCCTGTGCAGGCCCGGTGGTGCTTTCCGGATACAGCGCGGTTAAAAAATCCTGGCCGGGGTTCTGGAATGTGTTCCGGCAGTTGGGAGGGGTTATAGATGAGCAGCCAGTGGGGTAAGAACATCAAAGTCAGCATCTTCGGCGAATCCCATGGGCCGGCCATCGGCGCCGTGGTGGACGGGTTGCCGGCCGGTTTTGCGCCGGACATAAACGAATTGGAAAAGCAGATGGCACGCCGGGCTCCGGGCGGCAACGCTTATGCGACGAAACGTAATGAGAAAGATGCTGTGGAAGTGCTGAGCGGCTTATTCAACGGCAAGCTGATCGGGTCTCCGCTGTGCCTGCTGATCCGCAACACCGACCAGCATTCTGACAGCTATCCGGAGCAAATGGAGTTGCCCCGGCCTGGCCACGCTGATTACCCGGCCTATGTGCGCTACCACGGCGCGGAGGATTTCCGGGGTGGCGGCCACTTCTCCGGCAGGCTCACGGCCCCGCTTGTGGCTGCAGGTGCTTTGGCGGCGCAAGTGCTGGCTTCGCGGGGTGTGGTGATCGGCTCCCATATCGGGCGCATTGGCGCCGTTTCTGACCGAAACTGGGATAGGGCCTGCATCGATGCATCCATTCTTCAGAACCTGTCCGCATCGGCTATCCCAACGCTTGATGACAATACCGCCGCAGCCATGCTGGAGGCGATTGAGCGAGCCAGGATGGACTGTGACTCACTGGGCGGCGAGATTGAAACGGCTATGATCGGCCTGCCCGCCGGCATCGGCTCGCCAATGATGGACGGTGTGGAAAGCCGGCTGGCCTCGCTGCTGTTTGCGATCCCGGCGGTGAAGGGCGTGCAGTTCGGCGACGGTTTTGCGCTGGCCGCTATGACCGGCAGTGAAGCAAATGATCCATATGTGATTCATGATGGAGGAATCCGCACAGCTACCAATCGTAACGGCGGATTGTTGGGTGGCATCACAACAGCAATGCCGCTGGTGTTTTCGGTGGTGATCAAGCCCACACCGTCCATCGCAAAGACCCAGCGCACGGTCAACCTCTCCACCATGACAGAACAGGACATTGCCATCCATGGCCGCCATGACCCCTGCATCGTGCCCCGTGCTATACCGGTGGTGGAAGCAGCGGCTGCGTTGGCGCTGCTGGATGCATGGATGGACATTGAGCCGGTTTGGAGGCCATGAATGGACTTGAGCGAAATCCGCAGCCAGATCGATGGCATTGACCGCCAGCTATCCTCCCTGTTTCAGCAACGGATGGCGCTTTCGGCGGCAGTGTCAGACTATAAGAAGAAGAATAACCTGCCGGTGTTGGACATTGGCCGGGAGAGGGCTGTGATCGCCTCCGCCGAGGCCTCGGCGGAGGAGGAGAGCCTGAAGCCCGCGCTGCGGCGGTTTTATGAGGGCATCATGGCCGAAAGCCGGTTGCTCCAGCAGAACGTGCTGCTGGCCGGCCGGAGCGCCAGGCCTGCCTTCCCAACCGCAGAGACTGTGGCCTATCTGGGCCCGGAGGGATCCTTCAGCCATGAGGCACTGGGGAGGCACTTCGGCCCCGATGCACGCTCCGTGCCGTTTGCAAGCTTTGAGGATGCGGTGGACGCTGTGATTCGCGGCCAATGCCGCTACGGCATCCTGCCGGTGGAAAACAGCCTGACAGGCGGCGTGTTTGCCGTGACCGACCTGCTGGCGCAGGGCACTGTGCGTATCATTGGGGAGACGGTGCTGCCGGTGCGCCACTGCCTGCTGGCGTTGCCCGGCACGGTGGCTTCCGATATCCATGCTGTGCTCTCCCACCCGCAACCGCTCGAGCAATGCCGGCAGTACATCTTGCGCAAGGGCTATGACACCACTGCTTTCTCAAGCACCGCCGGTGCTGCAGCGGAAGTAGCCCGCCGGGGCGACATTTCAGTGGCGGCCATTGCCTCTGCGCAGGCGGGGAAGCTCCACGGCCTTGTGCCCCTTGCCCATGACATCCAGGACAACCCGGCCAACTTTACCCGTTTTGCCATTGTGTCCGCATCGGCCACGCCCATCGATGGAGCGGACAAAATATCCGCTGTGTTTGTGGTCGAGCACCGGCCAGGCACACTCTATGGTGCGCTGCGGGCCTTTGCTGACCGGGGTATCAACCTATTGAACCTGGTCTCCCGGCCGGTGCCCGGTTCGCCCTGGCAATACTGCTTTCACATGGATTTCGGCGGCAACCTGACAGAACCGGCAGTGCAGGAGGCGCTAAAAGAAGCGGGGGAGAACTGCAGGAGTATTTTGATCTTGGGGAACTACAAGAGATATGATGGGTGAGTGCAGACTTTTTGGGGCGGCGAAGCCGCCGAAAGGAGCATATGCGTTTCGCATTGATCGGGAAACCGCTAGGGCATAGCCTATCCCCCCGAATTCACGCGTTGATCTCGGAGATTGCCGGGATCCCCTGCGATTATGAGCTGCGGCCCCTGGAGCCGGAGCAGGTGAAGCCATTTCTTCGAAGCCTTGGGGAAAACGGCATTGACGGCGTGAATGCCACAATCCCCTATAAGCTGGCAGCGCTGGAAAATATGGACAGCCTCACCCGCGAAGCGAAAGCTGTTGGCGCGGTGAACACGGTGCAGCGCCTGCCCTCCGGAGAGCTCGTGGGCCATAACACCGATTACCACGGTTTTGGCGCCATGCTGGCTGAGGCGGGCATCGCCGTAAAAGGGAAACGCTGCGCGATCCTGGGCTCTGGTGGCTCCGCTCGGGCGGTGGCAGCCTGCCTAAGTGATGCCGGTGCCGCCGAGATCCTGTTGGCCAGCCGTGACCAAGCGGACGCCGCCGCCCGGTTTCCCGGTCTGCTGGCGGTGGATTACAGCGCGCTTGCGGGCATGCCCGGCGGGTTACTGGTCAATTGCACGCCAGTGGGTATGCACCCGCATGGCGATGGTTGCCCGGTGGGGGAAGCAGTTGTCGGGCAGTTTGAAGCGGTGGCCGATTTGATCTATAATCCCAGAGAAACAGTGCTGCTGGCCCGCGCCAAACGGTGGGGCTTGCGCACCGCCGATGGGCTCATGATGCTGGCGGCGCAGGCTGTGCGGGCGAGGGAGATCTGGCACCGGAGGGATATCGGCCCTGCTGTGGAGCAGGAAGTGTTCCGCAGGCTGGATAAGGAGTTGAGGGAGAGTAGATGAGCAAGGCGTTGATCCTGATCGGCATGGCCGGCAGCGGCAAAACCACCGTTGGGCGCGAAGCCGCCCGGTTACTTGGCCGCCCTTTTGTAGACCTGGACGAGGTGGTTGAGCGGCGCTTCGGGCCGATCTCCAAGCTGTTCGAGCAGGGGGAGGCCTACTTCCGGCAGTGCGAAACGGAGGCGGTGGCGGAAGTGTGCTCGATTGCCGGTGCAGTAATCGCCACGGGCGGCGGTGTGGTGACTCAGCCCAAAAACATGGAGTTGCTCCGGCAGGCAGGCGTAATCCTGTTTCTTGATCGGCCCATCCACCAAATCGTTGCCGATATCGACCTTTCAACCCGGCCACTGTATGTGTGCGGGGTGGAAGCGCTGAACCGCACTTATCAGACACGCTTACCGCTCTACCGGCAGTATGCTGATCATATCATCAGCAACAGCGGCGGCGTAGAGGAGGCGTGCAACCAAATCAAACGGATCGCAAAGGGGGAACCCACATGAAAGTACTCGTTTTGAACGGCCCCAATCTGAACCTGCTGGGTGTGCGGGAGCCGGATGTGTATGGCAAGGCCGGTTATGTTTCCTTGTGTGAAGCGGTGCGCGATGAAGCGCAGGAGCTGGGCATGGAGGTGGAGATCCGCCAAAGCAATGTGGAGGGCGAGCTGGTCACCTGGATCCAGCAGGCGTTGGACCGGTTTGACGGCATCCTCATCAACCCCGCCGCCTACACCCACACCTCTGTGGCGCTGCTGGACGCACTCAAGGCTGTGACGCTGCCGGCGGTGGAGGTGCATCTTTCCAACATCCACAGCCGGGAGGAGTTCCGCCACAAGTCTTTCACAGCCCCGGCGTGCGTCGGCCAGATCTGCGGTTTCGGAGTGGATAGCTACCGTTTGGGCCTGCGGGCCCTTGCTGCCCATTTGCGCAGATAACCTTGCTTGGGCGGGCTTGCGTATACAATCGACATATCTCAGTTAAAACTGTACAAGATGGGTTGTTTGGATTATAATAACAGCGATCTTTTTCCGCCTTGCTTCGCCTCCGCTCAACCGGAGGCGGTTGTGTGTCGGCGGGTCGGGAGCATTCCTTGCTGAAATACAGAAGACAGATTGTATTGCTGTTTATGGACATCGCTGGCTGCCTGCTGGCGGTGTTGATGGCATACTTCATTACATCCGGCTCAGACTACTACCGGCTGTTCATCGCCAACATCGCCGGCAAGTCCTACTGGACTAGCATTGCCTTTACCACAGTGCTTACCACGATCATCATCAACAACATTTTTCGTTTGTATGACACGTTATGGGAGCACGCCACTGTGGGTGAGCTGTTCAAAACGATCTATTCCTCGCTGGTGGCCAACACTTTGTTTCTGGTTATCGTGTTGGTTTTCAAGCCGGTGATCTATTATAAAATGGAGCTGGCGTTCCTGTTTGCGTATACAGTCTATCTGTTTGCGAGCCGGAGCTTCTTCCGGATTCTGTCTTCATTTACCAAGAGCAACAAGGCACAAGGCGTTTCCAACCGCCGAATCCTGATCGTGGGCGCTGGCACCGCCGGCAGCATGATGTTGGCGGAGATCAAGGCCCATCCCCATCTAGGCCAAGCCGTCGCATTGATTGATGATGACCCCGCCAAACAGGGCAGCCGCATCGGCGATGTGCGGGTGGCAGGTTTTACCAAAGACATCCCCGAGGTCGCCAAGGCACTGCGTATTGACCAGATTGTGGTAGCGGTGCCCTCCGCCGGTCCCCGCCAGATCCGAGAAATCCTGGATCTTTGCACACAAACCCGCTGTGACCTGAGGATTATGCCGGGTCTTTATGAGTTGATGAACAAGCAGGCGCTGCTCGGGCAATTGCGCGAGGTGCGCATTGAGGACCTGCTGGGCCGTGATCCTGTGGAACTGGACGCCACCTCGGTAGCCAGCTACATCAAGGGCAAGACGGTGCTGGTAACCGGCGGCGGCGGCTCCATCGGCTCTGAGCTATGCCGCCAGATTGCAGCTTACCGCCCGCAGAAACTGGTAATCCTGGACGTGTATGAAAACTCCGCTTATGACCTCCAGCAGGAGCTCAAGCACAAATACCCGGAGCTTTCCTTTGATGTGGTGATCGCTTCGGTGCGCGACCGCGACCGCATCGACCAGATCATGGCCCGTTATCGCCCCCATCTGGTCTTCCACGCAGCAGCTCACAAGCATGTGCCGCTGATGGAGTTTAACCCGATGGAGGCTGTGAAGAACAACGTGTTCGGCACGCTGAACCTGGCGGAAAGCTCCTCCATTTATGGCGTGAAGCGGTTTGTGATGATCTCCACCGACAAGGCCGTGAACCCCACCAACGTGATGGGGTGCACCAAGCGTGTGGCGGAGCTCATCATTCTGGCGATGGACAAGGTGAGCGAAACGGAGTTTGTGGCCGTGCGGTTCGGTAATGTGCTGGGCAGCAATGGCAGCGTGATTCCACTGTTTAAAAAGCAGATCGAGAACGGTGGGCCGGTCACGGTGACCCACCCGGACATCATCCGATATTTCATGACGATCCCCGAGGCGGTGCAGCTGGTGCTGCAAGCCGGGGCACTGGCAGAAGGTGGCGAGATTTTCCTGCTGGACATGGGTGAACCGGTGCGCATTGACGATTTGGCCAGAAAGCTTATCCGGCTCTCCGGTTATGAGCCAGATGTGGATATCCACATCGTGTATACCGGCCTGCGGCCCGGTGAAAAGCTCTATGAGGAGCTTCTGCTGGCGGAGGAGGAAACAAAGCCCACCCGGATCTCCAAGATCTTTATAGCCAAGCCATCTGATGTGGATCTGGCAGAGCTGACCTTGAAACTCAACGAGCTGGCCAACCATGACAACCATGCCGACAAGATACGGCATATCCTGAAAAACATCGTGCCGAACTTCACAAACGGCGACGAGAATGCATGAGCGGTGATTCTGTGATCAGAAAGACTCCCTATACCACATTCTTCAAACCGTTGCTGGACAGGGTGCTCGCAATCCTGCTGTTTATCCCGCTGTCACCTATTCTTTTGGTGCTGGCACTGCTGATCAAATGCACCAGCAAGGGGCCTGTTTTTTTCAAACAACGGCGGATCGGCAGGCACCGCAGTGAATTTGAAATCTATAAGTTTCGATCAATGTATGTGGACGCGCCCAAAGACACGCCCACCCATCTGCTTACAAACGCCACCAGGCATATCACGCCTGTGGGGCGTTTCCTGCGCAAATCCAGTCTGGACGAGCTTCCGCAGATTTTCAACATCCTCAATGGCACGATGAGCTTCATCGGCCCAAGGCCGGCGCTCTGGAACCAGGTTGACCTGGCCGATGAGCGCGACCGCTGGGGGGCAAACGATGTGACACCGGGCATCACCGGCTGGGCGCAGGTGACTGGCCGCGATGAGCTGCCGATCCCTGTGAAAGCTGAGCGCGACGGGTATTACGCGGGGCACATCAGCTTCGCCCTTGACATAAAGATCTTGTTTTTAACGTTTTTCAATGTGCTGGCCGCAAAAGGCGTGCGTGAAGGTGCCGCCGGGGATGAGAAGAAATGAGCAAGCAGGGCAAGGTGCTGGTTCTGAGCCAGTTCTTCTATCCCGAATATGTGACCTCCTCGATGCTGGTCACGCAAATGGCGGAAGACCTGGCTACGGCTGGCCTTGATGTGGAAGCCCTTTGCGGCATGCCCAAGGAATATGTTTCCGGTCAAACCAAAGCACCCCGCAAGGAGCGGCATAATGGTGTTCTGATCCGCCGTGTGGGTTACTTGCAGCTATCACGCAAGTCCAGGATCGGGCGGCTCTTGAATTACTTTTCGCTGATTACCTCCATGGCGCTGCGCTGGCCGCTCTTTCTGCAGTATGAACTGGTGATTGTCTACTCGCTTCCGCCGTTGCTGCCGTTGCTGCCGGCGCTGATGAATGTGCTGTTTGGCAAGAAGTTTGTATTCACCTGCTACGACCTCTATCCTGACCTGGCCATTGCCATGCAGGCGATTGGCCGGGGCAGCGCCATTGATCGGGTGATGTCATTCACCAATCGTCTTGTTTATCCCCGTGCTTCAGCGATCGTGGCAATCGGCACGGAGATGAAGCAATACATGTTGAAAAGCGGGCTGGCCCGTGATGAGGCAAAGATCCGTGTGCTCCCCAACTGGTATGACGGCGAGCCCAACATCTATACCGAGCCCAACGACCAGCCCAAGGGGCAGTTCGTGGTGGCCTACAGCGGAAACATGGGCATCTGCCAGGACATGGACACGATCCTGCAATGTGCGACAGCCCTGAGAGACAGGTCAGACGTCCACTTTGTGTTTACCGGCCACGGCAACAAGGCTGATGAGTTGCAGGCAGAAGCCAATCGCCTTGGGCTTGCCAATGTGGAGTTTCATGGCTACCTCACCGGTAAGGCCTACACCGACATGCTTGCCAATGCCGATTGCTTTGTGGTGAGCCTGGAGCGGGGTATGGAGGGGCTGGCGGTGCCCAGCAAGTCCTACAGCTATCTCGCTGCCGGCCGGCCCGTGTTGGCGATCATCCACCCAGACACTGACATCTCCCGCGATCTGACGCTATATGAATGCGGCTACACGATCGCGAACCATGACGCCCTTGGAATGGCGGATTTGATCCTGCGGATTTCTTCTGACAGAACAAAGCTGGCGCAGATGGGCCGCAACGCCCGCAGGCTGTATGAAGAACGATACACCAGGGAAGCGTGTACAAAGGGGTATGTGGAGTTGGTAAAGGAGCTGCTTGAGAGTAGTCAGTAGTCAGTAGATGATATGGTAAATCAATATAGAGTGATGCAGCTCGAATACGGCGGTCAATGTAGGGGCCGGTCTCCATATAGGCCCGTGATATATTCAGAAAGGTAGGAATACCTCATGTTCTCAGGCAAAACACTCCTCATCACCGGCGGCACCGGTTCCTTCGGAGGGGCGGTGCTGAACCGCTTTCTCCAAACTGACGTGGGAGAAATTCGCATTTTCTCCCGTGACGAAAAAAAGCAGGATGACCTGCGCCAGACACTGAGCAGCGACAAGGTGACCTACTATATCGGCGACGTGCGGGATTATAACAGCATCGCAGCGGCAATGCACGGCGTGGACTATATCTTCCACGCGGCAGCGCTGAAACAGGTGCCCAGCTGCGAATTTTTCCCGATGGAAGCCATGAAAACCAACGTGGTGGGCACCGACAACGTGCTGCAGGCGGCGATCAATTTCGGTGTGCGGCGTGTGATCTGTCTTTCCACCGACAAGGCTGTCTATCCGATCAACGCCATGGGCATCTCCAAGGCCATGATGGAGAAGGCAATGGTCGCCCGATCCCGCACGGTCAGCGCGGATAAAACCACAATCTGCGGCACACGGTATGGCAATGTCATGGCATCACGGGGCTCTGTGATTCCTCTGTTTGTGCAGCAGATCAAGTCCGGCCAGCCGATGACGGTGACCGACCCCAACATGACCAGATATCTCATGTCACTGGAAGATGCCGTGGATCTGGTGCTCTATGCTTATCAGAACGCCCGGCCCGGCGATATCTTTGTGCAAAAGGCGCCGGCATCCACCGTGGGCGACCTGGCCCGGGCAGTTGCTGACCTTATGGGCAAGCCCGATTATCCCATCAAGGTGATCGGCACCCGCCATGGTGAGAAGCTTTATGAGACGCTGCTCACCCGTGAGGAAATGGTGGGGGCGGAAGATCTGGGCGAGTATTACCGCATTTCTGCGGACAACCGCACCTTGAATTACGGCAAGTACGAAGTCAATGGTGATGTCAAGATCGACTATGGCTGGGAATACAACAGCCATAACACTACACGGCTTGATATTCCCCAGGTGAAAGAGCTGCTGATGAAGCTGCCTTACATGCAGGAGCAGGTGAAGGCCGGGGTGGGGCAATGAGCGTCATCGTGGTGACCGGTGCAGCCGGCTTTGTGGGCCGCAACCTGACAGCGGAGCTTTCGATTCACAAGCAGCACAAGGTGCTGCCTTTTGATGTGGGCTATGACGAAGCGGAACTGGAGCAAGCCCTTGCCAAAGCCGACTTCGTGTTCCACCTGGCCGGCGTGAACCGCCCGCAGGATCCGGCTGAGTTTGACAGTGGCAATCGGGGCTTTACCGGCCTTGTGTTGGACATGCTGGAGCGGCAGGGAAAGAGGATCCCGGTGGTCATCACCTCCTCGGCGCAGGCAGCGCTGGACAATCCCTATGGTGTGAGCAAGCGGGCCGCCGAAGCCATCGCTTTTGACTGGGCAAAACGCACCGGCGGGCAGGCGCTGGTTTACCGGCTGCCTGGCTTGTTTGGCAAGTGGTGCCGCCCCAACTACAACTCGGTGGTGGCCACGTTCTGCCACAACATTGCCAGAGACCTGCCTATTCAGATCAATGACCCCGGCAAGCAGCTGGAACTGGTGTATATCGGCGACCTGTTGAAGGAATTCCTGGCGGCGCTCGGCGGCAGCGCCCATGTGGGGGAAGATGGCTATTGCTTCGTTCCCACTGTGCATAACCTGACGCTTGGCGAGCTGGCGGACATCCTCATGTCTTTCCGAAAAAACCGTGAGACCCTGACGCTGCCAGACTTTGGATTAGCCATGATGCGTGCGCTTTACGCCACTTACATTTCTTATCTGCCGGAATACGAGTTCGCATATCAACCTGAAATGAAACATGACAACCGGGGATGGCTGGCGGAATTGATCAAGCAGCCGGGGTTCGGGCAAATCTTTGTGAGCCGCACCAAACCGGGCATCACGCGGGGCAACCACTGGCACCACACCAAGGTGGAAAAGTTTATAGTGATCGAGGGCGACGCCGTGATCCGTTTCCGCAAGGTGGGTGGGGAAGAGGTGCTGGACTATCCGGTAAATGGCAGGGAGCTCTCCATCGTGGACATCCCCACCGGCTATACCCACTCAATCACCAATGTGGGTGACACCGATGTGATCACGCTGTTTTGGTCCGACGAGGTGTTTGACCCTGATAACACCGACACCTACTGGCTGGAGGTTTGAGATGCAGGAAAAACTGAAGGTCATGACGATCGTGGGCACCCGCCCGGAGATCATCCGCTTAAGCGAGGTCATCAAGGCCTGTGACCGTTATTTCGACCATGTGCTGGTGCATACCGGCCAGAACTGGGATTATACCCTCAACGAGGTGTTCTTTGAAGAGCTGGGCCTCCGCGCGCCGGACCGCTATTTGGGCGTGGTAGGCGTGAGCTTGGGTGAGACGATGGGTAATATCATCGCCAAAGCCTGGGATGTGATGGTGGAACTGAAGCCAGATGCGCTGCTCATTCTTGGTGACACCAACAGCGCCCTGGCTGCTATTCCGGCCAAGCGCTTAAAGATCCCCATCTTTCATATGGAGGCCGGCAACCGGTGCTTTGACCAGAACGTGCCGGAGGAAATCAACCGTAAGATCGTGGATCACATCAGCGACATCAACCTGCCCTACACCGAGCATTCGCGGCGCTATCTTTTGAGTGAAGGCTTCCGCAAGGAGCACCTGTATGTGACCGGCTCTCCAATGCCGGAGGTGATCCACAAGCACATGAGCAGCATCGCAGGCAGCAAGGTGCTGGAGGAGTTGAACCTCACGCCGGACCACTACATCCTTGTCTCCGCCCACCGGGAGGAGAACATCGACAACGAGAAGACATTCCTCAGCCTGATGAATGCGATCAACTTTGCCGCCGAGCGTTACGGCATGCCGGTGGTCTATTCCACCCACCCCCGCAGCTGGAAGCGCATTGAGGACAGGAACTTCGCGTTCCACCCACTCGTCAGACAGTTGAAGCCCTTCGGGTTCTTCGCATATAACAAACTGCAGATGAACGCCTTCTGCGTGCTTTCCGACAGCGGCACATTGAGTGAGGAGTCAGCGATTCTGGGCTTCCCCGGCATCCTGATCCGCACCAGCACCGAGCGGCCGGAGGTGCTGGACAAAGGCACCGTGATCGTGGGCGGTGTGACAGAACAAGACATCGTGCAGTCCATTGAGCTGGCTCGCGCTATGAAGCAGAACGGTGAGCCGGTGGAGCTTGCCAATGACTACCATGACCAAAATGTGTCAGTAAAGGTGGTCAAGATTATCCAGAGCTATGTGAAGATCATCAACAAAGTGGTGTGGGGAAAGGGATAACTCCTCAATGACCGACCTGCAAACACAAACACAACCAGCTATCCTCTTCTCCCACTTCGATGGAAGTGCGGAGTATTCTGCCATGGCCAAAGAGCTTCAAACGACGGGATATCCCATCATCGCTTCGGTGCCGGCAGGGGATCTTGCGGCAAGGCAACAGGCGGAAGCAATCGGCTGCGACGTGGCAGAACATGAGCCGGACGGTGGGCTGAGAGCAGGTTTAGAGTTGTTTCGTGACCACTGGATAGATCGGCTGCCCGGCGTGATTGTGTTCGAGCCGGAGGACGGCTTCGGTGTAAGCGATGCCCTTTGTGTGGCGGAGGCGTTTCAAACCAGTGGAGATAAACTGGTGATGGCGAGCAGGCGGCGCAATCCCAAGCTTGGTTTGTTTACAAACATGGTGCGGTGGCTTGCGGCGTTGGCCTTCACGCTGGTGCATGGCCGCCGAGTGGGAGACCCCTGGGCAAGCCTCAGGGCAATTCCTTCAGAATTGGTGCCAGGTTTTCTGAATTTGAAAGGTGATGGCAGCAAACTCCAGTTGAATATGCTGCTTAATTTGCAGCATATGGGGATCAAAACTGTTAGCGTGCCGGTTGCGGCACCGTATGCATATGAGCAGGAGTCCCGATTGTGGGATAGATTTGTGGATATCTTTCGTGTTGTGTTGCTGCCGCTCAAATTCGTCTCGGCTTCTGTGGTAACAATGCTGACGGATAACACAGTTTTTTTGCTGGTCGGCTATGTGTTTACGCAGGATAAGCTCATGATGACCACGTTGATTGCCCGAACATCTGGTGCAATTATAGGATATATCCTGAACAAAAACATCGTTTTCGGAAGCAAAAAGCAACCCGGCCAACATGACTACAAGCCCCTTGTCAAGTATGTAATCCTTGCTGCATGCAACACGTTTATTGCGATTAACCTGATCCCGTTTATCAAACAGGAACTAGGCTTATACGCATTTGTGTCCAAGCAAATCGTGGATGTGCTGCTTTTTGTTTCCAATTATCTGATCCAACGTGACTTCATTTTCCGACGCAAGAATACTGTTTAAATCCATTCCACCTCATCGTCTGTGAGTGCTCCACCAGCGTTTCCGGTGTTCACTGTGGTGTCCGGCTCAATCAGCATGATTAAGCATTCCTCGCAGCTCACAGGCTTGTGCTCCACGCCTTTGGGGATGGAAACCATGTCGCCGGGGCCGAGATGCAGGGTTTTGTCCCTGAGCTCAATGGTGAGCTTGCCGCCGAACACCATGAACACCTCGTCGGTTTCCTCATGGCTGTGCCACACAAACTCGCGCTTCATCTTTACCAATTTGAACAGATAGTTGTTCATCCTGGCGACGGCCTTGTATTTATGCTGCTCGCCAAACAGATTGAACTTGTTCTCTATGTTTACAACCGAAATGCTCATGGTGCCTCCTGGATTCTTTTGTGCCAGATTATAACAGTGGGGATCGCTTGCGGCAAGCAATTGCGTCACACTCAAGCATTGATGGATTCGATATATGCGATCAGAGAAATTGATAACGAAAAACCAGCCCCCAATGGAATGAGGGCTGGCTGTAGTGGTTTGATCGAATGGCTTATTCGTATCGCAATGCTTCTATCGGCCGGAGCTTTGATGCCCGATTTGCTGGATAGCTGCCAAAAACGACTCCCACGCCGATGGAGAAGGAGAGGCCCAGAGCCGCGATGCCAGGTGTGATCGTTAGCGCCATGTTGAAAAAGTGGCTCATCACGATTGTACCAAGGTAACCGAGATACAGGCCGATCAATCCGCCTGTGATGGAGATCATCACGGCCTCAATCAGGAACTGCAGCATGATGTCGCTTCGCTGGGCGCCGATTGCCTTGCGGATGCCGATTTCGCGGGTTCGCTCGGAAACTGAGACCAGCATGATATTCATAATGCCAATGCCGCCCACCAGCAGTGAGATGCCGGCAATCCCGCCCAATACGGCGGTCAGCGTGCCGGTGATGGTGTCCAACACACCGAGAATGTCTGTCTGGTTAAAAACCCGGTAATCGTCCTCATCTGAGAAGCGGCGTTTCAGAAATGTCTCAAGTTCGGTCTGTGCCTCCGCAACGGAGTCGGCAGTGGCTGAGGAGACGAAGATTTGGTTGATCTTCATCTGCTTCATGAGCCTCTGCGCCGTCGTGAAAGGGATGATCGCCCGGTTGTCGTTGGACATGCCCATCGAGCTGCCCTTTTCTTCCAATACGCCCACGACCAGGAAATCACGGCCCAGCAGCGTTACCGTGCTACCGACGGCATCGCGGGTGCCAAACAGCTCTTCGGCCAGTTCGGTGCCGAGCACGGCCACGGCACCTCTTCGGTCCAGATCGGATTGGGTAAGGAAGCGGCCGTTGGCCACCGTGAGCGAGCGGATGGTGTCGTAACCCAGCGCCGCGCCCTCCACGCTGGTGTCATAGGTATTCGTGCCTGCTTTTGCTTTTGAGTTTGAGCTGATCAATGGGGACACTTCGCCGACTCCGCCCACGCCTCTTAGGCTGTTCAGGTCTTCGAGCGTGAGTTCATAGGGCTTTTTGGCGGTGATCACGCCGATCAGCATGTTGGACCCCAGCCCCTGCACCGATGAGGTGACGAAAGTATTCGTGCCCTGCCCCACGGTGATGAGCGCTGTGACAGAAAACACGCCGATGATGATGCCCAGCATTGTGAGGAATGACCGCATCTTGTTGGCCAGGATGGCGCTGAAGGCCATCTTGAATGCCTGAGCAAATTTCATTGTGCGGCCTCCATTCTCGCGGCCCATGCTGTATCCTCCACGATCCTGCCGTCAGAGATCCGCACGCTGCGAGGCGCCTCAGCAGCAATAGAGGGGTCATGGGTGATGAGCACGATTGTGTTTCCCTGGCTGTGCAAGTCCTTCAACAACCCCATAATCTCCCGGCCGGACTTGCTGTCCAGGTTACCGGTGGGCTCATCGGCCAGCAGCAGAGCAGGGCGGGTGGCCAAAGCCCGGGCGATTGCAACACGCTGCTGCTGACCGCCGGAAAGCTCGTTGGGGCGATGGTGCATGCGGTCACCAAGACCGACACTTTCCAGTGCCTCTGCTGTCCGGCTGTGCCGCTCCTGCCGCCCCAGCCCCTGATACACTAGGGGGAGCTCCACATTTTCATATGCTGTGAGCTTTGGGAGCAGATTGAACTGCTGGAAAATGAAGCCAATCTTGCGATTGCGCACGGTGGCAAGATGCCGGTCGCTGATGCGGCTCACGTCCTGGCTGTCCAGCAGATACGTCCCGCTGTCGGCGGCATCCAGGCAGCCAATGATGTTCATCAGCGTTGACTTGCCGCTGCCGGAGGGGCCGATGATTGCCACAAACTCATGTTCATCAATCGACAGCGTTACGCCGTCCAGCGCGCGCACCTCATTGGCGCCCATCCAATAGGTTTTTCGGATATCCGTCAGGTTGATCATGTCAGTCACCGGACCCGCTGCCGCCCTGTCCACCACCCTGCCCACCGCCCATCCGGCCAAAGCCCATCATCTGCGCAGCTGAGCTTTGTGAAATGGGCAGCGCTACCTCGTCGCCCTCACTCAGGCCAGACAGGATCTCGGCCCAGGTGTCACTGACCAGGCCAACCGTAACATCCACGATAGGCCGCTCGGCCTGTTCGGTGCTCTTGCCGCGGTTGAACATGGACAAGAGCCCCCTGCGGCTACCGGTTTTGGCGGAATCGCCCTGGCCTTCGCGGGCATCCTGGCTCATCGCGCCATATACCCAGGATTTGCCATTCACCGTATGCACCGCTTCCACAGGCACCAACAGTGTGCCAGCCTTGAATGCCACCTCGATGTCTGCGGAAGCGCTCATGGCGGCCAGTGTGTCGGCGGGGGAGGCGAGCCTCAATGTTACGTCATATGTAGTCACATCATTTGCCTTCACGCCGATGGGTGCGATCTTCACCACCTCTCCAGTGGCTTCCTTGCCGGGCAGTGCGTCGATCTTCACTTGGGCCTTTTGGCCAATGGCGATCTTGGGGATATCCAGCTCATCCACTGCAATCACAAGCTTAAAGGTGGATATCTGTTCGATTTTGCAAACGGCCATGCCTTCTTGCACAGCACCATTTTCTTCAATGGCCAGGTTTGTCACAATGCCTTCAGCAGTCGCTGTGATGCTCAGATCTTTCAAGTCACTATATGCCTGATCCAGATCATCCTGCAATTGTTGGCGCTTGACAAGCTGGGCCTCGAACTCGGGGTTCAGGATGTAGCCGGTGAGCTTTGCGAGCCTCTTACCGGCTTTCAAAGTGTCTCCGGCTTCCACATAGATCGTATCAACCTTGCCGGAAGTCGCTGTAATGAGCAGTGGACGGTTGATTTCCAGCGGCCCGCGCCCTAATTCTTTACCCTTGCCATCTTTGATCACGGCAACCCTGCCCACTTGGATCGAGTCATTGCTGATCACGGCCTCTGCGTTGGTATTTGTGCTGTCTGGCACCTCTGTGATGAAGCCATTCAATGTGACCGAACCGATTATAAATTTCACCGGAGCTCCGGCTGAAACCTTTGCGCCGTCCTTGGGCGTGAAGCTGACTTTCATTTTGCCGTCGGTGGATAGCACCAGCAGCGCGCCCTTTTTACTCATGGACACATTGGCGTCTTCTCCCTCCCTGGCATAGATTGCTTTCACGCGGCAATCCACGGGAGCGGTCAGATATTTGGCTCCTGGCATTGCCCGCAGGCTTGCGATCGTGGCGTCCTGTGCGACGATTTGCTCCTTCAATGCGTCAATCTGGGTGTTGATCGCATCATCATCCAGCATTGCGATCACTTGGCCCTCTTTTACCACATCGCCATTCTCCACAAAGAGCTGATCCACGATACCTGTGGCTTTGACCGAAATGGAGCTCGTGTCCATCGCTTCTATGGAGCCTGTGCCATGCACCGTTACCTGAATATCACCCTTTGTGACCTTTTCGGCTTTATATGACTGTTGCGTGAGATTCAAGTCGCCTGTGGGCAGCAGAACCGGCAAAAGGAATGCTGCACCGCCAAACACAATCACCAACAATGCAGTAAGCCAGATCCAGCCCCGTTTTTTTTGTTTCATGGAGTCCCTCCGTGTTCGTTTCCACTTAAAATTTAACGCTGCGATTATATCATGAAAACTTTTTGCATTTTATGAAGATACCATAAATATTGACGGAGAGAGCCTTTCAGAAACGTGCGGTTGCAGCCATTGTTCAAGAAATGGGAACATTGGTAGTATTAAAATTGCTGAGTTCATTGGTTAACAGCAGCAGTTGCTGGCGGTGATTAGGCCATCCAGCACAACCGGCCCGGATGTGCCTGCAAGCATGGAATAGGGAATGATTGTCACCCGTGATCCCAGTGATACGGATGCCACGGTGGGGAGGTCTATCCTTGTGGACCAGGTCGGCAGTTCCAGCGGGGTGGGGAAGAGCTGATTTCCAAATGTGCCAATTCCAGGCAGGGCGATTTCTCCCAAGTATGTGTCAAAGTAGCCAAACCATTGTGGTTGTGGCAACGTCGCGGATAACAAAACTGCTTGCCCGCCTTGTGGCGCGAAGGTGATAAGCGCTGTGCCCGATGTGCCAAACGGAACACGTGCGCGAGAACTCATCATAATACAACACGGGTAAGCGATGAGCCCAGGCACACAAAGCACATCACCGGGATATAGAATATTCGGGTCTGTGATATGTGGATTGTTTACAGCCAGAGCCTCCAGGCGCACCCGAAACATCCATTGATACAGTGTAAAATGTGTCACCGGGTTGCACAGTATAATGGCCCTGGAATGCCGGGGGGCAAGTGGGCGGAACCCGTCGCAGTGATGGCATGCATATCGCCTCCAATGATTCATCTTATTCGTCCGGGATGTGAAATGCCTGTCGCCGTTGCCAATTACCGGTATGTAACGTATAATAACTTGGATTGTGTATGGATGCATATAGGCGTACTTGCTTGCGCCGTGATGCCGGAGGTCTGTATGGAACTGTATGAATGCAAACAAGTGATTAATGAGTTGCTCGTTGACATTTTCAACGACATCCTGAAGCTGGAGCATAAGGCCATCGAAAGCTTCGCTGGGAGTTCCCTGACGATGTCTGAAATGCATATTCTGGAGGCCATTGGGAACAACACCGATGCGCAGATGAGCGACATCGCAAAAAAGCTTCGCATCACGCTACCCACTCTCACCGTATCAGTGCAACGTTTGGAGGAAAAGGGCTATATCACCCGCCAACGGCATGATGTTGATCGGAGGAAAGTGACTGCCGGGCTCACCGATAAGGGAAAGCAAGCCTATGAATACCACGCGCAATATCATGCCCGGATGATGGACGCGCTTTTTTTGAACCTGGAACTTGATAAAATGCCGGTTTTGATGGACTCCATGTCGATGCTGAGAGATTTCTTCAGAAGCCAGGCGGACCAGCAATACAAAGATTGATGTAACAACCTGTCCTGGTTGATTGCCGCATTATAAGCAAAGTATATCTCGTTGGATTCAGGTTTCACATGCTGGATGTATTTCTATATGGTCTGATTGTGGCTCTTGCTTTTTTCATCAAAGGGATCACCGGGTTCGGCAATACACTTGTGTTGTCGCCACTGCTGTCGTTCTGGCTGCCAAACAGGATCATCACACCGCTGGATCTGATCCTGGGCTTGCCGGCCAATGCCTGGATGGCATATCGTGAACGCAGGCATTTGCAGTGGCGGGTCGTGCTTCCACTTTCGTTACTGTTGCTGGCTGGCATCATACCTGGTGTCTGGCTGCTGAAGGCTGCAGACAGCAGGGTTCTGAAAGCCTTTTTGGGACTGGCTGTGGCTGCCTCTGCGGCGGAGATGGTGTTACGCAAGCAGGCACAGGCCGGCGACCGGCAGCCCAGACCTGCTGTGATGGCTGTGATCGGGGCAGCCACTGGTGTGCTTTGCGGCATGTTCGGCATCGGTGCGCCGCTGGCTGCTTACATCAGCCGCGTAACCGATAGTAAAGGAGCCTTTCGTGCGAACCTTTGTGTTGTGTTTCTGGTGGAGAACCTGTTCCGGTTGGGGCTTTATCTCATCACTGGTGTGCTCACAACGGAAGCTCTGAAGTTGACGCTTCTGCTGCTACCGGCCGCCGCGCTGGGCCTTGCCGTGGGCATGAAGGTGGATCTGGGCTTAAAGCCGGAGACGACAAAAAAGGCCGTCGCCTTCCTGATGGCGGCTGGTGGGTTGTCTTTGCTTGTGACCAATTTGTTACTGTTGTGGCCAGCTAGAAATTGAGGAGCCAGTTCTTTATGTTCTTTTCCGAGAAGTCTCCCACCAATGGGATCCTATACTTTTCTCCCTTGGCTGCTTTCACAATAGCAATGATCAGGAATACATAGGCCACAACGGAGACCAGAATAGCCGCCACGAGGAACAGGATCGGGACGATCAACCATACGAGGGCAGAAAAGAAGGAAATCAAGATACCCAGGATGAGTTGTAGGAACATGAATGCCATGCCCTGCGCGCAGTGGAATCGGATGAAGTCATCTTCCTTTTCGATGGCTAGACCAATCAAGCTGAAGGGCCAGAGGAAATATCCGGCGAACAAATATACGGCGGTGGGTTTCAATAAACTAGGGTTCACAGTTTTGGCAACGGTGTTGTTTTCAGACATTGTTAGCCCCTCCTTTTGTTTCCACTGAGTATCCTATTGGGTTTTGCTTAACCATATTCTACCAATATTATCTGGGCAACACAAAAGATAAATCAAGAGCTTCCGGTTTGGTGCCGGAAGCTCAGCGAATCAGTTATTCAGGTCTTGAAGAGCTGCTGCTCTGATCCTTGACGGACCTGTCAGAGCTTTGCCGTTGCTGTTGTTGCTGTCTTTGCTGTTGATTGCTCTTGTTGGAATTCTTCTTATCTCTCTCGGCCATGCTTTCACCACTTTCCAGGATTTTTAAGAATACTGTATCCTGTTCGTCGGTGAATTATACAAAGCTTAGAACTTACATTCCTCCAGCCATTTCGCCACATCGGATGCTTCTGCACTGTCGCTAGCCGAACGCAGGGCATCGGCAAGTTCTACAGCGGTGAACAACCTGCCGACGAGCGCTTTCGCCAACAATGGGAACAGCGCCGCGTCCATCCCATCGGAGAAAACTTTGGCTTCTGCCACCCGACCATCGCGGTTGATCAGTTCAACCTCCACGCCGCCCCAAGGGAACCGGCACTGAAGGCTCACGTCAAAACGGGGCGTCTGCCCGAAGCGCCATTCCCAGCTCCGCTGGCGAGTGTGCAGGCGCTCAAGCTGCTCCTGATCCGCCATGGTGAATCCGTTGATATATGGCCCATATTCCATCTGAAAGGATTCTTTGAGTGCCAGCCGGAGGCTTTCCACCGTGGCCGCAGCACTCAGCTCAGACAGGTTCACCACCCGTGATTGAACGCTCTGCACGCCTTTTGATGCCATCTTGGCCTGTGATGGCTGCAGGTAACGGCCCAGCATGCTCATATCGGCGGAGATCAACAGTGTGCCATGGTGCAGAGAGCTGTTTTGCCGGTGAGCGAAGGCATTGCCCGAGAACTTTCGCCCGTTGCTCATAATGTCGTTTCGACCGGAAAACTCCGCCTGCACGCCTACGCTTTGTGTTGCTTTCAGCACTACGTTCAAATGCCGGGAGACGTCATAAACTGCCTTTCCTGCGATGAAGGAAAAGTTTAGATTGCCCTGATCGTGATACACTGCGCCGCCGCCGGTGATGCGCCGGGCCAGCTTGCCGCCTTCCTGCTCCAGCAGCTCCGTGCGGCACTCACGCCAAGGATTCTGGTTGCGGCCGATCACAACGGTTTGTGCATTCTGCCATAAATACAGGATGGCGTCATGCTCACCACAGGCGTCAAGCAGGCATTCTTCCATTGCAAGGTTTCGCCAGGGGTCGAAACAGGTGGTGTTGTCGATCAAAAAGTTACACATTTTTTACTCATAGGAAGCTACTACATCCACCTGCACGTTGGGCATGGCTGCCCTAAACCGCCAGATGATGCTTTCGTCTTCCTTGATACTTTGGCGGGATTCGCCCATCACAATGTGGGTGGCTTTGCATTCCTTGGCAAGTCGTGTCAAGGTTTCCAACACGTTATCCGATCGCAGCACACTGAGATCGGCTCCATGCTGCTTGGCGATGGTAAACAGGTATTCGATGGCCTCGCTTTCGACAGGGTTGCCCAGAAGACTTGCTCCGCTGCCGGCCACATGCACAATATTCAGAGGGGAATTCAACTGCCTTGCCAGGTCTGCGCCCTGGCGAATCAAGCGTTCACAAGAGATTTGCCGCGTAACGCAAACCAATACGCAGCCGGGAGAAGCCATTAGCGTTCCTCCAAAACTTCGATTTCCTTCACATAGTTGCCATATATCCGGCAAACTACATTCTGGCCCACCTGAGCTTTCAATGGGAAGCGGGAAGCATCCACATACAGAACCCTGCCGCCAGCCTTGTCGGAATCATCGCCGGTGAGAAGCCGTAGCGCCCGAAACTCAAGGCCTTCCTTCGTGGTTTCATCTTCTTCTATGGAGCCGATCACACCTTTGACACTACGCTCCAGGCCTGCATTCATGTCACGGAGAAACCTCCTCCAACAGTAAAGCCGGATGCCAATGGTGCCCCATAGGAATATTGAAGCCACCGCCAGCAATCCGGAGGCTACGTAACTCAACCAGAGCAGGCGCCAGAATTGGTCTGCCACAACAAGGCCGATCAGTGTGGCGGCAATCAAGCTGAAAAGCAGTAAAAATCTGCGCTGCTTTGTGGCGGCGTCAAGAGTATCTTTTTCCGAGTACATCTTGCTCCCTCCCGATGGACAATTATACATGAACGCAATTCTCCCGTCCATGCGATTTATAAAGCAAACATAAAGATCATATGAACGGGGAATGAACAATTCATCGGTAGTCAGAAGCCAGTAGTCAGTAGTCAGTAGTCGGGGGACGAGACTCGATTATGCATATCTCAATGGAAAACCGCATTGCTTGCGGTCCTTTTGCCGTATTCGTAGATCAACTGCACGGCATCCGTTTGCGTTTTCGCCTGCACAGACAGCGCGCCGGATGGGCAGACCATCGCGCAGCGTCCGCAATACACACAACGATCCTGATCAATGGTTGGCATTGCGTTTACATAACGGATCGCGCTTGTGATGCAGGCATCCGCGCATTGGCCGCAGCCGATGCATTGGTGTTCATGAATTGTGATTGCGATGCCGGGCAGCCCGGTCAGCTTTCCGCCAATACTGCGCAGGCTCAGCGCGTCACGCAGCATGCAGTGGCAGGGGCAACAGAAGCAGATTGTCAGCATTTTGCTGTGCTCCAGGCTCCATAGAAGCGCATCACCCTTGAAATGCACCACCATCGGTGACAAGCCCAGAGAAAGGGCGCGGTCCACGATCATGATGGCTTCTTCCCGGTTGATCTCACGGCCCAAGCCGGGATGCAGGTTATGGACAGATTCACCCAGCACCAGGCACCCCAGATCCTGTGGGAATTCCTCGCAACCCCCTACGGTGCGGCAAAGGCATTCATGCATCGCGCCCACTGCGATGCTCCGGTTGATCAGCTCCGCCAGCAACTCCCGGCTGAGCTGCGTCTGCACGGGCTGGCCCAGATTCACGTTGACCGGCAGTATATGGCCGCGGATACTCCGTTTGCGGCCGGTGAGCACCCTCAACGCCAGCCGGAACAGCGGCTTGACCGGTGTCACGACTGAAAGCCCCCAGGAAAACAATCGGTAGAGCAACCGTGCATGTGGCTTGTATCCTTTCATCGCCAGCCCTCCAGCCGGGCAAGGAAGGAATCCATACCATTGCCTGTCACCGAAGAGAGCGGATACACTTCCGCCTTCGGGTTTTGAGCCAACACACCGGCCCTCGCCACGTCCATGTCGAAACGTGCGGCATGCGCCAGGTCTGACTTGGTGAAGGCCACCACGTCTGCCCGTTGAAATACTGCAGGATATTTCCAGGGCTTCTCGTGCCCCTCGGTGGCGGACAGTACCGCCAACACGCCAAATTCGCCCAGATCAAAAAAAGCGGGGCAGACCAGGTTGCCCACGTTTTCTATCACGATGAGCGCGCCGGGCGGCAGATCAAGGCGCACCAACGCCTCCTCAACCAGCATAGCGGACAGGTGGCAGCCGCCATGGGTGTTCACCTGCAACGCGATGATGCCGGAGGCTGAAAGTCTGTCGGCGTCGAAACTACCCTCCACATCACCGGCGATCACCGCTGATGCGCGGCCAAGGCGGGGCAGGGCTTCCAGTAGCAGCGTGGTTTTGCCGCTGCCTGGCGAGCCGATCATGTTCACGGCGGTCCAACCTTTTTGGGCCAGCAGCTCGCGGTTGCGCGCGGCAGCCCTTTGGTCGGCGCTGAACACGCTTCTGTTCACTTCGATCATTGGCATCTTCCACCTCGACTGAAAGCACCGAAATATCTTCTCCGGGGCAAGGCACCGTGACCAGTTCTGCACTTTCGGCGCTGGTGCCTCGTTTCACAAGCTCGTATGCGCTCTGCAGCATGGCGGGGTGCACGCAGGATTTCCGGCCCACGGCGACATAGATCACCCGCAGGCCGGAGTATTCCCGCACCGTTTCCACAATCCGCGATGCCACAGATGCCTCATGCAACACGCTCACCCCTTGCTGCCAATAGTTAACAGCGGAACAGTGGAAATGTCAACCGTCCTTGACGCTCCCTGGCCTCAGGAATTTGTTGTTTATCCATTTGGCAGCTTCACAACACCGGGGGCCTATAATAAAATGGGTATATCATATTTATCATTGAGGCTGTCATTATGAAAAAGACCCCGTCTCGCTCCATATCCATCCTGATCGTTGCCGCTGTTTATCTGGTTTCCTTTCTGGTTGCAATCATCCTGTATCGCCGGATGGTTGGTATGCACCCATTATGGGCAATGTTCCTGGCCGACGCAGCGGCTACGCTGCTGGTTTGGGCGGCTGGTGTCATGCTAGGAAACTCCAGTGTGTATGACCCCTACTGGAGCGTTGCGCCATTGCCCATTGCGATCAGTTGGGCGATCGGGCAGGTAGGGTCTGGCAAGTGTTTTTTTCTGACAGTGTTATTGGTATGGGGGGTCCGCCTGACGGCTAATTGGGCCCGGCGATGGCAGGGCTTGGAGCATCAGGACTGGCGCTACACAATGTACCGCACCCGGGTGCCACGGCTTTGGCCGGTCATTAACCTTTTTGGCATCCATCTGATGCCCACGGTGCTGGTTTATCTGGCGATGATCCCCGTTTTCTTTGGCATGTCAGCAAATGCGCCAACAAACTCGCTGACCTGGATGGGTGCGCTGCTTTCATTTGGCGCTGTGTGGCTTGCGCATGCCGCCGACCGTCAGTTGGATGATTATCAGCGCCTGCCCAGCCCCAAGCCACCGATTGCCCAAGGGCTGTGGCTCATATGCCGTCACCCCAATTACCTGGGAGAAATCCTCTTCTGGTGGGGGTTGTGGATTATGCAGATTAGCCTGGCTCCTATGGTGTGGACCCTAATAGGACCATTGATGATCACATTGCTGTTTGTCTTTGTCAGCATCCCGATGATGGAACGCCATCTGACGGATCATCGCCCGGAATACGTGCGGGTGATTGAGGGGGTGCCGATGCTGCTGCCGTCACCCCGATCGCTGATCAAACGCCATCGGCAGTCAGTCTCCCTTCATTAACTGCCATTCGTGTCTGCCAAACCACAAAAGCCCCTTGCTCAGCTCCAAAGTTGGAGGGCAAGGGGCATTGCTTTTATGTGGGTGTCATCGGTTTCGGTCTAATAATACCGTCTCCTGCGGCGGAAAAGCTCGGCAAGCAGCAGGATCCAGATGATATCCCTGCCACGGCCCCATTGCTGTGCGGAGTAGTAGCCGCTGGCGGCTGCGTCGTTGTCCGCCATTTCCGGATGCATCCGCGTCATGTTTTCGTATACGCGGTTGCACATGCACATCATCATCTGATGGGTGGGCATGGTGACACCGTGCATCTCCATCTCGTCGGCTGCCATCATTACATGTGGCATCATTTTATAATACATGTCCGGGTACATCATCTGATATGCCTCGGCGCCGGCTGCCATTTCCGGTGTAAGGCACGGATGCTTGCCCATATGCTCTCCGTGCTGCATACCCGGCATCTTGTTGCCCTCCTGGATGGGGGAGACCATGCCCGGCATCTTGTTGCCCTCCTGGATGGGGGAGACAAAGAACGGCATCTTGTTCCCATCCTGGATAGGGGAGACGAAGTTCGGCATCTTGTTCCAATCCTGTATGGGGGAGACAACGTTG
>JAEZSE010000009.1 GCA_023421955.1 Bacillota bacterium
GTACAAGGTATTTATCTCCCATCCAGCCCCAGCAAACGCAGATGCAGACGATCATCATAGACAAAGCCAGAACCATACTGTACTTAAACTCGCCCTGTTTACGTTCATTGACGAAGAAGGAAAAGGCGGGTATGTGCCCTGCCAGTGTCAGGATCGGAAAAAGCAGGACCACCAATATTGCCGCAAACGCAGTAGAGATCCACCAGGTCTCAAAGGCAAACAAAAAG
This sequence comes from Bacillota bacterium, assembly GCA_023421955.1. Classification (GTDB taxonomy): domain Bacteria; phylum Bacillota; class Clostridia; order Christensenellales; family UMGS416; genus JAEYRA01. The sequence goes on from JAEZSE010000009.1 coordinate 228, forward strand.
GGGATGTATGCCCCCAATAGGATAAAATGGAGTATCTTCCGGAACATTTCATCCGGGACCTTCAACAGCCATCTTGCTACCAGCATCACGCTTACAGCAGGGATCACATACAGACCTATCGCTACCGCACCCTGTAAAAGCTCCTGCAATTTATTCTCCTCTCATTTTCCGTTTCCGTGGTAGTTAAATCATTAAGGTGGTTAGCCGCATTTGCCTATGCACATACAGGCAAATCTCTAGATAATTATCAATACATAATATGGCGGGGTTCATCCCCGCCTTTTGCTCTCTCTGTGCTTTATGGCATCGGTTAAAGTAAATCCTATGGATTGAGCACCCGGTGCTTGATGGGCAGCCACTCCCGCAGGGCAATGCGCAGTGTCTCATCCCAGAGATCCCACTCATGGCCCATGCCCTTCACAACCTCAATCACAGTCTCATAGCCCCATTCCCGCAGGTCCTGCTCGGCCCGCAGAGCGCGGTAGAGGGCATGGTCGCAGTCGCCGACCCGGAAAAACACTTTGGGGAGCTGTTTGCCCTGCTGTGCGTTCTCCTTCGCAACCCCATAGACATCATTGACAGTGCCCCGGATGTAGTCCGGGTCATTCAGTTTGGCGGAGATTCCGCCGGTGGGTGCTTTCATGTCAAAATCAAAATCGAACTGGCCGTTCACGGTCTTCACCACACTGGGCACGCCGGGCCGGTAGGAAGCGCCGGACATCAGCAGCACCGCGGCGAATTTCTCCGGATGGTTCATCGCGAACTTCATCGCGCCGTGGGAGCCCATGGAAAGACCGGCAACAAATGTATCCTCCCGCCGTGTGGAAATGGGATACAGCGCCTCGCAGACCTCCGGCAGCTCCTCGGAGACAAAGGTGAAATATTGGGGGCCGTCCTCATAATCGGTATAGCAGGAATTGTGCACGGAGGGCATGATGACAGCCAGTTTGTGCTCATCGGCATAACGCACGATGTTGGTGTTGTGGATGTAGTCACTTTCGTCTCCAAACCCGCCATGCAGCAGGTATAGCGTTTGGTATTTCATCCCCGGAACATATCCGGAAGGATTGCCGGGCAGGCCCGCAGCCGGCAGGATGATTGACACTGTTGTGGGCATGCCCAGTGCTTTTGATTGATAATTCATTCTGATAACTGCCATAACGTTCCCTCCAAGCAATATATTGAAGCTCCATATTTATGGTTATGCGGCAATTCTCCTGCCCCTCTCTGCCATGTGGTTGATGAAGAACAGCACACCGCCCAGCAAAGTGACCACACCGCAGAAATAGAACATCACACTATACCCGAACGCGCTGGCGAGTACCCCGCCGATGACAGGGCCAAGGCCCTGGCCGATATCGGCGCCGATATAGTAGGTGCTGGAGGCAACGCCGCTGCGGCCGGCGCCGGCCCGGTTGATGCACTCGGCCATCAGTGAGGACTGTATCGCTGATGAGGCGACAGCCTTCAACGCCGCGGCCACCAACAGCATCCAGAGCGCGGTGGACACCCCATGCAGAAACATCGCCAGGATTCCCACCGCAAACGCCGGATAGACCAACACTGCAAGGCCCCTTCGGTCCATAATCCTGCCTGCCATCGGGCGGACAGCAAACATCACGATGGCCGACACAAGGAAATATCCACTGATGCTGCCAATGCCCAGCTTCTCGGAGAACAACAGGATATAGGCGCTCACGACTCCGTTGTTCAGGGACATGACGCTGTTGACAATGGAAAAGACCAAAGCTTCCTTGGCGACCAGTTCTTTCCACCACATCTTGTGAAGCTTCGGCTGCTCAGCCGGAAGGGCCCGCCGCTGGTTGTCAAACAACAGCAGCATCATCGCCGAGATCACAGCCAACACGCAGGAGCAGACGAATGTCAGAGAATATCCCAGATATTGCGTTGTCGCGATGCCAAGCCCGGGCGCCACGGCAACCGCCAGAATCTGGCCAAGGCCCACATACCCAATGCCCTCACCGGTGCGTTCCCGGGGAATGATCTCACTGCACAGAGCAACGGAGGCCGTACCGCTCATACCAAAGGCGATGCCGTGCAATACGCGGAAAAACAAGATGACTTCCACATTTCTGGAAACCGTATACCCCAGCACGGAAACGCCGATCATCAGGTTGGACAGAAACAGGATATTCCGTTTGCTGAACCGGTCGGCCACTATGCCGGAAACAGGCCTGATCACCAGCGCTGTGATCGAGAAAATGCCCACGATGATGCCGGCGAAGGCCAGCGAGACGCCAAGTGCAACAAGGTACTTGGACAAGATGGTGGATACCATGTTGAAGCTGAACGCGGAAAACAAGTTGGCCAGGATTAGCAAAACGTAGTTCCTGGTCCACAGCTTGCCCTTCATGAATTGTGCTTGCTCATTGATCACACTTGCCCACGACCTTCTGATTCATGTGATGTTGACCCGATGCATCGCGCCGGGTGCCCAAAAACAGATAATCTCACACAATCTCCGCGCCGTCAAGGGTAAGCATTCTAAGTCTGATCGAGATTAACATGTGCAATTTGTCCATTCAGGCCCCCGGGCATGAATCCCTGTGTTATAATGTTTTAAAGGCATCCCCACAGTCGGGCGGTGCACTGGCAGGAGGCAACGATGCAAATTGATCTTTCCGGAAAAATCGCATTGATCACCGGCGCAACCGGCGATCTGGGCCGTGTCATGACCCGCACGCTGGCGGCTTGCGGGGCCGATGTGGCGATCCATTATCTGAAAAACGCTGCCAAGGCCGAGGAGCTGGCCGCAGAGGTGCGCACGATGGGCCGCCGCGCCTTCACGGTGCAGGCAGATATCACAAACCTGGATTCGGTGCTTTCCATGGGAAAGGCAGTTACAGAAGCCCTTGGCGTGCCAGACATCGTGGTGGCAAACGCCGTGATACAGTATCAATGGACGACGATTTTGAACCAGCCGCAGGAAGATTACGAAAGCCAGTTCCGGTCATGCGTGATGCAAAACGTGTTTTTGGCAAAAGCCTTTATGCCGGCGATGATCGAAAAGAAGGGTGGCCGCTACATCGGTATCAACACCGAGTGCGCGCTGCAGTGCACACCCACCGAATCGGCCTATGTTTCCGGCAAGCGCGGCATGGATGGCGTGCTCCGGGTGCTGGCAAGGGAAGTCGGCATGCATCAGATCACCGTAAATCAGGTAGCGCCAGGCTGGACGATCAGCGACAGGGATCGTGCAACCGGCACGGAGTCCAGTCCCGATTATGAGCGAAACGTGCCGATGAAGCGCCGGGGCACCGATCAGGAGATCTCCAATGTGGTGGCTTTTCTGGCCAGCGGCCTGGCCAGTTTCATCACCGGCGCGATCATTCCGGTGAGCGGCGGCACTGTGATGCCGGCGATCTAATTATTTCAGTGTGAAGGATTTTTTAACGATGAAACCGTGATAAGGGAATCCCTCAGATACTTCTACTTCAATATCAGGAGAATCTGATCTCAACTGGTATACGACCGATATTTCAAATGATTTTCCGGGCTTGATCTTGACATAGCCATCATCAGATGGCATTTTGTCTCCACCTTCGATGGTCCATTCCAATTCAATGCCATCCTGATAAACGGTGGCATCAAGGGCTTCCTCAAAAGCCAACGTTTGCTTGGAATGGTTCGTCCACCGGTATGTGATCACGACAGCCGCATCGTCATCGTATGTTTTGGTTTTTCTCGCTTCCAGGATCTCAATATCAAAGTCGCCCAGTGTACCCTTGCCCTCCATCACTTGGCCAGTGCGCTCCGGAATATCCTTGCTATCCATCATGCCTGCGGCGATCCCCCTGGCGATGATGCCGCATCCGCACAGCAGGGTAACCAGACAAATCATCATCAACGAAAAAGCCTTTTTCATTTGCGCTTCCTTTCATGGGCTGTCCATGTGGTTCGCAGGTTAGTTCTATCGCGGCCAATTATACCAATAATACCATGTATGGGCAAGCAAAAGGCCTCCCCGACAGGGAGGCCTTGGTTTTTACTGAGAGTCCGTTTATTTCGCCGCCAGCTTCTCTGCCACCAGCTTGCCGGCGTTCTTCAGGATCTCCACGTTTTTCGCGGCAGTGGGGTCGCCCACGGCGATCACCACATAATAGCCGTTGGCCATCATGTGCAGCCCCGGTGCGGCGATAAAGGCGCTGTCTCCCACGCCCTCCACCGCCACAAGATCTTTGACGTTGCGCTGCAGGCGGTCAAACAGATCCTTGGGCACACTGATTGTGGAAAGCTCCTCGGCGCGCTGGTGGACCGTGATCTGCAAAAAGCGACCGTCGCCAGCGTTATAAAAGGCTAAAAACATACCCTCCTTGGCGATGCTGTTGGGCGGTGTGGTGGCCCCCGCAGACTGCTCGGGGATCTTTTCCACACCCAACAGCTGGGCGGCTTCCTGGGCTGAGATCAGCTGCTCCGGCTGAACCTTGGGGTTCATCGTGGGGGTGGGGCTGGGCTTCACGCCGGAGGGCAGCGGGCTGGCCGTCACCTCTGCCACAATGCCTCCGCCCATACATCCGGCCATCAATCCGGCAATCATTACAAGCAGCAGCGCTGCGATCAAACCTTTTTTCATCGGATTTCCTCTTTCTGATGTCAATCGGCAATATGATATCACATCGTTGATGTGAAAAAAACCCCATTTTCGTTTGTTGTCCCACCTACTCCGCCTCTTCATCAGGCAGCTTGCGGATGCTCGCCACCAGCAGCGTGACCGGTGGGAGGATGAACTCAAACAACAGCGGGAAAAACGCGTGATACCGCATACCGGCATAGGCATGGCTGATTGTAGAACTGAAAGCAATCAACGCCAGCACCGTGACCAAACCGCCCACCGGCACGATCAGGGCTGTGGAAGACTTTAAGCCAAACACTGTTTTGAGGCCCTTGATCATTGCGTAAAACAGCACCATGATCTTGATAAACAGCGCGCCAATCAGACTGATAGCCGCAAAGAGCTCCACTCTGGTAAAGAACTCCCCCACATCGATCATGCGAATCGCCGTATACGAGTTGGTGGTGAACATCGCTGTGGTCGGGCCAAGCACCGCTGTGTTGCGCACAGAGATCAGGAGCAGCAATACCATGCCCATAGCCGCGCCGGCGAACGTGGCGCGGCCCACTTTTTTGCCGTTGCCCACCGAAGGCATGACCATCATCAGCACAAAAGCCTCGCAGTAAGGCAACGCCACAAAGATGTGAATGCTTTGGGCCAGGGTGTGTTTTGGTGCCTCCATCATGGGAAGGAAATTCGAAAAGTCCATGTCTTTGATTAAGAGCGCGGATGTAGCCAGGATGGTGATTGCAGAAAACACCACCGACAAAAAACCTGCTTTGGCAATCGTCTTGATGCCTTTGCACACACCATATCCAGCGACGGCCAGCGCAATGGCCATCAACGGCATCTTGGGGGTTTCCTGCATGACGGACCCCGCGTAAAAGTCAGCCAGATCCAGCACATTGAAAGAGATCAGGATGAAAAAATAACCCAGATAGAGCAAAGACACGAATTTCCCGATCACCGGGCCATACACGGCGTCATTGATTTCCATCAGGTTTTTCCCTGGCAGCTTTTTTGTAAGCAGCACATAGACGGCCAGGAAAGGAATCGAGACCAGAAAGGACAATATTACAACCACCCAGGCATCCTGCCTCACCATGTTGTCCATGAAAGACAGCAGCAATGACGATCCTATGATGAACGCAGTCACGAGCAGCCGGTATTGTGATATGGGCACGTCGTTCCTTTTCTCCACGGGCATCATCGCCTCCCAAGTTCGTCCGCCTGGCCGCCGCCGGTTGTAGCATCGCCGGACCGATGCCGCCGGGCAGACAGCACAAGCAACGTCAAAGGCGGGAGGATGAAACCAACCAGCATCGGGAGGAATGCATGATACCGCAACGCAGCGACGGAGCTATCAACCGTGGAGCTGAACGCCATGAGCGAAAGCACCGCAGCCAACCCACCAACAGGTACAATCAGTGTCCGCGGCGATTTTATTCCAAACACCGTCGTCAGGGCCGTGATGATCGCGTAAAACTGTACCGAAATCCTGACAAACAGGGCGCCAAGCACACTGACAGCAACCAACAGCTCCACCCTGGTCAGGATGTCCTTGATGCTGATCACCCGCACCGCCATGTGGGAGTTGGAAGCAAACAGGGCAGTGGCCGGCCCCAACACAGCTGTATTCCGGAGCGAGACGATCAACAACAGCACCGTGCCGAGCGCGGCGCCAGATATCGTACTGCGGCCGAATTTCACACCAGGGTCCAGGGATGGCGTCATCATCAGAAACACCTGGGTTCCGGTGAAAGTCAGAGAAAAGATATGGGCGCTCTGCAGATATTTGTTGCCGGGGGACTCCAACATCGGAAGAAAGTTTGAGAAGTCCATATCCTTCAAAAGAAGCAGAGAAGTGAATAGAATCACACCAACTGAAACAACCAAAGACAGTAGCCCGAATAGGGCGATGGGCTTGGCGCCTTTCACCACAGCATATGCGGTGACCAGCAGCGTAATCAGGATCACTGCCAGCTTTGGCATCTCTTGTGAAACCGACCCGACGTAATAGTCGGACAGGCCGTTCAGATTGAACACGAACAATAAAAAGAAAGTGCCGATGTGTAGAAGGGAAATCAACTTTCCAAACACAGGGCCAAACGCGGCGTCATTGATCTGGGCCAGATTTTTCCCAGGCAGCTTATTGGCAAGCACGGCATAACAAAGCAGGACTGGAAGCATGCTCACAAACGACAACAACACCACAAGCCAGGCATCCTGCTGCACTGTGCGATCCATATACGCAAGCAGCAGTGATGATCCGGCAATGAATTCTGCCACCAGAAATCGATATTGGGATGATGTCATCGTTTTCCCATTGCTCATCTTTTTGCTCTCTCCAGTCAATAATGCAACCCAAGCTTTTCCAAGATGCCCTGGATCCCCTCAATGGGGTTGGGAAGCTGGACGCCCAAGCTCATCAACAAGCTCACTGTAAATGACGCGGCCATGAAAAATGAAAACACAACCAGGTCGCGCCAATACTTCTTGGCGGCCAGCGAACGGATCTGGAGAAACGATACGATGGTGTATGCCAGGATCAAAGCGATCGTCACTAAAGCATCCCCCCCGCTCTATTGAGCACCGATGGGCCTTGTGATGTTGCCAGCGGCGCGGATCTTACACTGCACATCAAGTTCCACCACCACCGCAGGAAAAATACGGTCCCAGTTTGCAGAAATCTCCTGCCACTGATCCTTATATTCTTTGTGCAGGAGGTCTCCAAAACCAAAGATATCGGCGTTCATCTGGCTGGCCCACCCGATGGCATTGGTGATTTCCGCTTCAATGGCGGCAGCCTGCAACCCCTCAAGCACCGCAATGTAATAAACGCTGGCAAGGTTTATTGAGCCTGTCTGCGCCACCATGGACCCCTCCGCCCTCACCTTGATGCGCGCTACCACCCGGTCGCCCACCAGCTCCACATCGGTTTGGCATGTCGCTCCTTTGATTTCAATGCTGGCGATGCCGTCCTGATACGCCACATCCATCACACCGGATTGCACTTTGTTCTTTGCCCACAACAGCCCTCTGGTCTCAGCGCTGTTCAAAATGCCGATCATTTTATCCTTCTTGAACACCGCCATGCCATGCACTTTCAGAGATTTCTTCCCACTCTCCTCATCCATGGAGACAACCGGCGCGACCGCGGCGGTGGTGGGGCTTAACAGCATTGACGCAAACTGCTGCAGTGTCACCCGCATAGCGTGTGAGGTGAAGCCCTGTGAATCGGTAAGCTTGGCGAGATTGACGCCGGGGATCTTATCCAGCTCCGGCATCACATCCAGCACATCGGCTGCCGTGGTGGTGGAGATGATGATATCGGTGGTCGGCCGGGTCTCCTGGCCCCTCAGAAAAAAGTCCAGATACTTCTCCACACCGTCCTCGGCAGCAGCCATCCCAAAGACAATGGCCTCATTGTGCGCCACATACAACTTGTTGCTGGTTTGCTGGGTGGCCTCCCGTATCGCGTCAAACACGGTCCAGCCGTGGCTCTTCAGGTTCCAATACGCCTTTGCTTCCCCGCCGGACCCGCCGCCGGATGGATCCTTCTTCATCTGGCTGGGCTTGGCGATCTGGGCAGTCAGATAGACCATGCCGGGATCATTCTCATTCTTGTCGATGCCGATCCCCAGCACCAGGGCCAACTCCTTCAGTTCCCTGGCTCCCCAGCAACCGGGCATCAGCGCCGTCAGGGCCGCCAAGCCCAGACAAACCAACAGCTTCCACCACCGCCCGCCGCGTTCCTTCGCGCTCATTGGTCCACCCCCTCCTTCTCCTGCCGGCGCTCATTCGCCCGCCGCCGCCTGTTTTCGGGGCTGAGCCCCGTAGGCCGCAGCATCATGGACAGCAATGGCATCCGCACAAACGTGTCCTTCAAACCCTCCCGCTCCAGCGGCGCGATGGGCGACAGAAACGGCATACCAAATGATTCCATGGAGGCCAAATGAAGGATCGTGAGGATCAGCCCCATCACAACACCAAACCCGCCCAAAAAGCCCGCCAGCACCACCAGGAAGTAACGCAGCACCGCTGTGGCGTCGGCCTGCGCGGGCACCACAAAGCTGGAAATGGCTGTGATGGCAACCACAATGACCATGAATGGCCCGATCAGCCCCGCTGAAACAGCCGATTCCCCCAGCACCAACGCGCCCACGATGCTGATGGCGGAGCCCACGGCCTTGGGCAGGCGCACGCCGGCCTCCCTCAGGATATCAAACAGCACCATCATCAGCAGCGCTTCGAGCAGCGCCGGGAAGGGGACCCCCTCATGCCCGGCGGCCATTGTGAACAGCAGCTGCGTGGGGATCAATTCCTGGTGAAAGGTGCTCAGCGCCACATAGACCGCCGGAGCCAGGATTGTGATGATATAGGAAATGAACCGGATGATCCGTAGGCCGCTGGCATAATAGCTTCGAATGTAGTAATCCTCGGTGGTCTGAAAGTTCTCAATGAACAACATTGGCACCGTCAGTACAAAGGGGCTGCCGTCCACAAGGATCGCGGCACGGCCCTCCAGCAGCTTACCGGCCACCGCATCGGGCCGCTCGCTGCTGCCCACGGTTGCAAAGATAGAATAGGGGGAGTCCTCAATGAACGCCTCCACATAGCCCGAGTCCAGCACAGAATCGGTGACAATGCGCTTCAAGCGCCGCTTGATCTCCTCCACCAGGCCGGGCTTTACCACGCCGCGGATATAGGCGATGCTGATGTTGGTGCCCGTTTGCCGCCCCAGCTTCAGTTGCTCAAACCGAAGGTTGGGGTTGCGGATACGGCGGCGCAGCATCGACGCGTTGGTGCGCAGCGATTCGTTGAAGCCCTCTCTGGGGCCGCGCACCACGTTTTCAGTGTTTGGCTCATCCACGGCGCGGTGCTGGCTTTTGCGCAAACCGATGGAAAGCGCCTCCACCTCACCGTCCACAAGCAGCACGGTGCCGCCAGCCAACACGCTTTCCACAACCTCATCCTGCGAGCACAATCTGCCGACGCTGGCCACCGCCAGCAACGACTGGCTGAGCCTGTCAATATCCGGGCCGCACAACCCTCCGGGCCGTTCGCCGGCATCAAACAGCAGCGGCTGCAGCACCGCCAGATTGAGCTGCTCCTTGTCCACAAGGCCCTCGATGAACACCAGCGCCGCCTTGGTCCTGCGGTCCCGCCCGATGGCAAACTCCCGCATGGCCACATCGGGGCTGTCTCCCAGCACCGATTTCAGCTGCTCCAGATTTTGGTCAAGCTTTGTGGGAAGCGTCTCGGCACCGTCCTGACGGCCGGCGTCGCGCGGGTCGCCAGCGCTCGCACGGGCTTTCATATGGTGGACGATCCGCCTCAGGCATTCAAACATGGGCTCCCCCGGGTATTGTTCATTATTTTGGTAGTTTTTTCAAAAGGTAGGATAATACACTGGAAGTAAATGGCACATTCTTAGCAAAGATTTCCTGTTGTATTTTCCTTTAAGGCGTAATATTATATGTAGTAGACGAACACTTGTTCTTTTCATAAGGTGGGTGAGCGCATGGCGCGGACAATCCTGCATTCGGACCTGAATTCGTTTTACGCTTCGGTGGAATGCCTGTACAACCCGGAGATCAGAGACAAGCCCGTGGCGGTGGCCGGAGATCCGGAGGCCCGCCATGGCATTGTGCTGACCAAAAACCAGATTGCCAAGCAATATGGCATCATCACCGGCGAAGCCATCTGGCAGGCCAAGCAGAAGTGCCCCAGCCTGGTGGTCGTGAAGCCCGACTATCCCAAATACCTCAAATTCGCCCGGATGGCGCGGGAGATTTATGCCGACTACACCGAGCAGATCGAGCCCTTCGGCCTGGACGAGGCCTGGCTGGATGTGACCGGCAGCCGCAAGGGCGACGGGCCGGCCATCGCTGACGAGATCCGTGGCCGGCTGGCTGCGGAGCTGGGCATCACCGCCTCCGTGGGCGTGGCGGACAACAAGATTTTCGCCAAGCTGGGCAGCGACATGAAAAAGCCCAACGCCACCACGGTGATCACCAAAGCAAATTACCGCGACAGGGTGTGGCCGCTGCCGGCTGGAGACCTTTTGTATGTGGGGCGGGCCACGCAGCACAAGCTTTATGACCGGGGCATTTTCACCATCGGCGACATCGCCACCTGCGAGCGGGAGCAGCTGCGCGCCCAGCTGGGCAAATGGGGCGAGACGCTCTGGACGTTTGCCAACGGCCTGGACGGCTCGCCGGTGGCCTGCATGGGCGACGAGGCGCTGATCAAGTCCATCGGCAACTCCACCACCACGCCCCGCGACCTGGTGTGCGAAAAGGATGTGCACATGACGGTGTGCGTGCTGGCCGAAAGCGTGGCCGCCCGCCTGCGGGAGCATGGGTTCAAATGCCGCACGGTGCAGATCCACATCCGCGACAACAAGTTGGTTTCCTTTGAACGGCAGGCCAAGGTCAAGCGGCCCACCCAGCTGGCCTCCGACATCATCCCTCTTGCCATGGAGCTCTTTCGCGACAACTACCGCTGGGAACGGCCCATCCGCAGCGTCGGCGTGCGCGGGAGCGACCTCACCGATGCCTCCGGCAACAGGCAGCTTTCCTTTCTGGATGATGACGTGCGGGAGGACCGCCGCATCCGCCTGGAGAGCGCGGTGGACAAGCTGCGGGAGCGCTTCGGGCACTTTTCGATCCAGCGGGCCGTGATGATGGACGACCGGCAGCTCACCGGCCTCAACCCCAAGGACGACCATGTGATCCACCCCGTATCCTATTTCTGAAACCGGAGGCGGCAGCGATATGGCGCGCAAAGTGTTTGTGAAGGTGAACCTGGACGTGGAGCCCGACGGCAAAATGACCCCCCGCTCCGTGACCTGGGAGGATGGCCGGGTGTTTGAGGTGGACCGGGTGACTGACACCCGTCGGGCCGCCTCAATGAAGGCCGGCGGCGCCGGCATGCGCTTCACCTGCATGATCCGCAGCAAGCAGGTGTATCTGTTTTATGAGGAACCCCGTTGGTTTATGGAGGGAAAAGATGCATAATGGATTGGAATTCCCAGGAAAGGACTGACTGCCATGTGCGGCCGCTACACCGTGTTCACCGAGGAAGAGGTGATCGAGATGCGCGAGATCATCAACGAGGTGAACCAGCGCTATCTGAACACACCGGAGCACGCCAATATGAAAACCGGCGAGATCTTCCCCACCAGCGTGGTGCCGGTGCTGGCCGGTAGCCCGCAGGGCGCCGAGCCCCGCCTGATGGCCTGGGGCTTCCCCAAGTGGCAGGGCAGCGGCGTGATCATCAACGCCCGGGCTGAGACGGCGCTGGAAAAGCCGCTGTTTCGCGGCTCGTTGTTGGACCGGCGCTGCGTGGTGCCCTCCACCGGGTTTTATGAGTGGAAGCATGTGGACGGCAAAAAGAAAAAGGACAAATATCTGCTCACATTGCCGGGCCAGCGCATGCTTTACATGGCCGGGGTTTACAACACATTCCGTGACTCGCTGGGCAAGCCCTTTACCGGCTTTGTGATCCTGACGGGCGCCGCCAACGAATCGGTGGCGCCGCTGCATGATCGCATGCCGCTGATTGTGGAGGCCGATGAGATCGGCCAATGGCTTGCGGGCGGCCCGGCCATCGAGCGCATCCTGCACAAGCCCGGCCCGGAGTTGATTCTGGACATGGTGGGTTGAAAGCCAACCTCTTCGTCTATACAAAGGCTGCTGTCAAAGGTACAAAAAATGTCAAACGCGGAGCCTTCTTCAGACTCCGCTCTGTTAAACTATGTTAAGATAAAATTAAATATTCTATCACATTAAGAATTGTATTCATAATCAAGTATTGAGAATATAAATGAATCTCTCCATTTTCCTTTTTGATATTTATGTTCTCTCAAGCAACCTTCTTTTACCATTCCAACTCTCTCTAGTACTTTTGCAGAGCCAATATTCTCAGGATGACACGTAGCAAAAATTCTATGTAATTTTAAGATACTAAAACCAAACTGAATCAAAGCATTCGCGGATTCCAAAGCATATCCATTTCTCCAGAATTGGCTATCAAAACAATATCCAATAGAACCTTCCTTGTTGCTTGAACTTGTGATATGAATACCGCATCCTCCAATAAGCACATTATCCTTTTTCAGTATTACAGCAAACTCATAATCACTTCTCGGATTTTGCAGTTTATATTCAAGAGCCTTATGTAAGAATAGGCATGTTTCCTCCTCTGTGTTTGGACCAAATGGTAAATACTTTGTAACTTCAGGCTTTGAAGCATATCGATGGACAGACTCAAAATCTTCAGCCCTAAATTCTCTTAATATAAGCCTTTCAGTTTCAATATGATTTGATAACATATACTACTCCCCCATATTATTGATTTAGTATAAATCATATTGGACATGGCTACCATACAATGATGGCTATATTGGTTCATGCAAGCCGAACAAAGTTGTTGTCCATCTTGCAGTGTGATGTATACCCACTTTCACAGTTTTTTAAGGAGAATAAGTTAGAGGGCGTAATATGAAATGGGATGGATAAAACCACTCTAGACAAAACAACTCATAAAAACAAACAAAGAATGCCCGACATCACAACGGCGGCCAGCATGCTGATCAGCGCCGCCGGGATCGTGTGGCGGGCATTTTTGATGCCCACAGAGCCAAAGTAGACCGCCACGGTGTAGAAAATTGTTTCTGTGCAGCCCATGATCGTGCTGGCCACGCGGGAAGCCGGCGCATCCGGCCCCAGCCTGCGATACAGGTCATCCAGGATGGACAGTGACGCCATGCCGGAGAAGGGCCGCACCACCACCAGCGGGGCCGCGTCCGCCGGGATGCCGATCCATTCCAGCGGCTTGGCCAGCAGCCCGCACAGCAGCGCAAGGGCGCCGGAGGCTTTCATCATTTCCACCGCCACCATGATCGCGGCCAGCGCCGGCAGCACCGAAAGCGAGGTCTGCACACCCTTGCCCGCACCGCGCACAAAGCTGTCATACACCGGCGTGCCGCGCAAAAGCCCCCAGCACACCACTGCCGCAATCAATATGGGCAGCACCCATTCGCTCATCGGGTCATCCTTTCTATTGTTTGCGTCACCCCGTAGCTGGTATAACCATCTTGTTGGAGAAGTGCACACAGGATCATTACATATATATACGGCAGCCCATGGGCATCAATGCCATGACCGGAAACGAGAGAATGCAAAGCAGCCATCAGAAAGGCCTTCATCCTGTGTGAGCTTTCCAGCGTCATCGGTAGGAAGATGGCTTTCTCGTGATCGTTGTGCTTGCATTGACTCTCATTTTCTGCCTATATATAATCAAATGTATTGTCTGCCTAAACAAATCTCAAGCAGACATACTGCCTTTGGCCGCGAAACAAGATGGATCGCATATTTCACGAAGGAGGAATTTACAAGATGAAGAACTTGCTTGAGGACATTCGCCCAACGCTGCTCATGGGGCCTGGTCCCAGCTGCGTGCATCCCGCCACCTATCACGCACTGTCCCGCTCGACGCTCGGGCATCTGGACGGGCACTTCATCAAAATCATGGACGAAATCAAGGAAAAGCTGCGCCGAGTGATGGGTACTCAAAACGCCATGACCGTTCCCATGTCGGGCACTGGTTCGGCCGGAATGGAAGCCGCCTTCGTTAACACCGTTGAGAGAGGGGATCGCGTGCTGGTGCTGGTCAACGGCGTCTTCGGCACGCGCATGGTCGATGTCGCCGGGCGGTTGGGCGCGCTAGTGGATCGGCTGGATTTTGAGTGGGGCAAGCCGGTTGATCTTCAGGTGGTACGCGATAGGCTGAAGGAAAAGAAGTATGACATCGTCGCCATCGTTCACGCGGAGACCTCGACCGGCGTGGCCAACCCGGTGGCCGAAGTGGGGAAACTGCTGAATGGACAGGCGTTGTATATCGTCGATTGTGTCACCAGCCTGGGCGGCATGCCCGTAGCGTTGGATGACTGGGGCGCCGACGTTGGCTACAGCGGCACGCAGAAGTGCCTCTCCTGCCCGCCCGGTCTCTCCCCCATCACGTTCAGCGAGAAGGCTATGGCTAAAATCGTAGGCCGTAAAGAGAAGGTGCCCAACTGGTACCTGGATATTGGCCTCCTTACATCCTATTGGAGTGGAAACAAGCGTGTATACCACCACACCGCTCCCATCAATATGCTCTATGGACTGTATCAGGCGCTTCAACTGCTGGAGGAGGAAGGCTTGGAGCAATGCTTCGCCCGCCATGCGCGCTGCCACGCGAAGTTGGTCGAGGGCCTTCAGGCGCTGGGGCTTTCGATGGTGGTGGAGGCACCGTACCGCCTTCCCATGCTCAACCTGGTGAGCGTGCCGGACGGAGTGAACGAGGCTGCGCTGCGCGATCGCCTGCTCAACGAATTTGGCATTGAGATCGGCGCCGGTCTGGGGCCGTTAGCCGGCAAGGTCGTCCGGATTGGCTTGATGGGGCACACCGCCCGCGAGGAAAACGTGGAGCGCCTGCTGAGTGCCCTGGCAATCTGCATGAAATGACAGGATGCGACGAGGCTGGTGTGACATAGAGATAAGCCACATCATCACATCGAAAAGCAGGATTTATTCCGGGAGGAGACGCTATGCCTGGCACATATCTAGAGCCAACAAAAGAAATACCAATATACGGGCAATTTGATGTCGTCGTCGTGGGCGGCGGCACAGCCGGATGGTCAGCCGCAGTGGCTGCCGCGCGCAATGGGGCAAACACGCTGGTCATCGAGCGCTTCCCCTTCTTTGGCGGTACGGCGACAGCGTCACTGATGGCAAATATTGTGGGAATTCGCAACCAAGTGCCGCCCGACGGCATCCAGACCATGAAGGGCATCGGCGAGGAGTTGATTCTACGGCTGATCGAAATGGGCGGCGCGGTCAAATCACGCAACGCGTATCCTTCCGCTGAGCACGCCAATGTGAAGGGAGACCTCTCCTACAATTACGCGTTCGACACCGAGCAATTCAAGTTTATGACCCTGAAGATGGCGGTAGATTCCGGCGTTCACATTCTATTTCACACCTATTTCAGCGATGTGATTATGGACGAGGGGCGCGTTGCCGGCATCATCATCGAAAACAAGTCTGGCCGCCAGGCAGTGTTTGCCCACACTGTCATCGATGCCAGCGGCGACGGCGATGTGGCCTATCGCGCCGGCGTCCCCTATTGGCAGGTCAAGGGGGATGAGGCACCAAGATTGAATGACTGCCTGATGTACAAGGTGACCGGCTTTTCACCGGACACCACGCAGGGCGGTTGCCTGATCGGGGATTCGATGGTGCTCTGGGGGCCGTCGCCCGGGCCGGTCAACAGTGCCGACGCCGACGAACTCACTGCTGCAGAGATCAAAACGCGCCTGGCCGTCTATGAGGATCTGGAGCAGAAGAAACAAGAGAATCCCGATTTTGGTACCCCGCACGTTGCCGATACCGGAGTGCTCCTTGGCATCCGGCAGACGCGCTTTTTTGAAGGGGACTACAAAATATCCGGCGACGACGTGCTATCCGGCCGTGTGTTTGAGGACTCTATTGCCATGGCAGCCAATCCCGTCATTCACTACTACGGATATCGCCGCTTCCTCACCCACGAGGGGTACGACATCCCCTATCGCTGCCTGCTGCCACAGAAAGCGGAGCATCTGTTGGTGGTTGGCCGTTGCATGTCCAGCGATCAGATCGCCTACGAATCCTGGCGCGCGATGGCACACATACTGCCCCTTGGTGAAGCCGCGGGTACGGCGGCAGCGCTTGCAGCCAGGACGAAGACAAGCGTCCGGGCGCTCGATGTGAAGCTTTTGCAGCAAACCTTGATCGCCCAGGGCGCCGAGATCGGTCAGGGAAGAAAAGGGCGCGCATGAAAAATGCGCTGAGCCGCGCCCACGCCGCGCCGCTCCAGGTCTTGCATGAATCTCAACAAATTTCCAGTGCATAAAGGGTGAAAAAGATCATGCCCTGATGCAGCATTTCATACTGATGATGGCATGCTGTTGGCTCTTTGCAGTAGCGCGATAAATTTTGAAGGTTTCCCTCGGAAATCCTGCAAAGTCTTGACAAAACGATTTATGCAGATGTATAGTTATGCCGTTGAGCAAAGACGCTCGTAACCCGGTCTGGGGCGAGCGTTTTTACTACCCAAAAGGTATCACAGAAATTCGATAAAGGAGATAGAACGATGAAATCGGTCAAGTCAATCGCCGCCATCGCTCTGGCCTGTTTGATGGCCCTGAGCATGGCAGCCTGCACCACCCCGACCACGGCGGCTTCCACGGCGCCTTCTGCCGCGCCCACCGATGCCCCCGCCACCGAAACGCCCGCCACTGAGGCCCCCGCAGCAGGCGGCAAAACACTCAACGTGATGGTTGAGGTGGAAGTGGCCAGCCTGGACCCCCAGATCGCCACCGACGGCACCAGTTTTGAAGTGATCGCCAACATCACCGACGGTTTGATGCAGATGGACGCCACAGGCAAAGCGGTGCCCGCCCTCGCCGAGAGCACTGAAGTGAGCCCCGACGGCCTCACCTACACCTTCCACCTGCGCGATGCGAAGTGGAGCAACGGCGACCCGGTGACTGCCGATGACTTTGTGTTCGGCTGGCAGCGCGCCGCCGACCCGAAGAACGCCTCTGAGTATTCCTATATGCTCAGCGACATCGGCCAGATCAAGAACGCCGCAGAAGTCATTTCCGGCTCCAAGCCCGTGACCGACCTGGGCGTGACGGCTGTGGATGCCAAGACACTCAAAGTGGAGCTGAATGTGCCGGTCTCCTACTTTGACAGCCTGATGTATTTCCCCACCTTCTATCCGATCAACCGCAAGTTCTTTACAGGCCTGGCTGAAGGCACCTTCGGCACCAGTCCTGAGACCACGCTGAGCAACGGCGCTTTCAAGCTTTCGAGCTATGAGCCCGCCGCGCTGTCCTTCAGCCTGGTGAAGAACCCTGACTATTATGACGCCGCCAAGGTCAAGCTGGACGGCCTGGAATACCAGGTGGTGAAAGACAGCCAGCAGGCGTTCATGAGCTATCAGAATGGCGCGCTGGACATCGTGAAGCTCTCCGGTGACCAGGTGGATCAGGTTTCCGGCGACAAGGAGCTGAAGGTTGTGGGTGCCGGCTATATGTGGTACCTCACGCTCAACGGCCACAACGTGCCCGCTCTGGCCAATGCCAACATGCGCCTTGCCCTCACCAACGCCGTGAACCGCGCCGCTATCGTGGCTGACGTAGTGAAGGACGGCTCTGTGGCCACCTACACCGCTGTGCCCCCGCAGTTCGCAACCGGCCCCGACGGCACCGACTTCAGCGCCGACCAGACAATGTTCAAGGATGTCTGCGCGGACGACGCAGCCAAGGCCGCTGAATATTATGCAAAGGCCAAGCAGGAGCTGGGCCAGGAAACCTTCACATTTGAGCTGCTGGTTGAGGATCAAACCGAGACCCAGAACGTGGCAGCCGTGATCAAGGAGCAGGTGGAAAAGGCCCTGCCCGGCGTCACCTTCAATCTGAAAGTGGAGCCCAAGAAGCAGCGCGTGGAAGACATCCAGAACGGTAAATATGAAGCGTGCCTGACCCGCTGGGGCCCCGACTATGCCGACCCGATGACCTATCTGGGCATGTGGGTAACCAACAACAGCAACAACTACGGTCTGTGGAGCGATGCAGCGTATGACAAGCTGATCGCCGACTGCACCACCGGCGCCTACATCACCGACCCGGTGAAGCGTTGGGCCGCCATGTATGAAGCCGAAAAGATCGTGATGGCACAGGCTGTGATCGTGCCCCTCTACACCAAGGCTGACGCCTGCATGATCAAGACCAATGTATCGGGCATCGAATTCCACCCCGTGGCGCTGAACCGCGTGTTCAAGAACGCCGACAAGCAATAGGCTTGTAGACCATTCGCCTTGTGGCTCGCGCGCAGCGGCTTTGAAACTGTCAAGGCCGCTGCGCTTTTTGAGCGAAGCGACGGAAAGAGGGAGCGCAGTGAAACGCTATGTCGCAAAGAGGGTGCTCATTTCGGTGTTCACCCTGCTGGCCATCACGCTGGTGTTGTTTACCCTGCTGCAATTGATGCCGGGGTCGCCGTTCAACGACGAAAAGCTGAACAAAGACCAAAGGGCAGCCCTGAACGCCAAATACGGCTTGGACAAGCCGCTGATCGTGCAGTTCGGCCGCTATGTGTGGAACCTTGTCCAGGGTGACTTTGGTGTGAGCTATAACATCAGTAAAAACACGCCGATCAGCCAGTTGGTGCAAACCCGGCTGCCCGTCAGCATCAATGTGGGCGGCATGGCCGTGGGCCTGGGTGCGCTGATTGGCTTGCTGCTCGGCATTGTCGCTGCGCTCAATCACCGCACCATCCTTGACAGCCTCAGCACTGTAATCTCCGTGCTGGGAGTCGCCGTGCCCAGCTATGTGTTCGCTTTGGGCCTGAGCTACACGCTGGGCTTCAAGCTGTCATGGCTGCCTATGCTCTACAACATCAAAAACCCCTTTGAGTCCAGCATCATGCCAAGCATCGCGCTGGGCATGTTCACACTAGCCTCCATCGCCCGGTTCACTCGCAACGAGATGCTGGAGGTGCTGGGCAGCGACTATATGATGCTGGTGGAAAGCAAGGGTGTCAGCGGTGCGCCGCTGATCACGCGGCATGCGCTGCGCAACGCACTGATCCCCATCATCACGGTGCTGGCACCATTGATTGTGGATCTGATGACCGGCAGCCTGGTCGTGGAGAAGATTTTCTCCATCCCCGGCGTGGGCAGCCTGCTGGTCACGGCAATACAATCCAACGACTACAACGTGGTCATTGCGCTGAGCTTCATCTATAGCGCCATGTATATCGGCATCATGCTGCTGGTGGACATCCTCTACGGTGTGATTGACCCGCGCATCCGCCTGTCTTCCGACAGCGGGGAGACCGGTGCCGGGCGGCCAGGCTTCTTTGGCCGCTGGGCCAGGGTGCTGGGCATCAAGAAAGTGAAGGCGGTGAAGGCGCATGGATAAGAATACTGCCGCCATTCAAAAAGACCTGGCTTTCCTGCCCAACGATTTTGAGCTGATCGGCGGCGAACCGGAGGCTGTAATCGATACCGGTTTTACCAGCGATTCCTACTGGAAAGATGTGCGCCGCCGTTTCATGGCCAACAAGGGCGCTGTCGTGGCGCTGGTGCTGATCCTGTTCATCGTGCTTTTTGCCGTGGTCGGGCCGCTCGTGAGCGGATATGTTTATTCCGACCAGGCGCTCTCACAGAAGAACTTTGCTCCAAGGGTGCCGGGGCTGGAGAACCTGGGCATCTTCAACGGCAATGAGTCGTTGCACACTACATCAGGCACCAAGATCGTCAATGGCTACCAAGCCAAGAAGCTCACCGACGTATATTATTGGTTTGGCAGCGACACGTTGGGCCGTGACATCTGGACCCGCGTGTGGGAAGGCGCCCGCATCTCGCTGGGCATCGCCATCATCAGCGCCATCATCAATATGACACTGGGCATGAGCTACGGCTTGATCAGCGGTTATTTCGGCGGCTGGGTGGACAGCGCCATGCAGCGTTTCGCCGAGATCAACAATGGCATCCCGAGGCTTGTGATTGTGACACTGTTGCTTCTGGTGATGAAGCCGGGGTTCCTCACCATCGTGCTGGCGCTGGTGTTGACCGACTGGATCAGCATGAGCCGCATCGCCCGGGCCGAGATGCTCAAACTCAAAGAGCAGGAGTTCGTGCTGGCAAGCCACACACTGGGCGCGGGCAGCATGACGATCATTTTCCGCGAGGTGTTGCCCAACATCATCGGGCAAATCATCACGCAATTGATGTTCAGCATCCCCACAGCGATCTTCACCGAGGCTTTTTTGAGCTTCGTGGGCCTGGGCATTCCGGTGCCGCAGTGCAGCCTGGGATCACTCATCAACGACGCGTTCAACAGCTTCACCACGCACCCATATCAGATTGTGCCGCCCATTGTGGTGCTGGCGGTGCTGATGCTGTGCTTCAACGTGTTGGCAGATGGCCTTCGCGAGGCCTTCGACCCAAAACTCAAGGAAATGTGAGGTACCGCAGATGAATGACAGGGAAAAAGCCATGGAAATCCGCGACCTCTCCATCACCTTTGAGACGATGGCAGGCCCGGTGCATGCCATCCGCGGCGTGGATCTGGATCTATGGCGCGGCGAGACGCTGGCCATTGTGGGTGAGAGCGGCAGCGGCAAGTCGGTCACGATGAAGGCTGCCATGGGCATCCTCGCCAAAAACGGCAAGGTGGACTCGGGCACGATCCAGTATACCTATCACCAGGATGACGGCAATCTGAAAACAGTGGACATCCTCAAAATGAAAAAGCGGGAGCTGCGCCGCCACATCAACGGCAAACGCATCGCGATGATCTTTCAGGACCCCATGACCAGCCTGGACCCCACGATGACGGTGGGCAAGCAGATCATTGAAGGCATGCTGTGGCACAAGCGCGCCACACGCGCCGAGGCCTGGGGCAAAGCAATCCGCCTGCTGGAGGAAGTGGGTATCCCCGAGCCGGAAAAGCGGATGAAGAATTACCCCCACCAGCTTTCCGGCGGCATGCGCCAGCGCGTGGTGATCGCCATCGCCCTGGCCTGCGACCCTGACCTGCTGATCTGTGACGAGCCCACCACCGCGCTGGATGTGACGATCCAGGCCAAAATTCTGGAGCTGATCCAGCGCATCCAGAAGGAGCGCGGCATCAGCGTGATCTACATCACACATGACCTTGGCGTGGTTGCCAAAATTGCTGACTACGTCTCCGTGATGTATGCCGGCAGGATCGTGGAGAAAGGCACGGCGGAGGAAGTCTTTTATGACCCCCGTCACCCCTACACCTGGGGGCTTTTGAGCGCCATGCCCCATCTGGACACCACCGACGAGCGGCTGTATACAATCCCCGGCTCGCCGCCCAACCTGCTGCACCCGGTGGCCGGCGACGCCTTTGCGCCACGCAACCGCTATGCGCTGAAGATTGACAAGCGGGCAGAGCCGCCGATGTTCCGGGTGAGCGACACCCATTGGGCTGCCACCTGGCTGCTGGACGAGCGGGCACCAAAGGTGGAAATGCCGGAGGAGCTCAAGCATCGCATTCAACGGATGAGGGAAGAAGGTGCGCTTGATGCAAAGCGGTGAACCGATTCTGAGAGTGAAGGGGCTGAAGCAGCATTTCACCATGAGCAGCCGTTTCACGGTGAAGGCTGTGGACGGTGTGGACTTTGTGATCTATCCCGGCGAAACCTACGGCCTGGTTGGGGAATCCGGCAGCGGCAAGAGCACCATCGGCCGGAGCCTGATCCGGCTTTACAGGCCCACTGCGGGCTCCATCGAATTCAACGGAATGGATATTTCCGGCAAAATGGGTCGGTCTACCACCGGCAGGCTGCGGCAGGAGATGCAGATGATCTTCCAGGACCCGATGGCCTGCCTTAACCCCCGCAAGAAGGTTGGAGAGATCATTGCCCAGGGGCTGGACATCCACCACCTGTATAAAACCAAGGCCGAGCGGCAGGAAAAGGTGGCCGCGATGCTCAAAAAGGTGGGCCTTGCCCCCGAGCATGCCGACCGCTACCCCCACCAGTTCAGCGGTGGCCAGCGCCAGCGCGTGGGCATTGCCAGGGCGCTGATTATGAACCCCAAGCTCGTCATCGCCGATGAATGCATCAGCGCACTGGATGTGTCCATTCAGGCGCAGGTGGTGAACCTGATGAAAGACCTGCAGGTGCAGACCGGCACCACCTATCTGTTCATCGCCCACGACCTATCCATGGTGAAATACATCTCCGACCGCATCGGCGTGATGCACCTGGGGCATTTGGTGGAGACGGGCACCACGGAGGAGATCTTCCAAAACCCGGTGCACCCCTATACGAAAAGCCTGCTTTCGGCCATCCCCCGGCCAGACCCGCTGGCAGAGAAGCGCCGCATCGCGCTGAGCTATGACTATAAAGCCCAGGGGGTGGATTACCACAAGGGCGCCCAGCACCATCTGGGCGGGCAGCACTATGTGCTGGCTACGCCGGAAGAACTTGGCCGCTGGACCGGGCAGTAACCCCTGGCAGAAATGCAAACGATAAGCCTGGCCCAAGCCAGGCTTTTCTTTTGCGGCAAAGCGGCCATGAGTATTACGTGGGGTACTGGTTATTGGGCTTGGCCTTGCCAGGCAACGCTGAAGCATTCTCACATAATTTACTTGCCCCAAACAACAAGCGGCGGTGGTGTGATTAAGGGTATTGTTGGCGATGGTTTAGGTGCCCGTGTGGTCGGCGCAGGGAAAACTGCAGTTGAAACTTTAACAAGAGTGAACTTACTTTTCAACGCATCAATATAACGCGGCATGGCATTCGCATCAGACATATTGAAATGTGTCAAGATGATTGACCCCGGAACTGTCTTCGAGAGCACATATTTTGGTATCGGCTTTCCGACCTTTATTGCACCAGTATACGTATCTACATTCCAGCCTATTAATCTGTATCCCTTCCCGTCGAATAGCTTGAGGATCCTGCTGTTCGTATGTCCGCTGCCACCTGGCAAACGAGCCAGCTTTGGAATAACATAACCATTTCCTAACACGCTTTTTGCAGTTGAATTCCATGCCTTGAGGTCATCCAGTATTTTTCTGTCACTCCAGGACCCCATGGCTTTGTGATTCATGGAATGATAACATATTTCATGGCCATCCTTGATTGCCTGCCTCCAAAGGGCAGGATATGCCGTAAGACGATTGCCGATAACAAAAAAAGTGCAGGTAACCTTCTTTGCGCGCAAAAGATTCAATACCAGCGTGATTGCATCCTTGCTATACCCATCGTCAATCGTTAGGCACACTACTTTACCTGGAACCATTTTGACCGCAGACAACGAGGCCGCGTTTGCCGAGATCTGAGAAGAGAGAATCATAATCGCCAAGATTACGGAGGCAATGATTCTCCACACCTTATTCAGTTGGTACATATGTAGTGCTCCTTACTATACTTATTAGGAGAAACACAAAGCAATGATTATCTGTAACTAAACCTATGCCATCGCTCACCAGGTATGCCTTACCCCTCTGCGGTATCTTCCACAACATCAACATAGAACGTCGCGGTTGGATCATTGATGGAGACGACCACTGCCAACTGCTCCTCGGCCATGTCCGCCACTATCTTGAACCGCAAGCCGCTGTTGCCCTATACTGGATGACAGACGCGCCGGAGCAGAGATATCCGGAGCGGTCAACACGCTCGCGAAAGGATCCGATGTGATGCCCCCGGCTGTTTTCTTGATCAAACCGGCTTCCAGCCTGTGCAACATGCGGTGCGAATGGCCATTCAAAATGCCATACAGACCAACGGCCTTGAAATGGATGAAAGCTGGGCACCGTTTAGTACAGCATGAAAGGAGGAAGGGGTGTCCACAGAGCACTTGATCTCTCCAAAGGCTCCCGGCTATAATCGGGCCAGAATCTGCCAACACGCCTTGTTTGTTAATGTATTTCGTATCAACAAATGAGGAAGAAAGGGTTCCTGACATGAAGCGGCAATTACTGGATATCGAGTGGTCCTTTTCCCTCAACGGAGGAGATGCGGCGACAGTCAACCTGCCCCATGATTTTTCCATTGGCAGGCCCCGTCTTCCAGACAGCCGCATGAGTGACCGCGGCGGTTTCTTTCAGGGCGGCAACGGTGTTTACCGAAAAACACTGCCTTCGCTCGAAGCGCTCGGAGGCGGGGCGGCTGTGCTGGAAATTGAGGGGGCCTATATGAACGCGGAAGTGTGGGTCAATGAAAACCTCTGCGTTTTCCATCCTTATGGCTACACATCCTTTCATGCAGACCTGACGCCATGGATGCATTCTGAAGAAGAGAATGCCCTGGAAATCCGGGTTTCCAACGATGCGCTGCCAAACTCACGGTGGTATTCGGGCAGCGGGCTGTACAGGCATGTGTGGCTTCTCACCGGGAAGGATGCTTTCATTAAGCCGTGGGGAGTCTTCGCGGCCACCACGGAGGCCTATGCGGAGCGCTCCGTGGTGCGCGTGGAGACAGAACTGGAAGGGCGCGGCCTGCTGCGGCATACGCTGACCGACGCCGCTGGCAGGATTGCCGCTGCTGCGGAAGCTTTTGCGGAGGGCAACGATTCGCAGGAAATGATCCTCATGGATGCCAATCTGTGGAGCACTGACGACCCCTATCTTTACACGCTGGAAAGCGAGTTGCTCCATGGCGGCGAGGTTCTGGATACAGTGGAAACCAAGATCGGGATTCGCTCCATTGCTCTGGACACGCAAAAAGGGTTCCTGCTCAACGGCAAGCCGATCAAATTCCGAGGCGGCTGCCTGCACCATGACTGCGGCATACTGGGCGCCGCCGCGTGGGACGCCGCAGAGGAGCGCAAGGCCAAGGCGCATAAAGACGCCGGGTTCAACGCCGTCCGCTGCGCTCACAACCCGCCCTCGCCCGCGTTTCTGGATGCCTGCGACAGGCTTGGCCTGCTCGTGATTGACGAGGCCTTTGATTGCTGGCGCATGGGCAAAACAGCTTATGACTACCACCTCTATTTTGACGCCCATTGGCAGGATGACATCAGCTCCATGGTGCTGCGCGACAGGAACCACCCCGCCATCGTGTTCTGGTCCACCGGCAATGAGATCCCCGAGCGGCTTGGCGCATCCGGCGGTTATTCGCTTGCCGCCGAGCTGGCCAAATTCGTCCGAAAGCTGGATGGCACACGGTTTGTGACCAACTCCATGAACGGCAGCTGGGCGGAATGGACAGAGGAAATGGATAGGTTGTCGCTGCCTTTTTCCAAAGAGCTGGACGCGCCGGGCTACAATTACCATTGGAAGAAATACTGTGAGATGCTGGAGCGGCATTCAAGGTTCCTCATCGGCACAGAAACGGTGCCGTGGGAAGCCATGGAAAACATGCAGGAATCGGAAAACGACCCGCGGGTGCTCGGAGACTTTGTATGGACAAGCCTTGATTATTTTGGCGAGGCAGGGCTGGGGCACGCCTACCTTCCCGGTGAAGATGGCCGTACACATGGATTGTCTTACCCGTGGCATATCGCAAACTGCGGCGATCTGGACATCTGCTGCCGCCCGCGCCCGCAATCCATCTACAGGCAAATCCTCTGGAAGAGGCGCGCTGCGCCTTGGATTGCCGTACACCGACCGAATGAGAAGGGCTTGAAGCCCGACTTCAACTTCTGGGGCTGGGGCGATGTGCACCACAGCTGGAGCTGGCCAGGGTGCGAGGGGTACCGAGCATATGTGGATGTGTATAGCGATGCCGATGAAGTCGAACTGTTCGCAGACGGGAAATCGCTGGGCCGGAAGCAAGCCGGCATAGCGGCTCGAAATATTGCCTTGTTTGAAACAACATATGAGCCCGGAGAACTGCTGGCGGTGGCATATTGTGACGGCAGGGTCACCGGCGAAGACAGGGTTGCGACTTGCGGCAAGCCCGAAGCGATTGCGCTGACTGCCGACACGGAAGAAATCCCTGCCGCATGGGGCGGATTGGCCTATATCACTGCCACCGTCGTGGACGCCAGCGGTGCTGTTGTGCCCTATGCAGGCAATGAACTACGCTTTTCCGTTTCCGGCAGCGGCGCCATCCTGGCGCTCGGCACAAATGACCCGCTCTCGGAGGAACTGTATGTGGGGGAGGTGCGCAAAGCCTTTGAGGGAACAGTTGTGCTTGCGGTTCGGTCCAGCGGCACCCCGGGGGCGATTGAACTGACTGCACAAGCAGAGGGACTGAAGGCTTGCTCCATCAAAATCCAGGCAAGATAAAGAGGCAGCCGAAAGCCCGATGCCAACATGCGGAAACATACTCAATCTGGGTGGCTGGATACACGCCACCCTTTCTTTGCCTTCGCATTGCCCGATTTGAACTGGGCTGGGAAGATTCTGTGCTGTTTGTGCAATTTCCCGGATGAATTAGTGTGCGTATCCATTGGAGTATCTATGGTATAATCATCCTGCGGAGAAATGCCGCATCAGAAACTGCTAGGGCATGCCAGCTGGCCTGGCTCGGGTGTGATGATGCGGAAATACCAAATTGGGAGCAGGCATATGAAAGCATTGGTTTTAAAGCAGTACAATGAGTTTGTCTTTGAGGACATCCCCGATCCTATGATCGGGCCGGAGGATGTGCTTGTGAGGGTGAAGGCTTGCGCGATTTGCGGCAGCGACGTGCATGGCATGGACGGCAGCACCGGCAGGAGGATCCCGCCGGTGGTAATGGGCCATGAGGCGTCCGGCGTGATTGAGGCGGCAGGCGTAAACGTGAAGGGTTTTCAGCCCGGCGACAGGGTGACCTTTGATTCCACGGTTTATTGCGGCAAATGCTATCACTGCAAGCGGGGCGAGGTGAACCTGTGTGACAACCGGCGGGTGCTCGGCGTGTCCTGCGGAGACTACCGGATGAACGGCGCCTTTGCCGAGCTTGTCAGCGTTCCGCAGCACATTCTGTATCCTCTGCCGGATGAAGTCACGTTTGAACAGGCTGCGATGGTCGAACCGCTGTCGGTGGCCTTTCACGCCGTGAGCAGATCGCACTTGCCGCTCAACTGCTCGGCATTGGTGGTCGGGGCCGGGATGATCGGGCTGCTCATCGTGCAGCTGCTCAAGGCTGCGGGCTGCGGCAAGGTGATCGCCGTGGACCTCGCCCAGGAAAAACTGGAGCTGGCCCGGCGCTTCGGTGCCGACCTTGCGCTGCGCGCCGATGACCCGGAGCTGCTTGCGAAGATCCAGCAGGCGACGCAAGGGCGTGGGGCGGATGCGGCCTATGAGG
>JAEZSE010000028.1 GCA_023421955.1 Bacillota bacterium
AGAAGCTCAATAGTCGGCCCGGTACGCTGCCGCTTCCGACCCTCCTTTTCGCTTCCCGCTTCCACCTTGCCTATTGCCCCCACAGGGGGCGGTCAGGTTCCAGCGCCGCTCGTACTGCTTGTTTCGCCAGCCTCCTCCACCTTGCCTATTGCCCCCACTGGGGGCGGCTTCGGCTACGGAGCCCCCGCCCTACGGTGGACGAGCTATCAACTTACCCTTGCCCTACGCGTTGCGATGCGGATCATCCATGGGGACCGTATGAAAAGCAGGGAAGCCTGCGGATACATGACTTGACCGTTGATTGATAAAGAGGGGGTTTTTCCATGAAACGGCTGTTTTCCATCCTGATGGCTTTTGCGCTTGTGTGCGCGCTGCTGCTGCCCGGGCCGGGGCTGGCGGATAATGCGCGGGAATACGAAAGCGGGGACTACCGCTATGCCCTGAACGCGGACGGTACGGCTAAGATCACGGGGTATACTGGGGAGGAACCGGAGCTTGAGGTGCCCGGGACGCTGGACGGGCACCCTGTCACAGCCATCGGGGATGAGGCGTTTTACTTTTGCAACAGCCTGATCTCTCTCACGCTGCCGGAGGGATTGCAGAGCATCGGCGATAAGGCGTTTACCCAGTGCACCCGCTTGTACAGCCTCACGCTGCCGGAGGGGCTTATAAGCATCGGGGACGGGGTGTTTTACGGTTGCACCAGGCTGACCAGCCTCACGCTGCCCAATGGGCTTAAGAGCATCGGAGCGTATGCGTTTGGCGACTGCGGTTTGACTAGCCTCACGCTGCCGGAGGGGCTTATAAGCATCGGCGACTGGGAGTTTTACGAATGCAGCGGCCTTAAAAGCCTCGCGCTGCCTAATGGGCTGCAAAGCATCGGCGTGGGAGCTTTTGCTTTTTGCGAAGCCCTTGGGGAGGTTACGCTGCCCATGAGCCTTCAGGAAATCACCGGGAATCCATTTTGGAGTTGTGGCGCGCGGCCCGTGGTGCCCTCCGGCCATCCCCGCTTTGCGGATGAGCAGGGCGTGCTGTTTGACAAGGAAACAAAAACATTGATCTCTTTTCCCTACGGCGACCCACGAACTAGCTACAGCGTGCCCGAGGGGGTTTTGCGCATTGCCGCCTATGCGTTCTACAAGTGCGATGGCCTGGCCGAGCTCACGCTGCCCGACGGGCTGCAGGAAATCGGCGGCCGGGCGTTTTTAAATTGCGGCGGCCTGAGCTCCCTCGCGCTGCCTGACGGGCTGCAAAGCATCGGTGACGGGGCATTTCACGGCTGCGGCGGCTTGACCGGCCTCACACTGCCTAATGGGCTGCAAAGCATCGGCGTGGGAGCTTTTGCTTTTTGCGAAGCTCTTGGGGAGGTTACGCTGCCCATGAGCCTTCAAGAAATCACCGGGAATCCATTTTGGAGTTGTGGCGCGCGGCTCGTGGTGCCCTCCGGCCATCCCCGCTTTGCGGATGAGCAGGGCGTGCTGTTTGACAAGGAAACAAAAACACTGATCTCTTTTCCTTATGGTGATCCACGGACAAGCTACAGCGTGCCCGAGGGGGTTTTGAACATCGCCGAACGCGCATTTTATAAATGCAGCGGCCTGAACAGCCTCACGCTGCCCGGCGGGCTGCAAAGCATCGGAAATCTAGCGTTTTTCTACTGCAGAGGCCTGACGAGCCTTACGCTGCCCGACGGACTGCAAAGCATTGGCGAAAGCGCGTTTTCCGGATGCAGAGGCCTGACAAGCCTTACGCTGCCCGATGGGCTGCAAAGTATCGGCGAAAGCGCGTTTTTCGGTTGCAAAGGCCTGACCAGCCTTATGCTGCCCGATGGGCTGCAAAGCATCGGCGACTGGGCGTTTGAAGGCTGCGATGGTCTGACCAGCCTTATGCTGCCCGACGGGCTGCAAAGTATCGGCGAAAGCGCGTTTTACGGATGCAGCGGCCTGACAAGCCTTACGCTGCCCGACGGGCTGCATAGTATCGGCGGCGGGGCATTTTCCTACTGCGATGGTTTGACCGCCCTTACGCTGCCGGAGGGGCTGCAAAGCATTGGCAGCAAGGCGTTTTCCTACTGCGATGGTTTGACCGCCCTCACGCTGCCGGAGGGGCTGCAAAGCATTGGCAGCTACGCTTTTCACCGCTGCGACGGCCTGATTTTCCTCACACTGCCGGGAAGCCTTACTTCCATTGGATTGGATGCTATCCCGGATAACCCCGGGATGTATCTTGTTGTGGCGGAAGGTTCCTACGCGGAAAGCTGGGCAAAGGAAAACGGCAGGCTGTACAGGTATGCGCAGAAGTAGGGCCGGAGGAAACATGGACGCTCCTTTGGTGTGCGGGGGCTGAAGCGGGGCGGCGGGGAACGGTGCGGCTGGGCTTTGCGCGGAGGTGCTCCGGCGGGGGCATTTCCATCTGGCTCAATCGTCGCATTACTCGCATCCCAGAAGCTCAATAGTCGGCCCGGTACGCTGCCGCTTCCGACCCTCCTTTTCGCTTCCCGCTTCCACCTTGCCTATTGCCCCCACAGGGGGCGGTCAGGTTCCAGCGCCGCT
>JAEZSE010000024.1 GCA_023421955.1 Bacillota bacterium
TCAGACAGCGCAAAGCCCTTCAGGTTGATGGCGCGGCCTGTGGGGTTGTAGAGCTCAATCCAGTCGCCGTATTTGCCATTCGATGCAGTGATGGCTCCGCTGTTGCTGGTCATCACTTCGGTGATCACTGGCACATCCGTTACGGCCACCGGCGAGCGGGATCCAGTTGCGTTGGGCTTGGCGGTTTTACCGCCCAGGTTCAGCGTGGCGCCAGGATAGGTGGCCGGCACTGAGTTGGAGGTCATTACTTTGATGAACACAACCACGAGTGCCACAGCAACCAGCAAGATCAGCAACGGGAACGGCTTGCGCGTTTCGCTCTGTTTGCGGGTCTGCGTTGATTTATATTCCGTTCTTTGTACCGGTGGCTGATAGGTGGGCCGCTGCGGCCCCCTGCCTCTCGGCGGCAATCTGGTGGACATTGTTGCTTTCTCCTGTTCTAGCCCATATCGACAGATCAACAAATGAATCTATTACAAGTTTGCATATTTATCTTGGAGCATCACTTGAAGTTCTCTGATCTATTATATTGGCATAACTCAAAAAGTCAAATTCTCTGGTATTCAGAGAATCCAAGCTTTTCCAGTGCGTCCAGAACCATCAAAGCATGATCCGAAGCCAGTTCACTGTCTGTTATCCGCCGTTTTCCGCCAGTTTCAGCGATGCTGCAAACGATTCTTTCCATGCCTGATTGGAAGGCAAGTTCGTGGATCGTTTCCGGGCCATTCCTTTCTGTTTGAACAGAAACATCATAAAACCCGGCGTCGTCCGCGTCGTCTCCGGCGTGATACTCTATTTCATTGGAGATAATCGTGGCATATGCCACCGAGATGATCCTGAGCCTGGGGTCACGGCCCAGTGTACCGTATGCCCCCAACTGCGTGAGGTGCACACCGGTTACGCCAGTCTCCTCCATGAGTTCGCGAGCAGCGGCGTCTTCTAGCGATTCCTCCATTTCTATAAAGCCGCCTGGAAGCGCCAGCATGCCGTAGTAGGGGTGGCGGCCCCTGCGCACCAGCAGGATCTGCAGCCCCGCACTCGTATCTTTTAAAATAACATTGTCCACTGTGACGGCTGGGCGATCATATGCAGCGGGATCATAGGCTGTCAGGAAGTCCTTCAGCGTCATGCCCTTGCTGTCCACAGTGACCAGGTCTTTTTCCTTGGGATACCAAAACATAAGTCCCTCCGCGGATGCCTGTGTATGAATAGGTTCACCGTTTGGACAGTGTTTCCTGCTTTTCGGTTCCTGAAACCTTTGCAAAACGAGCAGTGTGAATAATGTAGATTATACTATAGTTAAGCTATCATGTTTCATTTGATTTATTAACGCATTGGTTTTGCTGGGATAGTGCCATCACAGGCTAAAAAATGAGCAATCTTTGAAATAAATGTTTGACACATCCCGACAGAATTGGTATACTACTCCCGCTAAAGTTTTCAGCTACAGACAGCAGGCGCGGCTTTGCCGCTTAAACCCAAAGCCTGCCGAGGTTGGGAAGCTTCTATAAAAAGAGCTTTTATTCCCCTGTGCTGTTTGCTTGGCACAGGGGTTTTTCATTGCCCCTGAAAAAGGGACAAGGAGGTGAATCACAAATATGTCAGCCAACAAGGATGCCAAAGTGGTGGAAGTTGCCGAAATCAAGCAGAAGCTTGATCGTTCCAGTGGCGTGGTTCTGGTGGAATACCAGGGCATGAACGTGCTGGAGGTGACCGATCTGCGCAACCAACTGCGCAAGGCCGGTGTGGAATATCGCGTGCTCAAAAACACGCTGGTGAACCGCGCAGCCAATGAGTTGCAGATCTCCGGGCTGGAGCCGTTCCTGAATGGCTCCACGGCAGTTGCTTTCGGCTACGAAGACCCGACGCAGCCGGCGAAAGTCCTCGCCGACTACATGAAGAAGAACGAGAAAACCAACAAGCTGAAGATCAAGTGCGGCCTGGTGGATAAGAAGCTCGTTCAGGCCAACGATGTGGAGGCTCTCGCCAAGATCCCGGCCAAAGAAGTGCTGGTGGCCAAGCTGCTCGGCACACTGAACGCCCCGATCGCCAACTTCGTGGGTGTGCTCAATGGCCCGGCCCGCGCCCTCGTGTGCGCGCTGAACGCCATTAAGGAGCAGAAAGAACAGCAAAGCGCCTGATCTCATGCAACACAATACTAACAGAAAGAAAATGGAGGAGTCATAATCATGACCAAGCAGGAAATCATCGAAGCCATCAAGCAAATGAACGTTCTCGAGCTGTCTGAAATGGTGAAGGACCTTGAGGAAATCTTCGGCGTGAGCGCCGCCGCCCCTGTGGCCGTGGCCGCCGCCCCCGCTGCCGCCGCCGCTGCCGAGCCCGTTGAGGAGCAGACCGAGTTCGACGTGATCCTCGAATCCGCCGGCGCTGAGAAGATCAAGGTCATCAAGGTCATCCGCGAGATCACCAGCCTGGGCCTCAAGGAAGCCAAGGACCTGGTGGACGGCGCCCCCAGCACCGTCAAGACCGCTAT
The DNA here is from genome assembly GCA_023421955.1 of Bacillota bacterium. Lineage (GTDB taxonomy): Bacteria > Bacillota > Clostridia > Christensenellales > UMGS416 > JAEYRA01. Next base: position 2,495 of record JAEZSE010000024.1, read on the forward strand.
CCAGAAGGCCGAAGCCGAGAGCATCAAGGCCAAGCTCGTCGAAGTCGGCGCCGCTGTCAAAATCAAGTAATTTCTAGCTTGCCGAAAAGCCCCTTCCCGCAACGGGAAGGGGCTTTTGTTTGTGGATCCCTAATCTTAACCCATCTCCCGTGGGATCTCCCGTTGGCGAATCAGTGAATTCCTGCTACAATATCCGGCAAGGAGCGTTGTCATGATCCGTCTTCAAACAGACCGCCTCATCATCCGAGACCACCTGCCGGAAGACTTGCAGGCTATGCACAGCCTGCTGTCAAACCCGGCAGCGATGTATTATTTGGAAGACATCCGCACCTCCACACTGGAGGAGACGCTGCAAAACCTTGAGATTGCGCTTGCCGAAGGCAATCGGCTGGACCGGGAGAAGTTCTTTTTCGCCATCACAGATCGCCGTACTGGTGAATACATCGGTGAAATCGGCTACACTGTGAGGCTTAAAACGCCTGATGGCTCTGTGGTCAATCTGGGATATTTCCTCAAGCCTGAGCACTGGGGCCGTGGCATTGCAACCGAAGCTGCCCGCGCAGTGCTGCGCTATGCCTTCGAGGAAGGCGGCGCGGTGAAGGTGGAGACCGGCTGCATCCGTGACAACATCGCATCACAAGCCGTGATGATCAAGCTGGGCATGATGAAAGAGGCAGACCTCCGCCTACATGTTTGGCACGATGGGGAGCTGAAGGACCGCGTGGAATATGGCATGACGAAGGACGACTGGATATGCTGGAAGGTGTCAAGGCAATAGGCCTGGATTTGGGCCAAACGCTGATGCGCTATGAGGGTGTGCCAATGAGCTGGCAGGCATTGTACCCTGAGGCATTGCGTGCGGCTTGTTATGCTGCTGGCATTCCAGCGGATGCTGGCTTTCTCCAAACAACCTGTGAGCGGTTGGCCATGTTCAACACCAGGATTCACCCCAGAGTGATTGAGGTTGATGCCCAGCAGATTTTCTCTGAGGTGCTCGGCGAGCTTGGGCATACAGAGCTGGACAATGCGATTGACGGCTTCTTCAGCACAGTGCGGCAGTCCTATGCCATCTATGAGGATGCCATTCCATTCCTTACCCGGATGAAGAACGCGGGCATCCCGTGCGGCGTGCTCACCGATGTGCCATATGGCATGCCGGCGCGATGGGTTGGGCTTGACCTGGAGCCGTTTATGCCATTTTTAGAGGTCACCATATCATCAGTGGATGTTGGGTTTCGAAAACCGCATCAGGCGGGCTTCCTGGCCTTGGCCGGGCGTATGGGCATAGAACCGACCTGCATGGCCTATGTGGGTGATGAACGGAAAGACATTGAGGGCGCAAAAGCAGCCGGAATGGTCGCTGTGCTGATTGACCGCGAGGGCAATCTGCCAGATTTCGGAGAGGATCATCGAATCGCCGACCTTCATGAACTGTTGGTATAGAGTGTGAATATGCAATCGTGGCTTCCTGCCGAAGACAAAATGACTACATAGATTTCAGGAGGATATCACCATGAACAGAGCTCAGCTTGCCAAGAGCATCTATGATGCGTCGCACCTCACTGGGAAATTCTTGCTGAGGAGCGGACAGTATTCCAATGAGTATTTTGATAAGTACCTGTTTGAAGCCGACCCGGGGCTTCTGAAGGAAATTGCCAGCCACATGGAGGCGCTGATCCCGGCAGGCTCCGAAGTGCTGGCGGGGCTTGAAATGGGCGGCATCCCGGTTGCAACAGCACTGTCACTTAACACCGGAACCAAGGCATGTTTTGTTCGTAAGAAAGCCAAGGAGTATGGCACCTGCAAGCTTGCCGAGGGCGCGGATGTGACCGGAAAGCGGCTATGCATCGTGGAAGATGTGGTCACGACCGGCGGTGCGATTCTGGATGCCGCAAGGGAGCTTCGGAAAGCAGGTGCCATCGTCGAAAACGTAATTTGCGTAATCGAGCGCGACCCCAAAGGCCGGCAAAACCTGAAGGCCGAGGGCATGGAGCTGATTCCGTTGTTTACGATGGAAGAGTTGAAGCAGGCGGGCCAGGCATAGGTATAGGTTTCTGATGGGCTACAACTTCACCAAAGCTGTGAATGAGTGGAGAACAGGAGGCGGCCATGTCAGAAGATGAATCGATTCCGTATATCCCGCTTGTGATGCGCCACGATAACCTTCTGGCTGCGCCGATCATGCCGTTGCCGCAGGGCTATTCCATCCGGTTGTTTCGCCCCGGTGAGGAACTTGCCTGGGCAGAGATTGCCACCGATGCTGGAGAATTCCAGTCAACCGGGGAGGCGCTCAACTACTTTGCAGAGCATTTTGCAGGCCACTTCGGGCAGCTCACCGGCCGCTGCTTTTTCCTGTTGGATGGTGTCGGAAAGCCTGTTGGCACCGCGACAGGCTGGTTTGTGGACGACGACCCCACAATTGGCCGATTGCACTGGGTTGCCATTGCAAAAGCCCATCAAGGCCGGCGGCTCTGCAAGCCTCTTGTGGTTGCGGCGATGAACCGTATGGCAGAGATGGGCCACACAACAGGCATTCTTACGACACAGCCGGAGAGCTGGAAGGGCATCAAGGTGTATCTGCATCTTGGTTGGAAGCCTTTTGACGATGGTTTGCCGGAGTACCAGAAGGGATGGGATATCGTAGAATCTATCTTCATCAATAGTTGTTATGGTGTGTTATGCAAACAATGATTCCTATTCTTCTGCTGCTTCCTTCAGTTTATTAATCTCCTTGATCTTAACTGTCGCCATATGAAAATCAATTACACCCTCGTCGCGCATGCGGCCCATTTCCCGCGACATGGACGGGCGGGAGACCCCCAGGTAGTCGGCCAGTTCGTTGCGGTTCATTGGCAGCGTGAAGGTCACGTTGCCGGCCATGCGGGCGCGCTCCAGAAAATAGGCTGCCAGCTTTCCGCGCATTGTCTTCATTGCAAGGTATTCCACTTTTTTGTTGAGCGCCAATGCCTTTTCCGCCAGAATGCGCAGCATGTTTTCGATCACTGCCGTGTGCCACCGGCAGCTTTTGGCGCAGGAACCGGCAATCTTGTCTGCTGGAAGGAACAGCACCACTGTGGGCTCCTGCGCCATCACGGTGGCCGGCCATTTTGGGTTGGCTGACCAGGCTGCCATTTCACCAAACAGGCTGCCGGGTCTCACCACGGTCATAATGATGCGGTCTCCGGCGGCATTTTCCTTGATGACTGCTGCCTCGCCGGATAGCACGCAACCGATGCCGCTGAATGGGTTGCCCTCCATGGAGATGTACTCGTTTTTCTTGTATTCCTGAATCCTTGGGTTCAGGCAAACCAGAAAGGAGGCAATTTCCTCGCGGCTGATGCCGAGGAACAAAGGCGTCTTCATGAGCGTTGCGATGTATTCGGCCTTCATATCTCTCCCCACTAACTGTAGCCTTGGCAACCGATTTTTCAGGATCATTTTAATATACTGTTCTCAGATACGCAAGATCAGCTAATAAAATGGGAGGAAAGAAATGTCAGAAATGTTTTGTTTCCAGTGCGAGCAGACGGCGGGCGGCAAGGGCTGCACCCGGTCCGGTGTGTGCGGCAAGCCGCCGGTCGTAGCTAACTTGCACGATGAGCTCACCGGAGCGTTGATCGGCTTGGCAAGGGCTGCCGACAGCAAATCTGTGCCACAGGAGATCGGCAATCTGGTGATGTTTTCGTTGTTTGCCACGCTCACCAACACCAACTTTGACCCGGCCCGCTTTGATGAGCTGCTCAAGCAGGTTCGAGAGGCAAAGGCGGCGCTGGGCGGCGGTGACGACATGCCCGCCAGCGCGCTGTGGGATGGCGATGAGAATATTGTGTCGGCGCGGTCCACGCTGCTGTTCGGCATGCGCGGCATGGCAGCTTATGGCTGGCACGCCCATGTGTTGGGCAAGCATGACGATGAGGTGACTGGTTGGTTCTTCAAGGGCCTCAGGGCTATCGGGGAGGAGCGTACCATTGAGGGTTGGCTCGGCCTCATCATGGAGTTCGGCCAGGTGAATTCCAAGTGCATGGCGCTGCTGGATGAAGCCAACACCACCACGTATGGGCAGCCTGTGCCCACCAAGGTTTCCCTGAAGGTGGAGAATGGGCCGTTTATCGTGGTTTCAGGCCATGACCTGCATGACCTCAAGCAGCTGCTGGAGCAGACGAATGGCAAAGGTATCAACATCTACACCCACGGGGAGATGCTGCCGGCTCATGGCTATCCGGAGCTCAAGAAGTATGATCATTTGAAGGGCAATTTCGGCACCGCCTGGCAGAACCAGCAGAAGGAATTTGACAGCCTGCCCGGCGCGATCCTCTTTACGACCAACTGCATCATGACGCCCAAGCCAAGTTATGCCGACCGCGTCTATACCACCGGCATTGTGGGCTTCCCGGGGCTCAAGCACCTACCGGATCTGGAGGAAGGCAAAAAAGACTTTACTCTCGTAATTGAAAAAGCGTTGGCGCTGGGTGGTTGGCCGGAAGACAAACAGTTCGCCGGCATCAACGGCGGCACGGAGCTCATGACCGGTTTTGCCCGCAACACAGTGCTCGGCGTGGCTGACAAGGTGATCGATGCGGTAAAAGCTGGCGCTCTGAAGCACATCTTCCTGGTGGGCGGTTGTGACGGCGCAAAGCCCGGTCGCAACTATTACACCCAGTTTGCCAAGCTCACCCCGCCGGATACGGCAGTGCTTACGCTTGCCTGCGGCAAGTATCGCATCAACGATCTGGATTTGGGCACTGTGGGCGGCTTGCCCCGCATCATGGACATGGGCCAGTGCAACGACGCCTATTCTGCCATTCAAGTGGCCCTGGCGCTGGCCGGCGCGTTCAACTGCACCGTCAACGACCTGCCTCTCACGCTGGTGCTCAGCTGGTATGAGCAGAAGGCCGTGTGTATCTTGCTGACACTGCTTTCTCTGGGTGTGAAAAACATCTATCTCGGGCCCACGCTGCCAGCCTTCCTGAGCCCCGCCGTGCTCAACGTGCTGGTGGAGAAGTTCAACATTCACCCCATCAGCACGCCGGAGGAAGATCTGAAGGTGATCCTGGGTCACTGACACGCACCGTATTATCCGCTTGCAGCCCTTCCCCAGAATGAGGAGGGGCTGCTTTCTTTTTCGCTTTGAATCCACCTGATGCAGTCACCCATGTCAGCGGCAGAAAAGTCTTTACCCTTAAGGAGGGGATAACCGTTTCTTTTTAACAAGGTTATCTTTATGTTATAATATTCGACAAGCAATACTGCATGAAGGTGCGTATAGATGAAAACACGGAGCGTTCTTGTTTCTCTAATCTGTAGAATCTCCGCCATTGCGGCCACTTTTCTAATCATTTTCTCATCGTTTCCCGGAAACCAGCCGCATGCGGAGGCAGCGCCTGCGCAAGCCAGCCGGTTCATCGCCATCGTGTATGACGATTCTGGCAGTATGCGGCTCGATAACAAGGGCAATCAGATCAAAAACTACATCTACGCCAACTATTCCCTTCAAAACCTTGTGGCACTGATGGAGCCTCGAGACACGGCCAAGGTTTATCTTTTTACAGAAAAGGGCGAAAGACCTGTTACTGTGACGCGGAAAAAGGATCTCTACAACGCCATGAAGGGCATTGGGGCCAAACCGGATGGAAACACTTATGCTCAAACTGTGGAGGCCGCAATGGCTGACGGAGCGAGGTTTTTAAGTGACCACCCGGAGGGTGAGCTGCTCTTTGTCATGCTGACAGACGGCGCCTCTATGGATGACAGCCATGGAGCCGCAATCCCCCAGCTCACGCAAGTATTTGAAAGCTATCTGAATTCGAGCGGCTTGGGTGCGATCCAGGGCCGCGCCAGGGCGCTTCTGCTTTCCATTGGCACAAACCAGATCCTTAAGCCGGTCGCAGACCTCCAAATTGTGCTGGAGCATACCGGCATCCCCACCAGTGTGTTCATTGCTGATGTCACCGACGAAGCGGTTGCCGGTGATCACATCATGTCGTCCATGATTGATTTGGCAGAGGCGATGGCCAGCACCAATATGATGGTGATTGATCCTGGCAAGCCTTTCACGATCCGCTACCCGTTGGAGAGCCTGGCGATCATGGAGCAGTTTCATCAGTCCAGAGAGTCCACAATAAAGAGCATTGAGGGTGGCGGCGCGAAACTGAGCCGTGAGACGCTCTTTGCCACCAAAGCCATCGGCGGGATCAAACTGGCTTCTACTTTTTCTACTGTGAAATCGGCCAAAGGGTCTATCAAGCCGGGGCAGTATATGATCCGTACGAATGGCGACACCAAGCTCATGGCTTTTTCCAGGGTTGGGTTCACAACTTCTGTCCTACTGATGGATAGCGGCGGCAACGTGGTTGCCTCTTGTTCCGATGGCCATTGGTCGGTGGAGAAACTTACACTGATGGTGGGTGACAAGCTAACCGCGAAGGTGACCTTCCGCGCGCTGGACGGCTCCTCTGTAGAGGTGGATGCCCATGTTAAAATGAGTTTCGGGCAAACTCCCTCTCTTTCCTGTAATACCACGGGAACGGGTTCATTTAGGGTTGAAGCGGTGAAGCCTGGCAGGGAATATATTGCCGTTACGCTGGAAGACCCGGATTTTTTTCAGATTGCATTACCCGCATTACCAATTGATGTGCCGGAGCCGGAATCCTCCGCCAGTCCATCGCCTTCTCCAAGAAATATGGCAAGCACAGCGCCAAATGGAAATGAAACTCCTGCTGCGACAGCCAAAATCGGGAATGATGTGCTGGATGGTCAGGACGCACATGATGCCCAATATCATGTGATGGCGGTGCCCTATACATCATCCGGTGAGTTCGTGAAAGCTGGCACGATGTTACTCGGTGGCGCAACATTGGGCGATACGTCCATCACATTCAAGGGCATCCCCGATGGCATGCAAGTGCGGCTCAATGGCGTGGCGTTTGATGGCGTAAATGCTTCCGGCGCTGTGACCATCACTAAGGAAAATAATCTTGAGCTGTGGGTCAATGAGGCGTTTGCAGCCACTGGGAAACAATCAATTATGGTCATGCTAGGTGAGGGGCAAGCGCTGACAGTCAATTATGAGGCAAAACCCCGGCAAGTAAAAATCGAGCTCAATCCGGCAGCGTTGTCGTTTGGCTTGATGGAAGGATCAGAACGGATCCCCCTGTGCGGTTATCGGGTTTATCTGATGGAGAATGGGCAGTGGGTTGAGCTTGCCTCTTCCGCCATTGTGGCTGTGCGGCTCTCATCACCTGGTGGGCTGACCGCAGCACTGGATGCTGATGCACAGGCCGTGCGCGTCGGGTCAGCCTGGCTGCCGGTGCTGACGCCTGTGGGCAAAAGCAATCTTATGCTGTCTGCTGGTACCGGTAAACCCGGCGAAACAGCCAGCACAGCCATCGAAGTGACGGTATCGGATGATTGGCGCAAATGGATAGCCCCCGCCACAGGGTTGATTGTGTTGCTGCTGCTGAGCGCATATGTAGTTAAATTGGCGATCAAAAGGCGAATCCCTATGAACACTGAGGCATATGTTGCCGATATGGCAGATTTCTCTGATGCCAGGCCAGCACAAATGGTTCGCCACAGTTTTCGGCGCGTTTTTTGGCCATTTGGCCGTGAAAGCTGCATGGTCGGGCCTCTGGAGCTGTATGCACACAACAAGCGTACCGACAAGGCTCTGCTTTCCAACATGGCGGTGCAGTATGGCCTGACCCTTAACGGAAAGCCGCCGCAGTTCCACAAAGACAGGGATGAGGCTGGTGACTTTGTGCTCACAAGCGACACTGCCGTGGGCGTGCGTGTTGAGGGGCAGCAACGGTATTACCGGTTTATTTTCCCGGGTGTCCGGAAGAATAAGTTGACACGTTCCGGAGAGATTCTCGAGAAATGATAACAGATTGAATCGGACGGGCAACTGCAGTCATGAAAGACAACCGGTGCCAATAGGGAGTGGCACCGGTTGTCTTTTCTGGTAAATATGAGGATCCCTCAAACCACCGACATTGTTCTATGCTTCTGGAAACTGACGTGGTCGCATAGAATTCCTTGGGAGGGCTTGCCATGCGTGTGTTTGTGCTCACCAAGGAAATTATTACCCGAATCTCCCTGATCGGTGCATTGGCGTTGGCGTCGCTCTTGTTCATCCTGTATACCGGTGATGGCGACACACAGGTGCTGGCACCGAAGGATAATATTCCCATTTACAGTGTGAAGACAAACGGCAAACAAATCGCTATCACACTGGATGCTGCATGGGGAACAGACAAAACGGCGTCAATCCTTGAAATACTTGATAAATACAACATCAAGGTCACTTTTTTTATCACCGGCATGTGGGCTGATAAAAACGAGTCTGTGTTGAAGGATATCGTAGAACACGGCCATGAGATTGGTAACCATAGCTACACACATCGGGATTTTGCGACGCTTTCCGATGATGAGATTGCCAAGGAGCTTAAGCGCTGCTCCGACTCTATCGAGCGGATTACGAGCAAACGCCCCGGCTTGTTCCGTGCGCCATACGGCTCATGGAATGCCCATGTGGTGGATGCTGTGTGCGGCCAGAAGTATGAGTTTATCCAGTGGGATGTGGATTCCATCGACTGGAAGGGGCTCACGCCGGCGCAGATCGAGGCGCGCATTTTATCCAAGGTGCAGTCTGGCTCGATCCTCCTGTTTCACAATGATGCCAAATACATTGTGGAGGCATTACCTCCGGTGATTGAGAAATTGCTGGCAGAGGGCTACAAGCCTGTGACAGTGACAGAACTGGTGGGGGAGAGCCTGGAGAGCATGAAAAAGTGAACTATATAGGGCCATTCGTTCTTTTGTGAAAAACGAATGGCCCATGCTGCACCATTGGCTCCTGTCATCCTGACAAGAGCATGGTGATTTGGTTCACCTGGAATACTCCTCCGCCAGGCGGATGTCCTGCTCCACCTCGTGGGTATAGTAGGACCAGCCAAATAGCTGCAGCGTCCTGACCATGCGGTAGGGCATGTAATGGCTGGCCCAGATTTCCGACAGTGTCTTCCAGCAGCCAAGCCCCTCACGCAGGTGGGACACGGCACTCTCACGAAGAGCTTGATCGCCGGTTTTCTCAAACAGTGCCAATGCCAATGCCGCCTCAAACTTGTGAGCGTAATAAGCGCCCAGTTTGCCCCAGGCTTTGATGTCCAGCAGCGTGCAGGCGACGTCGCCATCCAGATACTCCGCCGGGATTGCCTGCTCCAGGCTCTCGGAGATCCTTTCTGCCTCCGACACCGCATGGCGCAGAATGCCGATGATATCTTCGGGGGTTTCACCTTCGATCATTTCCCCGGCCAGCTTTTTGGCGGTAAACTCGCGGATGCCGATCGTGCCCACGCCGGGCATCGGCGAGCCGTTCACGAAATCCAAGATCGTCTTAAAACCGGTGCGGGAGAGCAGGCACTCCGGGTGCCACTGGAAATCATAGTTGATCCAGAAGAGCCGGTTCACGGCGGGGATGATCGCCGAAGCGGCCTTCAGCGCCTCATAGAACCGGTCGCCCCAGGCCGGGCTATAGTGGGCCCGAAACCGCGCCTGCCAAATGGCATTGTCCAGCTCCACATTGTAACCCAGCCGGCCCAGCAGCGCGAACTGGTACCAGTTCTTCTCAAAGTCATACGTCCAAGTCTTGTGGCTGTTGGGTGCGTGCTGGAAGTCAATGCCCCAGAGATAACTGTCCGCCCCCCAGTAGAAGCCGTGCACATAGGGCTTTTGCATGCCCTTGATGTGGGCGCGGATGAATTCCGGGTCGCCCCAGCGCAGTGTGTGGATGTCATCGTTGCGCACCGTGTAGAGCACCTTCACCTTGCTCATATCCACACCGTCCCACGCGCCCCACAGCTTTTCAAACTGGGGCTCCGGGTGGGAATACATGTGGGCGTTGGAATATTTCCAGCTGATGTATTTCTCTTGGGCATCATAACGGTCCAGCACGATTTCCTTGGCGATTTTGCCGTTGCCCATGTTGGTGCGGATGATGAAGGGCATTTTGCTGCCGATCTCATTGAGCGCCCCGATGTAGACGTCGGCCACCCATTGGTGCCGCTCTTCGGCGCTGCCGGCCATCTCCTCGGCGGCGTTGGTGCCGATGCCCTTGAGGTCCGGATAGGTCATCGCCAGCGTCTGGATGCACTCCTTGAAGTAATCCTTCACCACATCAAGCTGCTGGCGGGTGCGGTCATAATGCTCGCCCACGATGCGGCCTGAGTGTTCGAAGTCGCTGGGGATATCGTTTTCGCCGGATTTATAGCCATTTCCCAACTCTGCCGGAAGCCCCAGACCCTTGGCCACAGGGGGAGGGAGCCGGATGTTCCAGGTGATCAGGTAAACATCGATGCCCCTGGACTTGGCATGGCCGAAGATGAACTTGTACAGCTGCTTATAAATGGTCAACTCTTCGTCGGAATAGGGGCATGCAGCGGGGTATTTTTCCAGCCGGAACATCATGTGGAATGGGTGCTCCGACCACAGGCTCAGGCAATTGTAACGGTGCATCGCGAGGAAGTCGATGAAGCTGCGCCAGAAACCGATGTCCTTGCAGGTTTGGATGTTCTTCTCGAAGGGGTCACCATTAGTATACGGTTGAAAGGGCAGGTTGTATTTTACGCCCCGCAGCTTCATTGTGGGGTTTTCCAGCTTGCCGCAGATGGCTTCCGGGCCAAACAACTCAATGGTCTCGGCCAGGTCCATCAGGCCGTACATCAAACCGTTGGGATCGCAGCCCGTCAAATAGGTGGTGTTGCCGTCGATGCGGATCTCAAAGCCGCCGGGCTCCAGTTTCGACTGTTGCCCGGCTTTCGGGGCGGCGGCGACGGACGCGACGATGGAGGGTTCCGTTGCCTTGCCTGTGTAGCGCCGCAAGGCCCGCTCCACATAGAAGATGGACTTCTTCTCCAGGGCTTTCTTCAGTGCCTCCGCTCCGAAGCGCACCATCTCCACAGAACTGTCAACATAGAGCACCATGTTTGTTTTCCTCACTTGTAGGCTATGTTACGGGTGTCAGTCGTTCACAGAGTCGTCAAACTCCAGCTTGATCACCAGCACCTCGCCGGTGATCTCGTTGGTGGGCAGGTTGCGGATCCTGAGATATGGCCGTTCGCGGTGATGGGAGGGCAGCAGGTCCACCCGGGCCTCCAGCTCCTGGCCGTTATTAAGCAGCGTCGCCCGCTTCGGCAGGATGTCCAGCGGCTTCAAAATCACCGCTGTGGTCTGGATGTCCTTATACAGATGCACATAGAGGTTGTTGCCCTTGCGGGTGAGCAGCACCTCGTCCTTCATGTTCTCAGTAGCTTGGGTGATGATCGAGGTTGCCGGCACCGTGCCGTCAAAGGCTTCCTTCACACGTAGGTACCAGTTGCCGACTGTTTTGAGGGCTTGCAGATCTTTGCTGCTGAAAGTGCCGTCTGCCTTGGGCCCCACGTTCAGCTGGTAGTTGCCGCCCATCGCAAGCGTCTTGTCGATGCTCTGCATCAGGTATTTGTGGTTGTAATAGTCCTCATCGGCCTTGTAGCCCCAGCTCTCCCTGCCCATAGACTGCACGGCCTCGGTGAGCTGCTTGAACTCCATCTCCGGCGGCACCATCCGCTCCGGCGTCTGGAAGTCGCTGTTTTCCGGCCCCCGGTTGTTGATCACCATGCTGGGCTGGAGCTTGCGGATGCGGTCGTTGAACGCCTTGTTGTTGTACTGCAGCACGTTGATGTCCCAGAAGAACTGGCCGACCTCACCATAGTTGGTGCAAAGCTCCTCCACCTGATTTTCCATATAGGCCACATACTTGTCATAATCGGGTTCATCGCCCCGGCGGGGGCCGAACATTTCGTGGTGCCGCCCCTGGTTGGGGTAATTGGGGTGGTGCCAATCGGGGATCGAGTAATAGATGCCAAACACAATCCCCCGGCGGTGGCAGGCCTCGGCAAGTTGGGCCAGCACATCTTTTCCGTAGGGGGAGTTCATCACGTTGTAATCGGTATATTTGGTGTCCCACATGCAGAATCCGTCGTGGTGCTTGGATGTGAAGCACAGATACTCCATGCTGGCGGCCTGCATCACGTCAATCCATTCGTCAGGGTCAAATTTCACAGGGTTGAATTGGTGAATGAGGGGCTCATAATCTTTTCGTGGCATCCTGCCGCGCCACAGAACCTGCTCCTGCCATTCGGGGATCGCATAGAGCCCCCAGTGGAGGAATAGCCCGAACCGCTTTTGAAGGAACCAATCTCTTCCGTCATGAAACCGGAATCTGTCAATCATATGCTGAGTCCTTCCATGTGCTTTGCCGGTTTACGCCAGCAGTGTTCATTCTGCCACAACGGGCAGAATTTCGCAACGTTCAGCTCTGGCTTCAGGCGGCGAAACATCCATGATAACAATAGTGCCTTGATCTGCCTAATCTACGGTTTATAATAGAGTTGCGGGGTAACCCAACTCTAGCATCGGGAGGCTGCGAATGACCGAATCCATTTACAAGTATATGAAGGTGGGCTTGATCCACTTCATGGCATACCCTGAGGTGATGAAGGGCGAGGGCCCTGTTCTGGAAACGCTCCGAAAAATCGCGCTGGATGACTATTTTAACGCCATTGAGATCTCGTGGATCAAGGATCCGGCTGTGCGGCAGAAGGCCAAAGCTCTACTGGACACCGCCCATATGACTGTGGCCTACGGCGGCCAGCCCCGCCTGCTCACCACCGGTCTCAACATCAACGACACCGACGAGCAGGGCAGGCATAAGGCTGTCGCGACCCTCAAGGAGGGCATCGACGAGGCCTATGAAATGAGCTGCACGGGGTTCTCGTTTTTGAGCGGCAAATACGAGGAGGCCACGAAGGAACAGGCCTTCGAAGCACTGGTGAAGTCCACCGGCGAGCTATGCGCCTATGCCAGGGAGAAGGGGAGCCTGAAGGTCGTCCTGGAAGTGTTCGACTACGACATCGACAAGAAGAGCCTGATTGGTCCGGTTGCGCTGGCCAAGCGGTTTGCTGAGGTGATCAGCAAAGACCACAGCAACTTCGGCCTCATGGTGGACCTGAGCCACCTGCCCCTGATCCGGGAGACTGCGGAGGAAGCCATCCTTCCCATCCGCGACTACATCGTGCATGCCCACCTGGGCAACTGCGTGGTCCGCGACCCTGCGCTGCCCGCTTATGGCGACGCGCATCCCAGGTTTGGTTTCCCCAATAGCGAAAACGATGTGCCTGAAGTGGTGGAATTTTTAAGGGTGCTGCTGGGCATCGGCTTTTTGAACACCAAGAACCCGCCAGTCGTGAGCTTTGAGGTCAAGCCCTTTGGCGAGGAGGACCCCAGACTTGTGATCGCCAATGCAAAGCGGGTTCTGAACGAGGCGTGGGCGCGGCTGTGATCTCTGACAGCTCCTGCTCGCCACCAGCGAGCAGGAGTTTTGCCTGGAAACTGTGAAAAACTGAGAATATAGGTATTCCCCGAACCATATACATCAATATCCAAATCAAAAGAATTTCGGAGTTGATACATTGTGGAAAAGGGAAGCCATGAAAACAACCAGGTCATCCTCAAGGGCAGGGTCGCCGAAGAGCCGGCCTATTCCCACAGTTTGTATGGTGAGAGGTTTTATAATCTCATGCTGGAAGTGCCCAGACTGTCAGGTGTGGCCGATGTGCTGCCCGTGATGGCATCAGACAGGTTGCTGCACCTGATGAATGTGGCGGTCGGAGATGAGATCGCCGTGATCGGCCAGCTTCGCAGCTACAATCGCTTGCAGGAAGGCCGCAACCGGCTGATCCTCACGGTGTTTGCCCGCCACATTGCTCCGCCGGAGGATGTGCCGGACAACCCAAACCAGGTGTTGCTGGAAGGGTTCGTGTGCCGCCCACCCGTTTATCGCACCACGCCGTTTGGCCGCGAGATCACAGACCTTCTCATCGCCGTGAACCGGCCCTACAACAAATCCGACTATATCCCGGTGATCTCCTGGGGGCGCAATGCCCGTTATGCAGAGACGCTGGAGGTAGGGCAGAAGGTGTTTATTCACGGGCGTATGCAGTCGCGGCAGTATCAGAAGAAGCTTGCCGACGGTGCTGTGGAGGATAGGACGGCATTTGAGGTGTCCGTGTCGTTTATTGAGATGCCGGAAGTGCTGCCTTATTAGCCGTTGCTCCCCAAAATCCCTGGGCTTCTTTTATGTTTCTCTATTGGCCTGCGGCTTCTGCGGGCCATTTTTATTATGTTGTGTAGCCGCTTCTTTTCCATATTCTTTCAATAGAATGATTGTTTGGTGTATATATGTATGATATACTAGATACACTGTATTGAAATATTTGTTATTACCAATTCAACATTTTTCAAGAAGGGTCTTAGGGGGTTGACATGAAGTCCACAGTTAGTAAGGCCATTGCTCTCGTCATGTCTGTCATGTTCTTGTTTTTTACCATCCCTGGATTGCCTGTTTCGGCGCTGGACAATCCAGACAAAGGGAAGGCTGTCTTCGATGAGAACATTCCTCCGGACAGCCCTTTGCCCGATTTTTCTGAGCAGCGCGAAAAAAAGGAGCACAAATCAAAAGCGCATCAAAAGCTGGCAACCCAGCTGCTGCAGCTGGTGGATCCGGAAATGCTGCCAGAGGGAGAAACCAAAGCCGGCTTGCTCAAGCAGCTGGACAAGATGAACATGGTCACCTATGGCAATGAAAAATCAGTGGATGCAGCCATGGCCAAGGTTTATATCAAGCTGCAGCCCGGCGCGGAAGCGGCTTCGCTTGGCTCGCTGGCGGAGGTCACAAACAAGGATGCCGATAGCAACCTTGTAGTGGCCGATGTGGCTGTTGGCGATCTGGAAGCCCTTGCTGAGTTGGACGCTGTGGTTGGCGTGCAGCCAGTGATGGCTCCGATTGTATATAAAGTGAACACCAGCGAAGGCGTTGGCATGCACAATGTGGACGACGCGATCAATGCAGGCGCAAACAGTGGTGCCGGAATCAAAGTCGGTGTCATTTCAGATGGTGTGGATAATCTTGCTTCGGCGGTAGCGTCTGGAGATTTACCGAACAATGTTAGGGTAGTCAACAATGATCTCTACCATTTTGACGAGGACTATAACCCAGAGACTCATCCGGAATATGATGAAGGCACAGCCATGCTGGAGATCATTTATGACATGGCTCCGGGTGTTGAATTATACTTTAGTGATTGCGGTGAAAACCAACTGGCCTTCAATGAATCAATCGATGATTTGGTAGCCGCAGGCTGCACGGTGATTGTGGACGATATCGGATGGATACTAGAACCTTTTTTTGAGGACGGTGTTGTCGCCAAACATGTGCAGCAGCTAATTGACGCCGGCAACCTTGTCTATGTTTCATCCGCCGGGAACTCAGCCACAGAGCATTACCAGGGCTTGTTTTATAGTAATGGAAACAATAAACATGATTTCAGCCGCGGCAAGGATGCCAGCTTCAAGCAACTCTATGTTGCGCTGGACCCCGGTGAATATGTGATCGCCGTTTTGCAGTGGAATGATTACGGCGAAAGTTCTAGCAACGATTACGATATGTTCTTGGTCAACCGTGCCAACTTGCAGGAGGTTGCCTGGAGCAATCAAACGCAGAACGGCAATGATGATCCGATAGAGGCCTTCATGTATGTAAATACAACAAAGTCCTCCTTAAGCCTCGCGATTGATGTAGAGCTTTATAGCGGCGTTGCAAAGACCCTCGAGCTTTATCTGTATCCCGGTTATGGCACGTTGCTCTCAAGCAAGAATATTGTGACATCCAACTCCATTTTCGGCCATGCGGCGGCACCTGGCGTAATCACCTGCGGCGCCATCGATCACGCCACCCCCACGAAGGCTGAGAGTTTCTCATCCCAGGGCCCGGTTACGCTGGTCAATGGGTCCACCCGCCGGAAGCCCGAAGTCTGCGGCGCTGACGGCGTTTCCGTGACCGGTGCGGGCAGTTTCCCCAGCCACTTCTACGGCACCAGCGCGGCAGCCCCCCATGTGGCGGCCATCGCGGCGCTGGTTTGGTCCAACCATCCGGGCTTCACACCCCAGCAGGTGCGCGACAGGATTCTGAACAATGCGGTTGATTTGGGCACCTCCGGTTTTGACAACATCTACGGTTATGGCCGTGCAGATGCTTACTACTCCGTGATGGATTTCTATACGGTTGCATTCAACACCAACGGCGGCTCGGCTGTTACCAGCAAGAAAGTGGTTGCAAACGGTAAGGTTTCTCAGCCCGCCACCACCCGCGTCGGTGCGACCTTGGTTGGCTGGTTTACCGATTCCGGGTTCACGGATCAATGGGATTTCGCCAATGATGTTGTGACCGGCAACATCACCCTGTATGCCAAATGGGAAGTGAACAAGTACACTGTGAGTTTCAATTCCTGCGGCGGCTCGGTGGTCGATTCTCTGCCCAATGTGGAGCACGGCTCCACAATCACGGCTCCTGCGGCACCCACCCGCGCCGGTTACACTCTCTCCGGTTGGTTCAAAGACGCGGCGTGCACCGTCGCGTGGAATTTCTCCACAAGCACAGTGACGGGCAACACCACGCTTTATGCCAAGTGGTATGCTGCGGCACCCCTGAATGTGAGAGCCAAATCAGCTGCTTATAATATCGTGCGCGTGGCATGGGATGCCTCGCCGGCTGCTCCCGATATCGAGGGTTATGAAGTGTGGAGGGCGAGCTCGGCTACCGGCACCTATACGAAGGTTGCCACTGTGAACGGCTCTACAATTACCGTACTGAACACCGGGCTTACCACAAACGCGCCGTATTACTACAAGGTGCGGGCTTATTACACGTCGGGATCCAGGGTAATTGCCGGTTATTTCTCCGCCGCGACGGCGGGGGTGCGCCCCATCTTGAATGCGCCGGCGTCCTGCGTGGCAGACCCGGTATCCTATAGCAGCGTTAAGGTGGTGTGGGGCGCTGTGGCTGGTGCATCCGGCTATGAAGTTTATCGCGCAAGCTCCAGCACCGGCACTTACACCATGCTCACTTCTACCACTGCCACCAGCTATACCAACACCGGGCTCGTAACCGGATCGGCATACTATTACAAGGTGAGGGCTTATCGCACCATAAACGGTGCAAAGGTCTACGGAGCGTTTTCCGTTGTGGATGGTGCGCGGCCCACGTTGGGTGTTCCGGCATCCGTGCGCGCCTACAGGGCTTCTGCTACCAGCATCAAGGTCACATGGGGTGGTGTCACCGGCGCGTCCGGCTATGAGCTGTGGCGTTCCACATCCTCAACGGGCACCTATGTGTTGGTGAAGGCCACCACTGATACATACTTCACCAACACCGGATTGGCCACAGGCCAGTGGTATTATTACAAGGTGAGGGCCTACCGCACCATCACCGGCAGGAAGGTTTACAGTGCCTTTTCTGGGTATTCGGCGGCCAGGCCGTAACCACTTTGTCTGATCAGCGCTGACAGCCCCAAATGGCTTTTTGATTCAACCGCCCGGCCAAAAGCCGGGCGGCATTTTTTATGCTACGGTGAACCGGCTGGTGAGTCCCTGGAAAATATTCCATTAGAGGAATATTTCTATGGTAATGTTGGTAAAAATATGTTAATGTATCATTCGAATGTATCCATAAGGAGGTTGCCCCATGCGTAAGATCATCTCGATTCTGCTGGCAGTTGCGCTGTCAATTTCCTGGTCCTCCTTCGCTTTGGCGGATGGTGAGACTCTCCCAAAGGTGGATTCCAAGACACAGGCATACATGGAGCTGAAAAGTGTGAGCGATGGCTCTCTTTCCTGCTTCATGGAGAATGGCCAGTTTTTCCTTTCCGGAAAGCTGTCCCGCGCTCAGACACCGGGTGTAAATGCCGCGAAGAAGTTCCTTGAAACCTACAAGGCTTTGTTCGGCATCAAATCCGTCGATCTTGAGCTCAAAGCTTCGCAGCCTGAAAAAGACGCGACTGGAGACACCTTTGTGCGCTTTACCCAGCTGATCAGTGGCATTGAGGTGTTCGGTTCGCTGGTAAACGTGCATTTTGACAAAGACGGCACGATCGTCAGCGTCAACGGCAGAGTGCTCCAAGACAAGCGCATCACCAATCTGGGCAGCCAGAGGATTACGAATTCGGCGGCAGTTGGCATCGCCAAGAAGCAGTTCACATTCAAGAGCCTTCGCGATGATGTGCAGCCCACCGAGAAGATGATCATCACCAAGGATGGCAAAAACTATATTGTATACCGGGTGAATATCGCTTACAATGAGCCGACAATCGGCAATTACAACGTTTATGTGGAAGCGACATCCGGCAAGGTTGTCCTGACGGAAGACAAGATCCGTTATGACAATCCCACCACCGGCACCGGCACTGACGTGCAGGGTGACACTCAGACTCTGGACCTGACCTATTATGATGACATTGACGGGGCGGGCAACCCCGGATACGGCATGTATAATACAGTCAACCCCGCAGCGACAGAGATTGTTACAGTTGCATGCCCGGATCCGTATTCCTCATTAGGATATCTGGTCACAAGTCCTACCAACCAGTTCAATGAGGAAGTGCATAAAGCCTCTGTGAGTGCCCATCATTATGCTGATGTTGTTGTAGACTTTTATAAAGGCATGTTCAGCCGCAACAGCCTGGATGATGAGTATATGCCGATCATTTCATTCACCCATTTTGGCGACAATTACAACAACGCCTTCTGGAGCGGTTCTCAAATGGTTTATGGCGACGGCGACGGCACTCAGTTCACCTATCTGAGCGGTGACCTGGATGTGGTTGGCCACGAAATGACCCACGGCGTGATCGACTACACTGCGATGCTGTATTACGCCAATGAGTCTGGCGCATTGAACGAGTCCTTTGCCGATGTGTTCGGTGTGATGATTGAGACTTATGATAAATACGGCGTAGCGGCCGGCGGCGACTGGACATTCAATGCGGCTGACTGGGTAATTGGCGATGAGATTTATACACCGGCCATCCCCGGTGATGCCTTGAGAAGTCTGGCCGACCCCACACTCTACGGCGATCCGGCCGACATGGACAATTATGATTACCTGCCCAACACTGAAGCGGGTGATTGGGGCGGTGTCCACACCAACTCCGGTATCCCCAACAAAGCCGCGTTCCTCGTAGCGCAGGAGCTCGGTATGGCGAAAACGGCTGGAATCTATTATCAGGCGCTGTCTCAGTATATGTATCCCTACACCACGTTTGCCGAGGCAATGGAATGCCTGATCATGGCAGCGGAAGATCTTTATGGCTGGTATTCCGATGAGGCCATCGCCGTGCGAAATGCATACAAGACGGTGGGTATTGAGCTGCCGATTTTCGACCCGTATGAACCCAACGATTATCCGGATTGTGCTAGTTTTCTTTACCCGTTTGAAGATGTTGAGGCTTATGTCACCTCTTTGAACGATAACGATTACTATATGATGTACTCCGATCATTCCTGCACCTATACCGTAAACCTGACCAATATCCCGGCAAACTGCAATTACAATCTGTTGCTGCTGAACGGTGATGCCATATACGATTTTGAAAATAGTGATTATGATGAAGCGGATTACGTGATTGCAAGCTCAACACAGGCAGGCAACACGTCGGAGAATATCAGCATGTCGCTTGCTGAGGGACTCTATCTCATCAAAATTACTCCGGTGAACGAAGGCGACGGCTTCAGCAAAAAGGATCCCTACACGCTGCGGCTGGAAATGTCCTCTCTATCCACGCCATCCATGACCGCTGCATCAGCATCCTACAACAGTGTCAAGCTGACATGGAGCGGAGTGTTCGGCGCTACTGACTATGATATTTTCCGTGCTACCGCCAGCGCAGGGCCTTACACCAAGATTGCGTCATTGAACGAGTATGATCTAGATGAGTATCCTTACACCTACACAAACACCGGTTTGACAACCAATACGGTGTATTACTACAAGATCAAGGCTTACAGGGCTTCCCCTTCGTTGAGCGCCTATTCATCGGCAGTGGCCGCCAGGCCGTTGCCCAGCGCCCCTGCCACATTCACGGTGGTGTCGGCATCGTATAGCAGCATCAAGGTATCCTGGAGTGCTGTGACTGGCGCGTCCGGCTACGAGCTTTATCGCGCCACCTCCAGCACCGGCACGTATACAAAAGTATATGGCGGGACTGCCTTGACCTTCACCAATGCATCGCTTAACACCGGTTCAGCCTACTACTACAAGGTCAGGGCATATCGCACTGTGGGCAGTTCAAGTGTTTATGGCCCGTTCACATCTCCCGCTGGCGCACGGCCCACGTTGGGTGTGCCTGCCTCTGTGCGGGCAGCCAGGGCTTCCGCCACCAGCATCAAGGTTACCTGGGGGGCCGTGAGCGGTGCTTCCGGTTATGAGTTGTGGCGCAGCACGGCAGCCGATGGCACCTATGCGCTGGTGAAGGCGACCACGAGCCTTTACTTCACGAACGCCAGCCTGACCACAGGCAGATGGTACTACTATAAGGTTCGGGCTTTCAGAATGGTGGGCTCAACCAAGGTTTACGGTGCATTCTCGGCCTACTCAGCGGCCAAGCCGTAACATTGAATCACAGCGACTTCTGGATCAATCCATACTGCGCTGCCCCTTTATTGGGGCAGCGCATTTTTTTCTTGAACTCTTTGTGTTGTAATGATAAAATAATGCAAACAGAATGACGGAGAAGAGTAACCCACAAAATCGCCAACAAGAGACTGGCCGCCATCGGCTGAAAGCGGGCAGGGCAGAGATTGGGTGAAAACCACCTCCAGACTGCGTCGGATCAGCCCGTTATCGCTGGCTTAAGCTAAAATAAGGGTGGAACCGCGAGTAGAGCTCGCCCCTTTCCGGGGGCGGGCTTTTTGTATTTGTATGACTTGAGAGGAGATGATGAGATGAATATCACACTCAAAGATGGCTCAGTGAAGCAATTCGAGCCGGGCATCAAGGCCATCGATGTGATCAAGGGCATCAGCGAGGGGCTGGCCCGGGCCACACTGGCTGTGGGCGTTGACGGCGAGGTGCAAGACGCTAATGCCGCACTGAATCATGACTGCACGCTCACTGCTTATACCTTTGCCGACGATGAGGGTCGTCACGCCTATCGCCACACGTCTTCCCACGTGATGGCCCAGGCGGTGAAGCGCCTCTATCCCAACGTGAAGCTGGCCATCGGTCCGGCGATTGATAAGGGATTCTACTACGACTTTGATACTGACACGCCGTTCTCCACCGATGATTTCATCAAGATCGAGGCGGAGATGCAGAAGATCATTGCCGCCAATTACTCAATGGAACGCTTCGAATTACCGAGGACTGAGGCCATCGCCTTCATGGAGCAGCAAGGTGAGCCCTACAAGGTGGAGCTTATCCGTGACTTGCCGGAAGACGCTGTGATTTCCTTCTACAAGCAGGGCGAGTTCACCGACCTGTGCGCTGGGCCGCACCTTGCATCCACCGGCCAGATCAAGGCCATCAGGCTGATGAGCCTGGCAGGCGCCTATTGGCGCGGCAGCGAGAAGAACAAAATGCTGCAGCGTATATACGGCACCAGCTTTGACAAGAAGAAGGATTTGGATGACTATGTGGCCGCCATCGAGCAGGCCAAGGAGCGGGACCACCGGAAGCTGGGCCGCGAACTGGACCTCTACAGCGTAGACGATTACGTGGGCCCCGGCCTTGTGCTGTGGCATCCGAAGCTCTCCGTTGTGCGTGAGGAGATTGAGCTCTATTGGCGCAAGCAGCATCGCAAACACGGTTATGAGTATATCTATACGCCGCAGATCGGTAAGTCTCAGTTGTGGGAAACCTCCGGCCACCTGACCACTTTCAAGGAGGGGATGTATCCCCCCATGTCGATGGGCTTGAAGGACGAGGCGGAGGCGTTTGATTATTATGTAAAGCCCATGAACTGCCCGTTCCACATCCGGGTTTATAAGAGCCGGCCCCGCAGCTATCGTGACCTGCCGATCCGTTATTGCGAGTTGGGCAATGTTTATCGCTTTGAGAAATCCGGCACGCTGCACGGCATGATGCGTGTGCGCGGCTTTACGCAGGACGACGCACACATCATCTGCCGCGACGACCAGTTTGTGGAGGAAGTGAACCGCATCATCGACTTCGCATTGGAATTGAACGGCACGATGGGCTTTAACAACCTGAAATACTACCTCTCGGTGCGCGACGATCAGGACCACTCCAAGTATATCGGCCGTGACGAAATCTGGAACCTTGCCGAGGGCACTCTGAAGGACATCCTGGATAAGCGCGGCGTCAAATACGAGGTGGACATTGGCGGCGCCAAGTTCTATGGCCCGTCGGTGGACCTGAAGGCTGTGGACGCCATGGGCCGCGAGTGGCAGGGCACGACAATCCAACTGGACATGAACCTGCCAAAGCGCCTTGGCATGACCTATGTGGGCGAAGACGGTCTGGAGCACGAGCCCATCATGCTGCACCGCACATTGCTGGGCTCCATGGAGAGGTTTGTCGGCACGCTGATTGAGCACTTCGGCGGTGCTTTCCCAGTATGGCTCTCGCCAGTGCAGGTGAGCGTTTTGACCATCACCAACCGCGTGGACGATTATGCCGCAAAGATTGCCGAACGACTCCGTGAAAGTGATGTTCGTGTGGACCTGGACCGTCGTAACGAAAAGATCGGCTTTAAGATCCGCGAGGCGCAGGTGGAGAAGGTGCCCTATATGTTGGTGGTTGGTGATAAGGAAGCCGAAGCCGGTAAAGTTGCCGTTCGCCAGCGTGGAAAGGGTGACATCGGCTTGATGAGCTTTGAGGAATTTGAAGCGATGGTGCAGAAGGACATCAAAGACAGGACTATCTGGTAAACCTGTATGCTCCTAATGATAAACGAAAAGCCTGAGAATTATCTCAGGCTTTCTGTTTACTTCCATAAGCTTCACTTATAAGTAACTGGGACTGCCTTTTTCCGATTGGATGGAACCACTTGCACCCAGGTGTTTCCAGGCTGAAGCTCAATCTCTTTGCCTGATGCATCATAGTATTTTGTAATGTCGTCAAGTTTCGGGCGTTTCCAGGTCGCTTTGATGTGCTTGCCCGCAACGAAAACATCTGCTTCGCCAGTGCCGGTCATCGTGAAGTTATTTAACGATGTGCCGCGCGAATTGCCCAGATAAGTTTCCTTTGCATACTGCACGATCACATTTTTAACAGTGATCTGTTTGTTTGTGTTTGCATCGACCATCGGAATGGTCTTGTCGGCTTCCTGCGTGCGTAGGTATACACCTGCTGCCGGATCATATGTGTATCTGACATCAATGATCCGTTTGTTATAAACAATCTCAATACTTGTTGCATTGTCGCCGGTATAAACCGCTTCGGCATTGAACTGAAAATGGCTTACCGGTTTGATTGGATCTTTGATCAATGCAGCAATTTGATTGATGTCAATGAAAACATTATGCGGTGCGGGGTATTTTTTGTTGCGTTTGTAATACTTGTTCCAGGGGGGATTAATCCCATTGGCACCGATGACAAGCAATTTATCCTTCAAAGCCTTGTTGACTTTCGCGTTGATGCTTCCTTTGCCCACTTCGGCGGGTGGGCCCCCGAAGAAGCAAAGTGCGCTTTTATATTCACAGGCAATGTCTACATAATAAATGCGGCTCGAGCGGATTGAGCCAACAGAGTTTGGCAGGAAATCATTGAACACAGCCACGAACCGTGTCATTGAGTCGCCGTTTTCAAATACCTCATATACAATATCCGCTTGGCTGAGCCCGGCGGTTTGCTTGCGTGCGTGCGGGTCATTCTGGATCATCACGCAGATCGGCTTATATACCTTGCCTGATGGCAGACCGGTGGTCATCGAGGGGGGCAAGGGTGTTGGTGTGGGTTCCGGCGTGGGAGTCGGAGTTGGCGTTGGCGTCGGTGTTGGTGTCGGAGTTGGTGTTGGCGTCGGTGTGGGAGTGGCAGTGGGTGACGCCGTTGGTTCAGCAGTCGGCGTGGCGGTGGGTTGCCCGCCGCCCCCGCAAGCTGTCAGCATCAGCATTGTGGCGATTAATAAAACCAAAACTCGTTTCATAACTATCCTCCGATGCCAAAACATCCCGAATAGTATATCACAGAGCAAAAACCATCACAATGTGCATAGATTCGGAGTAAAATCCAAAAATGACATGGCTGGTTTGTCTTATCTGCATGACAATGTAATTCAACTACACTGCGAGATGATGCATAGAGGATACCCATTTGAGTGGTGCATAAACGGTTGCCCGAACGCAACGGCTTCAATATAAGCCCAATATCTGGTATAATCCCTCTTGAGATTGGTCAGGATGAATTCCCGGGCATTGCCGGGCTTGTCATGCAAAGGAATGGTACGTATGAAGAATCTTCGCTCATTGGTAGTTCTGTTGTTAAGCGCCATATTGCTTGCTGGTTGCTGGGGTTCGCCTCAACAGCCCACTGTCAGGCCCACATTGGAAGCCACTGAGGCCATGCCGACCCCTGAGCCCACAGAGGAGCCGACTCCCGAACCCACCCCCACGCCCACGGAAGAACCGACCCCCACGCCCACTCCAGAGCCCACTCCGACGCCAGAGCCGCTGGAGATCAACATCATGGCTGTGGGAGATATCATGTGCCATGGCTCGCAGGTGTCGGCGGCATATAACAAGGGCACAAAGACCTATGATTTCAATAGCAGCTTTCAGTATGTCAAAGATATTTTAGGCAAAGCTGATATTACCATCGGCAATCTGGAATGCCCCCTCGGCGGTCCTAAAAAACCATATTCCGAACCGAACAGTAAGAACTTCAGCGCTCCGGATTCCTATGTGGATGCTCTGAAAGAAGCCGGGTTCGACATCCTTTCCAACGCCAACAACCACATCACTAACCGGGGTAAGGATGGCATGCTTCGCACACCGTCTATTATCCGTGAAAAGGGACTTGCCGCTGTGGGTGTTCGAACAACACCCAGTGATAAATGGCACACTGTTGTTGATGTGAAGGGTGTGAAGATTGGCTTCACCGGTTATACCTACGGCAGCGCTACCGGAAGTGACAGCCTGCTGCACGGCTTTTCAGCCTCCAACATTTCCGGTTCCTTGGCGGAGATGAAGACCGTTGTTGACCATATGAGGGCGGACGGCGCAGAGGTCATCATCTTTTATATCCACTGGGGTTCTGAGTATTCCCGTAAACAAGCCAGCAGCCAGGTCAAACTGGCACAGGGTTTGGCGGATCTTGGCGTGGATGTGATCATCGGGAGCCACCCGCATGTGTTGCAAACCGTTGAGGTCATCCAATCGGCTAAGTCCGGTAAGGCTACGTTTGTAGCCTATTCCATGGGCAACTTCATATCAAATCAGCTTGCCCGCTGGAACAGCACCAACTTCAAGTATACGGAAGACAGCATGATCCTCAATGTAAAGATTGTCAAACAGCCCGGCGGAAGCGTGGCGTTTTCCTCGGCCCAATATCTGCCGACAAGGACGATGATGGTCACGGTAGGCGGCAAGAGAATGTACACCGTGATTCCGCTGGAGAAGGCGATCGCATCGCCGGAATCCTATACGATGACGGCTGCTTACGACAAGAAGCGGTCACAGAAATCTCTGGATGACACAAACAGCTTGCTAGCCGACGCGGCCTCAAAGGGTTACATCTCGCAGATGAAGCTGGACTGACGGGCTGATTGGGAAACATTGCCACGCATAGAGCCTGCCTGACATTAGCTGTGACCGTATCATATGCTGATTTTCTGGAAACAGTATATGTATACATGTTACCCACTGGAGATGAAAATCATGGGCAAAGCGAAGCAATGCGTGTTCTGCGGGCGGCACAGCGGCTGCGGGCTGATGATCATGGGGCAGTATGTGTGTCTGGATTGCCAGACACTGCTGGATGACCCGAAACGAAAGGTGTTCGGGTGCAGGCTGAACCGGCAGTTTTCCAAAGCCAAACCGGTGGAGGAGTTGGAGCTGGCAAAAGCCGGAGATTGACGCTTGGCCGGATAGGCGCTGCGTTGCCGGTAACTTGATCGGCTGGCAGGGGTGGGGGAGAACCTGATGCGCAAAAGTCGGCACGGGCCGATATACAAAATGCTCACAGACGCCGCAAGGCGAAATGCGCTGCGCTTTCATACGCCTGGCCACAAGGGCCTGATCCGTTTGCCGTCTGCCAAGCTGGATCTTACGGAGCTTCCCGATACCGATACGTTGCATGGCCCCACAGGCGCCATCCTCGCTGCGGAAGAAGCCGCCGCTGATTGCTGGCATGCCGGCAGAAGCTTTCTATTGGTGAACGGTTCGACGGCGGGCATCCAGGCAATGATCTTGTGGGCGGCAATGAGCGGCAAAACATTGGTGCTGCCTCGTGACTGCCATGTGTCAGCAGTACATGCATGTGCCATTGCTGGTGTTCAGCCTGTCTGGCTTGAGTCGGCCTGGAATAATGCAGAGCAACTGAGCCAGTTACGCCCCGATTCTTTGAGAGATTTGCCCAATGGCAAGCTCGCCTTTTTCTTGACATATCCCGATTACTATGGCCGCTGTGTTGGTCTTGAGGCCATCAAAACCGTCAGTGACCACAACATGATTTCATTACTGGTTGATTCCGCTCACGGAGCCCATTTTGTATTCTCCGATCTGCTTCCACAAGATGCCGGCGCGTTTGCTGATGCTTGGGTGACTGGCGCGCACAAAACACTACCCGCACCCACCCAGACGGCGTTCCTGCATGTGAAAGGCCGGCAGAATGGGCATGCGTTTGCCCGCCTGCTCCGTGGAGTCACGACAACAAGCCCATCGTTCCCGCTCCTGGCCGGGCTGGATGACAGCCGCGTCTATATGCAAGGCTGCGGCAGCGCGCTTGACAGTTTGGTGGGAAATTGCGACAATCTGGCGGCGAAGCTTAACAGACTCCCCGGCCTCAGATGCTGGCGTAAAGCAGATGCTGAGGCGATGGGCTACAATGGCTTTGACGCCACCCGGCTGGTGGTGGATGTGCGTGGCCTGGGTTTCAGCGGTTGGCAGGCTGGTAAAATGCTACGGAGTTATGGTATTGAGCCGGAGCTATGTGATATTTACCGTGTTGTGCTGATTGCCACGGTGATGGATGATCAAACCCGGCTGGATCGTTTGGTTGCTGCCTTTGAGCGGCTCGCTTCGGAAAAGCTTCCGCACCCCTTTTCTTGTGAGATCAGCGCATTGCCCGCTCCCATGCAGGCGGTGATGACGCTCCGGCAGGCATGGTTGTCCAAAGCTATGGAGGTGCCCCTGGAGCATGCTGCTGGCCGGGTGGCTGCCGAGTCCTTCGGTGCTTATCCGCCGGGTATCCCCGTTTGCATGCCCGGTGAGCTTATCTCAGCTGATACTCTTGAGTATGCCCGACAGGCACAGGCGCTGGGCGGAGAGCTGTTCGGTGTGCGGCAGGGGATGGTTGCAGTGATTGATAACTGAAAAGACATGGTGGTCCGTTCTTGGCAGGTGTGGGGTTCCATACCCCATATGAAAGATGAAATCGGACGATGGAGGTTCCCGTGAAGTACCATACAATCCTTTTCGACCTGGACGGCACGTTGATCGACAATCGTGAGGGAATCCTGAATGGGTTCCGACACGCTCTGGAAAATCTGGGTCGGGCCGGCGAGCTGGTAACTGCCGATGCGGTCA
The DNA here is from genome assembly GCA_023421955.1 of Bacillota bacterium. Classification (GTDB taxonomy): domain Bacteria; phylum Bacillota; class Clostridia; order Christensenellales; family UMGS416; genus JAEYRA01. Next base: position 30,125 of record JAEZSE010000024.1, read on the forward strand.
TCGGCCCACCGCTGCGGCAAACGTTCCGAGAGGTCTATGGTATGGACGGTGATTTGGCCGAGGAAGCCGTGCGGATCTACCGGGAGTTTTATCGGCCCATCGGTGCCTTTCAATGTGTGGCTTATCCCCATGTGGAGGTAATGCTCTCACGTTTGAAAAAGGCGGGAGCCAGTGTCTGGCTGGCAACCTCAAAGCCCAGGGTGTTTGCCGAAGCCATCCTCGCTCACCTTAATCTCGCCAAATACTTTGATGGGATTGCCGGTGCAGAACTGGACGGCACCTTGGGCAGCAAACACGAGCTGCTGCGGCATATGCTGGACACGATGATCCCTGTGGATCGCCTGCCCGCATTGATGGTGGGAGACCGGTGCATGGATGCCGAAGGCGCACAGGCTTGCGGCCTTGATGCCGCCGCGGCGCTGTGGGGGTTTGGCAGCCGTGAGGAGTTCCAGCCGTATGGGAATGTGAAGGGCTATTTTGACGATGCGGCCCAGCTTTGTGAATGGCTTTTGGAGGCGTAAGATGAAAAAGGGGATGTTCATCTCATTTGAGGGGCCTGACGGCTCCGGAAAGAGCACCCATATCCGGCTGCTTTCAGAAAAACTGAAGGCACAGGGTTATGTGGTCACTGTGACCAGAGAGCCCGGTGGCTGCCCGATTTCCGAGAAGATCCGGGAATTGGTGCTGGACCCCGTAAACAAAGAGATGACGCCGATGGCGGAGGCGTTGCTTTATGCTGCAGCGCGAGCCCAGCATGTCGCAGAGGTAATCGAGCCTGCATTGGCCCGTGGTGAAATCGTGATCACCGACCGGTTTGTGGATTCCAGTATAGTGTATCAAGGTGTTGGCCGGAGTCTTGGTGAGGCAATTGTTAAGCAGATCAACGAGCCTGCCACAGGTGGGCTTCTGCCGGATGTGACATTCTTCATGTCTGTGGATACCGGCGAAACGGCTCGGCGCATCTCTGACCGGGAGCAGGATAGGCTAGAGCTGGCCGGCAAGAGTTTTCATGACAGGGTGTATACCGGGTTCCGGCAGTTGGCCATCGGCAATCCTGGCCGTGTGGTTACCATTGATGCCACCAAACCCAAGCCGGAGGTGCACGGAGCCGTGCTGGCTGCGGTGGAGGTAAGGTTGGACACAGTAAAAAATGGTGAAACCGAAAGATAACCATAACAATATAGACCGATATATCAAAAATGTTCGGAATTCTTGTTGCTTTTTCAGGAAAAGAGCATTACAATATTCACGTATTCGACCGACGGAGGGTTGTTTGTGCAGAGTCTGAAAGAGCGCATCAAAAGCGAAGGTATGGCTTTGCCAGGCGGCATCATCAGGGTCGGCTCCTTTCTGAATCACATGATAGATACCTCTCTTGCCCAGCAGATCGGGCGGGAGTTCGCCCAGAGATTCCAGGGCGAAGGTGTGACCAAGATCCTTACAATTGAATCCTCAGGCATCGCGTTTGCGGTGCTGGCCGGTGTGGAGCTGGGTGTTCCTGTTGTTTTCGCAAAAAAGGCCATGGGCGGCAACACCACCGGTGAAGCATGGACAGCTTTTGTCCGTTCCTATACCAAAGGCACCGAGACGAGCATTTTCGTGAGCAAACCGCTGATGGGTCCGGCGGACCGGGTTCTGATCATTGACGATTTCCTTGCTTATGGCGAAGCGGTGTCGGGTCTGGCGCAGATGGTGCGGCAGAGCGGGGCCAAGCTTGTAGGCGTAGGCATCGTGATCGAGAAGGCCTATGAGCCCGGCGGGGAAAAACTCCGCAAATCAGGCGTCCGCGTGGAATCATTGGCGCGCGTTTCCGCAATCGAGAATGGCGTCATTCAATTCACCGAATAACAAAGAGGAGGAGCACACATGAAGAAGACACTGGCAATCCTACTCACCGTTGTCATGCTGGCCAGCATGATCATCATGGGCGCCGGCTGCGCCAAGAGCAACGATCCCAAAAACATGATGGTTGGGTTCGTTTACATCGGGCCTGTCGGCGACGGCGGGTTCACCTATGCCCAGGATCAGGGCAGGCAGTATCTGGAAAAGACACTTGGTGTTCAGACGAAGTTTGTGGAAAACGTGCCCGAAAGCACTGCCGAGTGCAAATCCGCGATGGAAAACCTGATCAAGCAGGGCTGCAAAGTGATCTTTGCTACCAGCTACGGTTATCAGGATGCCACCGCTGAGTTGGCCGAGAAGTATCCCAATGTGGTGTTTGAGCATTGCTCGGGCTCCAAGATGAATGACAAGAACTTTGGCAACTACTTCGGCCGTATGTACCAGGTCCGTTATCTGGCCGGTATTGCTGCCGGAAAGGCCACCAAGACCAACAAGATCGGCTATGTGGCTGCGTTCCCCATCCCCGAGGTCATCCGCATGATTGACGCCTTCACGCTGGGCGTGCGCTCCGTGAATCCCGAAGCCACCGTCAACGTGGTGTGGACCAGCACCTGGTATGATCCGGCGATTGAAAAGCAATCCGCGGAGAGCCTGCTTGCTGCCGGCTGCGACGTGATGGCCCAGCACCAGGACACTCCCTCCGCCGTGGCCGCTGCTGCTGACGCAGGCGCTTTCTCCACCGGCTACAACAGCTCCATGGCAGCTGCCGGCAAGGATGGCTACCTGACCTCCCCCATCTGGAACTGGGGCCCCTTCTTTGTGGAAGTAGTGAAGTCTGTGCTCGACGGCAATTTCAAGCCGCAAGCCTACTGGGGCGGCGTGGACAAGGGCATCGTCACGCTGGACGCCTTTGGCCCCTCCGTCACACAGGAGACCAAGGATCTGATCAACAGCAAGCTTGAGGCGATGAAGAAGGGCGAATGGGATGTGTTCACCGGCCCGATCAAGCTGCAGGATGGCACCGAGCTCGTGGCTGATGGCCAGAAGCTCGCCGATCAGGACATCTGGACGCTGGGCAAGTTTGTGGAAGGCGTCGTGGGTGAGATCAAGTAATCTGGATTCTCAATAAGTCATGCCCCTCTTCCGCATTGGAAGAGGGGCTTTTTATTGGTTCTGGCAATGATTTGTGATGATGCCGATAGTGATCATCCGTTTGACAAAAAATCCGAACAAAATCTACATCCTGTGTTATAATAATCAGGTATTCCAATAGAACCACAAAAAGAGGGATCAAATGGCGGAAGCTGTCGTAGAGATGAGGGGCATCTCCAAGTCCTTCCCTGGCGTGGTTGCCAACGACAATGTGAACATCACGATCAATCGTGGTGAGATTCATGCATTGTTGGGCGAAAACGGCGCGGGCAAGTCCACACTGATGAATATTCTGGCCGGGCTTTATCGCCCTGATGGCGGCGAGCTGCTGATTGACGGCAAGCCTGCGGAGCTCCATTCCCCGGCAGACGCCATACGATATGGCATTGGCATGATCCACCAGCATTTCAAGCTGGTGGAGGCGTTCACCGTGGCCGAAAACGTTTCGTTGGGCGACGGCAGAACGCCTATGTTCATCAACCGCAAGCAGCTCAACGATCGAGTGCAGTCCGTTGCTGCCAAATATAGCATGGAGATTGATCCATCAGCCAGCATCTGGCAGCTTTCCGTAGGCGAGCAGCAGCGGGTCGAGATCCTGAAGGCGCTGTATCGCAACGCCCGTATCTTGATTCTGGACGAGCCCACGGCAGTTCTCACGCCGCAGGAGAGCTCGGGGCTTTTCGAGGCGCTCAAGGAAATGGCCCGGCTGGGCTGCGCTGTTGTGATCATCACCCACAAACTGGCTGAGGTATGCGATGTGGCCAACCGTGTGACGGTGTTGCGGCGGGGCAAGGTGTCAGGTCAGGCCATGGGGGAGGATATCAACTATGCGATGCTCACCACGATGATGGTGGGTGAAGACGTGAAGCTGGATGGCAGCATTACGCCGGGTCAACCCGGAACCCCGGTGTTGGTGGCAAAAGACCTGTGCGTGAAAGGCGAGAAGGGCTTGCGGGCAGTCGATGAACTCAGCTTTGAGCTGCGTTCCGGCGAGATCCTGGGTGTGGCTGGCGTGGCAGGCAACGGGCAGAAGGAGCTTGCGGAGGCGCTGGCCGGAATCCGGCCCATTGAGAGCGGCCATGCGGAGTTGGATGGCAAGGATATTGGCTCTCTCGGAATCCGTGGCGTGATCAATGATGGCCTGTCCTTCGTTCCGGAGGATCGTCTCGGCACCGGATTGGTGGGCGGCATGGATATGGCCGATAACATCATCCTCAGGAGCTACTGGCAGCAGTCGGTTGGCAAAGGCGCTTTCCTCGATTATGGGGCGGTTAAGCCGCTCGTGGCCGAAGCCGTCAAGCAGTATGACATTGCTGTGGCCGATGTGGATGCGCCGGTGCGCCTGATGTCCGGCGGCAATCTGCAAAAGCTGCTGCTGGCCCGTGAAATCGCGTTGAAGCCCAAGGCAATCATTGCGGCTTATCCGGTGCGCGGTCTTGACATCAACGCCACCGAGATGATTTACAGCCTACTGGTACAGGAGAGGAATCGTGGCGCGGGAGTGCTGTTCATCTCCGAGGATCTGGATGCCTTGTTGAAATACAGTGATCGGATCATTGTGCTATATCGTGGCCGGATCATGGGCATCTTGCCCCGTGGCGAGGCAAAACTTGGCCGCATCGGCATGATGATGATGGGCACAACACCAGAGGAGGTGATGCGGGTTGAAGCGCTTTCTCACTTTTGAAAAGCGGATGGCCGGTGCCTCCGGCAATGTGGTGCTGGTCCGCGTGATATCGGTGGCGATCGCTGTGTTGATTGCTGTAATTTTCCTGTTCAGCGTTGGAAAATCCCCGGAGGATGTTGGCAATATCCTTCATTCCATGTTCATCCAGACATTCTTTTCCGGTTATGGCCTGATGGATATCCTGGTGAAATCCATCCCTCTGATCATCACATCCATCGGTATTTCGCTGGCATTCCGCATGAAGCTGTGGAACATCGGCGGCGAGGGCCAGATTGCCATGGGTGCCTTTGCGGCAGCCGGCGTGGCGATGCTGTTCCCCAACCTGCCTGGCATTCTTCTCATTCCGCTGATGGCCATTGCGTCCATGGTGATGGGTGCCATATGGGCTGGTGTGGCCGGGGCTCCCAAAGCCTATCTGGGCGTCAATGAAACGATCACTACGCTGATGCTCAACTATATCGGGCTTAAATGGCTGCAATACCTGATCACAGGGCCATGGAGCGACCCGGTGACCCATTTTCCGATGCCCACACCCATCCCGAGGCAGGCTTGGATGCCCTTTGTTTCCGGTACTGACTTACACCTCGGGTTGTTGATCGCCGTCACGGTGGTGGTGCTCTACTTCTTTGTGATGAACCGCAGCCGTTGGGGCTACGAAATCCGCGTGATCGGAGAAAGTGCCCGCGCAGCAGAATATGCAGGTATGGATGTGCGCCGCACAATGCTTACCGTGATGATGCTTTCCGGTGCGGTGGCCGGCTTGGCGGGCATGAGCGAGCTCACCGGCATATCCCACCGCATTGAGATGGGCATTTCCGGTAATTATGGCTACACTGCGATCATTGTGGCGTGGCTGGCCCGCCTGAACCCATGGGGTGTGGTGGCGATGTCGGTGTTTATGTCGGCGTTGTTGGTGGGTGGCAAGTATGCGCAGACGGCAGGCATTTCCGATGCAATCTCGGTGATGATCCAGGGTGTGATCCTGTTCTGCGTGTTGGGTTTTGATATTCTGACGCAATACAAGATTCATTTTCATCTCGGGAAGGGGGCGAAGCAATGAATGTGGGCCAGATGATCCTGAGCATGCTGGCTGCCACGGTGGCTGCCGGCACGGTGTTGTTACTCGCTTCCTTGGGTGAGATCATCTCGGAAAAGGGTGGCATCCTCAACCTTGGTGTGGAAGGCATGATCATGGTGGGTGCTATTTCCGGCTTCATGGCTGCGCAGGCCTCCGGCAACTTGATTGTCGCGGTGCTCGTGGGGATGATTGCCGGTGGTCTGCTTGCGTTGATCCATGCGTTCCTGACCGTTTCCCTGCGTGCCAACCAGGTTGTGAGCGGTTTGGCTCTCACGATCTTCGGCTCAGGCATGGCTTCCTTCCTCGGCAAAACTTACGTGGGCGTGCAGGCAGTTGTGCGGTTTCAAGCTATTCCGATTCCAGGCCTCAGCGCGATCCCGTTTATTGGCCCGGTTCTCTTTAACCAGAACATTCTGGTGTATGCCAGCTATTTGCTGGTGCCGGCGTTGTGGTTTGTGCTGAACAAGACCCACCTGGGCCTAAAGATCCGCAGCGCTGGTGAAAACCCCGCCGCAACCGACGCAGCCGGCATCAATGTGTTTGCCGTGCGCTATGGCTGCACGATTGCCGGCGGCATGTTCTCGGGGTTGGCCGGCGTGTTTCTTGCGTTGGCCTACAACAGCCAGTGGATGGAAAACATCTCCGCCGGCCGTGGCTGGATCGCGGTTGCACTGGTCATCTTCGCAATGTGGAACCCCTGGAAGGCATTAATCGGCTCCTACCTGTTCGGCCTGGTCGGCATCCTTGGCCTGCGCCTGCAGGCGGTTGGTGTGACGGTCCCCGATGCGTTCTTCTCCATGCTACCCTATATCCTCACAATCGTGGTGCTGATCTTTGTGACAGGCCGCCTGAAAGGCCGGGGCGATGGTGCGCCAGCGGCGCTGTCGGTGGCCTATGACCGCGAGGCGAGATAAATACCAGATAGATATCAATAAGGACAAAAATAAACGAAAACAGGCCGGAAACGACCTGTTTTTCTATTCAACCATCAGTTTACGAAGCCTTTGATATGCCAGGGTCAGGAATCCTTCAGCCGAGAGTTCCTTGTAGATCTGGCTTTTCTCGTGCTTCGTGTTGAAATCGACTTCCAGCGTAAGATATTCCAGCTTTCGGCAAGTGGCCAGCTTTGCCTTTACGCCAGCCCAATCCACAGTGCCATCGAATGGCAGCAGATGGGTATCATGATCTCCGAAGTTGTCATCCAAATGCACTGCAAATAGTCTGTCGCCGTATCTGCTCAGGCAATCAATGCCCTCGCGGGAGAAATTCTCATGGCCGCTGTCATAACAAAACCCCAGATACTCTGATTTGATGTGGTCGAACACATAGTCAAGGTGCCTCAAGTGGATCCAGTTCTCAAATGCAAGGTGCACCTTTGCTTTCTCGGCATGCTCGACAAGCCTGTTGATCCTCTTGATGCCGGTGTCGGTAATCTCCACATCGTCTTTGGCGCCGTTGATGTGAACCACAACCGTAGGAATCGCGTGCTGGTGGCAATCTTCCACACAAGAAATCAGAGCCTTCAGATATTCATCTCCAGCAGGTTGGTCAAGCCACAAATCATTGGTGAGGGGGAATTGAGCGTGGACATTGTCAATCTCCAGACCAATCCTTCTGGCGGCATCGGGCTGTAGGTGCTTATCCGCGTCCCCCCACCAGAGCGATACAGCTTCAAAGCCGGATGCCTTGATCAGGCGGAGCCGTTCCTCAATAGGCATCGGATAACTGAACCAGGAAAAGATACCGGTCTTCATCATTTCTCCCCTCAATTTTCCCATTAGTATATATGAACCTATTGCTAATGGCAATGAGAGCCCTCATTCCATGATCAGTTTTTTGAAAATCCCCACCATCCTGTCATCTTGTTGAAACAGCCGCTCCGGGTGGAACTGTACTGCCCAAAGCTTTCTGCCGTCGGTGGCTTCCATCGCCTCGATGATGCCATCTGCTGCCATGGCGGAAACCATGAAGCGGGGAGGCAATGCCTTCACGGCCTGATGGTGGGTGCTGTTCACCTCCACCTGTTCTGGCAGGAATTTGGAAAGGAAAGAACCCTCGCGTACGATGATACTGTGCCGCTCGCCAAACCGGTGTGTGATGCCGGTTTGTGCCTCAATATCTTGCCATAATGTGCCGCCAAGCGCCGCGGCCATCACCTGAATGCCCCTACAGATGCCTAAAACCGGCTTGCCCTGATGAATAAAAGCATTCAGGCAGGCAATTTCCAAACAATCGCGGGCCTGATCCACACTCTTTGAATACAAATTCTCCTCACCGAACAAGGAAGCATCCACGTCGTCCCCGCCGGAAAGCAGCAGACCGTCCAGTTTTTCCGCCAGGATTTCAGCTTCCTCCTGCCCGTCAAAGAGCATCACCGGCACAGCGCCGGCAGCCCGCACGGCCTCCATGTAAAAGCTGTAAAGGCGACCCAGGCGGTCGCCGTCTCTGGTGTCGGGGTTCATTGTGATGCCGATTAATGGTTTCATTGCTTCACCCATCCAATAATCTGCTTCTATAATATGATAAAGGTGGGGGAGGGGCAATATGAAAAAGGGGGCGCACTCGCCCCCCAACTGTATCATTCCATGATAGCGTATTATTTCCCCAAATAAGCTATCATCTCAATCTCCACCAGCGCATCCTTTGGCAGCCTTGCCACCTGCACAGTGGAGCGGGCGGGGAAGTCGCCGGTAAACTGGGCCGCATACACCTCGTTGACGGTGGCAAAGTCATTCATATCTTTCAGAAACACTGTGGCCTTCACAACAGCATCCATACCCACGCCTGCGGCTTGGAGCACCGCTTCCAGGTTATGAAAAACGCGCGCTGCCTGCTCCTTCACGCCGCCTTGCACCAAAAGCCCGGTGGCCGGATCCAGCGGCGTCTGACCGGACAGAAATAGAAAGTCACCGGCGCGCACTGCCTGGCTGTAGGGGCCGATTGCTTTAGGAGCTCTGTCGGTATGAATAATGGTTTTGCGCATGATCACGCCTCCATCTCCAGGGCTGCCACGAGGAGCTCCACGCAAGCCTCAAAGTCTTCTTTATCCATCGTCTCCTGCTGCGAATGGGTGTAGCGGGTGGGGATGGATAGAACGCCGGAGGGTACGCCCTCACGGCTGGACTGGATGGCCCCCGCGTCTGTTCCGCCTAGTGTCAGCACTTCCAGCTGATATGGGATGGAGCGGGCTTTGGCAGCGTCTTCCAGCCACCTGCGCACACGGGGGTGGCATATCACCGAGGTATCGCGCACCTTGATGGCCGGGCCTTTGCCCATTTCCACCGAGCAGATGCGTTTCGCCTCCGGCGTGTCGGGGCAGGGCGTGACGTCAAAAGCCAGGCCCAGTTCCGGCGCAATGGTGTAGGCGGCTGTGTGAGCACCCCGGCACCCCACCTCTTCCTGGGAGGTAAACACCGCATAAATATCATAAGGTGAATTCTTCACACGTTTCAGCGCCTCGATGACGACAGCGCAGCCGGTTCGATCATCGAGCGCACCGCAAGAAAAGTTTCTCTTGTTTTCGGTCGGGATGGAACAAAACACCGCCATGTCGCCGATCTGCACCTGTGCCTCGGCTTCTTCGCGGTTGCGTGCGCCGATGTCGATGAACAGGTTCTCTTGTTTCAGCTTGTCATAGCCCTCGGTTTTGGTCTCGAAGCCTACCACACCGGTAGTTCCGTTTTCAAAGCGCACCGGGATCATCAAAACCCAGGCAGGCATCACGCCGCCCACTGCCGACACACGCAGGAAACCCTTTTCATCAATGTGCGTTACCATAAAGCTGATCTGGTCCATATGGGCGGCCAGCATCACCCGACGGCCGCCGCCCCTTTTGAGCGCAATCAGGTTGCCCATCGCGTCTCGGCTGATTTCATCCACATGGGGCTTAATCATCTTTTCTATGGTGTCTGCCACCGCCTGTTCGCGGCCCGACGGGCCATAGATGGGCAGCAGTTCTCTCAATGTTTCCATTGCCTGGCTCATTGCTGTACCTCCTCAATGTGCTGCTGTATCACGCCCAAAAATGCCCTGAGCAACTTTAGGGCGTTGTCATAATCGTCAAGGCTCATCACGCTCACCGGTGAGTGGATGTAGCGGCAGGGCACGTTAATGTTTACCACCGGCACGCCGCCTCTTGCCGGTTGGATACGGCCTGCGTCGGTGCCGCCAAATGCCCCGGCTCTGTGCTGCCATGGGATGCCAAGCCCTCTGGCTGTGGCCAACAGACGTTCCCGCAGGCGGCGGTCAGAGATGGCGGACTTGTCCATGATCGTGACCGCCGGACCCTTGCCCACCACGGTCACCCGTAGGTGATCGGGTACTCCGTGCATGTCAGCGCATGTGGTACCTTCCAGTACGATGGCCGCGTCCGGCTTCAGCGCATAGGCCGCAGCCGTTGACCCCATGCCGCCGATCTCCTCCATCACGGAAAACACAGCAGTCACTGTGGCGTCGTATTGACCTTCCAAAGCCTGCAGCAGCAACGAGCAGCCGGCGCGGTCATCCAGCGCCTTGGACTTGACAAATCGCTCTCCAAACTCGACAAAACCGCTGTCAAACACAGCCCAATCACCTGTCTGAACAAGCTTCAGCGCTTCTTCCTTACTGGAAGCACCGATGTCAATGGCCATGTCTTCCAGCTTCACAGCCGTTTTGATATCATCGGGCTTTAGCAGGTGAATCGGTTTGCTGCCGATCACGCCAGGTACGGCATTTCTGCCGATCTTCACCCGTTGGGAAAGCAGGATCCGGGGGTCCATCCCGCCTGTTATGGCAAACTTCAATAGGCCGCCGTCCTCCACCTTTGTGATCAGGAAGCCCACCTCGTCCATGTGGGCGCACACCATCACGTTGCGGGGTTGTTGGGCCTTGCCGCGCTTCACAGCGATCACGTTGCCGAGCCGGTCCACATGGGTTTCAGCGCCAGTCTTCCTGGCGGCCTCCAGGATGTATTCCCGAACACGGTCCTCCACACCGGAGGGGCCGGGCAGGGCAGTCAGTGCTTTCAGATGCATGGCCATGCCTCCCAATTGTCCGTCACTTCCATGAGGAACGCTGCCAACAGCTTGCCGGACTTGGCAATGAGGTCGGTGCGCAGCGTTTCCACCGTGGTGTGCATGTAGCGAAGCGGCAATTGCAGCAGCGCGACCGGCACACCGGTGCGGCTCACCTGCACTTCGTCAGCGTCTGTGGAGGTGGCTTCGTTCATCACATCGTAGGCAATTTCAATCCCAAGCTTTTTGGCTGTCTGTTCCAGCTTCATCCGCAGCCTGCGATCCAGCACTGGCCCGATGCCCAGGTTCACGAGATTGAAGGGCACCATCCTTGGGTCGTCTGTGCTGTTGATCACGGCGTGGCACACGTCGATGATCACGGCCAGGTCGGGCTTGACCGCAAAGGCACCGGTCATCGCCCCATAGCTGCCCACTTCCTCCCGGGTGGTAGCGGTAAACACAACATCGGCGCTTAAGGCCTTTTTCTTCAGATTTTTCATTGTCTCCAGCATCAACGCGATGCCGGCGCGGTCATCCAGTGCCCGCCCGGCCACAACGCCGCCAGCCAGCTCAACGAGCGGCGCCCGCAAAGAAATGATATCTCCCACAGAGATGAACCGGGCAGCCATTTCCTTCGGCATCCCCACATCGATGAAAAGTTCGTCAACCTTCAGCACTTTTTTACGGTCTTCCTCACTCAACACGTGAGGGGGCTTGGCGCCGATCACGCCGAAATAGTCACCTTCGCGGCCATGCACGGTCACTTCCAGGCCTGGCAGCACTCTTGGGTCGAAACCGCCCAAAGTGGCAAACCCTAAAAAGCCGTCATCCTCCACAGACATGACCATCAAGCCCAAGCCGTCGGTATGGGCAGCTACCATCACCTTGGGGCTGCCGCCGCCCATGCGTGCAAACGTGTTGTAAAACGGATCCTGCCACACGTCGCCGGTGTATTTTCCGAACCACTGAGCCACCAGGTCGGCAGCCGGCTTCTCAAACCCCGGAAGCCCGGGGATTGTGGTGGATTCCTTCAGAAAATGGATGATTTGGTCGGGCATTCCACGCCTCCATTTGTAGATCTATTACCTGGGGAATTATACCATTGATCATGCATATTACCAATAGTATGGATCTGCTCTGAATTTCAAATCATGGTTTTTTTCGGCCAATTCACAGATCTGAAGATTTGTGATGCCCCAAGCTGGGCATCTAGACATCGATCATAGAGATTGTAGAATTCCAATCAGGAGCACCCCATTCATGCAAACTTTCATGCTGAAAATCAACAAGCTCGGCTCAATCGAGCAGATTGTATGGAGCGATCCGGACGATTTGGTGCCAGGCTCTTGCCATACAGCCTTTCAGCTTTTTACACTGCCGGGGAAGGCAGCACTGGTCAAGGCGATGAAGCGCAGTGCCCAGATTCAGGACGCTTCGTTTTGCGGTCCTATGCTGAAGCTAATCAGCAGAAAAGCCAACATGTCTGTGGCAGTTGTACCGCTTGGCAGGTCGTTCCTGGTATTCGCATATGAGCCGGAGCAAGCAGGTGATGGTGGTTTTCAGGAAGTGTTTTTGTTGTTTATGAACCTGGTTCGGAGTTGCCACGGTAAAACGGAAAGCTCTGATAGAAGTGCACCAGACAGCGAGCAGATGGAGATGATCCAGGCTTTGATGGCGGAACTTCGGGAGCGGAAACAGCTGCTGGAGGAGGCAAACACCAGACTCAACAGATTGAATGAGGATTTGAACAACCGTCTTGTCAAGGATTCACTGACTGGGTTGGTGAGCCGATATCAATATCGCACAGAGATGGAGTATCTGATCGGAAAGGACCCCGGCAAGCTGGGAATTTTCGTGTTTATCGATATCGATGATTTCAAGGCCATCAACGACAAGCACGGCCATGGAGCGGGTGATAAATACCTGGTTGAATTTGCAGACCGGCTGCGGCGCCTTCCAATCAAGGACATCGTGTGCATGAGGATCTCCGGTGACGAATTCGGCCTGTTCATTTATGGCTTGGAGGAGTGTAACGCACAGACATTGGAGGGAACTTGGAAGCAACTGAAGCATCAAGTGCTCTCTGGCCCAATCACCGTCAACGGTCGTGGATTGCCGCTCGCCATCAGCGCCGGCATGGCGGTTTATGGCGTGGACACCACCGAAATCTATGACTTGATCGAATGTGCAGACCAGGCGATGTATACCGCCAAGCGGCGCGGGAAAAACCGATACAGTGTATATTCGCTGCTGTAGTCGCCCCATTCCCCCTTTGCTTGCATTGATTGACACCTGATACCATGCGCTTGTATCATAAAGTAAAAATGCATGAGGATATGATGATCGAAGCGGTTATTTTCGATATGGATGGCCTGCTGCTGGACACCGAGCGAATCGCCGTTGACGCATGGATCGGAGCGGCGGCGGAACTGGACATAAACTTGACGCTTGATGTGGTACACAAGACGATTGGTATCAATCATGAGGGAACCAAGCGAATCATTGCCAACGCCATTGGCGGGGAGGAATTGCTTGAAAAGCTATCGATTCAGTTTGAGGTATATTATCGACAACTGGCCAAGAACGGAATCCCACTGAAGCCCGGTGCTCTGGAACTGCTCCGCTCTCTGCACTCGCGCGGTGTGCCTGTGGGGCTGGCCACCTCCACCCCCAGAAGAACGGCTGAATGGAAGCTGGAGTCCTCCAGGCTACTGCAATACTTTTCGGGCAGTGCCTGCGGGGATGAGGTGGAGCGGGGTAAGCCTGCCCCTGATGTCTTCCTTCTCTCTGCGCAAAGGATTGGCGCTGAGCCCTGCCGCTGCGTTGTTTTGGAGGATTCGCCAGCTGGCATCCTGGGTGCCAAGGCCGCAGGAATGACCACAATCATGGTACCAGACCTACTGGAGCCTCCGGCAGAGATTCTCCCATATGCCGATTATGTAGTGAGAGACCTGTTTGAGGCCGGAGTGTTACTCCGCGGTTTGCTTCTATAGAATGGTATTACATGTGATCGAATCATCGAATTCCACAACGCCTTTTTGAATATGCTTTGAATTGGGTATATATCAGATAAGAAAAGTCAGTCGGGGAGAGGCTTATGAAAGAGGCGGCAAAGGCATTTGCCAGCAGTCTGAAGCGGATGCTGGTCTTGCGCGGCGCAATGCATGAGTCGGTTGCGGATGACATCGTGCTCATAAACCTGAAGAGGCTCATGCTGATTGCAGCAATTACCATGCCCTTCAGCGCATTGCATATAATCCTGTTCCAACGCGGTATCGCGGAAATAGGCGGCGTGGAACGAACATGGCGCATATGGGTCATCACATGCCATTTGGCGTTATTGGTCTGCATGGGGTTGATAGGTTTCATTGCCTCCCGTTTGCGCAAGCGCGCCGCTGTGTCTACGATGGCGCGAGCGCTACAATATGTTGCTGTGTGCGTAATGCTCGCATTCGGCATTGTGATTGCTTCGGTGGATCAACTTGTGACACCCAACATCACACCATTTCTGGTTGCCTGCACGATCGTCAGCGCCTCGTTGATCATCAAACCATACTACATACTGCCAATCTATGTTGCCGGCATGGTTGTTTTTATTACGGCGCAGGGTCTTACACAACAGGATCACTCGGTGCTGCTCAGCAATCAAGTGAATGGGCTCACAGCGATTGGGGTGGCCATTTGCCTGTCTTATGCACATTGGAACTTCACGGCCGCCAACATTCTCCAGAAACGTAAGATTGAGAGCCAGCAAAAGGAGCTTGAAGAGAAAAATCATGAATTGCAGTTGCTGGTGAATCACGACTCGCTGACCAATCTGCTCACCCGCCGTCGGTTCGAAGAGCTGATGACCACAGAGATTGCGATGGTGCGGCGATATGGGCAGCAGTCCAGCCTTGTTATGCTGGATGTGGATGGCTTCAAATCCATCAATGACAATTTCGGCCACCTTGCCGGAGACTGCGTGGTGCGGCATGTAGCCGCAATCCTGAAGGCCAATGTGCGCGAGACCGACACTGTGGCTCGCTGGGGTGGGGATGAGTTCATCATCTTACTGCCTTGCACCGGATTAATGGATGGCAAGGCTGCTGCAGAAAAGCTGGGTGCCGCAATCCGACAGTTACCGCTGACTTATGAGGGAGAGTTGTTGAATGTAACGGCCAGTTTTGGTGTGACGGCAGTGAGCTGCACTTCGGAGAATTCTTTGGAGCAAACATATAAAGATGCCGACCTGGCCCTTTACATGGCCAAGGGGCGTGGGCGGGACTGTGTGGCTGTGATATAACGTGTTCTCCGCTCATGCATTCAAAGCTTTCATTCTGCGATCGATGCCATACATGAAGAATGTTGAGGGCAAAGCAGGATGGGTACGAAACCCATCCTGCTTTTTTTAGCTTCAGTTTCTCAGCAACTCCGCAGCCTCCCGCAGCAGCGGGATTGCCTGTGAGTCATACTGCTTGAGCTTCCGAATGCGCTCCGCCAGCTTTTGCCTGGTTTCCTCATTGCCCATTGCAAGGGCCTGCTTTTCGCCCATGCCCAGGCCGCCCATCAGATCCCACATCTCCCACACTGTGGCATGAGCCTGGTCAAACAGCTTTGCCGCCTTTCTCATCGGCTCCGCTGCCTCCGGCAGCTGCCCGGCCATGTATTCCAGCCAGCCCTTGGTGTAGCTGCGGCCTTCGGCTACCATCGTGTTTGCGTCCTGCTGGCACATTAGCCGCTCGAAAAGCAACGGGATCGGCGCATGATCCGGAAACTCAGCCTTGTTCAGCAGCGCTGCCTCCCATGCATCAAAGGCATCCAAGCCGCCGGCCAATGTGCCCACCTGCCTGGGGCTCATCACGCGCGCGGCGTTTTCCAGCGCTTCACACACGGTTTCCCTGAGGGGGGCGATACCGGTGCATTCGCCGATGGCCAGCAGGCCGATGGTCTCCCGGTCCTCAAACCAACCCCGCCGCAGGAAGTATCCTTCCTCGGTTTTCTCCACCGGGCCTACCATATCGGGCATATCCTGAAAGAAGTTCCAACCGGTCAGCACTTCTCCATTTTCCCGGTAGCCTGTCACAACGCAAGCCTCCGGCGGGCCCATCACGCCGAACGCCACCACCGGATTCCCGCGGCCGATCTGCTCCCTGATCAGCGCGATGAATTCCTCCTTGCCGCCATACTCCACGCCGTCGCCGGGCTTGAAACGCCCCTGGAGGTGCGTTTCATTCACTGTGGGCTTGAAGAGCATCCGGCAATCCCTTCCGGCGGCACGCACCGCCCGCACCAGCGGCGTCACAGGGTTTTCGTCCATCACGAGGATGTCGATGTTGCCGCCATCCCAGCAGGCAGTGTTCCACATGAGGCGGAAAGCGGAGCCCGCCACGCAATGGTAGTGGGCATATGGGGTGTCTGTCACGCCAATGGTTTGCATCGCGGTTTTCAGGCTGGCGATATAGGGCGTGAGCTCCGGCGGGTCGCCGAAGTAGCTCACCTTGGGCACGCCATGCAGCACGGCGCCGTCTTCAAAACGCTCAATTCCTTGTTGAATCTGGTTCATGGGATCCTCCTTGTATTGCAGTGTCGGCCCGAAGATGCCGGGCGAAATTCTGGGGATGAGAAAGCTTTTGTTGGCCTGCCGGAATGCAGAGGGGGTCAGCCTGAACTGCCGCGCAAATGCCCTGGTAAAGGTCTCGTGGCTTTCAAAGCCATAGCGGAAGGCCACATCAGCCACGCGGCTGCCGGTCTCGGCGATGTCCTTGGCGGCGTGCATGAGCCGCCTGGTGCGGATGTAGGCCGCCGGCGGCATGCCGATTGCCGTGCGGAACACCATGTGGAAGTGGGAGGGCGAAAAGCCCGCCATGCCTGCCACGGTATCTGCGTCCAGGTCAGAGCACAGGTTTGCCTCGATGAAGGACAGCGCGGCCTTCAAAGTAAGGAAGTAATTCATGGATGACCTCCGGAGGATGAGAGTAGTTTATCGCAAAGAGGGAAGGGATTCTTGATGTTTTTTATGAAACATTTTGTTATCTTTTCTTCTACGACAGCCATTTGTACTGCCTTGAAACTAAAACATAATGGCAACCAACATAACTACTTAATACAGTAAGATTATGATGATGCAACTTGGTCATCAATACAAATTGGAGTGACTTTTACTATGATATTAGCATACTTTTCCGTTTATTTCATCTTACGATGGGGGGTATGGCGTCCACGCCAACGCTTTATCATTGCATCAGTATAATGATATGAAGCAGTATGACCATTCAAATTCAGTATTTCATTGATTTTTCAGTTTTCATTCTGCTATAATAAAGAAAATTGCAAGAGTGTTTTCACTTCCTTTCATTCTGTCAGGAGGATTATGGCATGTATAAAGCCGAGGATCTGATTGCCCTTTCCGAAGAGCAAGGCGTGAAGTTTGTCAACCTGCAATTCACCGATGTGTTAGGCACGCCCAAAAATGTGTCCATCACTGTGGACCAGCTGCCAAGGGCACTGGAGCGTGGTTGCATGTTTGACGGTTCGTCTATCGAGGGGTTTGTGCGCATTGAGGAATCCGACATGGTGCTGAGGCCGGACCCCGATACCTATTCGGTGTTGCCGTGGCGGCAGCAGGGAGGGCGCACCGCCCGCATCATCTGCGATGTGTGCAAAACCGACGGTTCGCCTTTCGAGGGTGATCCGCGCCATGTGTTGAAGCGTGCCCTCAAGCAGGCGGCAGATATGGGTTTCTCGTTCAACGTGGGCCCAGAGTGCGAGTTCTTCCTCTTTCAGGTGGACAGCAACGGCGTGCCCACCACCATCACCCACGATGAGGCCGGTTATTTCGACCTGGCCCCCATCGACATGGGGGAGGAAGCCCGAAGAGACATCTGCCTGGCGCTGGAGGAAATGGGCTTCGAGATTGAGGCCAGCCACCACGAGTGTGCCAATGGCCAGCATGAAATTGATTTCAAGTATACAGACGCGCTGCGAGCGGCTGACAACATCATCACCTTTAAAGCCGTGGTCAAGACGATTGCCAAGCGCCACGGCTTGTATGCCACATTCCTTCCTAAACCCATCTATGGCATTGCCGGCTCGGGCATGCATGTGAACCAGTCTCTGTTCCGCGATGGGCAAAACGCATTCTACGACGCGAAAGACCCGCTGGGTTTGAGCCCAATCGCCTGCAACTACATTGCCGGCCTGCTCGCCCACATCCGAGGCATCACCGCCATCACCAACCCACTGGTCAATTCTTACAAGAGACTGGTGCCCGGTTTCGAAGCGCCTGTCTATGTAGCTTGGGCCGCCAAGAACAGAAGCCCGCTCATCCGAATTCCTGCCGCCCGCGGTGAGGGCATGCGCATTGAGCTCAGAAACCCGGATCCGTCGTGCAACCCCTATCTGGCGTTGGCCTGCATGCTGACTGCCGGGCTTGACGGCATCAAGCACGACATGGCCCCGCCGGCCAGTGTGGAGCGCAACATCTACGCGATGACGGCGAAAGAGCGCACAGCGCTCGGTATCAAGGCGCTGCCGGAAAGTTTAAAGGAAGCGCTGGATGCCATGATGGCCGATGGCCTTGTGGTCAGCGCACTGGGCGACCATGTGGTGACCAAGTTCCTTCACGCCAAGGAAAAGGAGTGGGAGTCCTATACTACCCGGGTGCACCAGTGGGAACTTGACCAGTATTTGAAGGTGTATTGAGATGAGATTCACCAAAATGCACGGCGCTGGCAACGACTATGTCTATGTTAACGCCTTTGAGGAAAAGCTGCCGGAGCAGGATCTACCCCGCATCGCGGTGATGGTGTCCGATCGTCACACTGGCATCGGCGGTGACGGGATGATTCTGATTTGCCCATCAGTGAAGGCAGACTTCCGCATGCGGATGTTCAATGCTGATGGTAGCGAGGCGGAGATGTGCGGCAACGGTATCCGCTGCGTGGGCAAATATGTATATGATCATGGCCTGGCGGGCAGCTGCGATATCACTGTGGAAACGCTGGGCGGCATGAAGCGTCTGCAGTTGAACCCCGGCTCTGACGGAAAGATCGCCACTGTGCGTGTGGACATGGGTGAACCCCGGTTCCGTCCGGAGCAGATCCCGGTGGATCTGGCTGGAGAGAGTGCTTTCGGTGTTACAGCGGAGACGACGGAAGGCTCATGGACGCTCAATTGCGTTTCCATGGGCAACCCTCATGCCGTCACATTTGTGAGCGACACAGCCAATCTGGACATGCCTCGTATCGGTCCGCACTTGGAGAGCCACATGCTCTTCCCCAAGCGGTGCAACATTGAGTTTGCCCATGTGTTGGATCGGAAAAACATCCGCATGCGTGTGTGGGAGCGTGGAAGCGGCGAAACACTGGCCTGCGGCACCGGTGCATGCGCCACGGCTGTTGTGGCGATCCGTTTGGGCTTGGTGGATAGCCCTGTGAATCTGCACCTGCTGGGTGGTATGCTCACGATCGAGTGGCCCGGAGCCGGCAGCGTATTTATGACCGGGCCCGCCACCGAAGTATTTTCTGGTGACATCGATATCTGACGGGATAGGGCGTTTGATTAACATCGCCCACTTTTCATTCTCGGAGCAACCACCGGCACGTAACAATGTTTTTGGAGGGAAATGATATGATTTGGGCCAACGGCAATTTCCACCTGATGCAGGACAACTACCTGTTTTCAACGATCGGCCGCAAGGTGAAGGAATATAGGGCTGCAAACCCTGACGCCGACATCGTGCCGCTGGGAATCGGGGACGTGACGCTGCCGCTGCCTGATGCCGTGATCAAGGCTCTGCACGCCGCCGTTGATGACATGAGCCACGCGGAGACGTTCAAAGGCTACAGCCCCGATTTAGGTTATGAGTTTTTGCGCCAGGCTATTTCAGACAACGACTACAAGCCGTTGGGTGTGGAGATTGGCATCGACGAGATCTTCATTTCAGACGGTGCCAAGAATGACACGGCAAATTTCACTGATGTGTTTGACAGCGGCAACGTGATCGCCATCACCGACCCGGTGTATCCAGTCTATCTGGACAGCAACATCATCGCCGGCAACGGCGGCAAGCTGCAGCCGGACGGTAAGTTCACACGAATCAAATTTCTGCCCTGCACGGCAGACGCAGGCTTTATGCCCGATCTGCCTCGCCACAAGGTGGATGTGGTCTATCTTTGCTCGCCGAACAACCCCACCGGCACGGTGATGAGCCGCGATGAGCTAAAAAAGTGGGTGGATTACGCCCGACGCCATGGCAGCCTGATTCTGTTTGACAGTGCCTATGAGGCCTATATTCAGGATTCAGACCTGCCGCATAGCATTTATGAAATCGATGGCGCCCGGGAGTGCGCGGTGGAATTCCGCAGTTATTCCAAGACTGCCGGCTTCACCGGTGTGCGGTGCAGCTACACAGTGATCCCCAAGGACATCAAGGCCCGCCTGAAAGAGGGCGGCACTGCGTCTCTCAACAAGCTGTGGGCCCGCCGCCAGGCCACGATGTTCAACGGCGTTTCCTACATTATCCAGCGCGGCGCCGAGGCGATTTATACCCCGAAGGGTCAGAGCCAGATTCGTAGCAACATTAGTTACTATATGCAAAATGCAAAAAGTATCCGTGAATGCTTTGAGAGCCTGGGCCATCAGGTGTTTGGCGGCAGCAATGCTCCCTACATCTGGCTGAGGATCCCGGAAGGATATACTTCCTGGCAGTATTTTGACATGCTGCTGGAGAACTACAACATTGTGGGCACTCCTGGATCCGGCTTCGGCACCTGTGGCGAAGGATTTTTCCGTCTGACTGGCTTCGGAAGCCAGGAAAATACACAGAAGGCGATTGAGAGGCTCAAGAACGGCGGGCTGTAATACCTGTACCTGTAAACAACCGTTACACGGGGTTGCCATGCATTGTCTGAGACAGGCGCGGCAGCCCTTTTTGTTGCGGAATTACTAGGTGCCATTTCCCAAGATGATCTGTATGTGCGGGAGACTTTACTGGATTTGCGAAGGCCGGGGCAGTATTACACGCACCTGGAAATCAAATAAGGATTCGTATGCAAATTCATATTAGAGTGGTAGAAAATTTTACTCTTGTTCCCCTTGCCAAGGCAGGGATAATCTGTTAGTATAGTGCTTGCGCCGAAAGGCGACACAGGAAAGGAGGTCCGGAGATGCGCAATCGTAATGTTTTCTTGGTTTCTATGAAGGCATTTGGGCATAACTATGCCATTTTCCGGCCCCGGTTTATGCGTTAGGGCGTTAACGCAACCGCGGGCAACAAGACCCGCGAGCATCAGGATTCACCAGGCCGCGGGAACACCGCGGCCTTTTTGTTCGCCGCGGTCACTGGGAGGGATTGTCTTATGAACAAGGTCAGACTTGAGAGGCTGTGGGAGTTTTCCAAGGGGTTCCGGCTCCGCTACCTGGCCTCGTTGATCGGCGTAGTAGCCGATGTGCTATTAAACTACCTGTGGCCGCTCATCCTCGGCTGGGTGGTAGATGGCGTGCTGTTGAAAAAGGCAATGAACGCACCGCCATTTGTCCTCAACTGGGTGGAATCGGTGGGCGGCGTAGATTTTCTGGCCCGAAACCTTTGGATCTGTGCCATTATCATTGTTTCCATCATGTTGTGCCGCGGTGCATTCATGTTTTTGAAAGCCAAGTTCGGCAGCGGGGCATCTGAGGGCATTGCGCTCAACATCCGTAACCGGCTTTACAATCATCTGCAGAGTCTGCCCTATGATTATCATGTGAAGGCGGAGACCGGTGACCTGATCCAGCGTTGCACCACCGACGTGGATACGACCAGGGGCTTTATACAAAACCAGCTGCCGGAAGTCTTTCGGGCAGTGATCGTGCTGTCGATCACGCTACCGGTGCTGTTGAACCTGCACTGGCAGCTCACACTTTTCTCCATGGCGATGATCCCATTCATCGTCGCGTTCTCTGTGATTTACTTCCGCAAGATACAGGGTCAGTTCACCATCGTGGAGACTGCCGATGGAGCGATGTCTACGGCGCTGCAGGAGAACCTATCCGGTGTGCGCGTGGTACGTGCATTTGGACGGGAGCGATATGAGCGTGACAAATACGCTGAGCGTATTGGAACGCTCCGCGACCGTGTGAAGCACTTGATTTCCATGTTTGCTGTGTTCTGGAGCTCGCTGGACTTCATGACGATTCTGCAGCAGGTGATGGTGCTGTATATCGGAGCGTGGTTTACGATCCGGGGTTCCATCTCAGTGGGCACGTTCATTGTGTTCACCAGCTACGTGGGAATGTTCCTGTGGCCATTCCGCAACCTGGGCCGGCAGCTTTCCGACGCCGGCAGGATGCTGATCGCTGTGGGGCGCTTGAACGACATCCTGATCCAAAAACCGGAGGATTCCGGTGAAAACCCCGTAAAGCCCAGCCTCAAGGGCGATATTGTATTTCGCGATGTGACGTTCGGTTATGAGGAATCCAAGCCGGTGCTAAAGGATCTCACCTTCACCGCCAAGGCCGGTGAAACGGTGGCCCTGCTGGGTGCTACCGGCAGCGGAAAGTCGTCATTGGTGCACCTGCTGCAGCGGCTCTACGATTACCAGGATGGCTCGGCCACCATCGGCGGCGTGGAACTGAACACCATTGAGAAGGACTATCTGCGCACACATGTCGGTATCGTGCTGCAAGAGCCGTTCCTCTATGGCAAAACGGTGAAGGAAAACATCGGCATCATCCACGAGCAGCCTGACGAGGCTCATGTGCACGAAGCAGCAAGAGTGGCCGCTGTGCACGATGTGATCGAGGGCTTTGACAAGAAATATGACACTGTGGTGGGCGAGCGGGGTGTCACACTCTCCGGCGGTCAAAAGCAGAGGGTTGCCATCGCCCGCACGCTGATGAAGGATAATGACATCCTCATCTTTGATGATTCCCTGAGCGCTGTGGACACTGAAACCGACGCGGCGATCCGCAAGGCATTGAAGAAGCGGCGGCAGGGCATTACCACGTTCATCATCTCGCACCGGGTCTCAACGCTTTCCGAAGCGGACCGCATCCTGGTTCTAGAGGATGGGCATATCACGCAAAACGGCACACACGAGGAGTTGCTCGGGCAGGAGGGCCTCTACAAGCGCATCTGGATGATCCAGAACGCGCTGGAGGAAGAGATGCAGGGCAATGAGGAACTCGCCTTCGCTGCGATGCCACCGGAAAAGGAGTTGGTTTAGTTGAGCGCGCTGCTGGAAGAAGAGTATCAAGATAAAAAAGTAGACCTGAAGATGTGGGCGAAACTGCTCCGTTTCGCCAAACCGTATCGGAAAATAATAGCAATAGTGATTTTGTGCATGATTGCCAATGGCGTTTTGGACATGCTGTTCAGCCAGATGCAAGCGTTGGTGATCGACAATCACGTCACTAAAGGAGTTTGGGAGGGCATCGGAAAATACATCGCTTATAGTGCTGCCATGCTGGTGGGGCAATGCGCGCTGATCTTTACGTTCATCTTTCTTGCTGGAAAGGTAGAGGCCGGCATTACCCACGATATTCGCCGGGATGGCTTCAAAAAGCTGCAGGAACTGAGCTTTTCCTATTATGACAAGACTCCGGTGGGCTACATCATGGCCCGCATGACCAACGATGCCAGCCGCCTGGGGGATACGATCGCCTGGACGCTGGTGGACCAGACCTGGGGCTTCGCGTTCATGACCGTGGCGCTGGTCAGGATGTTTATCATGAAGTGGCAGCTGGCGCTTATCGTGCTGGCCTCGGTACCATTCATCGTGCTGGTGAGCGTGTTCTTCCAGAGGCGCATCCTGAAGGCCCACCGCGAGGCACGCAAGACCAACTCCCGCATCACCGGTGCCTTCAACGAGGGCATCACCGGTGCGCGCACCACCAAGACACTGGTGCGCGAGAGGCTCAACTTCAAGGAATTTTCCACGCTTACGGGCACGTTGCGCCACGCTTCCATCCGGGCAATCATGATGTCGGCAGTGTTCACACCGATTGTGATGACGATCAGCGCCATTTCCACAGGCCTGGTGGTGTGGTCAGGTGGCTGGCAGGTGCTTGTTGGCGGGCTTACGCTGGGTGAACTTACATTTTTCCTGACGCTGACAAGTTGGTTCTTCGAGCCGATCAGGCAGGCCACCAATGTGTTTGCCGAGCTGCAAAACTCGCAAACCGCCGTGGAGCGGGTGCTCACGCTGCTAGGCAGCGAGCCGGAGATCGAGGATAAGCCGGAAGTCATTGAGAAATTCGGCGACGCCTTTGAGGCCAAGCGCGAGAATTGGCCGGGCATTGAAGGCCGCGTGGAGTTCAAAGATGTGTCGTTTACCTATAAAGGTGGTCAGACAGTATTGGAGCGCTTCAATCTCACAGTGAAAGCAGGTGACAAGATCGCTCTGGTGGGCGAGACCGGCAGCGGCAAGAGCACGATCGTGAACCTGATCTGCCGCTTTTATGAGCCCACAGAGGGCACGATCCTGATTGACGGGGTGGACTACCGCCAGCGCAGCCAGCTTTGGCTGCACTCCAACCTGGGGTATGTGCTGCAGTCACCGCACCTGTTTTCCGGCACCATCCGCGACAACATTCGCTACGGCAAGCTGGATGTCACCGACGAAGAGGTGGAGGAAGCCGCTACGCTGGTGGGTGCTCACGACTTCATCGTCAAGCTGGAGAAGGGGTATGACACCGAGGTGGGCGAGGGCGGCGGACGCCTATCCACCGGCGAGAAGCAGCTGATCAGCTTCGCCCGCGCCATCATCGCCAAACCCGCGCTGTTTGTGCTCGATGAGGCAACAAGCTCCATCGACACCGAAACGGAAGGTAAGATCCAGTATGCCATCGACAAGCTGCTGCACGGCCGCACCAGCTTCATCATCGCCCACCGCCTGAGCACGATCCGCAATGCCGACCGGATCCTGGTGATCCAGAAGGGCCGCGTTGCCGAGGAGGGAACCCACAAGCAGCTGATGGCCCGGCGTGGCCACTATTACGACCTCTACACCAATCAATTCCGGGAGGAAGAGGAAAACAAGCTGCTGGGGATTGAGAAGAAGGGTGAGGAAGAGGAGCGATCGGCATAAGGCAGGAAATGTTGCCAAGGGGCGGGAATACCCGCCCCTTGGTGTATCACAGTGCTCGGAGGTTTTTGGCAGGATGGAGATTAAGTTTGTCATGCAGGAAGACCCGATTTGGAGAGAATTGATGCAATACGCTCTTGATTGTTCCTGGAGCGCCGGGCCCTGGCTGGCCAAAGATATGGCTGAGAGAAGATTCAAAGGCTGGGAAAGGGTTCTGGTTGCCATGGAGGGCAATGCTATTGCTGGTTATTGCACACTCGCAAAGACTGATTGCATACCGGAAGTTCCGTATAGCCCATATATCGGGTATGTATTTGTCGGCGAGCCATTTCGGGGGAACAGACTCAGTGAGAAAATGATTGACTATTTGCTGGATTATGCCAACCAACTGGGGTTTGAAAAAGTATACCTTGTGAGTGACCATGAAGGCTTGTATGAAAAATACGGTTTTGTCGTAATTGATCAAAAACCGGATTCATCTGGCAGGATGGAGCAAATCTTTGTCAGATCGAGTCATGCCTAAATTAGCCCACTTTTATGCAGCTCAAATGGGCCAATGCTGTCGAGTAACATGATCCATGGTATTGGCCAATGATTTTGCGTTTCGGCTTATATTAAGCCCCTATTCGTCATTCTTCTTTATTGCTTCAGCCTTTGTGTTGATTGTCACTGTGGTAGAAGACCCCGGGATTTATTGTTGTAAATAGATTACTTCCGGGAGGTGAGAGCATGAAAAGAATTATTACTCCAATACTCTCTTTGTTGTTGATCCTGTCGCTTGCGGGCACTGCCACAGCGCTTTCCTCATCCTCAGCAGGTTGGAATGAGACCAGAGCCGATGTCCTCTCGGCGGCATCTGTAAAAATAACGCCGAAACCAACGAAAAAGCCCGCCCCCAAACCCACGCCAAGGCCCACGCGAAAGCCCACACCGAAGCCTACGCCAAAGCCGACTCCAATGCCGGCACTGACGGCCTCCCCCTCAGCAACAGGCAGTCAAGATAATGGTTGGGTAAATCCCTATGTCAGTTGCCGTTGTTATGACTCGAATCCCACGTCTGCAACCACCGAAACCCCTGCAGCCACAGCAACTCCAACACTAAAGCCCAACTCGTTGTCTGTAGCCCAGAGGGGAAAACCTTCCCCGTTGGCCACCGATGACAACGAGGATCGTACATATGATGATGATGAGTGGGAGGAAGATGACTGACCAAACCGGGCATTCTGAATGGCCAGTGGGCTGCACCACTGGCCAATTCGTTTGTTTTACCTGCTTTCCATCACGCGTTCCCGGTAAGCATCATCACCAAAAGCACCGCATTCAATCCGATGATCACTGATGTGATTGCCCATCCGATCACCTTTGTCACAGGTTTGTTCGCAAGCTTACCCATATACTTTTTATTACCCGTAATAATCAGCAGCGGGATGATCGCCAGCGGAAGCGCGAAGGATAAGGTCACCTGGCTCAGCACCAGCGCCTTCATTGGGTTCACGCCCAGCGCCAGGATTACGAGCGCCGGAGCCATTGTGATCAGCCGCGCCACATTGTCCGGGATACTCAAGCCCACAAAGCCCTTGATTGTCGTCTGCCCTGCCATGGTGCCCACTGCTGATGATGACAAACCGGAGGCAAGCAGCGCGATGCCGAACGCTCCGGTCGACAGACTGCCCATCAGCGGCTCCAGCGACCGATGCGCCTGCTCAATCGTCTCCACTGTAACACCGCTGCGGAAAAACACAGCCGCTGACACCACCACCATTGCGGCGTTTACTATGAAGGCAATGTTCATTGCCAGCACCACGTCGATTTTCTCCAGCTTCAAATGACGTTTTTTCTCCTCGGTTGTGTGTGCGCCGTTGCGGCACTGCACCAGTTGGGAGTGCAGATAGATCACATGGGGCATCACTGTGGCACCCAGCATGCCCACGGCAATCAACAGCGCCTGGCCATTGGGCAGAGAGGGGATCAGTGTGTGCAGTGCCACCTGTCCCCAGTCAGGCCTGGACAGAAACAACTCAATTGCGTAAGCCCCACAGATTACCGCTACCATCACTGTGATCACAATCTCTACAACCCTTTGGCCATACTTCTCCAGCCATACGATCACGAAGGTGATCGCAGCAGTCAACAAGCCCCCATAAACCATGGGAATATGAAAGAGCAGGCAGAACCCCAGCGTCGCGCCGATAAACTCGGCAATGTTGGTTGCCATCGCGGCGAGTTCTGCGCCAACCCAAAGCGCCCAGTTCACAGGCCGGCTGAACGCCATGCCACACATTTCCGGCAGGTTTTTTCCTGTGGCGATGCCCAGCTTGGCCGATAGTGTCTGCAGGAAGACCGCCATCAGGTTGCTCCAGAGGATCACCCACACCAGATTGTAATTGAACAGCGATCCTCCTGTGATATTGGTTGCAAAGTTGCCAGGGTCAATATATGCCACGCTGACAACAAAGGCAGGGCCCAAAAACCCAAGGAAGCGCTTCAACCTCTTCGCCAGACTCCTTGATGGGCGCAACATGATTGCTGCTGCCGCACTCTGAGAAACCGGGCGGCTGTTCATTGACTCCTCCGTGGTATGTGCACTCGGTTCAAGCATCGTTTACTCCAAGATGTTTGTCGCTGCCAAGACTGTTAGCCGTCACTAAACACCGGCTATTGCACCATATGGCTGCGGCGGGAAAGTGCTACAGATAATTGGAAGATTCATGAAATGCTTATTGACAATAATGTGCGGCGCATAGTATAATAAAATTGAAAGCATGAGGTGATACACATCGTGAAGCCTGATGAAACTATGGAAGGGTTGTTGTCTGAGCTCCGGCGGGGCACATTGGTGCTCTGCGTGCTAAGCCAGCTCACTGAGCGGCAGTATGGCTACTCATTGTCGCAGCGGCTGGCGGAGAAAGGCATGGAAGTGGAGCAGGGTACGCTTTACCCGCTGCTGCGGCGGCTGGAAAAGCAGGGCTTGCTCGACAGCGACTGGTCACTGGAGGAAGCACGGCCGAGGCGGTACTACGTGCTGAGCCAGCGAGGGCGGGCATTGCTCGGCGATTTGGCTAAGGAATGGGGCAACATGGTCAAGGTGATGGACAAGATGCTGGAAAGGCAATAAAGGGGGAAGGGATCATGAATCCGATGGAGATGCTTGACCGATATCTCTATGACGTGGGCAGAAGGCTGCCTGCCAAACAACGGGAAGACATTGAGAAAGAGTTGAAGTCACTGCTGCTGGACGCGCTGGAGGCGCGCACTGGCGGCGCTGAGCCCACCGAGGCGGATATGGCGGCGGTGCTCAAGGAGTTTGGGTCGCCAGAGGTTGTGGCCACTCGATACGAAGGCGAGAAATATGTGATCGGGCCAAGGCTTTATCCTTTCTACCGCATGGTGCTGTGGATTGTAACCGGAGCGTTGGCACTGGGGTTGTTTATCAGTGTCTTTGTTGGGTATGTATTTGCACCTGGCGATGCACCCGCATTGGGCAGCCGTGTGCTGCAGTTCCTCGGCAGCCTCGTGTCTGGCGTGTGGGGAGCAATTGGTGTGGTCACTGTGATCTTCTGGGGCATTGAGAGGGGCATGGCCCACAAGGCTGCCAGGATGGAGTTTCCCGAACCATGGGATCCGAAGGCTCTTCAACCGGTGCCCAAGCACAATAACCCCTGGAAGCCTGCAGACTCCATCGCTGCAATAGTCTTTACCCTTATCGCGATGGTGCTGTTCAATGGCGTACCTGAGTTGTTCGGCATCTACTCCGTGGGTGAGGCGGGCCAGTTGGTCATACAGCCGGTCATCTCCACCCAGGCGTTACAGGCCTACTTGCCGTTGTGGAACATTGGATGGGCATTATCATTGGCTTTGCATGCAGTGCTGCTGGCGCAAGGCCGGTGGCGTCTGGGCACTCATCTTGCCAGCATTGCGTTGAAGCTGTATGACATTGCTGTTGTGATCGTGATGATGACTGGACCCGCATTGCTTAACACCAGTATAACCATCGGCGGAAATGATGTTGTGATGAAGATCGTGCAGGCCCAGTTTCGGTGGATCTTCCTGATCATTATCATCGTGTCTGTCATGGAGATTGGCAGGACTGTCTATCGAATTATAAAAGACAGAACATAAAAGAACTCTGTTGCGGTCATATGCCCGGTGGTTGTAAAATATTGTCATTCATGAATGAAGAGGTGGCTTGCCGTGGCGAAGAATGAGAAGAATAAATCCGGCTTGGATGATGGCATGCCCAGCGCAGAGTTTCTGTGGAAGGACCGCAAGCGCACATTTTTGGGCCTGCCCTGGTCGTTCACCAGATACTCTTTGTATCCCCGCAAGTTGGTGTTGAAAAAAGGCTTCTTCACCATCACCGAGGATGAGATCCTGCTCTACCGTGTGCTGGATATGCGCCTGATCCGCACATTGGGGCAGCGCATGCTGGGCCTTGGCACCGTCGTGATCATTTCCGGTGACGCTACATCGCCTGAGTTCAGGATCCTTAATGTGAAAAAGTCAGACAAGGTGAAGGAGCGCATCTCCGCGCTGGTAGATGCCGAGCGTGCCCGCCTCAACCTGCAGGGCAGAGAGCTTTATGGCATCGCAGATGATAGCGAGCAGGATGCGGCGGCTGCCGGTGATGTAAACTAAATTTCTCTCTGAAAGAAAGCCGAAGTCTGGATACTCCATGGCTTCGGCTCTTCCGCGAAATTCGGGAACGGCTCAGTCGGCTGCTCGGATGAGCGGATGACCCACCTGCAGGCCGGTAAGCCATGCTCTTACTGATTGATTGAATGCTTCATACAGCGCCCAGGGGAAGTTGTGTTTTCCTCCGCACACCATATATGCTCTTCCATTGGGAAGAGCCTTCGCCAGGTCAAGAGCGGATTTCATCATCGCGTTTGGTTCCTTCTCCCCACAAAGGATGAGTGTGGGCGCTTCGGCATGCTCAAGACCCTGCGGCAGCTTTTGATATTTGTGTAGCTGGGTGTAGATCCGGTCAAGCATTTCAGCTGTTTCTCCGGCTGCTTCCGCCTTAAAGTTTTGTGCATATTCCTCATCCGGGAAGCCAAACTGCCTTGTTTGCATATCCAGAATTGCCTTGTTCTTGAGCATCCGCACGGTCATGCGATATGCCGGCATGTTTAGCATCATGTTGAGCAGCGGCATGCTGCGGAACAGAGCGCTCGCCACAACAGCCCGATCCACCAGTTCCGGGTGCATTGCCAGCAATTGCACGATAATCTTCGCACCCAGGGAGTGGCCCACCACATGGGCGCGGCCGCCGTTTGCCTTCTCGCGGATCAGTGCTGCAATTCGTTCTGCGCTGTCCTGGATATCAATGGCACCTTCGCTTTTGGACTTGCCATGGTCGGGCAGGTCTGGGATCAGAAGATGATAATCCTGAAAAGCTTCCCATTGCTTTTTCCACATCCAGCCGGCCATGCCTCCGCCATGGATGAAAACAATGGTTTGCCCGTTTTGATTCCCTGTTTCCATATAATACATTGGTATTGTGATCACCCCTCTTCATCCCACTCCTGTTTGATACCAAGAGCATACATCGCCATGCCCTTCAACCGCCGGCAGGTGTCTTTAATTTCACGCTCGCTCTTCACCAGCGCCTGAGATTGCATTTCCCGGGCAATGGCGCTGATCAGCAGTGCGCAATCGGTTGCGACAACACCAGGCGGGAGATGAAAAGCACCGGCTGTGACGCCCCTCTGCACAATGGTCTGAATGTCTCCCAGCAATGCCAGCGCAGCCGGCTGAAGCAATTGACCATACCGCTCCCTGATTGTTTCGAAATTTGTGCCGGAAGCCAGGATGGCAGTCACGTACTGTGAGAGAAGCAATAACCGGTCTGGCTCATCGATAATCATCCTGGTCAGGCCGTCGAAATAGGCAGACAACGCCGCTGCCGGGTCGGTCTCTGCAATACGGAGCAGTTCACCACGGCCATTTGATGCGTGCTCAATTAGGTGGGCAAATGCGGCATCCATTAGCTCATTGCTGCTTTTAAAATATTCAAAGATTGTGGACTTGCCGATTCCGGCTAATTCAGCGATCTGCCGGGTCGTGGCGTGGTGGATGCCATATTGGGCATATGCTGAGAGCGCTGCATCGAGTATCCTGATCCTTTTGTTGGCGTTGGGATTCTCTTGATTCATTTCTGGCCTCCGATACCGACCGACCAGTCGGTCGGTATCCGCAAGTATAACACAATCTGTTTTCCTTGCCAAATGGTTCTTTAGATTTTATCTGGCAGATGAGTAATGTGAGAGCTAAAAAGGCCCTTCTCTGCAACCGAGAGAAGGGCCAGCCAATAATTAATACCGGTGAATCCGGTCCACAGCGCCTGGCAGGGGCAGACCGGCCAGATATGCTTCAAGATTCCTTGAGAAGAACTCGACCTGTCGTTCTTCCCATTGGGGCGATGTATAGCCAGAGATGTGGGGGGTGATGATTGCGTTGGGCAGAGACCATAGCGGATGTGCTGGCGGCAGCGGTTCCGGTTCGGTCACATCAAGGCCTGCACCGGCGATTTGGCCAGCAGCCAGTGCTTCGGTGAGTGCGTCGGTGTCCACGATGTAGCCCCGCCCGATGTTGAGGAGTGCTGCTGTGGGCTTCATCATGGCGATGCGCCTGCGGTCGATCAGGTTTCTCGTCTTCTCTGTGCCAGGCAGGCAGATGCAGACATAATCTGCCCGTGCCATCAAATCATCCAGCCCGTCGTCGCCATACAGCATTTCGTCCATGTCGTCCGGCTTTTCAACCGGGGAGCGTTTGAAGCCCAGCACCGTGCAATGAAACGGCTGGAGCAGTGCGGCAAGGTGGCTGCCGATGTCGCCGTAACCCACGATAGCCACCGTGGCGCCGGTCAGCTCCCGGCAATGGGGCACATTCCCCCAGTGGCCCGCTGGCATATTCAGAACGCTGCGGCCAATCTGGTGTGACATCGCCAGCATCAGAGCCAGCAGGTGCTCCGAGATCGGCACGCCATAAATGCCGGCGCTGTTGCTCACCAGCAGATCGTTGCCAAACAGCTCGTCTACCTCATCCAGAAATGTATCCACACCGGCAGACATGCTGTGCAGCCATTTCAGGTTCTTCGCGTGATCCAGCAAGCCTCTGTTGCCCCAACCAAACAGCACCTCTGCATCGGCCATCAGGGTTGGGTCGTAGGGCTTGGGCATTGTCTCGAACCGTATTTGTGGAAACCTGGTGGCAAGTTTGTCGAGAAGGTGCTGTGGGAGTTGGTGCATAATGATGACTTTTCGCATTGTAATCCTCAATCAATTCTGATGAATTCTGGTTTCAGCCCCCGATATGCCGCAAGATAGCGGAACCCCGCCGCACGCACTGCGTCCGTGGCTTCGGTGATCCACCGGCCCACATCTTCCGCAGCATGGGCGTCACTGCCGGTGGTCACGATTTCACCGCCCAGCTCCCGATAACGGCGCAGAACATCGGCGCCTGGGAGCAGGCCTGCTCCGTTTTTGATGCCGGAGGCATTCACCTCCAGGCCGTAACCCTTTTGGACAACACGCTTGAGCACCTCATCCAGCGCGTCTGCATACTCACTGTAGCGTAATGCAGGATCGGGGAACCGCGCAAATTTCGCTACGTAGGTGATGTGGGCCAGCACCCACGGGCCTTCTGTGGCGTCGATCATTTTCGCCAATCGGTTGAGATAACGGCAATAGCCCTCCTGCTGTGTGCGGTGCTCAAAATACTCAGGCAGGTAAGGATCCACCCCGTCGATAAAATGCAGGGAGAGCAGTGCGAAATCCAAACCCAACTGCGTCGGAATGGCCTTCGCTTGCTGCCAGGTTTCAGGCCGATAATCCATCTCAAGCCCGAACGCCAGGTTAAGGTCAGGGTTCTCAGCCCGCGCCTGGGCAAGATCCACCATGTAACCTTCAAACCCCTTCAATTCAAAAGGCTTGTTGCCGATGTCATGGTGGTCCGTAATGGCGATGTGGGTCAGGCCCTTGCCTAGCGCGGAGCGGCATATCTGCACGATGGTGGAGCAGCCGTCTCCGGAAAACGCGCTGTGCAGGTGATAATCCATTCGCATCTCAGGAGTGCCTCCGTTTTTTTGATTCCAGTGTACCCCAATATTACTGGCTGACGCAAGGGCGAGGCAGCAAGCTGTGGTGTAAACGAAGAAAATATGTCATGATATGGTATAATTGCCCATAGGATAGGAGGGGCGTCTGTGCGAAGGTTTTTGAGGCTGGCGGTTGTCATGATGATCTCTGGTTTGCTTGTAGCGTGCTCGCCCGGGCAAGCATCCGGCGCCGGCAACAGGGCTTACGCGACTCCACTGCCGTCCCAAGGGGAGCCCATGATCGAGACGATTGTGCCCGATACCCCTGTGCCTACAGAAGAACTGACAGAGCTACCGGTCATCACAGACGAGAGTCATACAACCGAACCGACAGCCACCACGGAAGCCACCAAAACGCCTGAGCCTTCGCCAGTCAGCTTTGAGGTTATGGTCTCACAAGGCTTGGTTGAGAGATGGGCTGGCCGTCAGGCCATCGTCGTCCAGGCGGACTCGGAGGATTCTCCGGAGGCAAGCGTTTGGCTATATGAAAGAGATGGTGATGGTTGGAAAGTCGCTGCCGGGCCCTGGCCAGCTGTGGTTGGCAAGAATGGCGTATCCAAGCAGCGGGAGGGGGATGGCAGAGCTCCCAGTGGTGCATTTCTGTTGGGATCGGCCTTTGGCTGGGCCGTCAAGCCCTCTGGTGTAACCTACCAATACCGCAAGCTGGACAGCCGTGACCGCTGGGTGGATGATGTTTCCTCTCCCTTTTACAACAAGTGGGTGCGCGGAGCCACTTCAAAATGCGGCAGTGGCGAGGACTTAAAGAAGATTGCGCAATATGAACACGCACTGGTGGTCCACTACAATGATATCGCCGAAGCGGGATTGGGCAGTGCGATCTTCCTGCACGTTTGGCTGGAGCCGGGCAAGCCCACCCATGGCTGCACCGCCATGTCGGAGCTGCACATGGAGGAGCTGCTGCGGTGGCTGGATTATTCGGCGCGCCCGGTGCTCGTGCAGGGCACTGAGCAGCAGATAACGAAGCTGATGAGCGAGGAGTGGGGTATTGCCTGCCTGCCGAATGGATGGGGATATGTGGATGATTTCATCCCCGACGCGCAACTGGAGATCCGTTACAACACTGAAAATAACTTCACAGGCAAACCGCTTGCCGGATATCAATCACCTCAGGCTGTGATGCGCCTGGAAGCCATCGAAGCGCTTTCCCTCGCAGCGGCAGACTGGAAGGGAGACTCCCTTGGGCTTCGTGTGTATGATGCCTACCGCCCGCAGCAGGCCACCGACGCGATGATCGCCTGGGCGGAAGACCTTTCGGATGCTGCCACCAAGGAGGAGTATTATCCTGAACTTGACAAAGTGGACATTCCTGGCCAATATGTGGCAAGGAAGTCAAACCACCGGCTTGGCGGTACTGTTGATCTCACGCTTATAAATTGGACCACAGGGACAAACATCGATATGGGCGGGCCCTTTGATTTTTTTGGTGATTTGTCTGCCTACCGATACAAGGGCTTGACCGCCGCTCAATCAAGTAACCGGACACAACTCAGGCAGACGATGATGAAGTTCGGATTTTCTCCATATGATAAAGAGTGGTGGCATTTCACCTACCCAGTTGATGAGACCGGCGGGGATATTGCCATCTTGCCGAGGGAACGAATCGTTCAGTGAATCTCTGACACAATTGGAAGGCCCCTGCAAACTGGGGCCTTCTGGTTTGTTGGAGGTTATGTATTCACGTAATCCCTCTTCGGTTTGTTCTTCCGCGACTTCTCCTGCTTGGCGGTTGTTGTCGTGGTTGACTTGTACTTTTTCGGCACATAAATGGTTTGCACGAAATTCTTCTCGTTGACTGCATCAGCGTTATTCAGTTCTTGTGGCTCCTCTGTGTCTTGCACAGCGGCCTTTTCCGCCTTCTCCATGTTGTTGGTCTTGGCCTTTGCCATGGCTTTTTTGCGGCCCAACGGCGACATTGACATGATGCCTTTACGCATGCGCGCACCTCCCCGGATACGATCGTATCCTATATATATTCTTTAAGCCATCATAAAGTGCCAGCTCCATTATAGCGAATCAGTTACGGGGGATTCCTGATGGGCATGGGGCAAAAATTAGCATCAACCGATACGAAATACTTATCTACGGATAGATAATGTAAGAAAATTGAAGATATAGAAGTCTAATCAAATTATAACTCAATTTACATATAAATTTTCGTACTATATAATCATTATTGTTGGAAATGGATATACGCCATAATTCGACATCAGACATAAAAGTAATTAATATGATGGCGAATTGTGTCGAAAACAAATAGCAGGAGGAAGCCTCATGTCAGAAAAGGTTCGGGTGCTCGTGGTGGATGACAATGCTCAGATGCGAGACATGATGAGCGAGTGCATCAAGATGCAGGATTTCGCCGACGTCGTCGGTGAGGCCGGCAACGGTGTGGAGGCCGTGGAAAAACTCCAGAAGCTTCAGCCAGATATCATCATCCTGGATCTGATCATGCCGATGCTCGATGGCATCGGGGTTCTGGAAAAAATCCCGGAGCTCAAGATCAGGAAACCCCATATCATCGTGCTCTCTGCCATCGGCCATGAAAACATCATTCAGGAGGCCATGTCATTGGGTGTGGAGTACTACATGGTCAAGCCCTTCGACATGGACATCCTGTGCAAGCGCATCCGTGAGATCGGGCAGGAGAAGCAAAAGAGCGGTGAGAAGCGTATGTATCAGCCGCCGGCAAAAAGTGCAGCCCGCTCCCTGGATGAAGAAATCACGAGCATTTTTCTGACAATCGGCATTCCCGCACATATAAAGGGATACCACTTCCTGCGCGAGGCGGTGAAGATGGTGATCGACGATTCCGAACTCATCAATAGCATTACCAAGGAGCTGTATCCCGGTGTGGCGCGGCGCTACAACACCACAGCCAGCAAGGTGGAGCGGGCGATCCGCCACGCCATTGAGGTGGCCTGGACCCGGGGCCGCATTGAGAATATCAACAACATTTTCGGTTATAACATCTACACGAAGAATGACAAGCCCACCAATGGCGAGTTCATAGCTCTGGTGGCAGACAAGCTGCATATTGAGCGCACGGCATAATCCGGCGCTCTCCGAAGAAAAGCCCCTTTCCTGTTGCAGCGGGAAAGGGGTTTTTGTTGTTTACCTCTGTATGATCCATAAAAACAAAAAACCCGCTTTTCAGCGAGTTTGCATGCCAGGCGCCTTTCGGCATACAGGAATACCCGGCAGATCAATATCAACGATTCAATATAGATACTATAATATAAAAGCAACAGACTGTCAAGATTTTTTTTGAAAATGTTTGAAAAACAGAGCTTGAGCGTTTTGATAGTTCCCACCGTCATATGAGTTTCATTTTCCACAGTTTACAGATTTTGTGTGATTGATTATGATATCGACCTTGCGATCAATTCGGGAGGTGGTGTTTTGATGCAGATTGTGCTGGATGGTGTCAACAAGGCTTTCCGCGTGGCCAAACGACCGCCAGGTTTTCTTGGCGCGGTACGCGGGGCGTTTGTGCGCCAGTATGAGCATGTAAAGGCGCTGGACGATGTGAGCTTTACCATCGGGGAGGGCGAACTGGTGGGCTACATCGGCCCTAACGGGGCGGGGAAATCCACATCGGTGAAAGTGATGAGCGGCATCCTTGTGCCCGACTCGGGACAATGCCTGATCGATGGTCGGGTGCCATGGAAAGAACGCACAGCCCATGTTGCCCGGATCGGTGTGGTGTTTGGTCAGAGAAGCCAGCTTTGGTGGGATGTGCCTGTGCTCGATTCGTTGGAACTGCTGCGAGACATCTACAGTGTGAAGCAGGACGATTACCGCCGGAGGCTTGATGATCTGGCTTGTGTGCTGGAGATCGGGCCGCTGCTCAAGACGCCGGTGCGGCAATTGAGCCTGGGCCAGAGGATGCGCTGTGAACTGGCAGCGGCGCTGCTGCATGGGCCGCGCATCTTGTTTCTTGACGAGCCTACAATTGGGCTGGACGCTGTATCAAAGCTGGCGCTACGGGCTTTTCTGAAGGAGATGAATGCAAAACAGGGCGTCACGATGATCCTGACGACCCATGACATGGATGATGTGGAGGCGCTGTGCAGCCGGGTGATGGTGATTGGGCGGGGAAGCATCCTGTAGGATGGTGGTTTAGACGGCCTGCGTGGTCGGTATGCCAGGCTTCGCCGCATTCGGGCAGAACTTACGGGCCCTTGCGCGATGGAAAGCCTTCCTGGTGCGGAAAGAGTGGAACTGAACCAAAACGAATGTGTAGTCTGGTTTGACCCTGAAATCACACCAGCCCACCGGCTGGTCGCGGCGCTTGCATCGGCTTGCCCCCTCAAAGATGTGGTGGTGGAGGAGCAGGATATCGACCAGATCATTGCCACGATGTATCGGGAGATGGGGCTATGAAGCTGCTGCGGGCTAGTCTTTCCATCCTCAGGATCCAGCTCGTCTCCACACTGCAGTTTCGTGCGGCAGCCTGGGCAAAGATGAGCACGTTTGTGTTTTACGGTTTTGTACACGTCGTCTTGATGCTGATCTTCTACCGGTATGGCGTGAACACCAGCGCGGGCACGCAAGCGGGCATGACCGCCGCTCAGGCTGTGAGCTACACATGGCTTGTGCAGGCCATCGCCAGCCTGTTTCCTGCCATGGGGTCAGACAGCGAAATCAGGAACAAGATCATCAATGGCGATGTGGGTGTGGAGCTCTGCCGGCCGTTGGATCTGTATGCCCATTGGTTCAGCCGGGCGTTGGCGGCGAAGCTCTCGCCCTTTCTGATGGGGTTGGTGCCGATCACTGTGGTTGCGATGCTGCTGCCTGCCCCATACAACTTGCAGCCGCCGGCTTCTGTGTCGGGCTTGCTGGCCATGCTTATTTGCCTGTGCACTGGCCTTTTTCTGTCTGGCTCCATCATCTGCCTGACCTATGGGTTGATGCTGAACCTCAAATGGGGCGACGGGCCGGTGAACATCTTTCTGGTGATCACCGATGTATTGTCCGGCTCCTACCTTCCATTGCAGTTGTGGCCCGATTGGGCGCAGGGCATTCTGGCCTGGCAGCCATTCGCCGGCCTGGCCGACCTGCCATTGCGGTTTTATGTGGGCACGATGGACCCCGGGCAGGTGTGGCAGGTGGCTGGCATTCAATTATTGTGGACTGTAGTATTTATTGTCTTCGGTAAGTTTCTGATGGGCCGGAGCCTCCGGCGCGTCGTGATACAGGGAGGTTGAAAATGGGTGGGATCAAGCTCTATTTTAAATACATCCGCATTCAACTGCTGGCCGGGCTGCAATACAAGGGCTGGCCGCTTCTGGTGCTCTCCACGTTGAGTGTGGTTGTGACTGAGCCCATCACGGTGTTTCTGCTCTTCTGGAGGTTTGGCAACGTGGGGGAGTGGACGGTGGAGCGAGTGATGCTGGTTTATGGGCTGGCCGTGACCAGCTTTGGGTTGGCGGAGGTGTTTTCCAGGGGTTTTGACTATTTCCCCTGGCAGATCCGCACCGGCGAGTTTGACCGCATCCTGCTGCGGCCACGAAACACCTTTTTGCAAATCGTCGCGGCTCGGTTTCACATCCACCGGATTGCCAGGGCGGCGGGAGGCCTGGCCATGGTGTTATGGTCGCTTTCGCGGCTGGGAGTTCCGGCTACTGCCGCAAATGTCCTAATGCTTCTACTGGCGCTGGCTGGGGGATATCTCACCTATACAGGCGTGTTTGTGTTTTCCTCCGCTGCTTCCTTCTGGACGATCCAGGCGCTGGATTGGATCTACATTTTCACCAATGTAAGCTATCAGGTTGTGAAGAGCCCACCGGAGCTGCTGCCCCGATGGCTGAAGAATATGTTCATCTATATCATGCCGATGATGGTGTTCTGTTATTTTCCGGCTGCTTCTGTTTGCGGATGGGGATTGCCGACAGTGCTGGGGTGGTTGGCGCTGCCCGCTGGAGCCGCATTCTTTGCTCTTTCGTTGTTGATGTGGAAAGTGGGGGTGCGGCATTATTCCAGCACCGGAAGCTGATCATCTTCTTGCATCTCACACGAATAACCCTCACCCCCAACCCCCTCTCCCAAGGGATTGGGAGAGGAGGTAAAGGAGGATAAATGATTCAAAGATCAACTCTTGCCGCCATCGCCCGATCGGAAGCATTGAAATGCTACCACGGCTTTGTCATGGAAACCGAGCCCAACCTTGATCCGATTGTGCAACTGTTTCCACCATGGCCTCTTCGTGAATGGGATGGGAAGTGGTGTGCCGCGTTTGTCTATTACTGCTGCAGATTGGCCGGGTTTGATCTGCCAGTGCGATACCCTGATGATCGCGTCTCATGCAACTTTGCCGGCTGCCTGGCTTGGGAGCAATGGGCCATGCTGCCGGAAACGGGCTTCTACCATAGGACAGGCGAAGAGCGGTTTATGCCAGAGGCCGGCGACATTGTGCTTTATGATGGTGTGTTTGACCCCGGGCCCCATGACCACATCGGCGTGGTGCTAGAAAACCGGGAGGCCTCATTGCTTGTGGCTGAGGGGAATTTCAACAATGTGTCCGCGGTGCTGGAGCGGAAGAAGGATGGGCACATCCGGGCGTATATTCGAATCCCTGAGGGGCATTTTTCTACACAGAGGCTTAAGATTAATGATATACTAAATGCAATACTATCTTTCGGAATGGTGATGATCCCTATGTATTGCCCATTTTGCAGGCAAGAAATGAACAAAGAAGAGGATGGTTATCATTGCCCTTCAGGCAGCTTATTTTCCATAAGGGTTAGTGAGTATTTTGACGATGAGTCTGTTTCAAAAATGGCTGAAATCAAAACACGGAATGATAACCCGGATGGCAGTTTCTTTTGTGTCCACTGTGGTACGAAGATGAAGCGAATTGATGATTATGAGGAACAGTGCTGCGCATGTGGCTTTTACTTGCAAAAATCGATCCTGTTCCAATTGCTTGAGTTGAATCCGCACCATTAACTGTGAAGAAATAAGTTACATTCGCTTCTATCACTCTTTCGTAGTATACAATCAGAAATTTGAAACGGACCCATGTTTTAGTACAAATCTAAACCAGTATTATATTACACCAATGTGAGGACTAGATGGTTCTATCACTCTTGACGAGCACTGTTTGATTAATTGCCTAGTGCCAGCTTTTCCAGTATCCGCATCATCCATGCCGTCGATTCAACCTTCAGCCCGTCGCCGCCCTTGCGGGCTTCCCCCAACCCCATGTGACCGCCACCCACGAAGTATTTTTCCTTGGCCTCAGTTACGTAAGCGGCGGGGAACTTCCACAGGCTATCCACTGTACGAAAGCTATCCAGATGCTCAAGTATCCGCCTGAACCACACCGAACGGGTCATCACCGGGAAGCCCGCCATCGCTTCCACCCACCACACGGCGCTTGTGTCGGGTGCGCTGTTGGGTTCTGTCTCGAAAAAACGGGGCAGGTGCAGCGACCAGCCCATGCCGTAATATTTGTTTGGTGGCACAAAGATGAGCCCGTAACCCCAGGGCAGCCGCTGGTAGCGTTCGTCCAGCACGCTGGTGAGGATGGCGTCAACCTTCTGCCGGTTTTCTGCGGTATCCAACGCCAGAGGCAGGCTTGCCCAGGCGAACAGGTCATAGACCAGCGGATAGTTGTATTTGCCATCGGGGTAATACTTCGGGTGAATCAGCGGGTGCATGCGGCGGGCAGCGGGGATTGCTGGGAACCCTGATGGGTCAGTATGGATAGCAAATTCTCCGTTGGCAGCAAACCAATAAGCAGAATCCAACCGCTCCTGCAGCACTGTGTTCACAGCTTCGTGTTGGCAGCCCATCCCGTTCAGATAGGATGCCAATATGGTGTATTCCACTGGGTTCAACCATGTGGGGTGCTCTATAAGGTATTCAAGGCGATCCAACGCTCCATGGTTGAGCAAGGCCAGCCTTGGATCATCCTGCTCCCGCACGCCGAAAAGCAGCACCTTGCGCATGGCATTTTCCAGACAGGTGTCGAAGCTGTTGTGGATCACCGGTTTCTCGGCGACCTGAAGCAGGCAGTCCACCCAATACTGCACTGTGGGATGAGCAAGCATTTCAATCCGTAGCCGGTCGATCTCAACCTGTGGTGCGCTTAGCCGTTCGGCGGCCCAGAGTGCGATGATCGGGTTGCCCTTCGCCTTCAGCCATTCGAGGGTATGAATGCGTTCTTTGCTTTCAAACATGGCGCACCTGCTTTCTACAGCCTGCTCGTGTAAGCCTTCGGGTTGTTCAAAAATCCCTTCATCAGCTTCACACCGGGTAGATCCTCCCAATTTGTTTGGGCGGGCGGGTCTTGATCCATGTCATACACGACCGCCCCCTCCATCGCCAGCAGGATCGGAGAATGAGTGGCAATGATAAACTGGCAGTTACCCTCTTGGCTCAGCTCTTTCAGGATGCTGTAGAGTGTGAGCTGCCTCAGTGGCGACAGCGGTGCTTCCGGCTCGTCAAGCAAATATAGGCCGTTTGGCGCAAGGCGCTCCTGAAACAACCGCAGGAAGCTTTCGCCATGGGATGCTGCTTCCAGCAGATCCTGCCCATACCGCTGCTCCATGTCGCCAATGCTGCCGGCGTAGGCAGCTCTGGCCTGGTTTTGTGCAAACACGCTGCGATCGGCGTACTCCATTTCCACACGTTGCAGTTCTGCCCGCATCTCTTCCCTTTGCTTTTGCAGCCCTACCGTAAAGTTGAAGAAATCTTCACTTCGTAAAAAGAACTTGAGGGCTGGCCGTTTATCAAACACCAGCCGCATGCCCCGGGCAAAGGGCCGCAACCCAGCAAGTGTCTCATCCCGCCCGGCATCCACCCGGCCCACTGCGGGCAGGCTGAGTTTTACGGCAAGGGCCTCCAGCAGCGTGGATTTGCCGGTACCGTTGTCTCCTGAGAGCAATGTGACCGGCGCGGTGAACTCCAGCCGCTCCAGGTTTAGGAGTGCCGGGATCGTATAAGGCCAGCTGGCCGGGCGCTCGTCTGGTAGGATGGCGTTGCGTAAATAGATCATATCATTATCTCATTTGTTGATATGACCCATTGAACCACTACTGGATAACCCTGTCAATGCCGGAAAGGGCACAGCTTGATTGCAGGAGGGGGGTGAGTGCTGATAAAGTCAAGACTGGTAGATGCGTGAATATCCTGCCAGAGATGACTCTGTCATATTCGCGTCACTCCTGAATAAACTTTTGCTGTGGGCCGAAATCTGTT
Source organism: Bacillota bacterium (assembly GCA_023421955.1). Lineage (GTDB taxonomy): Bacteria > Bacillota > Clostridia > Christensenellales > UMGS416 > JAEYRA01. Next base: position 72,249 of record JAEZSE010000024.1, read on the forward strand.
CTTCCAAATAAACAAATATACCTGTACTACTTTTCGATTCAGCCACATAGGAATGACAGAGAGCATCAGCAACAAACTTCGGCCATCAGGCTTCAGGGAGGGAACGGCATGAACGTCATGAAGAAAACCATATATACCGAGCTCGCCGCTGCAGAGGCAGCCACGGCCGCGATGGCCGAAGGGGCTATTGACCTGCCGCAGGGCTCGTCGTGCCAGCGGGTGATCAGCTGCGATGGCCGAGTCACCCAGCTCACTGCGGAAACCGTGAAAGGTGCGGTGGCGCTGGAGGGGCTGGCGGAGTTCTCCGTGGTATATGAGGATGCGGAGGGCGAGATCGAAAGCATCTCAGGCGTGTGTCCATTCACGCACCGTTTGAGTGCACCGCAAGCTGAGCCTGGTATGGATGCCCAGGTGGCCGGTAAGGTCTCTTCTCCATCGGCCAGGACGGCGGGCTCAGGCAGGCTGCTGGTCTCCGCCGTGGTGGAAATTGACGCCGTCGTAACCGGGATGCTGCCGGTGGAAGTGGCATACGACGCCGACGACAATCGCCTTCAAATGCTCACTCAGAAGGTGTACTGGCACAGCAGGAGCGCCGCCGGAAAGGGCTCGTTCACCGTCCGTGAAGAGGTGGAGGTGCCTCGCGACCTGCCGGAGGTGCAAAAGGTGCTGGTGAGCCGGGCCGCTGTGCGCACCGGTGATGTGCAGGCGCTGGCTGGCGAGGCCATGGTGGCTGGTGACTTACTGCTCAGCGTGACCTATCTGGATAAGGCTGGCAACATCAACCAGGGCAGCTTTGATGTTCCCTTCGGCGCGCCTGTGACGGCAGCCGGCATGCAGGAAAAGATGGAAGCCCGTGCCTGGGGCAGCGCATCCCAGTTGTTCATAAATGTCGGCGAGAACCTGAGCGATGAGCGGCGCGTGCTTTCCATCGAGGCGCCGCTGTTCCTGAACGTCGAGGGCTACGAGCCCTGCGAGGTGGAGGCGCTGAGCGATGCCTACCATCTGGAGTACGACATTGGCATGGCCCGGGAGGAGATTGGCCTGTTTGACGGCCCGGTCGAGGTGTCCGAGAAGGTGAAGGTGAGGGGTGCGCTGCCCCGTACCGATGTTTTGGACGCGGAGGCCAGCCTGCAAGCCACAGAGGTAACGCCGGTGCTGGACAATTACTCCGTGACAGACGGGCAGGTGGACCTGTCCGGCAGGCTTGCTGCCAGGGTGTTCTGGCGCGGCGCTGACGACAAACTGATGAGCACGCTGGTGGATGTGCCCTTCGCCGCTTCCATCCAGTGGCAGGGTGCTTCGCCGGACAGCAAGGTGGAGATCGGCGTGAGCGCCGTGAAGGCCGAGGCTTATGCCGGATCCGGCCAGTTTGAGGTGGAGGCAGACCTGGATGTGGCCGTTTCCAGTCGCAGGCTCATGGGCTACACGGTGGTCACAAACCTGGAGCAGGGTCCGCCGCTGGCCAGGGCGTTGGCGCCGCTCACGCTATGCATTGCCGGCCCTGGTGACACGGCTTGGACGCTGGCCAAGCGCTGCCGGGTGAAGGTGGATGACCTGATCAAGACCAACCCTGAGATTGCCAAGGGCGTGCAGCCCGGCCAGAGGCTGGTTGTTCTGCGGAAATAAACTGAGTGATGCGACAATCCCCTCGCCGGACTTCCGGTTGAGGGGATTTTGTATGCGGAGGAGTCATGACTGTTAAGAAGGCGCTCCGATGGGCGCTATGCTGGGTGGGGTTGGCGCTGCTGTTCAACCTTGGTGTTCTTCTGATTCGGGGCAGGGAGCCTGCAATCGAGTTCTTTGGAGGTTATCTCATTGAGCTAAGTCTGTCGGTGGACAATCTATTTTTGTTTCTGATGATCTTTTCCTCTTTCGGAATCCCGGCAGAGTACCAACGCAGGGTTTTGGCTTTCGGCGTAGCCGGCGCAATTCTGATGCGCTTTCTGTTCATTCTTCTTGGTGCCACGTTGGTGCGTAGGTTTGAGTGGGCTTTGTATTTGTTTGGCGCAATCTTGATTGTCAGTGGAACAAGAATGATGATGGCCTCTGACCATGGGAAGGATTACAAAAGCCATCCATTGATGATTTGGTTTGGCAAGACGATTCCCTTTACAGGCAGATTGGAGGGGGACAAGTTCTTTGTGCGACGCAACGGCAGGCTGTATGCCACGCTGATGTTTGCGGTCTTGCTGCTGGTTGAGTTTTCTGACCTTCTGTTCGCAATCGATTCTATCCCGGCTATTTTTTCCATCACCACCGATGTGTTCATCGTGTATGCCTCAAACATCTTTGCCATACTGGGGCTGCGGTCATTTTACTTTGCGTTGGAACGGTTGTACAGGCTCTTTGCTTATATGAAGTTCGGCGTGGCGGCCGTGCTGGTGTTTACCGGCGTCAAGCTGACCTTGCTTATTATCCATGTCGAGATTCCAATTCCGATGTCCATCGGCATCATTGCTGCCATTCTGAGCGTGAGCATTGTCACGTCATTGCTGTTTGCCAGCCCTGGCAAGAAAACCAGATTCTTATCCTAGTAAGTATTACGAGTTTTCAGACTTGACACAACGCTGTCGAGTATGCTCTGCTATCCTTTGGGAAAAGGAGTCAGAGATCATGAAACTTGAATTGCCAGTTACACCGCCACCTCATCTCAAGGAGCAATGGCCCGGCCAGTTTTCATTGTTTTCCTACTATACCTTTTCCATCGATGTGCCGATGCCGGTATTCATCGTCACCACGTTGAAAGAAAACGGTCTTGCCAACGCCGCGTTAAGCTCGTGGGGCATGATGGCCGGCAGCGGCAAGGAACCCAAGTTTCTGCTGCAGGTGCATAATTACACGGAGAGCCGCCGCCTCATTGAGCAGAACGGCGAGTTTGTGATCAACTACCCCTCACTGCCGCTTTATCTCCAGGCTCTGGAGACTGTCAAGCGCTTCGACGGCCAGACTGATGAGATCCTGGCCAGCGGCTTGACCCACGAGCGCTCCACCGTGGTGAAGGCTCCCAGGGTGGCGGAGTGCTTCGCCTGCCTGGAATGCCGCGTGGACTGGATTCGCGGCATGGAGTCGGGGGAAGAAACCAGCACATTGGTTCAGGCTTCGATCGTACATGCCGCAATCGACGATGCGGTTTGCCGCGATGGCCTGCCGGACTCACTGCGGCTGCGGCAGTGGGCTATTCACGTTTCGGAGTCTGTCAACCCTGTCAATGGTGCGGCAGATACTGGTTTGTTTGTGCCGCTGGATGTACAAAACGCTAAGAAGCTGTCATAATCAACTGAAGAATGAGGGGGGTAGACAAATGAAAGTTACCGGAATTTGCCTCATCACCGACAATGTGCGCGCACTTGCGGAGTTTTACACTCAGGCGCTCGGCGTTACAGCGGACATCAACGATGTGCATGTGGCTCTGGAAACGGAAGGCGCGGGAATCGCCATCTTCTCCACGCAGGGCATGGAGGAGATAGCCCCCGGCTCCATGAAAGGCGCAGGCACGGGCCGCACTGCGGTCATGCTCCAGGTGCCGGATGTGGACGCGCATTTTGAAAGGATCTCCCGCATGGGGGCCGAGATTCTGCTGGAGCCCAAGACCCACCCATGGGGCAGCCGGGCATTCTGGTTCAAAGATCCCGATGGCAATATTGTAGATTTCTTCAGCCGGCCCGCAGGCTGACCCCTATTGTGCTAGTCGGTGACAGCCCTGTTGCTTCCTGCTCGGTGTTTTCACGCTTTGTCATGTTGTGTTATAATCAGAAAAATGCTGATGATTTGATAAGGACGGAACCATGCAGGAAATCAGAAACAAATTGGGCTTCATCTGCGACATGGATGGCGTGATCTATCACGGCAACCACTTGCTCCCCGGCGCAAAGGACTTTGTGGATTGGCTTCTGCAGGAGGGTAAAAGCTTCCTGTTTTTAACCAACTCCTCAGAACGATCCCCACGGGAGCTCCGGCAGAAGCTGCAGCGCATGGGCATGGATGTGGAGGAGACCCACTTTTACACCAGCGCGTTGGCCACGGCTGAATTTCTTTCCACGCAGATGCCCCATTGCTCGGCTTTTGTGATCGGTGAAGCCGGCCTGCAAAACGCTCTTTATGAGGTTGGAATTACGTTTAACGATGTATCGCCCGATTATGTGGTGGTGGGTGAGACCCGGCATTACAACTACGAGAGCATCCTGAGGGCTGTGAGCCTGGTCAACAAGGGTGCACGCCTGATCGGCACCAACCCCGATCTTACCGGCCCCATAGAGGGGGGCATCGCACCGGCCTGCCGGGCGCTTGTGGCACCCATCGAGATGGCCACCGGCAAGCAGGCCTATTTTGTGGGCAAGCCCAACCCGCTGATGATGCGCACCGGCCGCAAGATGCTGGGTTGCCATTCGGCTGAGATGGTGATTGTGGGCGACCGAATGGATACCGACATCATCGCCGGCATTGAGTCCGGCATTGACACAGTGCTGGTGCTCACCGGTGTCTCCACACGCGAGAGCATCAACCAGTTCCCCTATCGGCCCAGTTACGTGCTGGACAGGGTGGGAGATATCGTGAAATAGCCAGTAGTATCAGTAGTCAGTATCGGTAGTCAGTATTTAGTAGCCAGAGCGATAAAGATGGATTAGGCGGTTAATGTAGGGCCGGGCTCTGCACCGGCCCCGCTAGCATCTCCAATCCCAGCAATTGCGCGGATTTTGAAATTGACTTGTTGATATTTGCAATGCACGGTGTTATAATAATACAGGTTGATTTCGCGCTTATGACTGCGTTTTCGCAAGAGTGGGGCTCCCCACTCTTTCGCATTGTTTCAGGCTTCAACAACCGGACACGGTGATTGGGCTGAAAGGCGTCGCTTTTCGGCGAATTGTAGTCTTTTCTGGCGCTGGAATATTCTTTCTGCAGAAGTGAAGTGCTTTCTGCAGCCATCATGGAAAGGTGAAGAGCGGTTGGAGAAAAGGTCCGTCAAGGATGTCGCAAAGGCCGTTGTAGAACGGGGACTGGCCGGAACAGAATACGAACTCGTGGATGTCCAGTTCAAGAGCGAACGGGGCCAATGGTATTTAAACATATTTGTAGACAAGCCAGGAGGCATCACGCTGGATGACTGCGAGCTTGTCAACCAGTTGATCGATCCGATTTTGGATTCTGAGCCTGAAATCGCTGGCAAACACGATTTTCTGGTCGTGTCCTCGCCGGGGTTGGACAGGCCGATTAAAGCAGATAACGATTTCAAACGCAATCTGGGTAGAAAACTGGACGTGAAACTATTCTCCCCCATGGATAAAAAGAGGGAGATTACCGGTGTATTGATGTCGTTCGATGCTGAGAGTATTTATCTTGAACAGGACGGCGCCAAAGAGACCGTCGTTGTGAAACGAGCCAACATCGCCAAGGCACAGCAGCATATCGAGTTCTGAGGAGTGGAATGGAATGAAAGTTGATTTTCTGAATGCCCTTGACGAAATAGAAAAAGAGAGAGGGATCGGCAAGGATGTATTGCTGGAGGCTATCGAGGCCGCCCTTGCCGCCGCATACAAACGCAATTATGGAAGCGAGCAGAATGTTCGCGTGAATGTTTCCCGCGAGAGCGGTGACATCAAGGTGTATAACCTTCGAAATGTTGTAGAAGAGGTTACCAATCCAGAGACCGAGGTGAGCCTGGAGGAAGCCAAGAGCATCGCAACCCGTTATCGTGTGGGCGATATTGTAGAGCGTGAGGTTTCCACCAGCGACTTTGGCCGCATCGCGGCTCAGACCGCCAAGCAGGTGATCGTGCAGCGCATTCGCGAAGCCGAGCGCGGCGTGATCTTCGATGAGTTTCAGGAAAAGCAGGATGAGATTGTCACCGGCGTGGTGCGCCGTGTGGAGCGCAACAATGTGTATATCGGCGTAGGCCGCAGCGAGTGCTACCTGCCGCCGTCGGAGCAAGCCCGTGGCGAGCGCTATCTTGTCAATGACCGCCTGAGGGTTTATGTGGTGGAGGTCCGCCGCACCAACAAGGGCCCGCAGGTGATCGTGAGCCGGTCCCACCCGGGCCTGATCAAGAGGTTGTTCGAAAACGAAGTGCCGGAGATCAAGACCGGTGTGGTAGAAATCCGCGGCATCACCCGCGAGGCCGGTTACCGTACCAAGATGGCTGTCTATTCCCGCGACGAGGAAGTGGACCCGGTGGGCGCCTGCGTGGGCCAGCGCGGCATGCGTGTGGAGCGCGTCGTGGCCGAGCTTGGCAATGAGCGCATTGACATCGTGCCCTGGAGTGACGACCCTGCCGAATACATTGCCAATGCCTTAAGCCCGGCCAAGGTGAGCATGGTTCGCCTGAATGAGCGTGACAAGATTGCCCGCATCATCGTGGCGGACAACCAGCTGTCGCTGGCCATTGGCCGTGAGGGTCAAAATGCCCGCCTGGCCGCAAAGCTCACCGGCTGGAAGATTGATATCAAGAGCCAATCGCAGGTGATGGCCGCCGCTGCCGAAGAGGCGATGATGGAAGAGGCCGAAGAGTATGAAGAGGCCGAAGAGTATGAGGAATCTGACGAGTCACAAGGCTCTGAGGAATAACCCGGAGGTGCGCCTGTGAAGACCAGGAAGGTTCCCATGCGCATGTGCACCGGCTGCCGGGAGCGCAAGGCCAAAAAGGAATTGATTCGGGTGGTCCGTACGCCGGAGGGAGAGGTCACCATAGACCGTACAGGCCGCAAAAATGGCCGGGGCGCATATCTATGTATGGACAATGTGGCTTGCCTGGAGAAGGCAGTGAAGACCAAGATGCTGGAGCGATCGCTGGAGACGCCTATCGGGGCGGAGCTCTACGAAAAGCTTCGCGGGGAGTTGACCGAAACCAATGAATGAGCGCCTGAAAGGCATGATCGGGTTGGCCATCAAGGCCGGCCGCGCGGTTTCGGGAGGTTTTGCCGTGCAGGGCCTCGTGATACGGGGCAAAGCAAAACTGGTGCTGGTCGATGGCAGAGCCGCTCCAAACACAGTGCGGCAGTATACAGCGATGTGTGAAAACAACCATGTGCCATGCATCGTATTGAAGGAAGAGGGCCTGTTGGAGCAGCTGACCAGCCGTGACAACAGGACTGTGATGGCGATTGTCGACGGCGGGTTTGCCGAGGCGATACAGGAGATTTTGAGGAAAGAATAACCCCGGGGGTGTGCAAGCGAATGTCCAATCCACTGAGCAAAACGGCCAGCGAGCTCAAGGCTTCCTCCAATATGCTTCTCGATAGGATCGGGGAGACTCGCCGGAGGGCCCATGACGCCGTATTGAGCCTACGCGACCTCGAAGAGGCGATCAAGGGCAGAATACGGGATGATCATGAGCGCGCAAGGGCGATGGAAGCGCTGGAGCAGGAAATGCCCCAGGCTGATGAGCCCGCCGTTGCAGTCAAGGCAAAACCGGAGCCGGTAGCGTCCCCGGAGATTTTCTTTGAGCCGGTAGCGGTAGAGCCGGAGCCCACCCCCGAACCGGTCAGGCGGGCAGAAGTGCCTGCCCACGTACCGGAGGCGGAGGTTGCGGAAAAGGCCCCCGAGATAAGCAAGGAACCGGAACCCAAGCCGGTGCTTCAGCCGGAGCCAAAGGCCGAAGAGCCCAAGATAACCCCTATCGCGGAGCCTGAAAAGGTTGCTCCGGAGGTTGCTGCTGCACCAGCGGTCCAACCGCCGAAGGAGACCAGAGCAGTGCCTGAGTTCCCGAAAGCGGAGATCCCCCAGGAGAGGCCCAAGCCGGTGTTCCCAAGGGCCGAGCCGCCAAAGGAACGCATCTATACCCCCCGGCCAGACAGCCAGCCCCGTCCGTCCTACGGCCGTGACGACCGGCAGCCTTTCCGTCCTGACGACCGCAGGCCCAGTGCCAATGGCACATTCCAGCCCCGCGTGGGAGCCAACGGCCCGTTCATCCCCAAGACGCCCCCGGTGGGAGCCAACGGCGCGTTTATCGCCAAGCCCCGTCCGGAAGGCCAACAGGGCACATTCCAGCCGCGCGTGGGAGCCAACGGCGCGTTTATCGCCAAGCCCCGCCCGGAGGGCCAGCAGGGCACGTTCCAACCACGCGTGGGAGCCAACGGCGCCTTCATTCCCAAGCCCAGGCCCGAGGGTCAGAGTGCTCCTGCCCGTCCTGGTGGTTACCGCCCCAGCGCTGGCGCTAGCAGCGGCGGGTTCGGCCAGAGGCCGGTGTCTGAACGCGACATCAAAAAGCAACTTCAGGTCACGCCCACCCAGCAAAAAGAGCGTGTGAGCAATTATGACCCGAACAAAACAGATCTTCGCCGCCGCGAAAAGGCTGCGGAGACCAATGCTGATGATAAAAAGAACAGAAACCGCAAGACGCTGCTTACAGATATCGTGCCTGGCGCCGATATGGAAGATTTCTATTCACCGCAGGGCTCCATGGGTCGCCGGCCGAAGAAGCTGAAGAAAGTGGTTCGCCCCGAACGCATCGTGATCGAGGAAGCTACCGTTACCGGCGAACGCGTTTCCATAAAAACGCTCGCGGAGCGCATCGGCAAGCCCGGCTCCGAGATCATCAAGAAGCTGTTCCTGCTGGGCATCATCGCCACAATCAACGCCGACATTGATTATGATACCGCGGCTTTGGTGGCCGGTGAGTTTGGCATCACCTTGAAGCAGGAGTTGGAAAAGAGCTTCGAGGAGCGCATGGTGGACATCTACGGCGAGCAGGATGAGCCCGGCGGGATGGTGACCAGGCCCCCGGTTGTTACAATCATGGGCCACGTGGACCACGGCAAGACCTCGCTGCTGGACGCCATCCGCTCCACTCGCGTGGCAGCGGGAGAGGCCGGTGGCATCACCCAGCACATCGGGGCCTACTCGGTGGAAATCCACGACAAGCCAATCACATTCCTGGACACACCCGGCCACGAGGCATTTACCTCCATGCGTGCCCGCGGCGCTCAGGTTACGGATATTGCCATTCTGGTGATTGCCGCTGACGACGGCGTGATGCCCCAGACAGTGGAGGCGATCAACCACGCCAAAGCCGCCAAGGTGCCGATCATCGTGGCGCTCAACAAGATCGACCTGCCCAACGCCGACCCCGACCGCATCAAGCAGCAGCTCACCGAATACGAGCTGGTGGCTGAGGAGTGGGGCGGTGATACGATCATGGCGCCTGTCTCCGCTGCAACCCATCAGGGTATCGAGCAATTGCTCGAAATGATCCTGTTGGTGGCTGACGTGCAGGAACTGAAAGCCAACCCCGACGCTCCCGCCAGAGGTGTTGTTGTGGAAGCTCGTATGGACAAATGGCGCGGCCCGGTGGCCACGATCCTGGTGCAAAACGGCACGCTGCACGTGGGCGACTATGTGGTCTCCGGCACCGTGTTTGGCCGCGTACGCGCAATGAACAACGACTTGGGCAAGAGGGTTGACGAAGCGACGCCCTCCATGCCGGTGGAGCTGATGGGCCTTTCGGAGACCCCGGAAGCTGGCGATGTGTTCTATTGCGTGGAGGATGAACGCCTGGCTCGCCAGGTGGCTGGCGAGCGCCGCCTGAAGGCGCGCAACGAGTCCATTGGCGGTGCCTCCACGATGAAGCTGGACGATCTGTTCAACCGCATGGAGCAGGGTGAGGTGGTGGACCTCAACATCATCATCCGCGCCGATGTACGCGGCTCTGCCGAAGCCCTCAAAGGCGCGCTGGAGAAACTCTCCAACGAAAAGGTGCGTATCAAGACGCTCCAGAGCGGCGTGGGTTCCATCAATGAAAACGACATCATGTTGGCCAAGGCCTCTAACGCAATTGTCATCGGTTTCAATGTGCGGCCAGACTCAAAGGCCTCTGACGCCGCTGACCGCGAGGGTGTGGATATGCGCACTTATCGCATCATCTATCAGGCCACCGAAGACATGGAAAAGGCCATGAAGGGCCTGCTGAAGCCGGAGTTCAAGGAAGTGATTACCGGTCATGCGGAGATCCGCAATGTGATCCGCATTTCCAGCGTAGGCATTGTGGCCGGAAGCTATGTCACCGACGGCAAGATAACGCGCGCCAGCCAGGTGCGCCTGCTGCGTGACGGTGTAGTGGCATTCGAAGGCAAGATCGCTGGCCTGAGGCGCTTCAAGGACGATGTCCGTGAGGTGGAGAAGGGCTACGAATGCGGCGTTACGCTCGATGGGTTCAGCGACATCAAGGAAGGCGATATCATCGAGTGCTTCGCCAAGGAAGAGATCAAGGATCTGTAATGACCATTAGCCAGAAGTCAGTAGGGGCCGGGTTCTGTCCCGGCCCGTATTTCTTTAGGAGAATCGAAACACATCGAAATCCCTCCTTCCGGCAATGTTAACTACTACCAATGCTAAATGGAGTTGAGCCAATTGAGCAATGAAGTGCGCCGAGACAAGGTCGGCGGAGAAATTCAGAAAATCGTCAGCGACATCATCACCAACGAAATCAAGGATCCTGCCGTGCCGCGGTTCACCAGTGTGGTGTCGGTGGAAGTGACCGCGGATATGAGCTATGCCAAGGTGCACATCAGCACACTGGGAACACCGGAGCAACTGAATGGTGCTGTGGAAGCGCTCAAGCGCGCTGCTGGTTTTGTGCGCCGGGAGCTGGGCCAGCGGCTCACGATCCGCCATGTACCACAATTGGTCTTTGTGGCTGACCGCAGCATTGAGCACAGCATCGCGTTGCAGGAAACACTGAGGAAAATTCATGAGAGCCAGGGTGGTCAGACCGATGAGCCATCAGATCATTGAGACACTCATAGGCGAACAGGGCAAGATTTTGGTGGCCTGCCACCGCACACCTGATGGCGATACATTGGGGGCGGGGCTGGCCGTCTTTTTATGGTTGAAGGCGCTCGGCAAAGATGTGGGCATTTATTGTGCTGATCCTACTCCGGCACTTTATCGCTTCCTCAGAGGCAGCGAGCAGGTGCAGGCCGCGCACACCGCGCCCCATCTGTTTGTGGCTGTGGACTGCGCCTCGGCAGATCGCCTGGGAGAAGCAGGCGAAGCTTTGCTGGCGCGGGCGACAGTCACCGTCAATATCGACCATCATTTCACCAACACACGCTATTGCCAGTTGAATCTGGTGGACGACAAAGCCGGCTCCACAGCGGAAATCGTGGCCGGTTTGCTGCTGGATAATGACCTGTGTGTGACACCTGAAATTGCGGATTGCCTTTATACCGGCATCGTGACCGATACCGGCCAGTTTGCCTTTGATTACACCCGCCCTGAAAGCCTGAGGATTGCTGCCCGACTGATGGAATGCGGCGCATCTTTCGAAGCGATCTGCGCCAGGGTGTTCCGTCGGCGTACACTTTCCAAAACCAGGCTCATCGGCACGGCGCTCAGCTCGTTGCGGCTGTATGATGGCAGTAGGGTGGCTCTGCTCAGCATCGACCAGACCACCTTGAAAGCGGTGAACGCCACCCCGGACGAATGTGAGAGCATTGTAAATTTCGCCGTAGAGATTGAGGGCGTGGAAGTGGGTGTGCTTCTGCGTGAAACACAAACCGGCGACTGGAAGGTCAGCCTGCGCTCTTCCGGTGCTGCGGACGTGGCTGCCGTTGCCAAAGGCTTCGGCGGCGGTGGCCACAAAAAGGCATCCGGTTGCACGTTAGCCGCACCCATGGTGGAGGCGGAATCAAAAATTGTCGCCGCGGTGCTGACCGCAATCGGTGGCTTATGAATGGCTTTATCAACCTTTTGAAACCATCTGGCATGTCATCCAGCAGCGCCGTGGCGGCGGTGCGGGCAATCACCGGCCAACGCAAGTCCGGCCACAGCGGCACACTGGACCCGCTTGCCGCCGGCGTGCTGCCGCTCTGCCTGGGGCGGGCCACCAAGCTGTTTGATTACATCATGGAGAAAGACAAGGAATACCTTGCCGAGCTCACGCTGGGCTTCGAGACTGACACGCAGGACACCGATGGAACCGTGCTGCACCGCGGAGACCCCTCCGGCATTGGCGACGCGGAGTTCGAAGCGGTGCTTCCGCAATTTCGGGGCACCATCCTGCAGCAGCCGCCGATGTATTCCGCGCTGGTGCATGAGGGTAAAAAGCTTTATAAGATTGCCCGCAGTGGCGAGACAATCGAGCGAGAGCATCGGGAAATAGAGATCCGCGGCCTTAAAGTGGTGGAGCGCACCGGCCCGGCAAGCTGGCTGCTCCGGATCAACTGCTCAAAAGGCACTTATGTTCGCACACTTTGTGCTGACATTGGCCGTGCACTGGGCTGCTACGGTTGCCTGACCTACCTGCTTCGCACGGCCTCCGGTGTGTTCACGCTGGATAACACTGTCACCATTGAGGAGCTTGCCGATCTGGCGAAAGCCCGCCGTGCCTATGAGGCACTACTGCCGATGGATTACCCGTTGATGCACCTGCCCAGGGCCGATTTCCCGCTGAAGGGATCGGCAGGGCTTCTCAATGGCATGACCATACCTTATGGAGGCGAGCCGGCTGAGGCGATCCGGCTTTATGTGGATGATGCTTTTGTGGCCATCGCAGTAGCCGGGGGTGTAGCAGGTGAGGGGTGCCTCAGGGTGCGCACAATGCTGGTACAGCCCTGAAGTTTGGTATCTCCTCTGCTTTGTGATATAATCCAACCATTCTTTTATGATGGGATACACGATGGACTGGACCTGCCCAACCTGCTCCAAAACCTTCAAACGTACCAACCAAGCTCATAAGTGCTTTACCGGCGCCAGCCCGGAGCTTGCCTTTCCCGGCACAAAGGCAAAATGGCTGCCTTTGTATCATGTTTTGCTGGAATGCGTGAAAGCACAGGCTTCCTTCACCTGTGATTATCCTCCCTCCGGCGGCGCATTATGGCGCAGGCGCAGCATCTTCGCGTCGATGCATGGGGAGACGAAGGGGCTGTATGTGAATTTTCATTCTGATTTGCGCCTTGCTATCGAGGGATTGATCACAGTCGAGCCCATATCCGCCCACCGTCTGCTGCACATTGTCTGTTTCGATGACCCGGACCGGGTTCCAGAGATCGCTGGATATATTGTAGCATCTTATCTGCTCACGGAGCAGTCCGGCCAGACCAGGATTGGCGGTGATCCAGCATGAAGGCATTCACAGAGCTTTTTCCACTGATTGGTGGACCGTTTACGTTGTGCATCGGCAAGTTTGACGGTGTGCACATCGGGCACAGGATGATTCTGAATACGCTAATTGTAACAGCGGGGGACTACTCCGCCGCTGCGGTTGCCTATAGCTTTGAGCCAAGACCGGGTACACCACTGCTCACTTCCCGGGATGAAAAGCTTGCGCTGTTTGACAAGCTGGGCATTTCGAGCGTCGTATTGGCCGAACTGAATGAAGAATTGATGGCGATAACCGCAGATCAGTTCATTGGGCGAATTGCCGCCTGCGGAAGCTTAAAGGCTGTTGCGGTGGGCGAGGGGTTCCGGTTTGGCCGGGGTGCCGCCGGGGACGTGGCGATGCTGCGGCAATTGGGCAGCCAATACGGCTTTGACGTGCTTGAGATCCCACAAGTGCGTCTGGATGGCCAGGCAGTTTCCAGCACGTCGATCCGCCAGTGCATCCTGGTCGGTGATGTGGCGCGTGCCGCCTTGCTGCTGGGGCGGGAATACTCCCTATCCGGACGGGTTTTACCGGGCCGCCAGCTTGCCCGCAAGCTTGGGTTCCGCACGGCAAATATTTTGCCGCCGGAGGGCAAGGTGATCCCGCAGTCCGGTGTGTATGCCTGCTATGTGGAGACAGAAGGCGAGACATGGCCGGCTATGGTCAACATCGGTGTCAAGCCCACAATAAACGGCAGTGAGCTTCTGATTGAAAGCCACTTGATCGGGTTTGAGGGCGACCTCTATGGCAGGGTGGTCACTGTCCGTCTTGTCTCACGGATCCGCGATGAAATGAAGTTTGAGTCAGTGGAGCAACTGGCCGCGCAGATGGCTGAAGACCGGGAAACCACGTTGAGGGTTTTGGCCCATTGCGGATAAGGGCGGGCGGGTTTTGCAGGCATGTTTTTCCAAGACACGTTTTCATGCACTCTTAATCTATTATTTATGTTGCTTAACCCACATACTCTGATATAATTCACATGACATTCATTTGGACTGGGGTGAAAGCATTGCTCAGAACATTCGACGAGATCAACGAGAAAATCCGCTCCCAAAAAGCGGCAGTCTTCACCGCCGAGGAAGTGGTACGGATGGTGAAGGACGAGGGCGTGAAAGCCGTACACAAGAAGGTGGACGTGGTCACCTGCGCCACATTCGGCGCTATGTGCAGCTCGGGCGCGATCCTCAATTTCGGACATACCAACCCCCCCATCCGAATGTCGGGCATTTGGCTCAACGATGTGCAGGCTTATGGCGGCCTTGCGGCAGTGGATACCTATATCGGCGCCACACAGGCTTCAGACACCAGGGGCATTGATTATGGCGGCGCCCATGTGATCGAAGATCTGATCGCAGGCAAGCCTGTGCACTTGCGTGCTACTTCAAGAGGCACTGATTGTTACCCTCGCACCGAGGTGGAGACAGACCTAACGTTGGAGGAGCTCAACCAGGCCTATTTGTATAATCCCCGCAATGCCTATCAAAACTATTCGGCGGCGACTAACGCCTCCGGCAAGACCATCTATACCTATATGGGCACATTACTGCCCCGGTGCGGAAACGTGACCTACAGCACCTCCGGTGAGTTGAGCCCGTTGCTTAAAGACCCGAAGCTGCGGGCCATCGGCATGGGCACTCGCATTTTCCTGGGCGGTGCGCAGGGTTATGTTGCCTGGGAGGGCACGCAGTTCAAGCGAGCCCACGCCGAGTATGAGGGCGGTGTGAGCAACGCCGGCGCCACGCTGGCGCTGATCGGCGATATGAAGCAGATGAGCACCAGATATGTGCGCGGCGCCACGATGCGCGGCTATGGAAGCACGCTCTATCTTGGCGTGGGCATTCCAGTGCCGGTGCTGGATGAAGACCTGCTTTATGACCTGTCTCGGCCCAATGAGGAATTGTACACTGAGGTTTATGACTATTCCACCGGTGAGCGAAGCAGGCCGATGATCCGGCCTGTGAGTTATGCCGAGCTCCGGAGCGGCAGGGTGGAGCTCAATGGCCGGTCGGTCGTGGCTGCGCCGCTTTCTTCGTTGGCGATGGCGCGGGAAATTGCCGCTCTACTTAAACAGAGCATTGCCGCAGGGCAGTTTTTGCTGCAAGAGCCGGTCGTAATGTTCCCGGAAGACCGGAAGTTCAAGCCCTTCAAAGGAGGGAACGCGTGATGAAAAAGATCAAGCTGCTGCTCCGCTTTCCGGCGGAGCGCACCGATAAGCCCGTGAGCTCCCGCCTGATTCGGGATTATAACCTGGATTTCAGCATCATGACCGCCCACATCAACCCCGGCATGACCGGCGAGCTGACGATAGAGCTCACCGGCGAAGAGGAGAATCTGGATCGCGGCGTGCAGTATCTGCGTGACGAGGGTGTTGGTGTGACGGTGTTATCCCGATCCATCGTGTGGGACGGAAACCAGTGCACTCATTGCGGGGCTTGTACGGCGGTATGCCCCAGTGGGGCGCTGCTGCTGGATGACAATGCGGAGCTCTGCTTCGATCAGGACAAATGCCTGGTCTGTGAGCTGTGCATCGCGGCCTGCCCGCTAAAGGTGATGGCCGTCAATTATGCCGTCGGGGATTGATCCAAACCACATCGAGCGGGATTACCGCCGCCTATTTTCCGGCGGCCTGGCTTATTTCCGTGTATGCGAAGGCCAGAGCGATCTTTGCATCGGCACCAATGGCAAACTGGATGCCCCCGCGAGGGCTGCGCTCCTCACTGCCCGCTCCGCCATTGAGGCGGAGATCAGGATGCGACCGGAGTTTCTGACTTCGTTTGCGCCCCTTACAGGCAGAGGAGAAGCTATGGAGCCAGTGAGCTGGATGTATACTGCTGCCGCGAAGGCCGGTGTAGGGCCGATGGCTGCCGTGGCTGGGGCGGTGGCCCAGTCGGTTGGCCGGGCTTTGAAAGCCAGGAGCGCCGAAGTGATCGTGGAAAACGGCGGCGATATCTATATTCTGACGCACACGGAGCGTCTGGTAGCGCTCTATGCCGGAGATTCGCCGCTTTCCATGAAGGTGGCGGTCCGGGTGCCGCCGGGGGAGTGGGGTGTGTGCACGTCCGCCGGCAGGGTGGGGCCGTCCGTATCATTCGGGAGAGCAGATGCTGCGATGGTCCTGTCCAAAGACGCGGCGCTGGCCGATGCCGCCGCCACGGCTTTAGGCAACCTGCTGCACAGCAGCAGAGATATCTCTGAGGCATTGGTGCGGGTGATGAATATCGATGGCGTGCTGGGCGCGGTGGCTGTTGTGGGCGAAAAGCTTGGTGCCGCCGGTGATGTGCAGCTTGCGCCCTATCAGAATTGAGGGGGTTGGCGAGATGAAAAAGAAGATGAAACTATACCCATTGTATGCTATTTCTGTTTTTGCTGTAGCTGTTCCTGCAGCTTTCATGCGCCTGGATGGTTTGTTGTTTGTGCTGTTGCTTGCAGTGGCTTTCATTATGGAATCTTTATTGTTGCGTTATGCACGACCTGAAGTTTTAATACGCAGTTTGCCGCTTGAACACTGGTGGGATAGACTGCTGCCGCCAATGATGGTAGTGTTTGCCGCAGCGACTGCGGTGTTGTCTGCGTTGGATGCATTGGTTTGGAAAGCTTCGGTGATCATCTCCTTTATAACTTTAGTGGGCGGCGTGGTGTTGCTAATGAGCGCAATGCTCATCATGATCCAATCGCTTCGGGCCCAGCCACCACATGGCGAGGAGAAATATGGTGAGGCCCCGAAAGAGGGGCTGGAGCGTGGGCCATATGAGGTAGTGCGCCACCCGATGATGTTGGCTGTTATACTCGGTGGGCTGTCAATCCCTCTTTTTTTGGGATCAGGCATTGGATTTATCCCAGCCGCGTTGCTGGTTGCCACCGTGATTGCGCGCACGGCAGCGGAAGATGAATGGCGTTTCAACAACTACGAATGGTTTTATGATTATACGAAGGAAGTATCCTATCGCTTGATTCCGTTTATCTGGTAACAGGTTAATTTGTGAATTCTTCGTATTGGCTCTCGTTTGGTTCACCTTATAATGTCTTGAAAGCTCCAGGCCGCTGAGGCCTACACGGGCTGTATCGCCCAAAGACTGCCACTAAAACCTTCGATACTTTGGTGCGGAAATAGTTTTCTGCATTTTAGTTTTTTGTTCGTATTGAAGCAATTTTGCTGCATGTTATTAAATCTACATCAAATCTACACAACTTGGGGTTAAAGTGTTGCCATCAAACTCTGGATTTAACTCAGGGAGGCATGAATGAGCAATACGAAACGCACGTTCACCGTCAAGGGCATGACATGCACCGGGTGCGAGATGAAGGTGGAAAGGATTTTAAACAGGCTGGGCGGCGTCAAGTCGGCTAAGGCTAGCTTCTCCGGCAACACCGTCACGGTCGAATATGACCCTGGTGTGGCTGGTGTGCTTGTGATGTCGCAGGCATTGGAAAATGCCGGATATGCGCTTGGATCCGAGGAAGTCGGAGCTTCAAAGCGTCAGTTAAGCAATCCCCAGGGCAAAAAGCGATTGCGCGTGGATCAGATGATCGGTCTCGTGATTCTGCTCGTGGCAGTATATTTTCTGGTTGATAAAACAATAGGCTTTAACTTCATTCCTGAGGTCAACGCATCGATGGGCTACGGCATGCTGTTTGTCGTGGGCCTGCTCACCAGCATCCACTGCGTGGCGATGTGCGGCGGGATCAATATGTCTCAGTGTGTGAATCCTGCTGTTCAATCTGGAGACAAGCCATCAGCCAAGGTCATGCCCAGCCTGCTGTATAATGCCGGCAGGGTAATTTCATATACCATCGTGGGCGGTATTGTGGGCGCCATCGGCTCAGTCATCAGCTTCTCTGGTTGGGCGAGGGGCGTTGTGGCGGTGCTGTCTGGCATTTTCATGGTCGTGATGGGCGTCTCGATGTTGGGCATTTTCCCGTGGATCAACAAAATCATCCCCAGGATGCCCCGGTTCCTGCAGGCAAAGGCCGGGAATGCCCGGAAGGGAAGGGGCCCGTTTATTGTGGGCTTGTTGAACGGCCTGATGCCTTGTGGCCCGTTGCAGGCGATGCAGATTTATGCGCTGGGCACCGGCAGCTTTTTGACCGGCGCGTTGTCGATGTTCCTGTTTAGCCTGGGCACCGTGCCGCTGATGTTCGGCCTTGGGGCGTTAAGCTCCCTTCTAAGCTCGAAATTCACTTCAAGGATGATGAAAGTCAGCGCCGCGCTGGTGTTGTTGCTCGGTCTTGTGATGGTCAACAGAGGGCTGGCGCTTTCCGGTGTGAACTTCATGCAACCCCCTGAAGCCAAACCCCAGACTGTGGAAAACAACGGCAATGGCACGACAAATGGTGTGACCATCAAGGATGGCGTGCAATACATCACATCCAAGGTGACATCGGGCAGATACCCGCAGATCACGGTGCAGGCAGGGATCCCAGTGAAGTGGAATCTGCAGGCTGGAGCCAAGGACTTGAACGGCTGCAACCGGTCGATCATCATCCCGGCATATAACCTGAATATCGATCTGAAGGCCGGCGACAACATCATCGAATTCACTCCGGATAAAGAAGGAACAATCCCATACTCCTGCTGGATGGGCATGATTACGAGCCGGATCAACGTGGTCGCACCCGGAAGCACAGTGCCGTCGGGAACGGAACCAGCCGGCGATTCCGGTTCTTCTACCGGGTCTACCGGGGTTCCCGGTATTTCTGGCGGAGGCTGCTGTTCGTCCGCAGCATTGGCACCAGAGTTTGCCAACGGCAACATCCCGACAGACGATATTGCCATGCCTGAGAGTGAAGACGGCGTCCAGGTGGTCACGATCAAGGTGAGCGACCAGGGTTATTCACCGGCAGTTGCGGTCGTGCAGAAGGGTGTGAAGACAAAGATCAGATTCGTGGGTGAGAAATTGAATCCGTGCAATTCTTCCGTGATTTTCCCGGAGTACAATGGCGGGCTGAACCTTTCCGCTGGCCAGATGGAAACACCGGAGCTTACTCCGGATCAGGACTTCACGTTTGAGTGCTCCATGAGCATGTTGCATGGATATGTGAAGGTCGTTGATGACATCAACAAGATAGACATAGAGAAGATAAAGGAAGAAATTGCTCAATACAAGCCTGCGACCACCGGGGCTGGCTGCTGCGGCTGATTTGCACTTCAGACTTTATCATCTCCAGAGGTGCGGCTCATGGTGCATGAAATTGCGCAATGGTTGCTCCGCATATAGCCTGCGCCCCAGTCATACATCGAAACCAGTATCGGTTTGAGGCTCATTCCGAGATCGGTCAGCGAGTATTCCACTTTGGGCGGCACCACCGGATAAACCTTGCGGCTGAGCAGGTTGTCGTTTTCCAGCTCGCGAAGCTGTTGGGTCAGCATCTTTGGCGTGGCTTGCGGAACAAGTTTCGCAATTTCGCCATGCCGCATGGTGCCGTTCACGAGATGCCACAGAATCAGAGCCTTATACTTCCCGCCAATGAGCTTCAGGGTGGCGTCTACAGGGCAGTTTGGGCCGGCATTGCTGCAATTCATGGGAAGAATCCTCCTTGGTATCCTAAAGGGTAGTATGGCACAATATAGTGCGTACTTGTATTACTAGATGGTTATATCTACAATAGCATTGAGCCAAGGGGATGTCAAGGGTTGGAACGAGAACAATATGTCCGGAGGGAATCATGATAGAGAAGCAATACAAAGTAACAGGCATGACGTGCGCGTCCTGCTCCGCGCATGTACAGAAGGCCGTCTCAAAGGCGCAGGGCGTAGCTTTGGCTGACGTGAACCTGGCCACAGAGAAGCTGACTGTGCGTTTTGATGAAGCGCAAATAGGGTATGAGCAGTTGAAAAAGACCGTGGAAGACGCCGGTTACGGTTTGGAGGAGCTCAGCCAGCCCAGGAAAGTTGAGCTGGCAATCGAAGGCATGACCTGCGCGGCGTGTTCCTCTGCGGTGGAGCGAGCTACCAGGAAGCTGAATGGTGTGAAATCTGCCACGGTGAACCTGGCCACGAACAGGGGCGTGTTCGAATACGACCCGGCAGTTGTGAAGCTGTCTGAGATCAAGTCGGCCATTACTGGCGCCGGCTACACACCGAGGGATATCGAGGGCGAAAAGACCCGCGACGTGGAAGCTGAGCAGCGGGCCCGTGGGCTTATGATGATGCGGATCCGCCTGATTGTGGCTTCCGTGTTTTCCCTGCCAATCCTCTACATCGCGATGTCGCACATGTTCCCTGTGTTAGGGTTGCCCATCCCGTACTTCATGGGGTCCCATGATTTTCCGCTGATGTTTGCGCTGGTACAGCTTGTGTTCACAATCCCAGTGATCGTGGCCGGCAGCAAGTTCTTCCGGGTGGGGATGAAGACGTTACTGAAGGGCTCGCCCAATATGGACACGCTGGTGGCCATTGGCACCGGCAGCGCGTTCCTGTATGGCATCTTTGCCACAGTGAAGATCTGGCTGGGATCCTTTGAATATGCCCAGTCGCTCTACTTTGAGTCCGCTGCCGTCGTGATCACGCTGGTGATGCTGGGCAAATACCTGGAAGCGGTCAGTAAGGGCAAGACATCGGAAGCCATCAAGAAGCTGATGGGCTTGAAGCCCAAGACAGCGTTCATTATGAAGGACGGTGCCGAACTGGAAGTGCCGCTGGATGAGGTCTCCGTAGGTGACACAGTGGTCGTGCGGCCTGGCTCCACAGTGCCGGTGGACGGTGTCGTGTTGGAAGGCGCTTCCTCAGTCGACGAGTCGATGCTGACCGGCGAAAGCCTGCCGGTGGAAAAGGGCCCTGACAGCGATGTGACCGGCGGCAGCATCAACGGCGAAGGCCTGCTAAAGTTTCGGGCTACCCGGGTTGGCGCGGACACGGCGCTTTCCAAGATCATCAAGCTCGTGGAGGACGCCCAGGGCAAGAAGGCTCCCATCGCCAAGATGGCCGACATCATCTCCGGCTACTTCGTACCGGTCGTGCTGGGGATTGCATTGGTCGCGGCGATTGCCTGGGCGCTGGCGGGCAAGGATTTCAATTTCTCGCTAAACGTCTTCGTAACAGTGCTGGTGATCGCATGCCCCTGCGCGCTGGGCCTTGCCACACCCACGGCCATCATGGTGGGAACAGGCAAGGGAGCGGAGCTCGGCATCCTTATCAAAGGTGGCGAGGCGCTGGAGACCACGCACAAGATCAAAACGGTCGTGTTTGACAAGACCGGTACGATCACAGAGGGCAAGCCGGTGTTGACCGATGTGGTAACCTTCGGTGGCATTGAAGAAAAGGAAGCGCTGCTCCTGTGCGCTTCGGCGGAACGGGGCAGCGAGCACCCAATCGCCCGCGCCATCGTTCAAGGTGCGATGCAGAGGGGATTCACACTGGGCGATCCTGACGCTTTTAAAGCAGTGCCCGGACGGGGCATTGACGCAGTCGTCATGGGTAGGAGAGTGCTGGCCGGCAACGTGAAGCTGATGAATGAAAACGGCATCGAGACCCAAATGGCTGCGGCGGACGCTGCATCGCTCTCCCAAAAGGGCAGGACACTGATGTATGTGGCGGTGAACGGCAAGCTTGCGGCGCTGATGGCTGCAGCCGATACGATCAAGTCCACCAGCAAGGCCGCCATCGAACGGCTGAAGGCCATGGGTGTCGAAGTTGCGATGATTACTGGCGACAACCGCAATACGGCGGAGGTTATCGCCAAAGAAGCGGGGATCGACCGAGTGCTGGCCGACGTGCTGCCGCAGGACAAGGCTGGCGAGGTCAAGAAGCTACAGGAAGCCGGCCAAAAGGTTGCCATGGTGGGTGACGGCATCAACGACGCGCCAGCGCTGGTGCAGGCCGACATCGGCATGGCCATCGGCACCGGTACCGACGTGGCTGTGGAAAGCGCGGATGTGGTACTGATGGGCGGAGACCTGAATGAAGTAGCCTCTGCCATCGCCCTGAGCCGTGCGACGATCCGCAACATCCGGCAGAACCTCTTCTGGGCGTTTGTCTACAACCTGGCGGGCATTCCGCTGGCCGCAGGCTTGATCTACGCTCTTGGCGGACCGCTTCTGAACCCGATCTACGCAGGCGCCGCGATGGCCCTGAGCTCTGTGTCCGTAGTAACCAATGCGCTGCGCCTCAGGCGTTTCAAGATCAAGAAACACTAAGAAGAATAAACAATTGGAGGAATCTATCATGAAGAAAACAACTCTGATCCTTGCAAGCCTTGTTCTGGCCGCTTTGTTGCTGGCTGGCTGCGCCGCAGCCGACGTGGTTTTGAAGTATAGCCCCGGTTCCTTCGAAGCCATCACGAAGGCATTCCCTGACCTTGTGAAGGACAACACGACTACAGACCACTACTACTACCTTTCTGTGGACAGCGCTGCTACTCTGAAAATCAGCCATGACTATGACCTGACCGGCAGCGAGGACATCGTGATGGAAACAGCTCTGAAGCCCTTCACCGATGCAGGCTTGGATGTGAGCAAACTGGGCGACGGCTACCGTGTGGATGGTGAGAAGCTGCTGCTGACCGCCGACTACGGCAAGGGCAGCGGTATGAAAGACAATGTGAAGGACTCGCTGTATGAGTCTGTGAAGTTTGACCGTAAAGTGCTTTCCTACCACCAACTGCTGGACCATTACGGCATCAAGCTCCTGAAAGGTAAGTTCGAGTGGGGCAAGGACTACAAGACCAATGACAAGGACATCGTATTTGTGATCGCCGCAAAACCCCTTGCAGACATCGGCGTGGACGTGCAGAATATTGAGGGCTGGATATTCAAGACAATGAAGGATGTGGACGGCAGTGACATCGACGTGTTGCTGAAGCCCTATGATTTAAAATAGACTGGAGGAAATGATATGGCAATCCAAGCAAGTGTACTAATTGTGGAGGGCATGTCTTGCAGCCACTGCGAAAACAGGATCAAGAAGGTTGTGGGTGTGTTGAATGGCGTGAGCGGCGTTTCCGTTGACCTGAAGGGTAAGAAGGTTGCGATAGACTTTGACCCCGACAAAGTAACACTAGATACCATAAAGGCAACAATTGAGGACCAGGGCTACGAGGTAAAATAGCTATGTATGGTAAGGGCGGTGCAATTCCGCCCTTATGCCATTTCCTGAAAGGAATGCGGAGATGCAGCAGCCCAAAACCATCCTGGTTGTAGATGATGAGGAGAAGATCATCGAGGTGATACAGTCTTACCTGCAGCACGCTGGCTACCGGGTGGTTTCAGCATGCACCGGCAAAGAAGCACTAGAACTGTTCGATCGGGCCAACCCTGTGTTGGTCATACTGGACCTAATGCTGCCGGACATGTCGGGCGAGGATGTCTGCCGCACGATCCGCCGGAAGTCGAGGGTGCCGGTTATTATGCTGTCGGCCAAGGTGGAGGACACGAATATTGTGCAGGGCCTGGAGATCGGCGCGGATGATTATGTCACCAAGCCCTTTAGTCTCAGGCAATTGCTGGCCAGGGTGGATGCTGTATTGCGAAGGGTGACCAACGAGGCAGTTCCGGTAGCCTCTTCCATTACATACAACAACGGGGAGCTCATGATCGACAGCCAGAAGCATGAGGTCCGCAAGCGTGGGGAACTGGTCGCACTGACACCCAATGAATTCAATCTATTTATGACCATGGTGAAGTACCCTTTAAAGGTTTTTACCAGGGATGAATTGATCACATTGGCTCTTGGTGATGACGAATATCAAGGGTTTGAGCGGGCTGTGGATACCCATATCAAAAACATCAGGCAGAAACTGGAGGACAACCCGAAAACTCCCAAATACGTAATTACAGTTTATGGGGTTGGGTATAAGTTTGGTGGTGAATATGATGAAACTTAGCCTAAGGGTCAAGCTCGCCGCGGCGTTTCTTGCTGTAACATTAATGATGCTGTTGATCGTCAGCCTGATGATCAATATCCTGCTTGAAAACAGGTTCAAGGAGTATGTGGTTGGTCAGCAAGACAAATTGATCAGTGATACTGCGAAATTGATTGCAAGCAGATACAGTGACTGGGGCGGCAAATGGGATTTAAATGGCATCGAAACGATTGGCGTCAACACGCTAGGGGAGGGGCTGATCGTCACAGTTTATGATCATAATGGCGCTACCATTTGGGATGCCAGGGTGCACAACGGCGGAATGTGTACGGACATTATTGAGCACATGGCCCGGAACATGGAAGGTTATGCGCCCGCTTTCAAGGGCGGTTATACGGAGAAGGAATACCCATTGGTTTCCAACAATCAGGTGGTTGGTAATGTCAAATTCGGTTATTATGGGCCGTATTTTTACAATGATAACGAAATCCAGTTTCTTGGCACGATCAACCAGCTTCTGCTTTGGTCAGCCCTTCTGGCTGCCGCCGTTTCCATGGCATTTGGTGTCTACATGGCGCAGCGCCTGACAAAACCCATCAACCGCGTGATTGGCACAGCGCGGCAGATTGCCAAAGGTGATTATGACGACAGGGTGGAGGAGCCATCTGGCACAAAGGAAATAATTGAGCTTACGGCCACGATCAATAGCCTTGCAGAAACATTGGACCGGCAGGAACAGCTGCGAAAACGGTTGACTGCAGACGTTGCCCACGAGTTGAGGACACCTCTGGCCACAATCCAAAGCCATCTGGAAGCTATGATTGACGGCATTTGGAAGCCAGATCAAGCCCGGCTGACCAGCTGCCATGAGGAAACGCTGCGGATCTCCAAGCTGGTAGGCGATCTGGAGAAACTGACCCGGTATGAAGGGGAGAACCTGGTTCTGGATAAAAAACATTTTGACCTGTCGAACCTGTTGAAGCGGATTGCCATGAACTTTGAAGGCCAGTTTAGGAAAAAAGGACTGACGCTTGAGTTCTCACCGCGGGAACTGTGGATCGATGCCGATGAAGACAAAATCAGCCAGGTATTCATCAACCTTTTGTCCAATGCGCTCAAATACACTGCTGCCGGAGGGACTGTCAGCATTGATATGAGCGGCACCGGGGAAGCATCTGTTACCATCCGGGATACAGGACTTGGCATTTCGGAGGAAGATTTGCCCTATATCTTCGAGCGCTTTTATCGCACAGATAAGTCTCGAAGCAGACTGACAGGGGGGTCTGGGATCGGGCTTACCATCGCCAAATCAATCGTTGACGCCCATCATGGCAGTATTTCTGTGGAAAGCAAGCCAAATGAGGGGAGTACATTCACAGTATCACTGCCATTGGCATAATAATCGCGAGGATCATTTTGTGGTATCTTGAAAATCTTCATATGTTCTACACAAGTGTTCCGTATACTTCGTGCCAAAGAGATCAGGAGGTCATTGGCTTTGTATAGGAAGACTACATATCGCACTATTGCTACTATGTTCGTTTGCTTGTTTTTAACCGCGACGCTTGTTGCCTGTACCAATGCAGCCACAGACAAATCCTCGACAGTTGCTCCTTCTTCTGTTGCTTCCAAAGACGGCGGGGACATCGTGATCAAAAAGGATGAGATCACAGATCAAGCAACGTTCATCCCTTATGAATCCGGGAAGGTCAAAATGGAGATCATCGCCGTGAGGGCGCCGGATGACACGATCCGGACTGCACTCAATACGTGCCAGGTTTGCTTTGATTCCGGGAGAGGGTACTATAAACAGGTCGGCGACCGGCTTGTCTGTCAGAATTGCGGCAACCAATTCAAGATCAGTCAGGTTGAAAAGCAGAAGAACGGCTGCAATCCAGTACCAATCTTGTCGGAAGATAAGAAAGATGACGGTACCACGATCACCATTTCTGCAGATTTCTTGGCAAAAAACAAGGAACTGTTTGCAAACTGGAAGACCAATTAGTTCCAAAGGGAAAAAGAAGGCTGCTCCATCCGGAGTAGCCTTCGCTTTACGGAGCTCATCAAAAGAGATATTCTTGTGGTCAGTGCCGGTTGTGAAGTAGCGGGGTTATGTTGGTATGCCAAGCCCTGAGAACATAAACGTTAAGGAAGCCTTTCAATGCTGAAAGGCTTCCGCTTTATCGCTGATACTTCATTGTCGATTAGCTTGGTTTTGATTTGGTTGTGTGATTGTCTTGCCGCATCAACTGATGGCTGATATCTCAGGATCATTGCTACTAAATTCGGTCGAAGCTTCAGCCTTTGCACTCGTTTCCAGCATGATCAGGCCATCTTTCAGCTGAAGGTATACCGGTAAGCAAACCGGCAGATACCGGATATCATCATTGTTTTCGATGGCCACCTGCTCCCCGGCAAACATTGGCTTACCATTGACAATGCGCAGGTGTATCGTAGCCTTTCTTGGCTTTTTGCTCAACCGGCAAATCGCCCTGGTTGTGACTTCCTCGATGTCTTGCGCTAGTGCAAATAGATGAGAACTTCCTTCAAACGGATTGCCGAAGGCATCCACTTTGAGGCCAAAGCAGATCACAGGGATATCCAGGTAGGTGACGATCCGGCATAAGTCCCACACGTTGTCGCGGCTCATGAATTGCGCTTCATCAATCAAGATAATGGAGACAGCCTTCTTTTTCGTTTCCGCTTCCGCTGCAGAATAGAGCCACCCCGGCCCGCCATTGATGTCGATGAGGAAATCACACCGCCGCTTGATCTGGCCGTTCTCCAGACGGCTGATGACATACCAGCCCTCTTTGGTGTCATTATTCGGTTTGATGACCAGAACGCGTTTGTTGTTATTCTTCTCGTAATCGTAGGCGATCTGCAGCAACTGCGTTGATTTTCCGGCGTTCATGACCGCATAACGGAAATAGAGTTTTGCCATCTCAGTATCCTTCACCCAACTGGGCTGAGCCCGCGTCGATTTCGGCAAGTCTTCCGTCCGCCTCGCGGAGCATTGCCTCCTCCATGATGGCAACGGTGGCAGAAGCCCCGCACCGAACACAACCCACGGCGCGGCATGCAAGCACATGATCCAGCGTGCGCACACCACCTGCGGCCTTCAGCTGCACCATCCCGGAGCAGGAAGCCCGCATGAGCTTCAAGTCCCCGATAGTCGCCCCGGAAGAAGCGAAACCTGTTGATGTCTTGATGAAGTCCGCTCCTGCTTTTTCACTCAGAATACAAGCTTGCACTTTTTGTTCATCGGTGAGATAAGCATTTTCGAAGATGACCTTTACGATTGCCCCACGTTTGTGCGCCGCTTCCACGACAGCCTTGATGTCCGCCCCCACATAGTCATATTGGCCTGAAATCAGCCTGCCGATGTTGAGAACCATATCCAGCTCTGTTGCGCCGCAATCCATCGCCTGCTCCGACTCAAACACCTTTACCGCGGTGGCGTTGGAGCCGTGGGGAAAGCCGATCACCGTGCAAAGCTTAACTGTTGAGCCGGCGAGGATCTCTGCGGCAACCGGCAGGTCTGCCGGCCTCACACAGACCGAAGCGGTTTCATATTTGCGGGCAATTTCGCAGCCCTGGCGGACTGCTTTGAGGTCTAGCTCTGGCTTGAGAATGGCATGGTCAATCATCTTTGCGATAGTCTTGGATGTAATCATGGAGCAAATCCTCCTTTTTATAGCCAGCTGCCCAATGATGCGCGCTGAACTATTCATCAGTATACTATTCTCCACGGCATTTTTCCACGGTTTTGTCATATTGATCCAATATGTTGTATGTTTGGTTTTGCTCAGGCACTATATGGGTGTATGCATTGAATGAATATTTGTCTCTAGCTTATTGCAAACTACTGGCAATAAATATATAATCATCATGTATTTGGCGTGCAAAACGCCACAAGAGGAGGAGACCCATGAGAAAGCTCGCGGCAGTAATTGCCATCATGCTCATGGCGACCGCGTTCATCGCGGGGTGCCAGGCTGGCGGAGGCCTGAAGTATGGCATGGTCACCGATGCAGGCACAATCGACGACAAGTCCTTCAACCAGGGCGTGTGGGAAGGCCTGGATCAGGCAGGCAAAGAGTTCAAATTTGAGCCCAAATATCTGAACCCGGGCGCCACGCAGCCCACCAAAGCGGACTATATCAAGCAGATGACCAACCTGTATGACACCGGTTACAAGTTCATGGTGTTGCCGGGTTTCAAATTTGCAGCTGCTGTGTATGATCTGCAGGAGAAATACAAGGATGACAAGAACGCCAAGTTCGTTTGCATTGACTATACACCTGCAAATGACAAAGGTGAAGACCCGAAGGTAGGCCCGAACACCGTGGTCGTCACCTTTGCGGAGCACCAGTCCGGCTTCCTCGCTGGCGTTGCCACAGCGATGCAGCTCAAGGAAG
Organism: Bacillota bacterium; assembly: GCA_023421955.1. Classification (GTDB taxonomy): domain Bacteria; phylum Bacillota; class Clostridia; order Christensenellales; family UMGS416; genus JAEYRA01. The sequence goes on from JAEZSE010000024.1 coordinate 100,541, forward strand.
GGGAGATCGGCTTCATCGGTGGAATGAGGATCCCCGCTGTGCAGAAATTCAACTGGGGCTTCCAGCAGGGCGTCAAGTATGCCGCAGACAATCTCGGCACGAAGTGCTTCATGAAGCCTGAGCATGTTGTCTATGAAGGCACGTTCAACAACGTGGCCGGTGGGCAGCAACTGGCCGCCTCAATGTTCGACGCTGGCTGCAAGGCCATCTTCTGCGCCGCCGGCGGTGTGGGCGTGGGCGCCATCAATGAGGCAATGACACGCGCCAAGGCGGGTCAGGAAGTCTGGATCGTCGGCGTGGATGGCGACCAGTATAAAGATGGCCTGTGGGATGATGCGAAGACGAAGTCCGTTATCATCACGTCCGCAATGAAGGGTGTCAAGGCCGCCACCTATGCGATGGTGAAGGCCAACGTCGATGGCAAGTTCCCCGGCGGCCAGTCCATCGTGATGGATGCTGCCAACGACGGCATCGGCATCCCCGCCACAAACCCGAATCTCAGCAAGGAAGTCACCGATAAGGTTGCGCAGATCTTTGCAGACCTCAAGGCCGGCAAGATCGCGGTCGCAGACAAGGCTGACGGCCTCATTGAGCCCGAAGGGAAATAACCGAAGTGCTAAAGAGGCTTCCCGCTTCCACGGGAAGCCTCTTATTATTTGGGCAATTCTCTAGTGCTTGTGATATTCCGATTATAATTTATCAATGATATAATCTTATCTGTTATAACAGAGTCAAGGGGGGCGGGCCGATGGAGCATGTCGTGGAAATGCGCCACATCCGCAAGGAATTCCCCGGCGTTGTTGCCAATGATGATATCACATTGGAGCTGCGCCAGGGTGAGATCCATGCGCTGCTAGGTGAGAACGGCGCGGGGAAATCCACGCTAATGGGCATTCTTTTCGGAATGTACGATGCCGACGGCGGCCAGGTGGTGGTGCGCGGGCAGGAAGTGAAGATCGCCAATCCCAATGTGGCCAACGCGATGGGGATTGGCATGGTTCACCAGCATTTTAAACTTGTGCATAATTTCACCGTTACGGAGAACATCATTCTGGGCCACGAGCCGATGAAAGGCTTGGTCACAGACATTCGGTCCGCATCCAAGCGAGTAAAGGAAATTTCTGAGAAGTATGGCCTGGAGGTGGACCCGGACGCCCGGATTGAAGACATCTCAGTGGGGATGCAGCAGCGCGTGGAGATTTTGAAGATGCTCTACCGCGATGCTGAGGTGCTGATCTTCGATGAACCAACTGCAGTTCTGACGCCTCAGGAAGTGCAGGGCCTGATGGGTATCCTCAGGAATTTGAAAGCCGAAGGGAAGTCCATCATCCTCATCACACACAAATTGAAGGAGATCAAAGCCATCGCGGACCGCTGCACGGTGCTGCGCCGCGGCAAACTTGTGGGCACTGTGAATGTGGCGGACACTTCGGAAGCTGAGATGGCGCGCATGATGGTGGGCCGGGAAATCTTCTTCGTGGTGGACAAAAAGCCCTACCAGCCCGGCAATACGGTTTTGAAGGTGGAGCACCTTTCTGTCATGAGCGTCCGCAAGGTGTTGGGCCTCAAGGATTTTTCCGTGGATGTGCGCGCCGGTGAAATATTGGCAATAGCAGGCGTGGAAGGCAACGGACAGACAGAACTGGTGGAAGCCATTACAGGCCTCAAAAAGCCGGAATCCGGAAAGATCTCGCTGTTGGGCCTCGACATCACGAGGGAGCCGATCCGCGGCCGTATCCGCTCCGGCATGGCCCATATCCCGGAAGACAGGCATAAGCACGGCCTGATTCTTGACTATACCGTGGAAGAAAACATGCTGCTCGAAGTCTACGATCGTGAGCCTTATTCCCGGCGAGGCCTCATCAACCGTGATGCGATTCACAAGCACGCGCAGGAGATCATGGAAAACTTCGACGTGCGCGCGGGCAGAGGCACAGCCACGTTGGCGCGGTCGATGTCTGGCGGCAACCAGCAGAAGGCTATCGTGGGCCGAGAAATAGAGCTGAACCCGGAGCTTTTGGTCGCTGTGCAACCAACCCGTGGCCTGGATGTGGGCGCTATTGAGTATATTCATAAGCGGCTTGTGGAGCAGCGCGATCAAGGGAAGGCAGTGCTGCTTGTATCGCTGGAGTTGGATGAAATCCTCAATATCGCTGATCGTGTGGCTGTTGTGTGCCGCGGTGAGCTAATCGGCATCGTCAATGTGCCGGATACTGATGAAAACGAAATCGGTCTGATGATGACCGGTGTGGGAAGGGGGAAGGACGCTTGAGCGGAGACCAAAAGGCTAACAAAAAGGGCATGCTATCCCACATCGCTTTGTATGCGGTGGGTGTGGCTGCCATCGCTTTGGGATTCTTGATCTCCGTGTTTTGTGGCATACTTGTCACGATATTGGCGGCGATTGTGTGGTTCTTCCGCAAGCAGATCCTGCAGAACCGTCCGCTCATGGTTTCCCTGGTGGCTGTGATACTGGGCTTGCTGGCAGGCGCCGTGCTGATGGTTGCGATTGGAAACGATCCGTTTACATCGTTCTACTATCTTTTCAGCGGCGGATTGAAAACAATACAGCGCTTTGGAGGCTCCATCGCATCTGCTATACCGCTTGTATTGACTGGCCTTTCGGTGGCGTTTGCGTTCCGCACGGGCTTGTTCAACATCGGCGGCGCGGGGCAGATGCTGATTGGCGGCCTTGCCGCCACCTGCGTGGCGCTGTGGCTTCCTTTGCCGAAGTTTTTGGTTCTTCCCATCATGTTTGTGGCTGCCATATTGGGCGGCGGGCTTTGGGCGGCTGTTCCGGGTGTCCTAAAGGCAAAATTCAATGTGCATGAAGTTGTTTCGACGATCATGATGAACTGGGTGGCCTACTGGGCTGTTTATTACTTCGTGCCTGCTTACTTAAAAAGCAATTTGGAAACGGAGTCCCGCACGATCCCGATGACCGCCTCGTTGCAGGTGCAGTGGCTCACCGATCTGTTTGGTGGCTCCGATTCGTTTATGAACCTTGGGATCTTTATTGCCCTTGGTGCTATTGTGCTGATTGCATTCATCCTGAACCGCACGGTGATGGGCTATGAACTAAAGGCAGTGGGCTTCAACCGGCATTCTGCGGAGTATGCCGGGATGCCTGTCAACCGCAACATCATGCTTTCCATGACAATTGCTGGAGCGCTTGCTGGCTTGGCCGGCTTTGCGCAGTATTGCGGCTATGCCAGCAACATGTCGATTGGTTCGTTGCCCTCGCAGGGGTATGACGGCATTGCCGTTGCCTTATTGGGCGTTAACGCGCCGTGGGGTGTGGCTGTCGCAGCGATGTTCTTTGGAATCCTTCAAAACGGCAAAGGCTTTATGTCCGCCGCAACCAGCGTGCCTCCGGATATTGCTGACACAATCATTGCCGTGATCATCTATTTTGCGGCAACAAGCGTGTTGATCGAGCGCGCATGGGATTGGCTGAGTCGCAGGAAGGCACAGAAAGCGAAAGGGGAGGCACTGGGCAATGTGGGAAATCATTAGTTCAATATTTCCATACGCCATCGCTTTCACGATTCCGCTGTTGATTACTGCGCTTGGCGGACTTTACAGCGAGCGCAGCGGCATTGTAAATATCGGTTTGGAAGGCTTGATGGTCGTTGGGTCTTTTGCCTGCGCAGTAACAATTACATTGCTGGCTCCTGTGATGCCAAGCTCTGTTGCGGTGTGGATTGGTTTGGTGGTTGCTGTCGTAGCCGGCATATTGTTTTCACTTCTGCATGCGTTCGCCAGCATTCATTTGAATGCCAACCAGGTCATCAGCGGCACAGCAATCAACATGATCGCGGGCGCTTTGATGATCTTCCTGGCGCGCAAGATCACCGGCTCCGGCAACATCGATGTTCCCAGCCTCCCGCGCGGGGATCTCCCGGTCATCAGTTCCATTCCGGTGTTGGGTGACCTGTTGTTCAAGCAGAGTTACGCCACAACCTGGGTTGTACTGCTTGTGTTGCTGCTTTCCTGGTTTTTGCTTTTCAAGACACCCTTTGGGCTGAGGCTCCGGGCGTGCGGCGAGCACCCGCAGGCAGCGGAGGCTGCTGGCATCAACGTGAGGAAAATGCGCTACTTCGGCGTGTTGATGTCCGGCGCATGCGCTGGCTTGGGCGGTGCGATCATTTTGGTCACGTATTCCGGTCAGTTCAGCGGCACTGTGAGCGGGTTGGGTTTCCTTGCCCTGGCAGCATTGATTTTCGGGCAATGGAAACCGCTGGGGATTTTGGGTGCCACACTGTTCTTCGGCCTGGCGGCCACGATCGCCAATGTGTCACAGGTGATCTCTGTGTTCGCCTCAATCCCGCCGTTCCTGCTTAAAACTTTCCCCTATATTCTCACTCTCCTTGCCTTGATCGTATTCTCCAAGAGCACAAGGGCGCCAAAAGCATCCGGAGAAATCTACGACAGAGGGAAAAGGTAACAGCCCGGATATTCTCCTGCACACAAAAAGAGTTGGTTGAGATACCTCACCAACTCTTTTTTGTTCAAGGTGCATGTACTGGATATTGAACGTGCTACGGACGTATTCACAGCCATTGCCGGATGAATCAAGCTCCGTTCACTACAGATGTGAGCCAGCGGGCAAACGGGCTGGATATGGAGACTTTACGGAATACCAGAGAGTGAAAAGAAGAAAAACCATTGATATGTTGTGTATTATTGCATTTGTAAATCTGAAGAATAACAAATAGTGAAGGATACCTACCGGCTATTGAAGGCTGGATCTCTAACATTCTGTATATAATGCTTAAATTAGCCATATAAAAATATTCAGATTAACCCACACAACACTTGACATGGAAGATTCTGTATGTTTTAATATTGACATGAATAGTTAACGTAAACCATATTCTCTTGGTGCTACTTTATGTATACCGGTATCAATCGCTTAGCGGACAGAACTGACAATAACGTGGGTTGCTCTCGAGACGATGAACCCGAACTAGTCGATCTATGAAGCGCTCAACCCCAGCAGCGAGAGCCCGATGAAGACCATTGACGGCGTGGCGGATGACAGCCGCCATTCCGACACCCAGCTCGACCGCATCCCCATCAAGGATTGTTGATTATGTTGGAACCGGGTTAGCGGTAGATCATCATGACTACTTCCAATAATGTGGGGGGTGGTTAAGTGACTGTGTCGTAGTATCTCTATTTATGCTTCGAATCACCCAGCTATTCTTGCAGCAAAAGGTTTATACAGAATGATTGAAACGGAAGTGGTGATTACAAAGAACCGCCCATTTTGTAAAGCGGTCCGCTTAACCACGTTGCATGCAAGGAACTCGGTTGAAACGGAGAACCACAACTCCAGAACAAAAGAGGAAAAAATTGTGTTATATGGAGGCATCGTGTCATGTTGAAAAAACTAGGGCTACTATTACTTGCGCTGACTATGCTAACATCCGTGTATCCGGGAACAATTGCTTTTTCGGCTCCGGAAACAATAGCCACATGGAGGCAGGTAGACCCTGCTAATGTTCAGGTTGGCAGAAGCTATCTCATCGTGTCTGAGTACGGCGCGCTTACTAACGCTCAGGCGACAATACAGACACCAGGCGACGTCACCGGCGACACTCAGATTGGCATGGCGTCCAAGCCTGTGACGATTGATGAAAACGGCTTGATCACATCCGCAGTGACGGACGACATGATCTGGCAGTTTGGCCTTGGTGCAAACACTGCGGCGGCATCCGGCGGCCTTGGCGGAAGCAAAGGCTACTATTTATTGAACAACGCTCCCGGCGCAGGCGGAGGCAAGGTGCCCCTGAGAAGGCTATCCAGCTTCAACGCACAGCATGCGCCCATCAACACGACCGACGCATCCATCAATGGCAACCAGCAGAGCGTGTTGCTGCATGTTCTGGATCAAGAGGAAGGCAAAGTAGCCCTGTACATTTGGGGTGGGAACAACCAGTGGAACTTTGCCCTGACGAGTACGCCAGACGGCTTCACTGCCAAGAGCAGGGCGGCGAGCACGACGAGTGCGGCTCAACTACTTGAGCAGATGCAGATGTCACCGTCATTGCGGCTATATGAACCAAACGTGAATGTGGGTCTTCAGTACTACATCATGACGTCATCCGGTGAGAACGGCAGCATTAGTCCGACCTCTCTGGCAGGCCATGTTTGGGTTAACGATGGCGCAAACGCGACCTTCACGTTCAACCCCGCGTTCGGGTTTGAAGTGGATAAGGTTACGGTTAACGACGCAGAAGTGGCTGTTACAGGCAACACATACACAATAATGAATGTCACCGCAAGCGGCACAAAAATCCACGTGACATTCAAGCCTGATTCACGCGCTACGGTTGTACCTTTCACAGTGTATAACGACATATTCTCTGTCGGAAATGTCACGACAGCGGCCATTATCGACCTTGGCGAAGGCAAAGCGGCAAACCTTGCCGACCTGAGCGCCGACATGTTCACGGCGACCGCCAGGACCACAAGGCTGAATGGCCGGGACGTGATTTTCAACGGCTCCCGCAATATCACCAGAGTATATGTAAACAATGAGCCCAAGCCGCTTGGCTACATAACGCCCGCACCGGGATCCGGCGACCTCGTAACAAATACGCCCGCGAGCGGTCGCTACATCATCGTTGAGTTTGAGTTCTGGAATGCCAATGGCTATACGTCCGGCGCAATGGTTTCGGGCTCCCTGCAAAACGCATACTCGGCGATCCTCAATTACCGCGTCAACGCTGATCGCGTGATCAAGCTGACAGACGGCACTGCCATAATCCCGAGATTCACTCAGGCATCGGTAGTGAACCCGGCGCTCGACAAGTTTGTCCCGGACAAAACGAACCCGGGCGGCACAGGCAGCATGGACATCCTGGTTTCGATCGACGAGTCCTGGAAAGACCTCGGCCCTCTCCCGCTGTTCATCTACAACCATGGCGGCGGCCGCGGCGGCTCTGCGGGGGACTACTTCGCGCCTATGCAAACTGCGAACGGCGCAGCCGTGCTATCCAAGCTCCAGCTGATGAACCCCGGCAAGTACAACGCGCACATCATCGCGACGCAGAACCACTCGGACAATCAGACCAACAACGCGGCTCTGATTGCATACGTGAAGAAACTGGCCGCTGAGGGCAAGGTGGATCTGAACCGTATCTACATGTCCGGCTTCTCGATGGGCAGCATGTACACAGTGGGATTCTTTAACCGCAATCCTGAGTTCCTCGCGGCAATCGTTCCGCTTGCAGGAGGCAACTTGCCAACCGAGGCACAGCTTAGGCAGAACCCCGAGTACACACACACTGCCATATGGGCGCATACACATAAGAATGACTTCATGGGTACCACTTGGACGAATTATTTCTCAACAGGCGCCGGCGGCATCGGCTTGTATGAAGATGCAAACGTGACGGTTCTGGATACCAACCAAGCCTTCAATTTCCCATACTACGGCTTTGACTGGACGCCGCACGAAACCGAAGCCCAGGTGTACAGCAACCTGATCGGCCAATCAAACGCCCTCCACAGATTTGGCCCAAGCCACGAAAAGTACGCAGACAAGAACATCTTTGATTGGATGTTCGCACAGTTCAGGTCCGAAAATAGGATTGGCGACCTGAAAGAGATGGTTGCAGGTCTGAATCTTAATGGTGGCAATAAAAACGCTCTGACGGTCAAGCTGGATCAGGCATCGAAATTGCTGGCGAATACGAAGGAAGACAAATCGGCAGAAGCGATCACAGTTCTGAACGGCTTTATCAACCAGATAAATGATTTAGTCGCAGAGGGCAAACTGACTGAGGAGCAGTCTGTCGAGCTGATTTCCGCTGCAGAAGAGACGATCAGATATATCAACTATATGATTAAACTAAGGTAGTCATATAGGAATCTTCAAGATGTCAAACAGGCTGCATAGAATATCCTCATATTCTATGCGGCCCATTCCAAACTGTCAAAGAACCCGGTTTGCACACGAAAGCAAATCGGGTTTTAGTATTGCCAACGGGTTTGATTAAGGTCTGCACGGTTACCTAGAAGGCATCCCTAAAAGATCAAAACAGGTAAGGATAACTACTTACCATCGATGGTGAAAATCTTAAAATCTCAAAATATATATGTAAAATGCTTAAAATTGTCGCAAAAAAATAATCAAATTGATTCATACAATGCTTGACATGGAAGAATATGCATGTTTTAATAAGTATACTAATAGTTAACGTAAACCATGCTTTGAAAATTGCTGCTTAAGGTCTCTTGGTTATTGTTCAGCCCGCCTGTGACCGGATTATGAGTGTCATTTCCATGTAATGTTACGGCCAAAGATGTAGTAATGTATTTATGATAAAGGAAATAATGAGGAATATCATCAATATTGCCTTCAACTACTCTGAGGATATGCTGGAGGATGTGGTGTAGACGGGTCGAGTAAAATCGGCGTGGCCGCTCTTGCTTGGTCCTGATTCTCTAAGTTAGGAGGTGTATTTTGCCATTCAGCCACCATTGACAATGCCTGTATCAAAATGTAGAGAGGATGTAAGAAATGAAAAAAAGTCTGTTAGCGGTTCTCATGGCTGTCATGATGATGCTCTCCTTCATGCCTGCGACTTATGCAGTTGAATCCGAACCTACGAACGTTACCTACGATTTGCTGACCATCAACTGGATTATGCGTGAGCGCGTGGTCGCAGTAGTCTTCGACGCTGGCGCTGAGATTGCCACCAGCTCGCTGGCCAAGGATACTTTTACTGTCCATTGCCTGAACAACAACGCTGCCGGTGTGAAGGTTAACGAGGCTGACCGCAACATTGCAAGGGTCTACGCCAGCAGCACGCCCGAAATGCTCGATCCGTTCCAGAGAGATTTGCCGGCCGAGCTCCCCGCGTCTGGCCGGTATGTCATCGTTGAACTGGTTTTCTGGCCGATCGCCCAGGCGACCGCCGCCTCAACTGGTAACGACAGCATCGCCTTCAAACAGGTTTACACGGTTACCCAGAACAAGGCTTTCAACACCGTCGGCGGTGCTGCGATCGACCCCGGAGACATCAATTACATCCAAGGTCGCACCATCAACGATGTGCTTGACCGTTTTGAGTATGGTGAGGCTCAGGTCGGTACGAACAGCCCGACCAAATACAGGCTGTTCAGGCCGGATGATGTCAGCAAACGTCAGCCGCTGGTCGTCGTGCAGCACGGCGGAGGGCAGGGCACCGACAACGAGTGCCATCTCCGTTTCCAGAACAACTCTTATTTTGCCTGGCCTGAATCACAACAGGAGCATCCCTCCTACGTGCTGATGCCGGCGAATTGCACGACTGCTGCGGGTTTCGACAACATCAAGAGCGTGATTGACAAGATGGTTGCGGACGGTCTTGTGGATCCTGACCGTATCTACATCACCGGTCACTCCATGGGTGGCACCGCCACCTGGAACTTTGTGGCGCGCTATCCCAAACTGTTCGCGGCGGTAGCCCCGCTCTCTACCGCTTTTGCCGTCACTCTGAATGCAGATCTCTTAACTGCTCTTCACGACGTGCCGATTTGGGAGTTCACTACGCAGGGTGACTCGCAGGGCACGGGAGCCGTAAACATGAACAGAAATTACGGCTCGATTTTGGGCAACTACAAGTACACCTTGCTGCCGCATAACAATATCCTGGAATACAAGGGCATGTGGTACTCCACCCCAGGCGATGCCAACACTCCCGGCAAGCACGGCGCCTGGCTGATCGCTTACAATTACTATGGCTGGAATGACCTTCCCGAAGCCCAAGAGTATCCGCACCTTGTCGACACCGAGCGCGGCCGGCTGATCGACTGGATGTTCGCCCAGGATAAAGACGAATTCGTTGACCCGGTGGAAGCCAAATTCGACCTTCTCACGCGCAACTGGGTCATGAATGAGCGCATTGTCGCGGTAGCCATCGACATGGGTATCAACGTAGACGGTAGCTCCCTCAACCCTGACACATTCAGGGTCTACGTGGAAAACCGAAATCCCAATAACAACAACATTGAGGCAGCCCAGTCCCTCTTCCGCACAGTGAGTAAAGTCTACGTGAACTCCGCCCCCAAGCAGACTGAAAACCCCCCGGAAAGCGGCCGGTATGTCATCATTGAGATGCCGTACTGGAATTACAACGTCGGTGCGGTAGCCGGCTCCAGGGTGGCTTCGGACAGCTACAAGTACATCGTGAACTACACGATTTACCAGGACAAGAACATCAAGTCCGCAAAAGGAGAGACATACACCTCGGAGGACGTTACATACGTCCAAGACGCTGTCATCAACGAGCTTCAGGATCGGTTTGCACGCGTCATGGCCGGAACGACCCCGGTCAGACTGTTTGCCCCGGACGATACCAGCAAACCCCAGCCCCTGGTTCTGCTGCTCCATGGCAGCGGGCAGGGCAGCGGCAACTTTGACGCGCAGATGAGCTTCCAGAACAACCTCTACTTCGCCTGGCCCGAAATTCAGAAGGATTATCCCTCCTACGTGATGATTCCGGCGGCATACCCCACCAACAGTTGGGACGCCACCAAGATCGACAACCTCAAGGCATTGATCGACGAAATGGTTGCGGACGGCCGTGTCGATCCGGATCGCATCTACATCACCGGTTCCTCAATGGGTGGCGGCGGCACCTGGAGCTTCATTCAGCGGTATCCCAAATACTTTGCGGCTGCGGCACCCTGCTGCGCAGGCGCCGGCGGGATGACAGTGGAGTCTGCCAAATCTCTTGGCAAACTGCCGATCTGGTTCTTTTGTAACGTCAACGACTTTACCTACGGGGGCGTAATGGCCACCCACAACAACTTCAGCCAATACTTCAAAAAATACAAGCTTACCCTTGTTGAGAAAAACATCGTTCCGGAACTGGGCCCTGATTACGTCAACGCGCCGCACGCCGTCTGGCTCATGGCTTATAATGTCATTGACGACACCGAGCGTGGCACACTGATCGAATGGATGTTTGCTCAGCGAAGAGTCAAATTGATCAGCGCCACACCGACTGCGTCGGTTGAAAAACAAATAGGCAACATGAACAGTTTGACGATTGTTGTCACGGAACAGTATTCTGATGACTCTGTGGAAACGATCACAGCAACAGTACAGATTGAGAACAACGCAGCCGGTACCTTTGAGGTTGGCGATTACAAGGTGTATGTGGACACCCAAGGCAACACGAAGATCCGAGAGTGCTATATTGTGAAGTAGCTCTCAGCAAACGAACGGGCGGGCATGCCATCGCTATGCCCGCCCGCAAACTGAAGATAAACCCCTAGAAAATCGGTGGGCCGCCGTATCCAATGTCAGCGGCGGTTGGTTCGTTTTATCTGATAATTGGGGATAAAGGTCATGCTGTCTTGAACTCACACAGGGAGCCCTATACGCTCCCTGCAAGGTTATGTTGGCTTATTGCATGTGTTTAGTTATGTGAAGTCATGCGTCTTTCGGATTCAGATAGTATCGTCTAGACTGCTTAATCGCTCATATTCCGATATGAAATGAAGATTTATTTTCAAATGGGGTAGGAGGTGTGTGTTCTCGTCGAAAGTTATGTTAGAGACAGTATCTTAAATTTTGCTTTTGTTTGGTTTCCATTCTTTCATATGAAAACCTCCTGTTGGCATAATGCTTACAACAGGAGGTCTTATATATTATCAGTTTTGGAGTAAGGTCCACTGGTGGAAGCCTCTATATGGCCACCACCGAAAATCAATCAGCGCACTTCTCTATGACTACACCATCGTTCATCCAACTCAGGCAATCGCCCTCGGCTTCCCACATACGCGCGAACATTTCGCGGATCTTCGGCAGAGAGACCAACGCGGCCACGTTGGGATCCAGCGCCACGGCATAGAATGCCTTTTCCTTATCGCGCTCCAGCAAGGCTTCCACTGCTAGTTGCACACAGGTGGCGCATGCCTGATCCAGGCCGGCCAGATGAGTGGGCAGAGCGCCTTGGGCGGTGCCGTGCACGCCGTGGCGGTCAGCAAGCGCGGGCACTTCCACACACAGCTTTTTGGGCAGGTTGGAAATAAGGCCGTCATTCATGATGTTGGCGTTGAAGCGGTACGGTTTGTCGGTCAGGATGGCTTCCATGATGCTGATGGTATATTCTCTGGAAGACACCAGATCGCCGCCCTCCGGCTTCATCCAGGGGCGGAAGTTGACCTGCTGGGCAGGACGGGGGCTGCTAAACAGCCGCGTGCGCAATTTGTAATACTCCATGAGCTCGGGGGTGCGGCGGAAATAGGGCATATACTCGCTGTCATGGTGGTTGCTCTCGGTAGGGAACACGCCGAACTGCTTGTAGATTTCGATGCGAACAAGCTCTTTGTCTTTAAACTTCATCGCCTCTTCGTCGGTTCGCTCTAGGGCCTTATCCAACAGCGGATAAAGGCTCTCGCCGGTGTCCACGCGCTTATAGTCCAAAAACCAGGCCAGGTGGTTGATGCCAACGCAGCGATAGGCCACCTCTTCCCGCTTCACTCCTAAGAACCCATTCAGCTCATCGGAGCTCACATGCACGCCGTGGCAGATGCCCACGTTTTTGATGGATGAGCCAAGTGAGTGTATCATCGTCAGGCCCACCATGGGGTTGGTGTGGTTCAGCACCAGGGCGTTTGGGCAGAGTTGCTCCATGTCTTTGCAGAAAGCCAGCTGAGAAGGGGCAGTGCGCAGCAGGCGGAAGGTGGCCCCTACGGAATAGGTATCGGCCACAGATTGCTCTATACCATATTCACGGGGGATGCTTAGCTCCTCCTCAAATGGATGGCCGAAGTAGGAGCCGCAGCCAGCCGCAATGGCGGTGATGACAAAGTTGGAATCCTTGAGGATATCCCTGCGGTTGGTTGAGTAGATCAGCTTGGTAGGCAGGTTGTGCCGATCGATCGTTGCCTGCACAAATTGTACGACCTCCATCAGGCGGCCTTCATGGATGTCACAGAGAGCCAGAGTGCAATCGCGCAGAACCGGACTGCACAGGATGTCAAGACTCAGGCGGCTTCCAAAACCGCTGCCGGCACCAATAAAAGAAATCTTCAACATAGCTGGTTCCTCCTACAAATAATTTGATAGCTAATTTGTATACTACATCAGTTTGTTTGTGGTTTCCAATATATATTCGTTATACTTGTATAATCAACCGCTATATTAGGTTCAGCGCACCACAACGGACCTTAGCACGTACTTGAGATAGATATTCAGCTGACTCTGTTGATGGTTATCTTAAATTTGTCTATAATAACCATTGCACCTATACTATATATATAAACAGTGGCTCAGCGGTCTAATTAATGAAGGTGAGATGCGTATGCCTAAGATTGTATTAATCGGAGCTGGCAGTGCCGTTTTCGCCCAAAAGCTCATAGGAGACTGCTTTTGTACTCCCTCCCTTCGCGACTCGGAGATTGCGTTGGTGGACATAGACGAGGAGCGCCTCGAGATGTCAGAAACCATTATTCGCACACTCAACGACAACATCAACGAGGGGCGTGCTACCGTTCGAGCCTATACCGATCGCCGGATGGCCTTGCCAAGGGCAAACTATGTACTCGTATCCATCAGCGTGGGTGCTCCCGAGCCCTATGTGCTACAAGACTCACTAATCCCGCTTAGATATGGTTTGAAGCAAACCTTTGCCGACACACTTGGTATCGGCGGGTTGTTCCGTGGGCTTCGGAATATGCCCACGGTGATCGACATCGCAAACGACGTGATGGAGCTTTGCCCCGATGCCTGGATCTTGAATTATACCAACCCCATGTGTATGATCGCGGGTGCGATGGCACATACCGGTGTGAAGGTTGTGGGCTTATGCCACAGCGTGCAGATCCTGGTGAGCGATCTGCTTTCTGGCCTTGGCATGAGTTGTACCGATGTGCTCTCCAAAATCGCCGGCATTAATCACCAGTCGTGGCTACTGGAAATTTCCCGCAACGGTGTCGATCTTTATCCAGAGATCCGGGAGCGGGCAGCCCGCCGCCCCAAACCGCACAACGATATGGTGCGGTACGATATCATGGAGAAATTCGGCTATTATGTTACAGAATCCAGCAACCATATGAGCGAGTATGTGCCCTACTATATTAAGCAGAGTTATCCGGAGCTGTTGGAGCAGTTCAATATCAACACCAACATAATCCCCGTCTGGAAGCAATGGCGGGCCGATTACTGGGGAAAAGCAAAAGATGCCGCAAACGCCTCCTTGCTTCACCACCAGCGATCTGACGAGTTTGCCAGCCACATCATGGAGGCAATGGAGACCCATTCACTTTATAAGATAAATGCCAATGTGCCAAACCATGACCTGATCAACAATTTGCCCCGGGAATCCATCGTGGAGGTGCCTTGCCTGGTGGACGGTAACGGTATCACCCCCTGCCACATGGGCAACCTGCCTCCACAGCTAGCGGCACTGAACCGCTGCAGCATCAACGTGCAGCTTCTGGCGGTGGAAGCAGCACTGACGCACAAACGGGAGCACATCTATCACGCAGCTCTGCTTGATCCGCACACATCGGCGGAACTACCTGCAGATAGGATTATTGAGTTGTGCGATGAGATGATAGAATTGAACCAACCCTGGTTATGGGATTATGAATAGTTGGTAGGCGGTTGTGCTTCCAGCTTGTTATATTGTTTAAGCAACTGAATAAAAGTTCTAGCTTCGCGTGGTAAGTCGAAACCCTTGCGATAAGCGATGCCGAGTGTTTTTTTCAAAACTGGCTTGCCAATATGGAAAAAAAGCGCCTTGTCAGAAACATCATAATCTGGCAAGAAGAGCTCCGAAGTAATACCGGCACCCAACCCGCCTATCACCATCTGCAGCGTAGAGCCGGATCCCAGCGTGGTAAGTGAGACCGGCGGCGAGATGCGCGCCTGCGTAAAGGCTTCCTCGGCGTATTGTCGCAGACGGGAGTCCTGATGGGGTAGCACGAACTTGGTGTCGGCCAGCATTTTCAGATCAAACCAAGGGTATGCCATGTTGGGAGATTCTAGTGCCTCACCAGCTAGCGGGTGGTTGCGCGGCAGTACCAGCAGCACATATTCTCTTTTGATGGGCTGGTAGATGAGTTCATTTTTAGCCTGCGGAGGCGGGGTGACGCAAAGTGTTAAATCACCGGAAAGCAGGCTGCGCTCCGCTACCCAAACGAGTTGCTCCTCGATGGCCAGATTGCTGTCAGGATGTATCGCTTTAAATTCGTTAATAATCTTTGGCAGGCTCAATTTGGTCAGATTTGAACAGATCCCAATGTTTATGCTGCTCTCCTTGGTACGCTTCAGTCGCTCTATCTTTTCATCCAGTGCTTGCTTCTGTTCATTGACCACCTTGGCATAACTAACAAAGTATTCACCGGCCTTTGTGATATACAATTTATTGTTACGCCGCTCAAATAACGTGATGCCAATTCGTGATTCCAAATTGATCAGAAATTTGCTGAGTGCTGGTTGCGACAGATAGAGTTCTTCTGATGCCCTCGAAATACTCTTGCTTCTAGCGATGGCCAAGATGTATTCGACTTCTTTCGAGTTCATAACCACCTCGTAAGAATTAGATGTATAACTCATGGATATGATGATATAACAATTCGGTATTTGTGCCTGTTGTACAAGTCAATTATAATCCGGGTGTAAGAAATGTCAACTTGAACTCAGGCATGTGACTGAATGGCGGATGGCTTCCAGCTCGTTAAGAAAGACGCATAACCTGAGTTCAATTGTTTGCGAGGTAACGTTATGGCTGTATCAACAACCAGAAAACACCGCTTTGCCCAGACAGGCTGCATCTTGAAAAAGCAACTCGGACTACAGGTGATGGTGCTGATCGGCATGGGGTTTATCGTCTTTTTCCATTTCGTGCCCATTTATGGCATCCAGCTGGCCTTCAAGGAGTTGCTGCCCGGCAAGGGCATCTGGGAAAGCCCATGGGTGGGCTTGAAACACTTCCGTGACTTCTTTAACTCCGGCTATTTCGGCCAGGTCATGGGCAACACCGTCGCATTGAGCATGCTGAAAATTGTTTTTGCCTTCCCCGCGCCGATCATCTTCGCTCTGCTGGTGAGCGAGATATCCTCCCTTCGCGCGCGGTCAGTTATCCAGGGCGTCACCTATATGCCTCATTTCCTGTCCTGGGTCATCCTCTACGGCATCGTGGCTTCCATTCTGGCCCGCGATGGTGGATCTTTGAACTCGGTGCTGCAGGAGCTGGGGCTGATCAAGGAGCCCGTACATTATTTGGCCAGCACGAAGATATTCTGGCCGCTCATGATCCTGCTGGATATCGCCAAGGAAACTGGCTGGAGCACAATCATCTATATGGCGGCCATCGCCGGCGTTGACCCGCAGCTTTTTGAGGCTGCCAAGGTGGACGGCGCCAGCCGCCTAAGGCAAGTGGTTACCATTACGCTGCCCTCAATGCTGCCGGTCATTATCACACTGCTGATACTGCGTGTGGGTGCCATATTGGATGCCGGGTTTGATCAATTGCTGGTTTTCCGCAACAACATCGTGTTCGACCAGGCCAATATCATTGACATTTATGTGATGGACACTGGCATTGCGCAGGGGCGGTTCGGATATGCCACGGCGGTGGGGCTTTTTAAAAGCATGATCGGGTTCGCTATGGTGTTCTCGGCAAACAAGGTTGCCAACAAGTTCGGCCAGGGGCTATGGTGAGTGAGGGAGCATATGGGAATGGAGTTGAAACCGGCCATTACGGTGGCCCGCAAGAACAGAATAAAGAAAACACTTGGCGAGAGGGTTTTTACCTCTGTGAACTGCACTTTTATGGTGTTGGTATGCGTTATGACAATCTACCCGTTTATCAACACGCTGGCCCTTTCCTTCAACGAAGGCCCGGATGCGCTGAGAGGCGGCATCTATTTCTTCCCCAGGGTTTTCACCTTGCAGAATTATGAAAATATCTTCTCCGACAACACCGTCCTGCTGGCATACGGCATCACCGTATTGCGAACGGTGCTTGGAGTGTTTCTGTCGCTGATTGTAACGGGCATTATAAGCTACGGCTTGTCGAAACCCTATCTGATGTTCCGAAAGGGGTATATGCTGATCTGCGCCTTTGGCATGATATTCAACGCAGGACTAATTCCTGTCTACATGCTCTATAAAGACGTGGGCCTGCTTAACAACTTCCTGGTTTACATCCTACCGTCGGCTGTCAGCATCTGGAACATGATATTGATGAAAACGTTCTTTGAGCGGCTGCCTGCTGAATTGGAGCAGTCGGCGATGATCGACGGGGCCAATACGTTTCAAATATTCATCAAGATCATTATACCGGTCTCCATGCCGATCATCGCGACGATCTGCATTTTCAACGGTGTGTATCAGTGGAACGCATGGTTCGACGCTTATATGTTCAACACGCGCCGGCCGGAATTGCACCCCATACAGACCTATCTGTACAAGGTAATTGCGCTGTCGCAAGCCAACGCCAACAGCGGCGTAGAGGATGAACTTCTTGCAAGGCTCAAGGTGAATGTGACGACACTTCGGGCAGCTACGGTAATAATCACCATCGTGCCTATCCTGTCAATTTACTCCATTTTCCAGAAGTATTTTATTCAAGGCACCATGGTTGGGTCTTTGAAGGGATAACATTCCCTCATGCGAGCAAGGCCGGCTGGCTGGCGGGGGGCGGACGAAAGCCCTCAAACCAGTGGGTCTTTGGTTTCGCATAGACTGGAGGTGATCGGGAAATTAACCGCAGGTATGTCAATGGGGATCAACTACCTAATTAGAAAGGGGTATGGAAAGATGAAGAGCCATGGAACCATGAAGTTACTGAGCGTATTGGCGGCGTTAATGATGCTGCTGGCAGCCTGCACGACAAACTCCGCAAGTCCGTCCGCTGTAGCCACAGAGGCCCCGAAGACCTCCGAGGCAGCCAAGACTGATGCGGCGGCGCCCACAACCGAGGCATTGAAGACCGTGGAAGTTGACTTTATGTGGATGTCGGCGACCTGGAAGCCGGTCACATGGGGCAATGATCCGGTGACGAAGAAGATGACGGAAAAGACCGGTGTGACGTTTAAGTGTTCCGCACCCAGCGGTGATGCGGATCAGATCGCAAACGTGATGCTGGTGTCCGGCGATTATCCCTCTACAATGTGCATGGGTGCCGGCGCTACTTTTGATAAGTATGTGTCTGCCGGTGCATTTGTGGCTGTCAACGACCTGGCTGCGCAGTACAACTTCCCCGGCATCATGGAGCAAATTCCCCAAAAGTCACAGAAGGTGTATCGCAGCGATGATGGCAAGCTCTACGGTGTGCCCAGTTGGTTCAGCGACGACGGGTTCGGCACCTGTGGCGATGGCCTGGTTGTGCGCAACGACCTCTACAAGGGCAACGGCTCGCCGAAGTTCGCCACACTGGACGAGTATTACAATTACTTGGTAAGCATTAAGAACGCCAACCTGACCATCAACGGCATCCCGGTGTGGCCCATGGCCTTCTATATGACCAGTACAAACTTGAACATAGTGGGCGAAGTGGCCAACCTTTATGGCTCCAACATCATGGGCTACAAGTATTACAACACAGCCAACAAGCGCGTGGAGTTGTCTCTGAGGTCACCGGAGATTGTCAAGGCGCTCACTTTCTTGAACAAGTGCTATACCAATGGCATGATCGACCCCGAATGCTTCACCTTCGACCGCACCAAGTTCGACGAGGCTTTCTGCACCGGCAAGTACGCCACAGTTATGGGCAATTATTGGGCGTTGTGGAACGCTGACGCAGCGCTTAAAGCAATCAACCCGGACATGTACTACACCGTGATCGACGCCCCGCAGGGTGCGTCAGGCGTGAAGCAGTACTATGGGTTCTATGATACCGCTGGCAATATGAGCTTTGAGGTGACGAAGAACTGCAAGGAACCGGAAGCCGTTACACGCTTTATTGATTACTTCCTCAGCGATGAGGGTAACATTCTAGACTTTTACGGTGTAGAAGGCCAGACGATGGAATTCAGGGATGGCAAGCCTTACCTGATGGACGGCGTATATGAAGCAAAACTCGCCGACTTTGACGGTTACGGTAAAAAGACCGGCGTGCGTGTATTCGACGTGATGATGGACGCTACCTGGAACTGGGAGCGCAATGTCGAATCAGAGGTTCGCTCGGCAAACCGCTCAATGGTCATGAAGTATGCGTTTGACGGTACTTATCTTAAGGCGCTGTCGGTTGATTCCTCCACCGATATGGGCATTCTCAACGCCGAAATCTCCGCGAACCTGGTTGCAGAGTTCACCAAGATCATCCTTACCAAGGACAGCAACCAGATCGAGGCAATGGTCAAGGCGCTGCTCAAGAACTATGAGGACAAGGGGCTTTCCAAGTTGGAGGACGAGTGGTCGGCACAATACGCTAAGCTGATCAACTGAGTCCTGCATACACTGCACAACAACTAGCCGATGCCCGGCCCATGTCGGGTCGGGCACCGGTTCTCTCATTGGCTGGCCGTACAAAGGACATTCATCAAATGTAGTTCAAATGATTTAAATGACCTTGGCCAGAAAGGAGGCACAAAGATGATTTCGGAGAAGAATTTCGTGTTGGGGATCGCGCCCACGCGCAGGAAGATGTATAACCCCTCCTTCACCCACGCAAATCGGAAAGCCGTACTGGAGCAAACGGCGGAGCTGGTGGCGGGGCTGCCCGTCACACTGGTGGGCATTGAATGGTTGAACGACGAGGGGATCCTGGTGGATCTGGAAGACGTGCAGAAGGTTGAGGAGCATTTCCGCCGTGCTAAGGTGGATGCGGTGTTTATGCCACACTGCAATTTCGGCTCTGAGGAAGTGGTGGGCAAGCTGGGAAAGGCGATGGGCAAACCCTTTCTGCTGTGGGGCGGACGGGATGACGCACCGCCACCCGATCGGGCCATGCGCCAAACCGACACACAATGCGGACTCTTTGCAAGCAGTAAGGCGCTGCAGCGCTACGGTGTACCCTTTACCTACATCGAAAATTGCAGACCGGAGGAAGAGGCATTCCGGCAGGGATTTTTGGATTTTCTGCGGTCTGCAGCGGCTGCGAAAGCCTTTCATACCACCCGAGTAGGCCAGATCAGCCTCCGGCCTAAACCGTTTTTAAGCGTGATTGTGAATGAAAGCGAGCTGCTGGAGCGATTTGGCATCGAAGTGGTGCCAGTGCAGGGCGTGGAAATCGTCGCAAAGATCACCGATTTCCTGGCCTCTCGCAAGGAGGATGTGCGCCAACGCGTAGAAGACATCCGGGGCAAGATGGATTGTGCCACGATGGATGGCGAGGCGATGGAAAAAATAGCTGCCACAGAACTCGCCATCGCTGACACCGCCGCCGAATACGGCTGTAATGTGATGGCCAGCGAGTGCTGGGTGACCTATGGCAAATCATTCGGTATCCGGCCTTGCTTTCTGTTTGGCGACTTGATCGACCGGGGGCTCATTACGGCCTGCGAGACTGACATCTGCGGCGCGGTCACGATGCGCATGCTGAAGGCCGCCACGCTAGGCAGCGGCCTGCCCTTTCTGGCCGACCTCACAGTGCGGCACCCCACCAACGACAATGCCGAGCTATTGTGGCACTGTGGCCCATTTCCGCAATCGCTTGCCCGCCAACCGGAAAAGCGCGAGCTCATCCGCTTTACGGGCCACTGGGAGCTAAAGCACGGCCCCATCACCGTGGCGCGCTTCGACGGCATCTGTGGCGATTACAAGCTGTTTGCTGGCGAAGGCCGGGGGGTGGAAGGCCCGGCGACCAACGGCAACTATGTGTGGCTTGAGGTGGACAACTGGGTAAAGTGGGAGAAGAAATTCATCTATGGCCCCTACATCCACCATGTTGCCTGTATGCACGGCAACTGGACCGGTGTGCTGGAGGAAGCCTGCAAATATCTGGGCGGCGTAGCGCTGGACCGGCCATAAACGGTAAAGCGGAGGCGTTTAGCATGGAATATCGGGAATTGGGCCAAAGCGGTCTGACCGTGTCAGAGGTGTCTTTGGGTTGCTGGGTGACTGGCGGCGACTACTGGGGCGGTGCTGACGATGACCAGTCCATCGCGGCGATCCGCAAGGCCGTGGATTGCGGCATCAACTTCATCGACACGGCGGAGCTGTATGGCAGGGGCCATTCGGAGGATATCGTGGGCCGGGCCATCGCGGATCTGCGGCAGGATGTGCTGCTCTCCAGCAAGGTGTGGAAGACCAACATGAGCAAGGACATGGTGCCTGTGGCCTGCGAGGGCAGCTTGAAGCGGCTTGATGCGGACTGCATCGACGTTTACTTTATCCACTACCCCAGCGACGAAATCCCCATTGGCGAGACGATGGAGGCTATGGGGAAGCTCAAGAAAGAGGGCAAAATCCGCGCGATCGGTCTTTCCAACTTCACCGTGGCGCAGATAAGAGAAGCGATGCAATTCGGCACAGTTGACGTGATCCAGCCCTGCTACAGCCTGCTGTGGCGGGGCATAGAGGAAGATGTGTTGCCCTTCTGCTCGGAGCAGGGTATCGGCGTGGTGGCCTACAGTCCGCTGGCTCAGGGGCTTCTCACCGGTAAGTTCAAGCCCGGCGCCACGTTCCCTGCCGGTGACGGACGGGTGCGGACGCCATTGTTCCAACCGGGCACCTTGGAACGGTGCCTGGAAGTGGCCGAAGGGCTGCTTCCCTACGGCCGCAAGTACGGTAAGACGCAGGGCCAGGTGGCCATCAACTGGCTGACAGGCCGCGAGGGTGTCACCTCAGCCATCGTGGGGGCGCGCACGGCGAGTCAGGCCGAAGAAAATGCCGGAGCCGGAGGTTGGCGGCTGAGCGGCGAAGACGCTGCGGCAATCGACCGCATCGGCAGGGCGGTCACCGATACGTTGCCGCACTATGTGAGCTTTTTTATGAACAAGGTGAAGGAATAGGAGGCATCCCATGCCATTGGCAAATGTGGCGAAAATCCTGAAAGACGCGCAGGCCGGCGGATACGCCGTGGCCGCGTTCAACGTGTTCAACCTGGAAAGTATCACCTGGCTTGTGAAGGCTGCTGAAGCCGAGGGCTCGCCGGTGATCGCCATGCTTTATCCGGCATGTAATAAGCATGTGCCGGAGAGCACCTTCACGGCCATCGCCATCGACCTGGCCCGGCAAGCCAAGGTGCCGGTTGGCGTTCACTACGACCACTGCGGCAGCTTTGATCAGATTATGGCGGCCATCGCCGCAGGGTTTTCATCGGTGATGATTGACGGCTCGGCGCTGCCTTATGAGGAAAATGTGGCAATCACCACGGCCATCGCCCGAGCGGCTCACCCGATGGGTGTAACGGTAGAGGCCGAGCTGGGGCTGGTGGGGCGGGCCAGTAACCTGGACGATTTCATCAACACCAGCCGCTACACCGAGCCCTCTGCCGCCGCTGATTTCGCCGCGCGCACCGGTGTGGACTCACTGGCGGTGGCCATCGGCAGCGCCCACGGCAACTATGTGGCCGAGCCGAAACTTGATCTTTCGCGCCTGGAGGAAATCCGCTCCATGGTCGCCACCCCGCTGGTGCTGCACGGCGGTTCCGGTATCCCCGAATCGCAGATCCGCGAGGCGGTGAAGCGCGGCATCACCAAGCTCAACATCGGCACTGAATTTGGCCAGGAGTCTTGGCGGCAGATCGAGGCGCTAGTGGGCGGCGAAAAATCTCCGGGCAGCCTGCTAAGCGCACTCATGCGCGTGGAGCCGGCCATGGTGGAGTATGTGCGCGCCAAGATCCGCCTACTACGGCCCTGACCCACTCTCAATCACTTGACTTTCAAGGAGTGCATAGATATGATCGACGTGGTCGGGATCGGTTCTCCGGTCATGGATTTCCTCATCCGCACCAAGAAATTCCCCGAGCGTAACGGCGGCGCTGCGATGGAAGAATGCAGCTGGCAGGGCGGCGGCAAGGTGAGCTCCGCGTTGATCGCGCTGGGTCGGCTGGGTATGGAGTCCGGTGTGGTAGGCGTGGTGGGCGATGATGCCTTTGGTCGTTTTTGCATTGACGATTTCCGCCGACACAAAGTGGACACCTCTCGTCTCCTTGTAGACAGAGAGGGCTCCACGGCGTTTTGCATCTGCATCTCCGACGAGGAGACGCAGGGGCGCAGCCTGGTGGGCCGTCGCGCGCCTCTGCGCAGGCTTACCCTGGAGGATATCGACCGAGATTATGTGACGCAGGGCAAATTTCTGCATCTGGACGGCATCACGTCAGAAACCAGGCAGGCTGCGCTCTGGGCCAGAGACGGTGGCGTGCGCGTCTCCATCGACGCCGACCACTACCAACAGGCCACTGCCGAAAATTACGGTATTCTGGATGTGTTTATCGCCTCGGAGTTTTATTACCATTCGGTCTTTCATGACGACCAGTATGAAACAAATTGCCGATCCATCGGCGAGCAGGGCCCGGAAATCGTGATCTTCACGTTTGGCGAGCGCGGCTGCCTGGGCGTGTATGGCAGCACCTATTTCACCTGCCCAGCTTTCCCGGTAAATGCCGTTGATACTACCGGCGCAGGTGATGTTTTCCACGGCGCATTCTTGTGCGGCCTGTTGAAGGGCTGGGATGTTGAGTATACGGCGAAGTTTGCCAGCGCCGTTTCGGCTATCAAGTGCACCCGTGTGGGCGGCCGGGCTGGCATCCCTGACATGCACACGGTGGAGCGATTTTTACGCGACGGTGTAATCGAGACCGCCGACATCGACCAACGGGTGGTCTATTACAGGGACCGGCTGTTCAAAATGCAATCGTGAAAGGAGAATATGGATGGACGGGCAAGCAGGGTTCTATTGCGATGTTAGCGCTGCTGAAGGCCTCCAATGCGTTACGCTGGGGTATCGCGACAGTAGCAACCCCGCAGATGACATCGAGGTAGGCGTCACACCCACGATGGGAAGCAACCTTTACCGGTTGCAGTTTGGCGGTCACAAGATCATTGACTCAAATCTGAAGCAGCTAGCTCAGCGAGGTTTTCCCGGCACGCCGGTGCTTTTTCCAACCCCCAACCGCGTGCGTAACAGCCGGTACACCTTTCAAGGCAAAACTCATTTGCTGGTGAAACGGCAGAACACCATCAAGCTACACGGCTTGGTTTTGGATGAGCCTTGGGAGTTTGATGCCCCGGAAGCCGGAGTCAGTAGCGCGTCGCTTACCACATGGATCGGCATTGGAGAAGGCTCGGAGCTATTTGAAGCCTTTCCCTTCCCCAGCAGGCTTGTGATGATGTATACACTCACCCGAGCCGGGATCCGCATGGAGTATCGGGTGGAGAA
Organism: Bacillota bacterium; assembly: GCA_023421955.1. GTDB lineage: Bacteria > Bacillota > Clostridia > Christensenellales > UMGS416 > JAEYRA01. The sequence continues at coordinate 124,824 of JAEZSE010000024.1, forward strand.
CCTTGGTGACGGCCCGCTGCCGTTCGGGTTCGGCCTGCATCCCTTCTTTGTACGACTCTCTGGTGATGAGGACACCTTGGTAACCGTGCCCGCGAACCAGGTGATGGATGCCACTGCCGACCTGTTGCCCACCGGCAGGCTGGTGGATGTGTCCGGCACCATTTTCGACCTCCGCACCGAAACACCAGTGGGAGCCACTGACATGGACCATGTGTTTACCAGCATGATCCCGGGCAAGTCGGCGACGATCCGCTATCGCACGCTGGGGATCAAGATGAGCCTGAGGGCCACCGAAGATTTTTCCCACATGGTGTTTTACTCCCCCAAGGGGTCACCGATCTTCTGCCTGGAAAACCAGACCTGCTCCACCGACGCCCATAACCTCAACGACTTGGGTTTTATCAAGGAAGCCTGCCTAAGAATTGTGGAGCCCGGCCAATCATCAAGCGGGGTGGTGGAGTATTTGCTCGAGAGATGACATTTAGGTATGCCGGCGATATCGCGAATGCTCATCTCCCGCTTCTCCAGCAACCTCCTCTTGCACTCGTTCACCCGGACAGTGTTGATAAATTGAAACGGCCGTGTGTGCATCGCCTGCTGAAACAGGTGGCGGTGCCGAAAGCAACCGAATATGCCAATTTAGGTCATGGCCAATTGTGCAACAAAAAAGCCATTCACCCCCCTGCAGGATTTCTTCAAATGCAGGGGGGCTTTTGTCTTTTTGTAACACACAAGCATGAGGACTTACCTTTCCACTACCCACTTGTCCAATAGAAATTCATAGCTGACTTTTAAAGCAGCAATCGTCCATGGGAAAAATCTTTCCAGTAGGGCCAAAGAGCATCGGCATGAGTGTGACCATAAGGTACGGAATTTTCCCTCAAGATGTTAATGGTTGTCACAGTATTGGCTAACTAAATATAGAATATGTAACTGTCCTTCATCTTGACCTTTTCATAGGCATCGGCCAGATCAGCGAGGGTAAGTCCATCCAGCGCCTGCGAGGCGGCACCGGTGATGCGGTCCCACACATGCTCGCGGATGGCATCCTGCATGATAGCGGCATCTGCGGCCTCAACGGGATCCTCGGTGATTGTGAAAAGGTCACCCTCCAATACATCAAGCAGCTTCCGCACCTGTGTTTTATTAGCTGGCTGGCCCAGCACATAACCGCCTTGGGGGCCCTTGGTGCCCACCACGACGCCGGCTTTTCGCAGGGTAGAGAATATTTGCTCCAGATAACCCACCGAGATTTCCTGCCGGTCAGCAATTTGGGCCAGTGTCACGCTGTCTTCGCCGGTGTGCACGGCCAGATCCAGCAATGCCCTCAGACCATAGCGGCCTTTCGTGGAAATCTTCATTCGTTGCACCTCATCCTTATGATTTCCTATCATACCGATATTTTTTATTGAAATCAAGTGATGACAGCCACTGTGCGGAATATTCTTCAGGGCTTTAACCAGAGCACAGGGTATGCCGGCTGTAAAACCCCACCCGGAGGAATTGGAGATGACCGTGGCGAAGCTGGAGCGGGGAAGCGGCTGGGCATCACGGCCAGCCTCATCTGTATTTCAGCTAGGCTGGAGGATGTGATTGATTTGATAGAGGGTTTTGATCAGGCATTGCGATAACCCACACCATTCCTCATAGAGTGGCGCTACACCATATATGTAGTTCAATTCTGGGCCGGTACAGGCAGGCCGAACACTGCGTGTGCTGCTCACCCATGCAACCTGGAGCCCGGCCCCTACATAGAAGCTTGATCAAACCGCATCCCTACCCGCTCTTGTTTTGCCGTAGGATAAATTCATGGGGGGAGTGTTTACCTGTTCCTTGCTTGAATTTCGGCGATTTGTTGGAAGTTGCACGCCCAATATTGTAGAATTGAAGTCAAACAGTAGCAGGTGGTTACTGCCGCACATATTTGACTTAAAATATTGTTAATCAGTAGGGAAATGGGGTAGTTATTAGTTATCTCTTTTTTTTTGATTATCTGGCATAAGGGGAGTTCAATGAAAAGGGTTGAAAAGCCTTTGGCTTTCATGTTGATTCTGGTGCTGATGACTACATTGTTTCCTCCAGTTTCACTGGCCGAAGGAGAAACAGGCAGCATCTCCGGTCTGGTTACCGATGGCTTTAGCCCTGTCACCGGTGGAGCCACCATCACTTTGAAAAACAGCAGCAACAATGCAATCGCCTCCATAACGGCCGACAACAGTACCGGCAGTTATATGTTCCCCAATGTGCCTGCCGGGGTAGGATATACCGTTACTGCGAGCATGACCGGCTACCTGGCGGGGAGCCAAACAGGCCTGGAAGTGATCGCCGGGAAACCTACGGTTGCCCCGGACATAATGCTATATCCGACTGCGCCCTTCGTATTCGATATTGAAACCGGAACCATCACCGGCTATGACGATGCCGGAGGGGAGCATGCAATAATCCCGGGTGTTATTGGAGGAGTGGCAGTCACCGGCATCGGTACCGGCGCATTTGCCAAATGCACTACCTTGAAATCAGTCGTCATACCCTACGGAGTTACCAGCATCGGTTACCAAGCCTTTTCGGAGTGTTCCAACCTGACCAGCGTGAGCATTCCTTCCAGCGTTACCAGCATAGGAGACTCTGCCTTTTATCTATGCACCAGCCTGAATGACATCACTCTTCCCCCAGCGCTTACGAAGATCAGCAAAGGCTTGTTTGTGAACTGCTTCAGCCTGGCCAGCATCAACATTCCCAGCGGGGTCACCACCATCGAGAACAGCGTCTTTTCGAACTGCTACAACCTGAAGAGCATTTCCATACCGGATAGTGTCACGAAAATTGATTGGTGCGCGTTTTACAACACAGGCCTGACAGAAATTTCGATCCCCGGCAGCGTGACAAGCATCGGATTTAATGCGTTTCGATACAATAACCTTACGGCCGCCTGTTTTACCGGGGACGCGCCTTCAACATTTGATTCAGATGTGTTCGCAAACAATAAACCTGGTTTCTGCCTGTATTACACCGCAGGCAAGGCCGGCTGGAGCGCTGACTGGCATGGCTACACCGCTGTGCCCCGGTATCGCATTACCACTCCAGACCTTGCTGGAGGTAGTATTTCTTCGGACACCGCCCTTGCCACAGCCGGGTCGGCGGTCCATCTCACAGTCACACCGGATGCCGGATACCGCCTTAAGGCGGGCAGTTTGAAATACAGTGATGGCGCATTGGATTATCCTGTTGCCAACAACAGCTTCACGCTGCCCTCAGCCCATGTGACGGTGTCAGCGGATTTCGAGGCCATTCCGGAATACGCGCTGACGATCCAGGCGGGCGCGGGCGGCAGCATCACCACCGGGGCAAGCGGCAACTATAAGCCGGGAACAGTGGTGAATATCACCGTCTCGATGAGCGATGGTTACCGGTTTACCGGTTGGACGTCATCCAATGGCGGCAGTTTCGGCAACGGGTCAAGCCCCTCCACCACATTCACCATGCCAGAGGGGCCAACGACGGTGATGGCGGAAACAATCCCCCTTTGTCTGCTGACCATCCAGGCGGGTTCGGGCGGTACCGTTTTGACAGAGACGAGTGGCTATTATGCGCAGGGCGAAACGGTCGCGGTCACTGCTTCTGCCAATAGCGGCCATCGGTTTTCCGGTTGGTCATCCTCCAGCGGCGGCAGCTTTGCCGATGCCACAAAGCCTTCAACGAGTTTTACGATGCCGGCAGGGCCGACGACGTTGACGGCAACGTTTACAGCCCTCGGGCCGGGCAGCGTCACTGGGTCCGTCACGGATGGCACGGGCCCAGTGGAGGGAGCCACCGTCAGCCTTGTCGCTGGCGATGGCTTCACCTACTCAGCCGTAACCCTTGCTGATGGCAGTTACACCATCGCCAGTGTGCCGGAGGGCACGGATTATACGATCAAGGCGGTTGCGGCAGGGCATAACAGCGGCAGTCTGCCAGGGGTGGATGTCCAGGCGGGCAGCGTCACATCCGGCATGGATCTGCTGATCGTCAGATACACGCCCACCGAGTATTTTTCCTTCAATTCCTCAACCGGATTGATTACCGGATATAACATTGCCGGCGGAGCCGATGTGGTCATCCCCGAGTCCATCGGCGGCGTTGCCGTCAAGGGCATTGGCGACCATGCATTTGCCTCCAGCACCGTGCAGCGGGTAACCATCCCGGTTGGCGTGGAAAGCATCGGAAACTATGCCTTTGATCATTGTGGGAGCCTGATCAGTATCGTTGTGCCGCAGAGTGTCCGCAGTATTGGAAGTTACGCGTTCTGGCTCTGCACCAGCCTGGCCGGCATCAACCTTCCTCATGGATTGGAGAGCATTGGGGATCATGCCTTCAGCAACTGCCAGGCCATGACATCAGTATCTCTTCCGGATACCCTCATAAGCCTGGGTGCCAGTGCATTCGAAGTGTGCGTCAAGCTTACAGGTGTTGTGTTGCCCAGCAGCCTGAGCAGTGTCAGCAATTATGCCTTTTATCAGTGCAAGGGGATGACAAGCCTGACCATCCCCATAGGCGTCACAAGTATCGGGCAAAATGCGTTCACGACCTGCTGGAACCTGACGAGTGTTACGATCCCTGGAAGTGTTACGACGATCGGCAATAATGCGTTCACTAGTTGCACCCGCCTGACAACCGCGTATTTCGGCGGCAACGCCCCTGTGCTGGGCACGGATGTTTTCAGCAACACGGCCATGAACTCCACATTTACCGTCTATTACCTCTCGGGCACTTCGGGGTGGAGCGGAACCTGGTATGGTTATACAGCTGTGCCCCGATACACCGTCACCATTGGCCCTCTGACGGGGGGAAGCATACTCGCGTCGGTTGACGAAGCCTTACCCGGGCAAACGGTGAACCTCACCATCACGCCGGAGGTAGGCCGCTGGTTCAAAGTAAACAGCCTTACCTGCACGTATCAAGGCACTCCGCATCCCGTGTCAGGCACAAGCTTCGTGATGCCGGCGGCCAACGTCACCGTTTCCGCGGCATTCACAGCCACACCGCTTGGCACCGTATCCGGCAAAGTCACCGACGGCACCAAACCCATTGCTGGTGCCGCTGTCAGTATCGATGCGGGCGGCAGCACCTATTCAGCCATCACCCAATCCGACGGCAGCTACACCCTGTTGGATGTGCCCGGTGGGGCGGGCTACCGGTTGACGGTGACCAGGGCCGGTTATGTGACTGCGGCTCTCGAAGATATCGCTGTCCTTCCTGAAGAGAATACGTTGAATCCGGATGTTGTTCTCGTAAAATATACTGTCACGCCCGCGAGCTTCTTCTCCTTTGACCCCGCAACTGGAACCATCACCGGTTATAATATGGCTGGTGGATCGGATGTGATCGTCCCTGCATCGATCAACGGAGTGTCGGTGCTCAGTATAGGGGCCAATGCATTTGCGGATCAATCAGGTTTGACAAGCGTTACTGTTGCTGACGGCGTAACCAGTATCGGGTTTGCAGCGTTTTACTACTGCACCGGGCTTAATCGCCTTGTACTTCCGGACAGCGTTACCAGCATCGGCGATTCCGCCTTTGTGGGCTGCGCCGGGCTCACAGAGTTCAATTTTCCCAGTGGGCTGGTCAATATTGGAGAGCGGGCGTTTGTGAATTGTGCTGGCCTGACCAGCATCACCCTGCCAGATGGATTGAAGAGTCTGGGATACCTGGCGTTTGGCAATTGTTCCCAACTGACCTTCGTAATTCTCCCCGATGGTCTTTCCACTCTCGGTGATTATGCGTTCTATTCCTGCGGTTCGCTTTCCAGTATCTCAATTCCTGGCAGTGTCGCCAGTATCGGGAATTATTGCTTCAAGGAGTGCCTGCGTTTGCGGTCTGTGACTCTCGGGCAGGGGGTTACCAGCATCGGAGCAGAGGCGTTTTCCTTCTGTGGCATCACAGATTTCAACATTCCTTCCAGCGTCACCAGGATAGGCGATTCCGCCTTTCAGGACTGCATGAGCCTTACCAGCGTTTCTCTTTCCGCGAATATCACGCACATCGGCTCAAAGGCATTTTATGATTGCTTCAGCCTCACTGGGATTATCCTGCCAGACAGCGTGACCTACCTGGGTGATGGCGCGTTCGGGCATTGCCATGCTCTCTCGTCGGTAACCCTCTCCAATGGCATTTCCGCCATTTATCCGTATACCTTTCTGTATTGCTCCAGCCTCACCAGCATTACGATTCCCGAAAGCATAGGCAGTATTTGGAGTTATTCCTTTGCCAACTGTGGCTCACTCAACTCGTTAAGCCTATCCAGCGGGATCACGGACATCGGCAATTATGCGTTTGCCAATTGCTCCAGCCTTACTGGTGTGACCTTCCCCGGCAGTGTTGTTTCCATCGGTGCCGGCGCTTTTAGTAGCTGCGGTGCCCTTGGCGCTGCATATTTCCGAGGAAATGCGCCTGTATTGGGCACCGGTGTGTTTGCAAACACCAAGGTAGGATTCACCGTATATCGTATCTTTGGTAAATCCGACTGGAGCAACCCATGGAATGGCTACCCTGCCATAACCCAGTACACTGTCACCACGGGCACTATTCCCGGTGGCAGCATCACCGCCATACCAAGCATCGGGCTTGCGGGTGACACGGTAACCCTGACTGTTTCACCCAATACCGGTAAGCGTCTGAAACCGGGTACTATGGTATACTCCTATGGGGGTAACGATTATCCCATTACGGACTCTGCCTTTATCCTTCCTGCGGCCAATGTAACCGTCTGCGGGGATTTTGAGAGTATCTACACCGTTACCTATGATTTTCAGGACGGCAGACCGGCTTTGGTGTTACCAGCGGACTACGATGAGCTGCTCACGGCTCCGGCAGTCCCCGTACGTGCGGGGTATACCTTCGGCGGGTGGTATAAAGATGCGGCTTGCCAAACTCCTTGGGATTTCGCTATGGATAAGGTGTCAGGGAATGTCACCTTGTACGCCAAGTGGGGCTCAACCACGCCAACAGGAGTATTGGCAGCTTCCGCATCCTACTCCAGTGTCAAGGTATCGTGGACAGCCGTGCCTGGCGCCACCGGTTACCAGGTTTACCGTGCCACATCCAGTACTGGTGCCTATGCTTTGGCTGGCACGGTAACGAGCTCCAGTTTCACAAACACCGGATTAACGGCAGGCACCACCTATTACTACAAAGTTCGCTCGTATGCAGGAACTACGAAGGTCTACAGCGCCTTTTCCTCCGTGGTATCGGCCAGGCCAGTACCTGCCGCGCCGACCTCACCGAAGGCCACACCCGCGACCTACAACAGCATCAAGGTGACATGGGCGGCCGTGAGCGGTGCAACGAATTACGAGTTATACCGCGCGACATCCAGCACCGGAACCTACGCACTGCTAACGACGACATCCTACACCTACTACACCAACACCAGCGTGAACACTGGCGCCGCTTATTACTACAAGGTGCGCGCCTACCGGCTGGTGGGCAGCACAAAGGTGTATGGCGCTTTCTCCGCCGTGGCATCTGCCAGGACTGCTCTGGGCACCCCTAGCTCTGTGAAGGCTGCACCTGTGACCTACAGCAGCATCAAAGTGACATGGAGTGCCGTTACCGGCGCATCAGGCTATGTGGTGTATCGCGCGACATCCAGCACGGGTACCTACGCATCTGTGGGCACGGCTACATCAACCAGCTTTACAAACACCAGCATCGCAACTGGCATCACCTATTACTACAAGGTGCGAGCCTATCGGTTGGTGGGAAGCACGAAGGTATATAGCTCATATTCCGCTGCCGCATACACCACAACGGGTATTGGATACCCAACCACAATCAGAGCCGCGCGAGCCAGTTCCAGCAGCATCAAGGTTACTTGGAGCGCGGTGAGTGGCGCGACACGGTATGAACTGTGGCGCAGCACATCTTCCGGCGGCACCTACACGCTGGTGGCGGTAACGGCCTCGCTCTACTACACCAATGGCAACCTGACCACTGGCAGGACCTATTATTACAAGGTGCGTGCCTATCACCTGGAGGGTACTACGAAGGTGTATGGACCTTGGTCGAAGGTGGTTTACGCAAAGCCCTGAGAATATATGGCCTAAAGGAGTCTATCGATACAGATAGACTCCTTTTTTCTACTTGGACTACTCAACATTCTGACACTCTACTTATATGCCACCGGATAAATCACATGTTCATTCTCTCTGGATGTACAGGCACTCAACGGAGGCATAGAAATTGTTCATGTCTGCGTGTAGGATCGTTCTTTGCATTTTCTCACCAGAATGGGATTTGAAACAAATATTCGTTGGACTTCAAGAACTAGATTCGGTACATAAATTATGTGGCTTCGCCCCATAAAACTACAATACGCCGCGATGACAATACGACGCAACAATATATGTCACTTTGCTGTAAATCGGACAGTTGTGCATGCTCCCCACAAGCCTATACTTTGATTGAACGCTTGACAGATTAGCATCCAATTACCAAGTAAAGGGGAACCGGTATGATAACAAAATCCGTGGAAAACCTGAAGCAACTTTTCGAAACCCAAACGCCACTTAAGGAACTCGCCCAGAACGCCACTTTCACACGTACGGTACCGCCCGCCACGGCTGGTGGTATCTTCGACGGCCCGATGGGCGGGTCACCGCGTATCTTCACGCCGAAGATGAAAGGCTGCGTGTGGGGCAAGCCTGAGAACCTGACGCTAAGCCTTTTGAAGACGGATGTCTTTGACCGAAGATACATCCGCAACGAGCCCTTTACGATGGAAAAGGTGCTACGCGGGGCTTATGCGGATGTGAACAAGGAATTCGACGATATGCCTTATTGGGGTAGGGTGCGCTGCAAATTCGGCGTGCTGGACGAGAGGGGAGGCAGGATTGACCATTACGCATGGTCAGAGAATTACTCCTTCCCATGCCAGAAGACGGTGGGGCAGATCATCACGAAGGCCCCGGATTTCGAGGGAGCAGCCCAGCCGGACGCCACACAGTCAATGGCGAACGGTATGACGCGGACCAACCTTGAAAATGGAAGCGGTGCAAAGCTGAGTCTGCAGTATCTGATGAGCATGACGCGCAACCTCATCGCCGTCAAGGCCGATTATGATAACCTGGAGAAGGGGATCGCCTTCCGGCTTTTCCGCCACCAGGACCAGGCACACCGTCGTTATATGGATGAGAACGGCAACTTCATCCCAGAAAAGCAGAGAAGGATCACCTACTTCCCCGCGGACGCCTCCGGGAAGTTCGAGTATTACGACTTTGAGGCCGACGCCGCCGTCAACGGGCCCTTCGAGCCGCCGCAGAGCGGCAGCGACGGCCGGTTTTTCTGGATCTCACAGCGGTTCCCGGCCGAGAGCACATTCCCCGAGGGCTTCCGTTACGTAATGATGGGGCTGCTTTCCGAGTCGCAGGTCGCCATCGAAAAGGCGGATAACCAAAAAGGGCTGGGGACCCCGCAGTACGCCATCCACGAGGTGGACGAGAAAGGCAACATTCTGCACACCGACGAAGAAAAAATGATGCGGATTTATCAGAACCAGCTCCGTGGTGTCGGCTTCGAGAACGAGTATTATAAGCAGGAAGCCGGCTTTCGCAACATCCGCAACGCGCCTGGCTCCGCCGCCACCGGCCTGGTCTCCGGAAAGAAGGCTGGGGAAACCGTACTATATGTCGCGGTCGTCACGGCCAACGAAGCCGGGGATATCTTCGCCGAAGCCAAACGGCAGCTGCTGGAGGCCGAGGCGCTGGGCTTCGAAAAGCTGGTCAAGGAAAACAAGCAGTGGTATGACGATCTTTATGACAGGCGCGAGCAGGGTCGCATCGTCATTCCCGGTGGGGATAGGGGAGCGGTGGACGAGGCGATGCTCACGGACGCCTTCACGAGCTGGTCCTACCGCCTTGGCGGGTTCTGCTTGCCTGATCCTTCCAAATTCGAGGGGAGCGCCTCCTATGCTGCTTTTGACAACGATACGCATTCCTGGCACAGCCTGCCATGCTACAATGAGATATTCGACACCGACCGCATCGTGCGCAACCGCCCGGAGCCGCTGTATATGTGGCCGCAGCTTTGTAATTACTGGCACGAGGCCCTGAAGGGCAAGGCCCATGACCTGTTCGGCCTGCCGGGCATGGCGATCGCGCACGGATACCTGCCGCCAACGGTTCCGGATCCTTGGTATGTCGAGAACCAATGTTTGGACTATACGATTGATTCCTTTGGGCAGGTGGCAAAAATCATCTGGGACCTGTGGGATTACCTGGGAGACGAAACATACCTGCGCGAGCAGGCGTACCCCATCATCCGCGATCTTGCCATATTCTACGAGGCCTTCGCGCGGCGGGGCTATGACGGGAAAGCCTACAACCTCTCGCCCGTTGTGGAGACGGAGAACTGGGGCATCTCCTACGGCTTGAAGTTTGCTACGAACACGACGGCTGCCATCACGATGGTGCGCAAGATTCTGCGCTGTGCCATTGAGGGCGCGGATTTGATGGGCGTGGACGGTGATAAAATCGCCGGGTGGAAGGAAGTGGCCGACAACTTGCCGCCGTTCCCGCGGTTCCACATGGCCATGGGCGACATCCTGGGCGGTAACAGCGGCGCGATACCGCGCTGGACGGCGGGTGACCACGGGCACTTCACGGCCAGCTACACGGTCGCTATCTCTGACGAGATTAACCTGGACAGCCCACAGGAGGACCGTGACCTCATGATCCGCAGCATGGACTGCGTGCGCTGCGAGGTAGATGATAACGTATACGGGCTGCTTGGTGCTCTGAAGGACTACAGCGCCTGCATCTACAACGAAGAGGCGAAGCGAATCGTAGACGAGGGGCAGCTCGCACGCGAGGTCGTGAGCGTCCCCGAACGGCTTCTGAACAGCCGTAGCGGGCGTATCCACCTGTTCCCGGCCGTGCCAGACGCTTACCCCGTTGCCTTTCGCGGCTTCTTGGCGCGGGGTGGGTTCGAGGTCTCCGCGGCGAAGGATGTATCCGGCGTGACTGGCGTTGTCATTCGGGCCCGTAGGAGCGTTCCCTGCAGCGTTATGAATCCCTGGCTGTCTGAAACACCGAAATTGACTGACTTGGATACCGGTATGCCTGTACCATACAATATGGACGATATGAATGGCCAATGCGTCCGGTTTGATGCCGAAGCCGGTCACAGTTATTCATTGGACATTAGGTAGGGACTCATATTCGGTAGAGAAATCTATTAACTGTTCAGCGTAGCCACCCAGAATAATGATGGGTGGCTAATGTTTAGTTTACTTGCTCGTAAAGGCTCTTCTCGCGGAACTGCTGCGGAGACATTCCCACCTGGCCTTTGAACATACGGAAAAATTGCCGTTCCGAACTATACCCTACCATGGCAGAAACTTCTTTTACCGTGAGCTTTTGTTCAGTCAGAAGAATCTCCATTGAACTCTTTAAACGGAGCTTGTAGATATAATCCAAATAGGTGATGCCCATTTCTTTCTTGAAAATATTGCATATCGAATTCTCGCTCATGTTAAAATTCGATGAGAGCTGTTTCAACGAGATATCTTTAGAGAAATTAGCCTTCACATATTTTGAAATCCGCTTTAAGGAAAGTGACAAATCTGACTTGTCTAGTTCTTTGAAGTGCACGGAGTAGGCAGCCAGCACTTGCTCCATAGCTTTGTTTGCGTCGATTTTGAGTGAAAGGTCTGATATATATCCTTCCAGAACTTTCCAATCAACCGGCTTAAGGAGATATTCTGATGCGTGGAAATGGACAGCTTGCCGGGCATAATTAAAGTTTTCAAATGCTGTCAGTATGATGCAGTTCGTACATAGGTTTCTTTGTTGCACGATGGAAAGCAGAGCCAAGCCGTTCATATCAGGCATCTCAATATCTGTAATTATCAAGCTTGGTTTGTAGTAATCCATAATGCTTAGCGCCTCCTCTCCTGAGCAGGCACCGATCACCCTGCCTGAAAAGCCTTCCATTTGCTCGATTTTGTTGATGATACCTTTCACGATTATGCTCTCATCATCTACAACGAGGATGTTCATGAATCGCCCTCCTTCATTCCATAATCACCCTTGTTTGCAACTCGGAAATGATCCTCAACGACGTGAACGCGAAACATGATTAGCCTCTGTGGCTGGCTCTGATTCTACTTGCTTGCCGTACAGGCCCAAATGCAAAGTTGTTTGTGGGTCTATCAATGCCTGAAGACCGAGCTTCATCGTACATATCAGACCCTGTGGCTCGTTTTTAGCAAACGAGATTCCGTAGTTATCACCGTAAAAGATCCGTAAGCGGCTGTTGACATTTTTAACCCCTACACTGCCATACTCACCTGTCATCTGGATCTCCTGGTCCGCTGCAAGCGACCGGTTGATGGATTCCAGCTTATCGTCCGGTATCCCCGCACCATTGTCGCGAATTTCAACAGTTATGTTTGATTCCTCTTTTTTAAGAGTGATCTCGACAAAGAGAGATTTGCTCTGGTTCTTCATTCCATGTTTGAAGCAATTCTCTACGATAGGCTGAAGAATGCAGAACGGACATTCAATATCCTCAAAATCCATCGGGATGACGATCTGATATCCTACTTTGTTTTTTTGCCTGTATTGGAAAATCAAGAGATAGTGTTGGATATGCTCCAATTCCTTGAGGAGCGTAGACGTGCGCCGCATTGATATGTTGTAGCGTAATAAGCGGCTCAGTGCGAACAACATTTCACTGACGCCACTGAACTCTTTCAGCTCAGCTTGGAGGCGGATATTTTCAAGAGTGTTAAACAGGAAATGAGGATTTACTTGCGACTGCATCGCGTAGTAGTTCGCCTCGTTTTTTTGTTGTTCTGATTGATATACTGACTGTATGAGCTTCGAAATTGTCTGCGTCATCCGATTGTATTCTTCAACGACAATGCCGAACTCATCACGGTTAACCCCTCCGCTGAATTGCAATAGGTTTTCCCCGTGCATTTTCTTAATATGGTTACTGAATTTGGAAAGACGGCCCGTGAAGTGGTAGATATATAGTAATAACAGCCAACCGGGTATTATCAGCAATACTGCAGCCATCAGCATACTTTTGAATAAAACGGGATTCCCGATATCTGTATCCAAATATTGATAAATAAACTCTACATTCGTTCCGCTAAGGTCAGTCACGGCCAGCCCGTATCCATCATTTCTTTCTGTAGAAATTGATTCTTGTGGCTTATCATACTGTACACTCCTGTTTGTATGAAAAGTAATGGGATAATATTGATTGCCGACTTTTATGTAGAGAGACTCGTCAGAGAGGAAAAAATTCATGGACTTTATCATGCTATCCAGATTGACCTGCAATTCGGATATTCCGATGATCTTTGAAAAGGACTCGTCATATATCCTGGAAAAACAAATGAGCTTAGGCGATTTTATGGGGTTCCTTGATATGGCAGTATAGGAGGTATCATGTCTCGTTGAGTTAGGGTTCATTTCAATGAACCAGACATTGTTTTTCTGCTTAACCTTCTCCAGGATTTGCTTGTTATAACAAAAATCTTTGATATTAACTATATAGTAATCGACGCTTTGGTCCTTAAGGGCTGAATCTACATACCTGTATATGAAAATTTCGTCTATTGATGGGTGAGAGATGGGGATGGCCCTGATCTCAGGTAATACGTTTGTTAGGTAAGAGAATAGTTCATCAGAAGAGGATAAGTACCTGTTCTGAAGAAGTTTGATCAGGAAGGCATTGGATTGAAATGTAGTGCTGACCGTCTCAGTTTCCAGAAGCTGGTTGCTGAAGACTTTAACGGACTGCTCCAGCAGTTTTTGCTTTTCAAATTGAATTTCTGCTTGTCGGTCAAGCATCAATTTCTGGGAATACCATTGCAGAAAAAAGACCATCGGCAGAAAGACCAATAAAACATAAAAGAGCATGAATTTTACTTTCAGACTCATGTTGGAAAACCAAGAACCGATTTTCCTGACAGAAGTGAAAATCATCATCACGCCTCTCATTGAAAACCTGCTATGTAACTATAACACAAACACCGATCAATATATATAAGTATTGGAAACTAAACATATAAATTCCGGCAATTCCTGTTATGTCACAGGCAAACTATGAAAGCATCCCGACTGCCCGAATTGGGCAGTCGGAATGCTTTGATGAACAAGTTATCCAGGTCGGTGCGCTATAATGTGTACGGGTTACTTGTATATCTTCTCAGCCTCCGGGATGCTTGTGTTCATGAAGGCATCGAGCTTCTCAACGCCAGCGGACTTCATAGCGGCTACGAACTCACTGTAGTTGGCCTCGAAATCAGCGTCAGTGGCAGACATGATGATCTTGGCCTCATAATTGGCGATCATTCCGGTGGAGGAATTGGCGCCCAAGGAATCCAAGATATCTTTCTCGTCCGTTCCGACCTTTGGTTGTGCAGCGGCAATCCAAGGCCAGTTCTCGTAAAGATCCTTGATGGCTTTATACTGCGGCCCATAAAGTTTGTCATAATCCTTCAGTGATGCGCAGCGGCCAAAGGATTCCGCGATCTCTGAGCCGCCCAGATAGAACCAGGGGTCATACTTCTGGACTTGCGTGCCATCTGCAGCTGCTGCCATCCACTCGTCGCTGAACTTCGGGATACCATTGGAATCCAGAGTGTACTCCACACCTTCACGGCCGTTTTGTGTCAACATCTGGGCAGCAGGGGTGAATTGCCACGCCATGAACTTGATGGCTGCTTCGGGGTCTTTGCATTTTTTGGTGATAAAGCAACCGCTCCATCCAATATCCGTGGTCGTATACTTGTAGCTGGCCAATGGCTTGCTCTCGACGGAGATGAAGGATTGGTCAACTTTTGTCAGGGCTACTTGCTCGCTCAGGTTATTGTTCTGGGTGCAGGAAGACAGCGAGAAGGCTTTGCCGGATTCATAGGGGACCAGCGCTGTGGTGTTCGTGGCAGCGAAGTTGTCGGCCAGCATATAACCCTTTTGGAACCAGCTGTTTAGAAGTTTTAGCATGGCCTTATACTGATCGGTTTCCGCATAGAACTTGTAGGTGCCGTCGTCCATTTTTGTAAATGAGAGCCAATTGCCGAGACCGTGCCAGCATTGCATGACTTGGAAACGCCAGTTATAATCGAACGTAAATGGTGTAACATCTGGCCATTTTTCCTTAACTTGGGCGAAAATGTTCGTCAAATCGTCGAGGGAGTCCAGCTTGGGATTGCCGAGTTGTTCATATAGGTCCTTCCTGTAAAACAATGAAGCCGTCATCGGAACGCCGAACGAAGCATTCTTCCAGTCTTCGGTGGTGGCAAAGTGGTTTGTTACGCAATATACCTTGCCATCTGTGGAAAGAGAAAGCGCGTTGCCCCTCTGCAGGGGGGAGATATCCCAAGGAATGTTATACTGCTTAATCAGGTCATCATAACAATAACTAAGGTCGGCGTTAGACAGCCTGTCCTTCATGGACCATGTGTAAACTAGGTCGGGCAGCTCGCCTGATGCGACCATGACGCCCAGCTGCTTGTCATCCACGGCGATCGTTGGGTCAAGCTTCACACCAGTCAATTTGGTGATCTCCTCTGGAATGATGCCTGTGAACGTTTTGGTGGGATACCAGGTGTGGTCGATGAAGATGCTGAGTGTTTTTACCTCAGCAAGAGGTGGTGTCGCTTCGGCTTTTGTCGGTGCTGTGGAAGATTCGGTTTTGGGTGATGTGGTTGCAGCGGGAGCAACAGAGTTTACACCACATGCTACCATTGTGAGCATCATGAAGGCCGCCAAGAGGATTGCAATAGTCTTTTTCATGGTCATACCTCCTGATTATATTCGATGTGTATCGTAAAGCGGTGCTAGCTGCCGCTTTGCGCTCAGTTATGAGCTCAACCCTTTACGGAGCCGAGTGTGAGACCCGTGATAAAGTACTTCTGGAAATAGGGGTATACGATCAGGATGGGGACCACAGCGACAATCATCGCTGCCAATTGTATGGAGAGATTCGTAATTGTCTGGTTTTGTGACATAGCAGCCGCGGAAACGGCATTGGTGACTCCAGTTGACATGTTTTGGTTGATAATGGACATTAGCATGTAGCCCATCGTGCGCAGAGCCTTGTCCTGTGTGAAGAACGCTGTATCATACCAACTGTTCCAATGGCCGACTGCTGTAAAGATTGCAATTGTGGCAAGTAATGGCATGGAAACCTTGACGATGATCTGAAGGAAGATTCGGAGTTCGCTTGCTCCATCAATTCGGGCAGATTCCCCTAGTTCCCTTGGGATACTCTGGAAAAACGATATGGCGACGATTACATAGAAGAGGTTAACAGCCCCAGGAACAATGTAAACGAAGAAGTTGTTGATCAGTCCGAACGTCCTGAGAACCATGAAGTAGGGGATTACACCGCCAGAAAAATACATTGCGAAAATTACAAGACTTAGGTAGAGTTTGCGGAGCTTGAGCTCGTTGTGTGACAACCCATACGAGACGATCGCTGTGCAGAACACCGTAACGGCAGTTCCAAGTACAGTACGCAGCACTGTTATTAATAGTGCGTTCATCCATGCGGAGTCTTCGAGAAGTGTCGTGAAGTTTATCAGCGTGAATTTCCTTGGCCACAGGTATATGCCGCCCATGGCCGAATCCTTTCCCTCGTTGAGGGCCAGCACAATGGAAAGAAGGAATGGATATGCGCACACGAGAAATACAATAGTCACCAGAATATAGGTGACGATATCGATGATATGATCCTCACCGGTTTTCCGGATCTTGATGGGTTTCATATCTCTTGCTGTTTTGATACTTTTCACTGTGCTCATGTTTCCACCTCACTAGAACAGGCTCTGCCCGGCGACTTTTCTGGATGCCGTATTGCTGGCATAAATCAATATGACGGATATTACGGATTGAAGAAGACCGGCAGCAGCAGCATAGGAATATCGGCCGTTGGCCAGGCCCACTCGCATGACATAGGTCTGTATGATTTCGGATGCTTCATTGTTGCCGGGGTTCCCAAGCAGCCAACATTGCTCAAAGTTTGAGCCACTCAGTCCTCCACCGAAAAGATTTCCTATGGCCAAGATCAATACGATTGTGATTGTTCCGCTGATCCCGGGCAGTGTGATGTGCCTGATACGTCCCAACCTGCTGGCACCATCAATCTCTGCGGCTTCATAGAGCGACGGGTCGATTCCAGTGATCGCGGCTAGAAAGATGATCGCCCACCACCCCATGTCCTTCCAGCAGGCCGATAACACAGCGATAGGGAGAAACCATTGAGTGCTCGTAAGGAAGGGTATTGGCTTAGATACTAGCCCAAGATTTACTGCCAGCTCATTGAACACGCCATTCTGTGTGAGGAAAATCTGACAAAAACCCGAAACAATTACCCATGAGATGAAGTAAGGCAGGTAGCTCGTGGTTTGCACAATGCGTTTGATTGGCTTACTCTTCACTTCGTTAAGAACCAACGCCAGTAATATGGGCAAAGGGAATGTGAATAGCAATTTCGTAACGCTTATGATCAGCGTGTTATACACAAGTGTCGTAAACTTATAGTCATTAAAAAACTGCAAAAAGTACTTAAGACCTACCCACTTGCTTGTGATAATACCCCAAACCCCTGATGTGATATTGTAGTTTTTAAACGCCATCAAAATGCCAAACATGGGCAGATAGCAGAAAATAATAATAAAGGTCATTCCTATAAGCGCAAAGGCCTGAAGAGATCTTTGTTTCCAGAAGTCATTCAACCATTTTTTCAAATAGATCTCCTCCATGTCAGTACTTCTACTGCTTTATTTAGACTCATTCATCATTTCATATATTATCATTTAGTGCTTTGCTGTTATACTGTCCATTATTCATATTTAGTGACATTTGTTATGCAAAACAACCTAAAACCCAAAATGAATTTGCTACAGAACACTACTATTTGTGGGCATAGCCCTCTGAACGTAGTTTATGACGCCTTTATGAATATCTGTCACTTTCAAAATACCTTGCGGAATCTAGAATGAGAGACGGAATCGCAATACTAAGTGGATTATGCTCAGGTTTCAATTTTACCAGTAGATATAAGGATCTTCAGAGGAAGATCGATTTCTCATGTATAATGTGTGATGTGTGAGGGCTAATCCATTGCCGGTAATGACCTGGAGGAGGGGGATTTCAACAAGTGGATCCTTTTTATGCCTATCTGTCTGAATACAGGGGCATCCCGTATGGCTCTAACCAATTATGAAACTGTGAGGTGTCTTTGATGGAGCATGCATATCACCTGAGGTACAACAACCCAGCCGAGGTTTGGCGCGACGCAATGCCGCTTGGCAACGGCAGGCTTGGTGCAATGGTCTATGGCCACACAGGCCAGGAGCGTATCCAACTCAATGATGATTCGTTGTGGTCGGGGTCGTTTCAAGACCGCAACAACCCGTCCCTGAAGGATAAACTGTCCGAAATTCGCCAGCTCGTGCTCTCAGGAGATATTTTCCATGCCGAGGAACTGTTGATGCAAAACATGATCGGCACGCCCGGCGGCATGCGTCATTATGCGCCGCTGGGTGAATTGGATCTCGCTTTGAACAGCCATCTGCCCTTCTCGCTGAGCTGGCTGCCTGAAAGCACCGGTGCGCAGGAGTATTCCTCAGACCTCGATCTTATGACGGGCGTGCTCAGCATCGAGCACACGCAGGCGAGCGTACGTTACCGCCGCGAGATGTTTGTTAGCCACCCTGCGCAAGCCATGTGTATCCGGTTTACCTGCAGCAAACCGAGGGCGATCAACCTGGACGTTTTGTTGAACCGTATCCCCATCTCGGATAAAACGACGATGGATGACAGGAAACCGGGCTTGCGCCTGAGCGGTGGCGGCTGGCACACGACGTGCGCCGACTCCATCCGCGCTGAAGGCAGCACAATCCTCATGCGCGGGCACGAATCCGACGTGTCATTCGCATCGGCTGTCAGGGTCGTCTGCGACGGTGAGTTGCGCAACCCCGTCTCCGAACTTTTAGCGCGGGATTGCTCAGAAGTGATGCTTTTCCTGGCCTCCTCCACTTCAAACCGCGCAAGCGACCCAGCCGCAGAGGTGTTGAAGTTGCTGAACGAGGCAGAAAGGGAAGGGTATGACAAGCTCAGGGAAGAGCACATTAAGGATTTCTCGGCTCTGATGAGCCGGTGTGTGCTGGACTTGGGACCCTCGCCAAACCTTCCTACCGATGGAAGGATAACGAACGTACGTATGGGTAACAACGACCCGGCGCTGGCGGCACTGTATTTCCAGTTTGGCCGCTATCTGGCTGTCTCCGCATCTCGCGAGGAGAGTGCGGCAATGAATCTGCAGGGAATTTGGAATGCCGATTTTATGCCTCCGTGGGATAGCAAATATACAATCAATATCAACCTGCAGATGAACTATTGGCCAGTGGAGGCCAGCAACCTATCTGAGCTGCACATGCCGCTTATGGACCTGCTAGAAAGGATGCGGGAGAAGGGCGGCCAGACTGCCCGCACTATGTATGGTATGCGCGGTATGGTCTGCCATCACAACACGGACTATTATGGTGACTGTGCACCGTTGGACCGGTATATGGCTGCGATGCCATGGACGACAGGCGGGCCCTGGCTGGCAATGCACATCTGGGAGCATTATCTTTATACGATGGACCTGGATTTCCTGCGGAAGATGTACCCGGTGATGCGTGACATGGCGCTCTTTTATGTTGACTTCCTCATCGAGCGGGATGGGATGCTCCTGACATGCCCATCTGTTTCGCCGGAGAACCGCTACGTTCTCCCGGACGGATACGATACACCCGTCTGTGTGGCACCGGCGATGGACAATCAGATCCTGCGTGAGTTCTTTACCGCCTGCATAGAGACTCAACGGTTATTGCTGGTGGACGAGGAGCTTGCCAATACGCTCAGTGACATGGTTATAAAACTGCCAAAAGACAAGACCGGCTCCAAGGGGCAGTTGCTGGAATGGCAGGGGGAGTACCCCGAGCAGATGCCCGCGATGCCGCACATTTCGCACCTGTATTCGTGCTATCCCGGTCGTGACATCAACTGGCGCGACACGCCGGAGCTGATGCAGGCTGCCCGCAGATCGCTGGACTTGCGCGTGGTGAACGGCGCTGGCTCCACAGCATTCCCTCTGGCATGGCACCTTAATGTCTACGCACGGCTCATGGATGGCGGCATGGCGGATAGCAGCATCAGAAAAATGCTCCTGAATTCCTCCTCACGCAACCTGTTCAATGCTTCCTTCGTCAACGAGGATCTGGGCCATGTGTTTCAAATCGATGGCAACATGGGTGTCACTGCAGGAATCACTGAATGCCTTCTGCAAAGTCACATCGCGCTTCACTTCCTGCCAGCCCTGCCCACCTCGTGGAGGGACGGCAGTGTCAGGGGCCTTTGTGCACGGGGAGCACGCGAGGTTGACCTCACATGGAAGGATGGAAAGCTCGCGGAAGCCATTGTGCGGCCCCAATTCAACGGCCGCTTAGAGATCGTCGGCGACTTGCTGAACGTGACATGTGACAACAAAACTGTCCCGGCAGATAAGACGGACATAGGCTTCGCGTTCGAAGCAGTAGGTGGAAAGACATATAAGCTCGTAGCTTTATCTGAATACAAGCCGGCATGACGCGTTGTGAAACGATGAATACTCAGGAGGATATAAAGATGTCTCGGTTTGCAAAGACTATAGCCTCATACCCGCTCAAATACGGTTTGATGCCAATTGAGAAGCGCAGGGCCGTTCTGCCAGAGCGGAGCGTATGCAGCCTGTACCCAGCAAGGGACTTAGAGGACGCATTCACGACAGGCGATGGGTTCCAGAAAGTGGATGCACTCGGCGATCCGTATCACGAAGAGCTCGCGTTTACGCACGAGGCGCTGTACGAGCCGCAATGGGCGAATCCGCCCGAGCCGCCGGACCTGACCGGCGTGATGCCCGAAGTCCGCAGGCTCCTGCGGGAAGGAAAGTTTGACGATGCAGCCAGGCTCGTGGAGAAAGTGCAGCTGGAAGCAGGCTTCGGCCCTGATTTGACGGATAACAATGGCACGATCATCCCCCCGCGGTCGCTGCATCTGCACAAGGCCTTCTATCTTGGCATCCGGCAAGCCCAGGACGGCGAAACAAAGGACTATCTGCGCTGGCTGGATCTGCTGAATGGAAAGTTCACCGTGCAGTGGGAGAACAGCCACGGTGCTTTCAAGCGCGAGATGTTCGTCGCATACAAGGGGGACGTCGTCGTGCAGCGCTTCACCGCACCCGCAGGCGCACTCGATGCGGACATCACGATCAGAATGCCTAACACAAGTGCGAACGAAGCCTTCCCAAGAGGCGTGGTCCATCCAGAGCTGTGCAGGCACGAACTGGACATCGCCGAGGATCTGGTCACACTGAAATGGGCATACCACCCCGGCTACGGCAAAAAGGGTTATGTATCAGTCATCCGTTTCGTCCGCGCAGGCGGCCGCTCCGAGTGCATTGAAGATGGGGTCAGCATTACCGGCGCAAACAGCCTGATGATTCTTTGCAAGACCGTAAAGTTCGAAGGGGATTTTTCCTTTGCATGCGCCAAGTCAGTGGTGGACGAAGTCCTGGCGATCAATCCCGATTTCGACGCACTGCTTGCCTATAACCGTGAGTATCTCGGTTCACGCATGGAACGCTCCCGCATCCACCTGGGCAACCCTGATGACTTTGCTCTTTCCGGTGAAGAGCTGCTGCAGCGTTCGCATTCCGATTTCGAGTTTGATCCGACGCTGCTGGAAAAGCTCTACGACATGGGGCGCTTTTATCAAATCACGGATACAGGCAATATCCCCCCGATGTGGGGGCAGCACAACATCAATACAAACCTTCAGGTGTGTGCGGGCAACAACACCGGCCTTTTCGATGAGATGGACGTTTACTTCCGGTACTATGAGACCAAGTTCGATGACTTCCGTACCAATGCCCGTAAGCTCTTCGGAGCGCGCGGCTTGCTAGCCAGCGTGCATTGTGACTATGACTCCGGCCTTTTCTACCACTTTTCCAGGACCTACCCACATTACGCGTGGACAGGTTGCCTTGGCTGGGTCTATAACGAGCTGTGGGGCTACTGGCTTGTTACAGGTGACCGCGAATTCCTGAAGAACCGTCTGGTGCCCGCGCTGAAGGAAATGGCGCTGTTCTTTGAAGATTATGCATGTGACCGGGGCCCTGATGGCCGCGTGGTCTTCTACCCGTCTTTCTCACCGGAAGACCCCACTCCGAGCCCTGGTTATGAGACAGTCACCGGCAGAAATATTTGCCCGACTCTCATTAACACCGTTATGGATATCGCCATCTGCCGGGAAGTGCTGGACAACCTCCTCACAGCCTGCAATATCCTCGACATCGAGAAGGAAAGCATCTCGCACTGGGAAGCGCAGCGGGATTCCCTGCCGGCTTACCTGCTGGATGACAACGGCGGCTTGAAGGAGTGGGCATGGCCTACGATCGACGAGAATTTCAACCACCGGCATGTCTCGCACCACTACGACCTATGGCCTGGGCGCACCGTGACACTGGAGAAGGAACCGGAGCTCGCCAGGGCGATCAAGATCTCCAACCGCAAGCGTGCCCACCAGGATGACTCCGCGCACGGCATCATCCACCGTCTGTTTTCGGCTATCCGTCTCAAAGACATGCCGGAGACCGTACAGAACCTTTATGAGCTGATGAACCATGGTTTCGTGAGACGTACGCTGCACACAAACCATTACCCGTACCGCCATCATTTTCCGGATCTGCAAGGAGCGATGCCTGCAATCCTTCTGGAGATGTGCGTGTTTTCTGAGCCGGGTACCGTTGAGTTCCTGCCGGCGCTACCAGGTTCGCTCGATTCCGGCACCCTGGATGGTATATGGCTTTATACTTGGGCAAAGCTCGAGCATATGAAGTGGGACAAAAACGGATTGACTGCCAAGCTCCTATCTAAACAGGCCCAGACACTCACTCTGCGCTGCCGCAGGCCAGGTGCGTCCTTTCGCGTGAACGGCAGCGATGTGGCTGCTGAAGGGGACCATATCTGTTATAGCTTCGCCAAAGGTGAGATGGCGAATATCGAAGTGGCTTTTTGACAACCAATGCCTGAAGGGAGATGAACAAATGCCTTCGATTCCTGAAGTCGTAAGTCATCCGTTCAAATACGCTTGGATGCCGCTGGAGGATCGCAAGAAGCTGTTGCCCGAGCGTAATGTCTGCAGCTTGTATCCAGCGAAGGAGCACTGCGATTATTTCTGGACGGGCGATGGATTCCAGCGCGTGGACGAGATGGGCGACCCCTACGACGACGTGTTCTTCTTCCTTCAAGAAGCGCTCTTCGAGCCTAAGTGGGCCAAAACGCCCGAGCCGCCGGATTTGACCGGCATCATGCCAGAGGTGCGCAGGCTCCTTCTCGAGGGCAAGTTTACGGAAGCAGCTGACCTCGTGGAAAAGGTGCAGATCGAGGCTGGGTTTGGCGAATACATGTACTGCACGAGCGTCGGCGCAATTATGCCTCTGATGCACTTGCACCCGCACAAGGCGTTTTTGTTGAGTGTAAAGCAGCCAGAGGCTGGTAAAACGAAGAATTTCCTGCGCTGGCTGAACCTTCTATCCGGTAAGATCACCGTGCAGTGGGAGAATGACCGCGGCGCGTTCGCGCGAGAGACGATTGCCGCATACAAGGGAGATATCATCGCGCAGCGTTTCACAGCGCCCAAGGGAGCTCTGGATAACGAAATCACACTGATGCTACCCAATAATGTCTCGTTTGACGATTACCTGCACAGCGGCGTGGTTCACCCCGAGCTCTGCTCCTACGAGCTGGATGTCGCATATGACCTTTTCACGCTGAAGTGGGCTTATCCACCGGAGCTCGGCCGCAAAGGGTACGTCTCCGTTATACGGTTTGTCCGCTGCGGCGGGAAAGTGGAGAAGACCCAAAACGGCATCCGCATCATTGGTGCGGACAGCCTTTTGATCCTCAGCAAGACCGTGAAATTCGAGGGTGATTTCACATTTGAGTGTGCTGGGCCTGTTGTGGATGAGATCATGGCGGTGGAACCTGACTTCGATGCGCTGCTGGCCTATAATAGAGAGTACCTGGGCTCGCGCATGGAGCGCTCGCGCATCCGCCTGGGCAGCCCCGAAGACTTCGCACTCTCCGGCGAGGAACTGCTGCAGCGCACGCACTCCGACATCGAGCTGGATGGCACGATGTTGGAAAAGCTCTACGACATGGGCCGCTTCTATACAATCATTGACACTGGTGCCATTCCGCCACTGTGGGGCCAGCATAACATCAACACAAACCTGCAGGTGAGCTCCGGCAATAACACCGGCCTCTTTGACGAGATGGACGTATACTACCGGTTCTACGAGACGAAGTTTGACGACTTCCGCACGAACGCCAGGAAGCTCTTCGGTGCGCGGGGCTTGTTGGCTACCGTTCATTGTGACTACGACTCAGGCCTGCTGTACCAGTTCTCCAAGACCTACCCACACTATGCCTGGACGGGCTGCTTGGGCTGGATTTACAACGAGTTATGGAACTATTGGCTCGTGAGTGGAGATAAGGAATTCCTGCGTAAGCGTATCGTGCCGGCATTGAAAGAGATCGCGCTCTTCTTCGAGGACTATGCCTGTGACCGTGGGCCGGACGGCCACGCGTTATTCTACCCGTCCTATTCTCCGGAGGAAGCTTCGCCGACCGCCTTTACACAGTGGACGATGGGGCACCCGCCCAAGCATACGCCCGAGGATCCGCTTTCCTATGCCACGCTGCCGGGCGTCTACGCCACGAACATCAACTCGCTGATGGACGTGATGGTCTGCCGCGAGGTGCTGGATAACCTCATTAATGCCTGCGGGGAGCTGGGCATTGAGCAAGAGAACATCGTCCATTGGGAGGAGCAGCGCTCTTTGCTGCCGCGCTACCTGCTGGACGAGGAGGGTGGCCTCAAGGAATGGGCTTGGGCCGCTTCCAACGAGAACTACGACCACCGCCACGTGTCACACCACTACGGCCTCTGGCCGGGCCGCGAGGTCACTTGGGAGGAGACGCCGGAGCTTGCGCGAGCCATTCAGATCTCCAACCATAAGCGTGCCGGTCAGGACGACTCAGTTCATGGGCTCATCCATCGTTGCCTGTGTGGCATCCGCTTAAAGGACATCACTGAAACCGTTTCTAACCTCTACGAGCTGATGAATCACGGCTTCGTCGCACGCTCTCTGCACACAAACCATATGCCTTACCGCGTCCATTGGACTGACCTGCAGGGTGCGATGCCCACGATGCTCATCGAGATGGCCGTTTATTCGGCGCCTGGCACAGTGGAATTCCTGCCGGCGATGCCGGCATCTCTCGGCAAAGGCGCCATCGAAGGAATCTGGCTCTTCACATGGGCGAAACTTGAGCGTATGAACTGGAGCGAAAAGGACCTTAAGGCCACGATTGTGTCCAATAGGGCACAAACGCTTACACTACGCTGTCGCAAACCGATCCGGTCCTTCCAAGTAAGCGGCAGTGAAATCCCTGTGGAGGGTAATCATATAAAGTATACATTTATGGAGAATGAAACAGCTGAAGTATACATTAGTTTCCTTAATGATTAAGTGACCAATGTTATGTTAGTCTACCAATACTAGATTTGTACTATCTGCATTCCCTGATAAAAGCTAAATTTGGAAGCCTTTCAGTGCCGAGAGGCTTCCTTCTAGTTCTTAGGCCTGCTCATTATTCAAGCAGTTTACTTATATGTCACCGGGAGAATTTTGCAACACAAACACACAAAGCATATAATCTGAAAGAATGGAGCAGCAGGGTTGAAGCTGGACCAGCCGCCAGCACTCAGCTCCCCCGAATCGCCTCCAACGGGCTCATCCGCGTGGCCTTGATCGCCGGATAAATACCCGATGCCATGCCTACTGCGACTGAAATACTCACGGCTCCAACTGCCAGCCACCAGGGTATGACCAGCTTCACGCCGGATTGGAATTGCATACCCAGCACCATGGCCTCGTCGGTACTGGAGTTTACAAAGAAGCTGATCACAAAACTCGCAATCAGGCCCATCAGCCCGCCCACCATGCCAATCATGGCTGCTTCACCCAGAAACACCAACCGGATGCGGGCAATGGAGAGTCCGATTACCTTCATGACTCCGATCTCGCGTCGGCGCTCCAGGATACCGGCAAGCATCGTATTGGCAATGCCGATGGCAGACACAATGAGCGAGATCACTGCCATCATAGAAAGCTGTCCTTGCTGGCGGGTTTGTTCGGCGCGGGCGCTCTCAATGTATTCGGTGGGGCTGTAGGCCTCATAACCCATTGCTTTAATGCCATCCAGCAGCGGCATCACGCTATCCAGGTCTTTTGCATAAACGAGAGCAGCAGTATAGGTATTCAGGCCCAGGCCCATGTCAGAAGCCGCAGCCAGGTTATCCTTGATCATCGCCTTGGCGATACCGAGGCTGATGTACATGCCGTAGCTTCGCTCGTTCTGTTCCGCCTTCATGAGGCCGCTAAACCCGCCACGGTAAGTTCTGCCAGGCTGGCCCTGCCCGTCTCCGGGTGCGCCCTTTCCGCCGAACGTGACCCTTGCTTGCTCGCTGAGCCAATCCACATCCGGACCGGCCGGCTCCTCCTCCGCAATTGCACCGCCCTTGTCACCAAAGCCTTTTCCTTCCTCCTGCGAAGGATCCACGAAAAACAACTGGGCATTGTAGCCCAGTGCGATCTGTGGCACGCCCTCTGTGCCGGAAAACATTTGCCCCTGTTGAAAGATAAATCCGGGCACCGCGACCGGGTCGATGCCGGTCAGCGTGGCATATGCAGCCTCGTATTTCCCCACGCGGATGGAAACAGGGATTTCGATGACGGGGCTCACCGACCCTGCGCCGGGCAGTTCCCGGATCGCTTCGATTACCCGGTCGTCGATCTTTTTAGCTGATGGGCCACTACGGCCATATCCGGCCATCACGCGAATTTCGGTGAGGGTGGCGTTTCCAGCCACATTTTGTTCAAATTGCTCCATGCTGCCCAGCCCGAGAGCAACCATCACGACAATACAGGCTGTTCCGATCACCACTCCAAGCACCGTGAGCGCTGTGCGCAGCTTCCTGCGCCGAAGGCTCATCGCGGCAAGCCGCAGCATGTCAATCCACTTCATCGCTGCCCGCCGCCTCCTTTGCACGCCTGCGCCGGAACAGAATCATCGCCGCGATGATCGCCGCGACCAGGCCTGCACCAATGGCTATCGAGGCTCCCCATTGCCCGGCCTGTGGGTTTTCAGGCTCTTTCGGGGCCGAGACGGGAGGTGTGACAGGGGCTTTAATCTCGGTGCTCAACTCTACCTGCCTGTCATATTGTTTACCGAACTCATCCTCCCAGGTTACCAAGATATAGCCGGCTGTGTTGCCGTACTGATCGGTTACAGCCGGATCAAAGACGATCTTGCCGCCCTCACCCAGCGACATGTCACGCGTGCCTGCGATGACGAAAAGTTCCGCTGTCTTGCCCGTACCTGCCTCCATGTTGCCCAGAAAGGCGCTGCCCTCGGGGATGAGGCCCGGCCCAAAGACTTTACACAGCACGTTCTGCACCGGGCTCCTGCCCATGTTGAACACATTGAGGCTCAGGGGCACAGTCTCCCCGGCAGTCACCTCAGCCGGGAAGTTGGGACGGTCAAATTCCATGCGCATCGGTTGTGTGACAGACACAAGCAGTTCGTCGCTGGTGGAGTATGCCACGCCGTTCCTGTCCTCATATTCGATGGCGATCGTCACCTTCTGAGGCTTGGGCTCGGCATCGAACCGCGCTTTCATCGCAAACTCGAGCGTCTCGACCGCCGATTTGGCCAAATCCTTCACATACAGCGTGTTGCTGCCCGAAACCGGAGCCAGGTCCGTGCCTTCCCCCCGGACTGAAACCTTGATGTTTCGAACCGCCGCTGTGTCACTGGTGTTGTGGATGTCAAACTCCAACTTGAATTCCTTTCCGGCCTCCACAACCTCCGGCATCGTGGCATAACGGCTTACGATGAGCCGGGGTTGGGGTTGGGGCGGCGGGGTGGGTGACG
>JAEZSE010000013.1 GCA_023421955.1 Bacillota bacterium
CAATTCTCGCCCAGCGCTTCGGCTCGCCGGTGATGATTGCCGCAGCCGCTGAGGAAACCGGTGATAACCTGGTCGGCGGGCGCGGCGATGCCTACTGCGGCATGCTGAACGCCTCCTACAACGTGGGCTTGCGCGGCCTGAAGCCCTATATCCCTGAGTATCCGGTGGGTGACGCCGCAGAAATCGCACAAATGATCGCAGGTTTCGTGCCGGTTGCCCGGATCATCCTGGGTCTGAAGAGCCTGAAGATCATCACCTTCGGCCCCCGCCCCTTCGACTTTTTGGCCTGCAACGCCCCGATTAAGCCGCTGTATGACCTGGGTGTGGAGATCCAGGAAAACTCCGAGCTTGATATGTTTGCCAGTTTCAACGACCACGCCGGAGACAGCCGCATCAAAGATGTGATCGCCGACATGGAAAAAGAACTGGGCGGCGGCAACAAAATGCCAGGCATCCTGCCGAAACTTGCACAGTTTGAGCTCACGCTGCTGGATTGGGCGGAGAAGAACATCGGCGCGTCCAAGTATGTGGCTTTCGCCAACAAGTGCTGGCCGGCCTTCCAGACTCAGTTCGGCTTTGTGCCCTGCTATGTGAACTCCCGCCTGGTTAGCCGCCTGATTCCGGCCGCCTGCGAAGTGGACATTTATGGCGCACTCAGCGAATACATCATCAGCTGCGCCACCGAAATGCCCGCCACTCTGCTGGACATCAACAACACCGTGCCTTATGACATGTATAACAAAGAGATCAAGGGCAAATACGACTTCACCGAGAACGACGTGTTCATGGGCTTCCATTGCGGCAACACGCCTGCCTGCTATGTGCGCAAGCCCGAGATGCGCCACCAGTTGATCATGCACAGGCTGTTGGAGCCCGACCGCGAGCCCGATATTTCTCGCGGCACGCTGGAGGGCGACCTGATGCCCGGCAACATCACGTTCTTCCGCCTGCAGAGCACTGCCGATGCCAAGCTCCGCAGCTACATTGCCCATGGTGAGATCCTGCCCACCGAAACCCGCAGCTTCGGCGGCATCGGCATTTTCGCCATCGCGGAAATGGCTCGGTTCTACCGCCACGTGCTGATTGAGAAGCGGTATCCGCACCACGGCGCTGTGGCCTTCCAGCAGATCGGCCGCGCGCTTTTCACCGCCCTCAAGATGCTGGGTGTGGAGGAAATTGACTTTAACCAGCCCAAGAGTATGCTCTACAAGTCTGAAAACCCCTTCTAAAAAACGCTGCCCCCTTCCGTTTCCTGCGGAAGGGGGCTTTTTCATTGGGAGGACACCATGAAAACCGCCGCCTACTTCGCCTTGGGCACCGGCCTGGCTGCCGCCATCGCCGCCATCGTCATCAAACTCCGCACAGTTAGCAAGGCTGGAAAAGCAACAAAGCAGGATGTTTTCCTGCTTGTGTTTTTGCCACTTTTTGCCTTGCTGATGATCACCAACCTGATTCTGGTCACGCTCTATTTTTAGTGTATCCAAAGCTCATTTTCAAACGGAGCATGCGTCTCCAAAACAACACCCGCCAAATCCGACAGCAGCGGGCATTCCTCTTTTGAAAACAGAAACTCAATCTTGCACGCCCACAGCATCTGCCGTCGGGCTTTGTGTTGCCGGTTGAAGGCTCGGTCACCATACTTGTCATCGCCCAGGATCGGATGACCCAGATGAGCCATGTGGGCGCGGATTTGGTGTGTACGGCCAGTGTGCAGTGTCACCGAGAGCAGCGAGCGGTCTCCATCACTTTTTTGCACGGTGTATTCTGTGACAGCCGTCCTGCCATTGGGCATGGGTTTGTCATGCACGGATACCACTGCACGAGCGGCATCTTTGACCAGCCACGCCGTCAGCACTGCACGATCGGGCATGGGCCTGCCCCGCACAACGCAACGGTAGCTCTTGCGGATCTTCCCCTGCTCCATCATCTCACGCACAGCTGTTTCAGCTACGACGCTGCGTGCGAAGATCATCAACCCACCAGTGCCACTGTCTAGCCGGTGGCATGCCATTGCATCCGACGGCTCCCTTTGTCTAGCAAGCCATTGTGAGACGTGGGTCTCCATATCAGCTTCCCCTTCGGCCTTGGAGAGCACCCCCGCCGGTTTCACCGCCACCACAACAGCAGGTGAATGCCAAAGCACCTCAAGAGGCGGGCCATCCAGCTTGCGGTCGGGCAGGTATAGCGTCACTTCGTCGCCGGGTGATAGCTCGACATTGCCCTTCACACGCTGCCCGTTTACCTTGATGTCCTTGCCGGCGAGCAGCGCTGCAGCATCAGTCCTGGAGAGCGCGGGAAACGCCTTGGCCAGCCATCCGGACAATAAAGTGGGTTGATCAGATTCGATGACAACTTTTCGCATGCAGTAACCCTCTACGATATGCATTATCATATCACCCCAGCCAATCTGAGCAAACAGGTAAGGACCAAAAAAATGCAACTTATAAAGCGCTTCCTACAACAATGCTCTGGAACGCCTCATATAACCCAATTCAACTAGAACATAAATAGATCAAATATCAACCACCAGAGATATAATACTGACTCAGTAACAAAAAGAAAATCCTGGAATCCGCATGGATTCCAGGGTTTTCATGGTCTGGGTGAGAAGACTCGAACTTCCGGCCTCTTGAACCCCATTCAAGCACGCTACCAAACTGCGCCACACCCAGTTATTTGATGCAGATGGTATTATACATGGATTCAAGACATATTTCAAGTAAAAATTCATGATGAGTGAGTTTTTGAGGTGAAGGCGCAAACTCAACTGCCCAGCAATGGCTGATACATCATCATCGCATTGTTCTCTGTGATAAACTCTTCACGGATCACATACCCCTCCCCATCTAGCACCCTTCTCCAGATCTCATTATGGCGCACATACCCGCCCCATGGGTTGCTGATGATCCGGTGATCCTGATCGAACACTTCGTAATGCTCCAGCTGTTCCGCCGAGGTGCGCCACTGGCCCTCCAGCCGGTCTCCCTCCAGCCACACCAACAGCTGGTACGGGTTACCCGTATCGTTGCGAATCTGAAGATCCAGGTAATTCCAAGCGCAAGTGGCACCGCTGCCGAAGGGTTGGGTGCGGCTGGAATCGGGGAACACATCATAACTGTGGCGGTGGCGCTCGGTTACGGTGAGTGGGGTGTGTAATGCCATCCAGTAGATGAGGTTGGTCATCTGGCACAGGCCGCCACCAACACCGGGTTGGAAACCGCCACCGCAAAGCACCATGCCGGGCAGGTAGCCCTTGCGGGTGGTGGGCTTGCCCACCAGCCGCCAGAAAGAAAATGTCTCCCCTGGCAACACAACAATGCCGTTTAGCTTTGCAGCCGCCAAGCGGAGGTTGGTGAGCTTGTTCACTTGCAGCCACATATCTACATTCGCAAGCCTGCGGAGCATCGGTGTGCTGTGAGCGGCACCGATATGGGGTAATTGGGTAGCGCAGATTGCGCTTGCATAACGCACCCCGTCAAACCACCAGCGGAGCCACCGGGCCAGACAATACAGCATCCTGCCCGCATGTTTCCTGAAGTTTGACCGTTTTATGGGTTTAGGCTGCTGCATTCTTTCCGTGATCACCATCGCACACATCCTCCATACAATTGTTTTGGAACGCACAGAAAACAAACCCTATGGACATCGCGTTTTGCTCTCCATAGTGTGATCCATCAGACAATTCCATTGTTTTTGGGAACTGCCATTTCTGACGATGGCGCTCAGTGAATAGTTCCTGAATATGGAAGACAGCAGAAGGTTTTCCTTCCGCTGCAATTCGCAAATGCGTTATCAGATGATCCTGTCATCAATGACCCGCACTGGGCTAAACAAAAAAGAAGTGAAGTGCTTCTGCCAGAACCGGCTGCCATGGTTGTTAAACGATTCATAATCCACAGTGAGCCGCTCCTGCCCTCGATCCCGTAGCCATTCCACGATTGCCTGCAGCAACTGTGACGCGGCTCCCGTTCCACGGGCAGCCGGCGCAGTGAAAGCCCCTGTGACATGATAAGTGCCTGCATCCCTGGTGGCAAATGAATTGCCGCAGCCCTGGCTCACCCGCATGTAGGAGACCACTTCACCGCCTGCATATGCCGCCCACAGGTGGTTCCCATCCTCCTCCAGCCACCGCCTGAATTCTCCGGCGTTGCTCTCCACATCCACATGTGGCATAAAAAGCGGCGCGCTGCGATAATACTCACAATGCTTAGTATGGAGAGTGAACAAGCCTTCCGCTTCCTCCGGCGCAGCTTTACGGATGATGAGGCCGGTGTTCTCAACAAGCCCGGTCACATCGGTGAGTGGGCGCACAGCATCCACGCAGCGCAAGCCGAAGCCCAGCCAATACCAAGTGTCCTGCGCCTCGATGTCGTGAGCCCAAAACGAGAGACTGTGGGTCAGACGCTTTTCCCCCACCCACACTGCAGAAGCGGCTTCATACAGTCTTTGGTAGATAAGCCGCCGGTCCGCACCGGCAGCGCAATGACCGTGGGGAGGCACATAAACGCCGTTGTGGCTGCTAAAGAATTCATGAATCGGGTAACCGGCCAGGAACCCAACAAGCCTGCCTTCCTGCATAGCCGCAAAGCCAGGCAGTTCGGTGGTAGCTTCCGCAAGGGCCGCAATCGACTGGACCATCGCCTCAGCATCCTCATATACAGGCAGGGCAGGAATTGACTGACGCTCAATGCGGTAACCGGCCAGCACCATCATTGCCGCATCTTGTGCATACGCTGTTTGAAAAGGAACAATATCCAACATGACAGCCTCATAAGGTGTTTTAGCTTGGCTCCTTATTATACCAACATATACACATTCTGAGAATGAGGTGATGATGGCTCGTTAAATACTTCTCATCGCTTTCTTGAGCTCTATCTCAGCCCCGTGATCAAGCAACGCCTGCACGATCTGTTCCTCATCAAGCGTACCCAAATGGTGGCAGTCTGTGTCCACCACGTTAACAATGTGGAAATAGCCCAGTGAAAACCGCCGTGCCAGGTCTCCCAGACGCATATCTGCCCGGGCAATCAAGTGGCGCACCGGCAATGCAGACGATTGTTGCAAGCTAACCCGCTTACCAGTAATGCCCTTATAAAAAAGCCAGGGGGCCTGAGAATATTCACGCCAGGCAGCGAAGCAAAGAAACACCGCCATCAACAGCAGCGACAGGTTCATTGTGCCGTCCAATGCGGTCCATATAAAGAGCAGGCCAAGCGCAGCCGAAACCATAATGCCGGATATGGCACAACCCCGCGTAACCCGCACCGGGTCGAAATGCCTGGAAAGCAAACCCCGTAGGATCCGCCCTCCGTCCAACGGAAGCGCCGGAAGCAGGTTTAAGGCGGCAAGGCCAAGATTGATATCCACAAAGAAGCGCAGTTGTTCCTTAGGCAGCGGGAAGAGGCGATCGATGGAAAGAGCGGCCATCAGCAAGATCAGATTGCATGTCGGGCCAGCCACCGCAATGACAGCCTCCGCGGTGGGGTTCAGTTCAAACATACCGTCTACGCGGGCGACCCCGCCGAAGGGCAGCAACTCAATCTGCCGGGTCGGAAATCCGAATGCCTTCGCAGCTAAGGCGTGGCAACCCTCATGCAGCAGCACCAGCGCAAAAGATAACAAGTAAACCGTCATATAGCCGGTGAGCGCCGCGACAAACATCACAACAACAAACAGCCAGTTGGCGCGGATTTCACACCCGGCGATCACAGCGATCCGCATTCAGTCGCCCTGCTTTCTAAGATAAGGGCGGGGGTCCAGCGCGACGCCGTCATGATACGCCATAAACTTGAGTGTTTTGTTGCGGATCGAGCCAATACGCTCGCCAGCCAGCACCGTGCGACCAGTTTTAACTTCAGGAGTCACGCCGGCATACCAGGTCTCATAACCTTCCTGATGTCGGAGAATCATCAGTGTGCCAAATTCACTGCTCTCGCCAGAATAAAAGACCTGACCATCGGCCGCTGCAAGCACCGGGGTCAGCGCATCATACACCTCGATATTGATTACATACTGCGCAGACCCACCAGTTTCAATGGCCATATCCTTGATGGGCGGCACAAAGCCCTGATCCTCAGGGCTGAACACAGGCGTGCTGTCCGCAAAGAAATCTCCGACGAACTTCAATTTCCCAAGCGCCTTGTCAATCTCTGATTGATCGGTGAGAGCCGAATCCAGGCCGGCGAGCACCTCAGTAGTCTGTGGAATATCCACAGCCTTCAACACCAAAACAGTCACGATCACCAAGCCGCAGATCACGGCCTGCACTGTGATCGTGTTCATAGAGGGCGGCGGTTTTTTACCACTTCTGCTTCCGTTGCGCCCATCGCCGCCCCGTCCTGTCTTTTCTCTTAACCACTGTCTGGCATTCCATGGCTCCCGGATTCTGCCTTCACTGGTCTTGCCGACCACACGCATCGGCCCGGTTTTGAGCCTTGGCATGCGAGTCTGGCCTATCTCTCTGTCATCCATCATGGTATCCCCCTTGGTCAGCACCTTCGTATCCATATATATTCAGGGGGGCGGTGGATTATTTGTATATAGGAGCGGAAAGAGGGTCAAGGCATCAGGTTGCATCAGAGATGTTGATGCGGAAAAGGGGGTGGGAGTATAATGCCAATATTGTGCAGATAAAACAGGAGTTTGTCGAGCAGCTATGAACGACGGTTGTAGGTCGGGAAAGTACCTTCGTATGTAAAAAGAAGCAATGATATTACTAAAATAAGAAAGGGAGCGGGGTGATCATACTTGAAAATCGACCGCCTTATCGGAATTACAATGTATCTGTTGAACCGCAATGTCGTTTCGGCTAAGGAACTCGCCGAGCGGTTTGAGGTATCGATCCGTACGATTGTGCGCGATGTAGATGCTCTCTCCGTCGCTGGTATTCCGATATCA
The DNA here is from genome assembly GCA_023421955.1 of Bacillota bacterium. Lineage (GTDB taxonomy): Bacteria > Bacillota > Clostridia > Christensenellales > UMGS416 > JAEYRA01. The sequence continues at coordinate 6,898 of JAEZSE010000013.1, forward strand.
TCATCGACCGGGGCATCGGGCGGATATGAAATACTTGACACTTTCAAGTTGAATAAGCAGATTACCACGATGGAAGATTATCTTTTTATCATCACCGCACTTAAAGGTATGAGTTCGGCTTATGACAACAAAAAAATCAATACAACGCTGGAAAAGTTGTTGACCGCAGGGCATTACAACGATGAGGAACAACGGGTATTCATTGATTTCGGCGTTATTAGGGAAGGCGAAAAAATTACCGAATATGTGCGTGAAATCGAAGAAGCAATTCATAATAAACGCATAGTCGAGTTTGATTATACCGACACCGCAGGACAAAAAAGACATAGGACGGTTGAGCCGCTGGCGTTGAACTACCGATGGTACGCTTGGTATCTGCTGGCCTATTGTACCGATAAATACGATTACCGCATCTTCAAGCTCAACCGCTTATCGGAACTAACTGTTACCGATCAACCGATAAACTACGAACACGGAAATGTCCCGGAACTGTTGGAAAAACAATGGAGCAACGATACCCGCCGATATATCCCCATGAAATTACTGTGCAAAGCGGAAGCGCGCGTTCCCATAATGGAATACATGAAAGGAACAATCGTCGAAGAACGTGGGAACGGTGATTTTGTTCTGGTGACGCACGTAATAGAAAGCGACCGGTTGTGGTACTCCCTGCTCCTGGGGTTCGGTGATTCGGTGGAGGTGCTGGAACCGCAGGAGGTTATTGATATACTCAAAGAAAAAACTTTGCAAATTCAAAATCTTTACAGAGATTAGCGACAACCTGTTGTCGTTAATAGTCCGTTATAATAGCGGTAAACAAACACACTTAGGAGGAGCCCCTATGCAGAAAAAAGCTTTGGTAATCATAGATATTCAAAATGACATAACAAAGAATTACAAGGAAATAATTGATAATACAAACAAATCCATAGATTGTGCAGCAAAAAAAGACATTCATGTTGTTTACATAAAGCATGAAAATCTATCAGACGGCACGAGGACTTTTAAACCCAATACACGTGGGTCTGAATTAGCTTCTGATCTGAAAATTGTATCAAAAAATGTTTTCACAAAATACAAAGGGAATGCTCTAAGCAGTGAGGAGTTCGCAGGCTTTATTAGTAAAAATGAAATATGTGATTTTTACATAGCAGGAGCAGATGCTGTTGCTTGTGTTAAATCAACCTGTTACAACTTACGTAAAGCAAATTATCAAGTTAATGTTTTATCAGATTGCATTACAAGTTATGATAAAAGAAGAATTGACGAAATGCTGCGTTATTATGAAAGTACAGGCTGCAAACTAATTGGTTTAAATGACCTTTTAGGTTCAATCAATGAGCTTCAACGTACCGAATAAGCATTACACAAATCAAGAATACTAATCATTCGACGAGCGCCATGAGCATCATCTCCTTGCCCCCCCTTTCCCCCACCCACGCAAACAGGGCGGGCATACCGCCCGCCCCGCTCCCAGTTTACTTGAAAACCCTTCTCGCCCACGAAAAATCCCTGGCTTTCATCATGTACGAGATCATCACCTTCATGCCAGGCGCTGGCGAGTGTATCATCTTGCCCTCTCCGATGTAGATGCCCACATGGTCGCATACATCATTGTCTCTGCGGATGGAGTTGAAGAACACCAGGTCGCCGGGCATCAGCTTGTTTCGATCTGTAATCTTGACGCCATAATTGGTATAACCCTGACCATATGCCTTCCTTGGGAGCGTGATGCCGAAATTCTTGTAGACAAAATAGGTCAGCCCTGAACACTCAAACGCCTTTGGCCCGGCAGCGCCGCTGATATACGGGCGACCGAGGAATCTCTTTGCGTAGGTCACGATATCGGCAGCCTTCTCCTGGCCGGCTGCGGATTGACCCGGCAAATCCTTGTATTTGGAATCATTTGTGGCTGCGGGGGCCCTGCGGGCTTCCTTTTCGGTTTTCGCCTTGGCGTCATACACTGCGGCACGGGTCTTTTTCCCGGCCACACCATCGGCCTTCAACCCGTTCAGCTTCTGGAAATATTCCACTGCTTCCCCGGTCAGTTTGCCGTAAAGACCGGTGACCGGTCCTGAATAATAGCCCAGCGCCTTTAAGCGGTCCTGCAGTTTCTCTACCTCGCTGCCCTTCATACCGGGAATCAGCGAGTCGGATTTGAACCCGGAAAACAACATCTCACGGGTCTTGTCGCCTACAATACCGTCAGCCTTGACGCCGGCGGCATCTTGGAATGACATGACGGCAGCTTCGGTTTTGGGGCCGAAATACCCTGTGGTATCCTCATCCAGAAGGCCCAACTCAATCAACCGTTCCTGGATTTCCGTCACATCACTACCCTCCATGCCATAACAAACGGAGGTGGGCTTCAAAGGTTTGTTTGAGCCGCTGGCTCCGCGCAGCTTCTCAATTGTCTCGCTGCCGGCAACGCCGTCCACCGCCAACCCGTGGGTGGACTGGAACTTCCGCACACCGGCTTCTGTGATGGAGCCATAAAAGCCGGTGATATCCTCAGACTCAAAGCAATCTACTTTTCTTAGGAGCCGCTGGAGCTCCTCCACGGCGCTGCCCTGGTCGCCGGGCCGCAGTGTGTCATCAGCGGCGGCAACACTTCCAAGCGCAGTCGCTACGAGTACTGAGGCCAACAAAATGGTCAGCATTCTTTTCCATCCGGTTTTCATAACAGCACCTCCATTCCGTCGATATGTAAATGATCCCACTTTTACCAAAGTTTGATACCTGCTCATCCGTTATTTCGAGATCCGTGCGTACTGACTGTCAATATAACCCACGTTGGAACCGCTCTGCACCTTATACCATGTGCCGGTCGTGGCAGTCACCACCAGAGTGTCTCCGGCGCGCAAGGTGCCGATGATGCTGTAATTTGTGCCTGCACCACTGCGGACATTCAATTGTGATGCAGTAACAGTGCATGCTTTATATGCCGTGCTGCCGCCGATAATGGCATATTTGGCCATCACATAACCTGTCTTGCCCGAATAGGTGGCCTTGAGCCAAGTAGCGTCGGTGTGCACCTGCACCACAGTAAAGGTAGAGCCTTTCGGGATCTCCGTCAGTTTGCTGGACGTTGTGGATGCCGACGCGCGCAGGATCAATGACCCAGAGGTGATGTTTGGCTTGGCTGAAACAGTGGAAACCGAGAAGCTTGGCGATGCCGTGGCCGAAGCGCTGGGAGAGGGGGTGGGTGTGACGGCGCTTCCGGTGCCGATGGCATCAATATAGATCGTTGTGCCGCTCTGATACATGCAATAACCGACATAGGACAGGAATCGCACTTTGTACCAGTTGGCAGCTGGTGTGCCAAGGATCACAACGTTGTCGCCCTTTTTTAACGTATACACAATAGTACTGGTTGTGGTTGTGGACGAGCGCATATTGAGCGTGGTAGATACCACTCGTCCCAGCGTTGGCGCGGCTGTGGGCGCCGGTGTGGAGGCGGCCGTCGGCGAGGCGGAAGCCGAGGCGGTGACTGTCGCCGTGGGAGACGCGGTTGGCGTAGCTGTGGCAGCTGGCGTTGCGGTAGGGCCAACAGTGGTCTTGGTAATGTATTGCGATGAGACATAACCTACCAGCCCGGTGGAGCCCTGAAGCACCTTGTACCAACTGCCGGATGTGCCAATAATTTCTATGATGGTGCTCTTTGCCAGCGTTCCCACCAGTGTACCGCTGGTGCTGGCCGCCGCACGAACATTCAAAGTCGACGCAGTCACCTTGCCCCATTGCGCAGAGGAGCCATTTCCGGGGATTTGCGTCAGTGCCTTTGGCGTGATGCCCACTGAGGCGCTGGTGTAGCCGGCATAATAAAACGACAGGATGTCTGCAACAGTCTTGCTTTCCTTGGCCATCTGCTGGGCGCCACGCTGGCTCATGCCACGGCCGTGACCGTATCCTCTGGCAGTCACCGTGAGGAAGTTGGCGTCGGAAGTGGCGCCGTCATACAGAAGCCACAAGCTTGTTGTGCTCAGCATGCTGCTGTAGCTGGTGAAGCGTGTACGCAGCTCGCCAAACACATCCCAATCGCCGTCACCGGCCTGCGAGACATAGTCCAGCAGCACAGTCACGGTGCCGGTGAACCCGGCGGGCATACCGCCGCCGCCGGCAGAAGCCGACGGAGCCAGGCTGGCGGATGGTTCAATGGACGGCGCCAGCCCCGCTGCACCGGTGCCCTGCACCTGAAACTCAAATGGGGAGCCGGCCTCATTGCTGGCGATGGTGACCTTGGTGGAACGTGGCCCCACCACCGAAGGAGTGAAAGCCACGGTGAAATCAGCGGACGCGCCGGCTGCCACTGTGAGTGGGAATGTCTGCCCCCCCACTGCGAAATCGCCGGTGTCTCCGGTTGCCAGTGTGATTCCGGTGACCGTGAGCGCGGCGTTGCCGGTGTTCTTAATGGTGTAGGTCTTTGTGACCGCTCCGCTGCCCAGGGCGATGCTGCCGAAGTCAGTATTGTCAGCAATGGCCGGCGTAGTATCACCATCTGCGATCACCGTGCCGTTGCCGCTCACCTCGATGGCCGGCGCTGGTGCGGGCACGCCGTTCACGGTGACATTAACCGTAACCGAAACCTTCGAAAATTCTCGGCTGCCGACCGGCATGCCAGTGCGCAGCGCAGTGGGCTCGGCTTCGGCGATGCCGTTGATCACAATATCATTGGCGGTGCATGCGATGCCTTGCTGGGCAAGCAATGCCGCGGGTAATTTCTCCTTGATGAGCGCAAGCATTGTATTGGCCTTGGCCCTGTCTGCAGAGCTTAGTAGCCCCATCACCGCTTCCGCTGTGGATTTGGGGAAGATATAGGTGAAATAGGGGCTGGAGACATTCCTGATATCATAATCATCACTGGTGGCTGTGCCCCGGATCTGGCCGCCATTGCTGGCGGAGTATTCACCAGTGGCAAAATTCAAAAGCGCCGGGTTGCCGGAAAGCAACGCTTTGCCGGCAGTCGCATTCACTGCATTAATGACGTTTTGTGCTGGCGTATTGTCAGTAAGATAGGGATATCCTTTATATACCTGGCTTAAGGATGTGTCTACCAAATGATAAGTGGCGGAGGGATTCGCCTTGATCTTGGTCAACGCATAGGTGCGGGCTGCTATGGCTTGCGCCTTCAACGCCTCTGCAGGCCAGTCATTGCTCATTTCATAGGCCACCACACCATACAGGTAAGTTTCAATATAAACGGCGTTAATCAACTGCAAATAGGATGTACCGCTGGCACGGATCATTGTCATATTGCCGGAATAATACCGCCAGCCATACGTTGGATTGTAAACGTATAGGAAATTCTTCGAAGTGCCATTGGTATATTGGTTCAGCGTGATTGTAGCCGGCAGAGAATGGGTTACCGTAGCTGTGCCATTGTGATAGCTTAGCGTGATGCCGGATCCCTCAGCCTTGGCAGTATAGGTGATGCCGGGAAACAGGTCAACTGACGAATTCTCTGCAACGCGATATGCACCGGCTACCTTGAACTGCACCGACGACGGGCTGCCCATGGAAGACAGCTTGACCTTCACCGTGCCGTAATCTGTGGCGGCAGAAGCGAACGTGGGGGCGATCATAGTTAAGATCAATACCATCACCACCGCGATAGCTGTCAGTTTCCTCATGGCAATCCCATCCTTTCAGCACAGCCACCTTGCGGCTGTACACCAACTGCCGGCTTGCGGCACAGGACCCATCGCAAACCATACGAAGCATGTTGGTATATATAGGGAATTATACTATTCATATTCTGATGTTGCAATACAATGGCTGGAAACCTTTGTAAACAATATGTGTCAAACCGTACATAGGGTGCTTAAAAAAAGTGGCTGTGTACCTAAATCCGATCCTGCTAATCTGAATTTTATTACCATTCTCTATAGTATACTGGCGATAACAAAATGTTGACTGTTTACAATTCTTTCTCCATGCAATAGCTGTATTCACACCCGATATACTCACCGTATGGCTCAATCTCCCGATATCCGGACTTTCGATAGAGCCCAATTGCCTCCGGCTGTTTGGGGCCGGTTTCCAACCGCATGGTCGCAACACCAGCCTTAAGGGCGCTGCCCTCGACAAAATCCAGGATCATCGAGGCTATGCCCCTGCCTCGGAAACTCGGTTCCACAAAAAACCGTTTCAGCTCCGCCACTCCCCCGCCCAGAGGCTTCCATGCTCCGCACCCGGCGGCAGTGCCACTGATGTAGGCCACACAGAATGTCATCTCGTGTACTTTTGGGTCGGAAAAGTCCACACCGAAGATGCCCTCTGCGGGATATAGCTTCAGCATTTGCTCATCCAGCTTTTTGATCAGGTCGTGCAGGTCTTTGTTGTCGGGCTCCACGATCCGGATGTCAATTGTTCTCATGGGCAACAGTCCTCAAATAAGTTTCAACCAGTATATCCATCAATGCTATTCATGGCAAGATGAAACTGCTAAAATATGGTGAAAAGGAGCGATCATCGAAATGGAAGCAATGCGGCTGCATACATATCAGGACTTTATCAATCTATTGAACTCATCCGGCATCCTGACGCTATCGGCTAATAATGCCGGTTTGCCGGATGTGTCGTCGATGACCGCTCGGGAGCAATGGCACACCGGCCTGGACACCGACCCATGGCAGTGGAAAACCCGTGTGGTGGAAGAAAAGCAGGCAGCATACGCTAAGATATTCGGCGGCATGCCCTCCTTTGTGACGCGCGAATGGTACCCATTGCTGCTGGCCGCCAGGCGCGGCTATGGCTCCTTTGAGGAAGCCTGGGAAAGCGGGCTCGTGAGCGCCGAAGCCAAACGGATTCATGACCTGTTTGGAGAGCGCCGCGTGCTGGCCGTGCATGAAATCAAGGCAATGGCTGGGCTCAAAGGAGCAGCAGGAAAGTATGAACAAGCGATGCGGGCGCTGCAGGAAGGCATGTGGATCACCGTTTCCGGTATGACACGCATGGCCACTGCCAACGGCCGCCCCCATAGCTGGCCTGTCACAGAATACATGCCGGTGGAAGACTGGGCTTGGCTAGGCGTGATGGAGCAAGCATTAGGCCTGGACAGGTGCGAAGCCGCCGATCGGCTGGTTACCCACGCACAGCAACTCAATCCCCATGCAAGCCGGAAGGTGCTTGCCCGGTTTTTGACCGGCCGGCATGTGGTGATTTAGTCAGATTGTACGATAGGGTTACTTTATTTGACAGATCTCTTGGCGGCAAGCCTGCTGTATGCTATTGATGCCACAACATAAACGCCGTATCCCACCGCCGCACCTAAAGTGTTCAGGATCACATCGTCTATGTCGGTGGTGCGGCTGATCAACCCGGTCACCGTGAGGAGAAATTGGATCACCTCAATCCCGACAGAAATCAACACACACACCAGCAAGCATTTACAGAACTTGCGGAAGGCTGGCCAGATGACTGGCAGCAGCAAGCCTGTGGGCAGGAGCAGCAGCACATTCCCCGCCATGTTATACAGGATGGTGCGTAGCGGCAGCGTGCCTTCGGTGGCATGGCGAATATAAGACAAAATCGTGGAAAAGGGAACCAAATACACCGCGTATGTTTTGTAATCGGGAGACGGCATAAGCGTGAGATAAGCAACTGCAGCCAGATTGGTTACAAAGCAGACCATCAAGAGATCGTGGATCAGCTGATCCCCCCGGTGCCGCAGCGCATCCATGATTACAACGATTGTGACTGCCAGCGCAAACGCGGTGACCAGAAGCAGCAAGTCGTTTATTCGAAACATTACTTAACCTGTTTTTTTACGAATTTTGCCACATCATATCACTCGAACAATGATCGCGCAATGAAACAGCGGATGCAACGAATCATGAAATCATACAAATCGAGCAATACTAGTGATATGAAACATTATGTGACCGGTGTAGTGTTTTCCTGGCGTTGGTGGTTGCTGGCTGCGATCATCGTGCTCCCGTGGGTGTTTTGGCTGCTTTGGCATCAAAAGCACAGCACAAGCCGCCTGCTCTTTGTCGGTTTCGCTTGTATCATTGTAGCATTTTTAGTGGATGCACTGGGAACGGCTTTTCGCCTTTGGGAATATCCAATCGAGATACTTCCGTACATGCCCCCATTGATCCGTTGGGACACAACATTACTGCCGGTATCGGTGATGGTATTTCTGCAGTATAAGCCTGATGTCAACCGTATCATCAAAGCAGCCGTGTTTGCCGCACTCGGCGCTTTTATGATCGAGCCCGGGGCTGAACTGCTGGGGTTATACAAGCCGATCTTGTGGAAGCATGTATATTCCTTCCCGTTCTTTGCAGCGCTCTATCTGTCGATGGATTGGCTGTCAAGAAGGGGTCAGTTTGATCTCATCAACACAAGAAACCAGTAGACCCTCAAGCAACTGGATACTTTACAGCCTAATCTATGAAAAAAGAAGCCCGCGTCAGCAGGCTTCTTTGCTGTCAATTCAATATCACACCAGCGCAGCCCCGCGCTCCAGCGCCTGCTCATTCACAGGGATCAAATCAGCTTTCTTCTCCCCGAACACCTTTTTCAAAGCACCCATCATCGACTCATGCTGCAATGCGCCAGACAATTTGAGATAGGCCCCCAGCATCACCATGCCCGCCACGCGGCTGTTACCCAGCTCATTGGCGATTTCATTGGCGGGGATGTAGTAGGCATCGATATCATCGCGTGTGGTCTTGCGGCTGATCAACGAAGAATTGACCAGCAACTTGCCGCCAGGTGCTACAGACTGTTCAAATTTATCAAGCGAAGGCAGGTTCATCGCGATGAAGCAGCCCGGTTGGGCAAACACCGGCGAACCAACGGGCTTGTCAGACACAATCACCATGCAGTTGGCTGAACCGCCGCGCATTTCAGGGCCGTAGCTGGGCAGCCAGGACACTTCCTTGCCCTCCATCATGCCGCCGTAGCAAAGCATCTGGCCCATACTCATCACGCCCTGGCCGCCAAATCCCGAGATCAGGATGTTCTCAATCATGGCTGCACCTCCCTGTATACACCGAGGGGGAACTGGGGCATCATTTTGTCGCGCACCCAATCCAATGACTCAACCGGGCTCATGCCCCAGTTGGTCGGGCAGGTGGAAAGCACCTCCACCAGTGAAAAGCCTTTGCCCTCGATCTGGCATTGGAAAGCTTTCTTGATGGCTCTCTTGGCCGCAACGACACCCTTCACGTCATTCACAGCCACACGCTCCAGATAGGCCGGAGCGTCCAGCGTGGCGAGCATTTCGCACACCTTTACCGGTGAGCCGCAGTGGTCCCGGTCACGGCCATAAGGTGATGTGGTAGTGACTTGCCCCACCAGTGTGGTGGGAGCCATCTGCCCGCCGGTCATGCCATAAATGGCATTGTTGATGAAAATCACGGTGATGTTTTCACCACGAGCCGCCGCGTGCACAATTTCAGCCGCGCCTATGCTGGCCAGATCGCCATCGCCCTGATAGGTGAAGACCACCGCTTCGGGGCAAACGCGCTTCACGCCGGTGGCCACTGCCGGGGCCCGGCCATGGGAAGCCTGCTGCATGTCGCAATTGAAGTAGTTGTAGGCAAACACCGCGCAGCCCACCGGAGCCACGCCGATGGCCCGGTCACCTGCTCCCAGTTCCTCCAGAGATTCAGCCACCAGCCGGTGCACAATGCCGTGAGTGCAACCGGGGCAATAATGCATCGGCGCATCCGTGAGCAATCCAGTTTTCTTAAAAACGGTAGCCATTACCTGCCACCTCCCGCAAGCGTCAAAATCTGGTTCAATACATCTTCAGGCATGGGCACCATGCCGCCGGTGCGCCCGTAGAAATGCACCGGCTTCGCGCCGTTCAGCGCCAGGCGCACATCGTCCACCATCTGCCCTCCGCTCATCTCCACCGCAAGCACGGCCTTCACCGAAGGTTTGCCTGCCTCCTGGGCAATCGCTTCCGACGGGAAAGGCCACAGCGTGACCGGGCGTACCAGCGAGGCTTTCACACCTTTCTCGGCAGCCATGGCGATGGCAGTGCGGGCGATGCGGGCCGTGGTGCCATAGGCTACCAACACCACTTCCGGATCGTCGCTGCCACTCACCTCGGCACGGGTCTCGTTTTGGGCGATCTGGGCATAAACCGAGAACAGCCGCTGGTTCACCTGTTCCAACACTTGCGGATCAAGATAGAGCGAGTTGACGATATTGTTGTTTGTGCGGGCACCCCGACCAGTCGTGGCCCAGGGCTTCTCCACCGGTTTACGGGCCTGATAGCGGCCAAACTCCACCGGCTCCATCATTTGACCCAGCATACCATCGCCCATCACCATCACCGGCACGCGGTATTGGTCGGCAATGTCAAAAGCCTCCTGCACAAGGTCAATGGCCTCCTGGATCGAGCTAGGCGCCAGCACCACTGTGCGGTAGTCGCCATGTCCGCCGCCACGGGTGGCCTGGTAGTAATCGCTCTGTGCAGGCTGAATACCGCCCAAGCCAGGGCCGCCGCGCACAATGTTTACGATCACGCAGGGCAGCTCGGCCCCAGCGATGTAGGAAATGCCCTCCTGCTTCAGGCTGATGCCGGGGCTGGAGGAAGACGTCATCACGCGAGCCCCCGCACCGGCAGCGCCGTAGACCATGTTGATCGCGGCCACTTCGCTTTCGGCCTGCAAATAGCAACCGCCCACCTTGGGCATCCGGCGGGCCATGTATTCAGGGATTTCATTCTGCGGGGTGATCGGATAACCAAAGAAGAACCGGCAGCCGGCCTGGATCGCGGCCTCCGCGATGGCCTCATTGCCCTTCATCAATACCTTTGCCATATTCCTCCCCCTACCTTTCCACTTGGATGCACACGTCCGGGCACATCCGGGCGCAGCTCATGCAGCCGGTGCACCGGCCTTGATCGATGCATCGGGCGGGGTTGTAGCCTTTTTTGTTGATCACGGCTGTGTCCAGCACGATGATTTGCCTGGGGCAGGCGTGGGCGCACAGGCCGCAGCCCTTGCAAGCGTCAATGTTGATTCTGATCATTGCCATGACTGATCCTCCGTTTACGACCCGGAGAAACCATCGTAAAACCGGATCGATTGCCTGCTTATTATATTTTATCACCGCAACAAAGACAAGCTTTCAGCATCCGGCATCCAGGAAACGGCAAGAATCCGGCAGAAACACAGCAAAGATTAGAAAACATGATATACTATGTTTTGATAATATAATGCATCGTGATGAATTCGAAGCGAGGAATAGATCCATGGAATTTGATAAAGTTGTGACTGACCGCCGCAGCATCCGTGCCTACACCAGCGAAGCTGTGCCGGAAAAAATGATCCGAAGCTTCATTGAGGCAGCAAGGCTAGCCCCATCCGGCTCCAACTTGCAACCGCTGCGCTATGTGGTGGCCCGCACGCCGGAAGCGGTGGCAGCGGTGGCCCAATGCACCACGGTGGCTTTTGTAGCCAAAGCGCCGGTGGTGATCGTGTGCCTGATTGACATGGACTTCATGGCGGGCAGGCCGCCAGTGGATGCTGGCACAACCATGCAAAGCCGGGCCTTCGCTGAATATGACAACCGCCGCAGGCAGTGGTCTGCCGAAGAAAAGCGGGCTTACTTGCTGTTGAACGCCGGAATTGCCATCGAGCACATCGTGCTGAAGGTTGTGGATCTGGGGCTGGGCAGTTGCTGGATCAGGATGTTTGATCAGGCGAGACTCATGGAGACACTGGCACTTGAGAGCCGCTATGAGGTTGCTGCGCTATTGCCGGTGGGTTGGCCGGCGGAGCAGCCGCCCATGAAGCAACGGTTGGCGGCGGATGAGCTGATTCTGCGCTCATTCTAGTTCATATCTGACGAAAAGCTGGTCATGATCGAAACAGTACAATTGGCTCGAAAAGTGAGATATCGAGTCGAAACGCAAGTTAGCCAGCCACTCCCGCGCAAGAAAGGTTGCTAAGCGCCACTCACCACGGAATTCCGTGGTTTTTCAACTTCCGCCCGCCTTTACAACCATGCATGCAAATGATAAAATATTACGGTATTCGAACCATCGAATCAACTTAGGAGGTGAATTCAACCGTGGCATACAAGATTTCTGACGCATGCATCAAGTGCGGCGCCTGCGAGGCCGAGTGCCCTGTGAGCGCGATTTCCGAGGGAGCCGATCAATACGAGATCGACGCGGATACCTGCATTTCTTGCGGCGCATGCGCCAACGTCTGCCCCACGGATGCCATCTCCGAGGGCTGATGCCCAAGGGCCCGGCCTAGTCCGGTTTGGCACACGAACAGAAGCCTCCCTTTCGGGAGGCTTTTTGCTTTATTGGCCAATTCTCTTTTTCAGTCTGTTCAGCCCCTCCAGCACTTCCGTTCTGGGCAGTCCGCCACAGTCAAGTTCACCGTCGCTCTTTTCCAGAAGCACATGGTAAAAGTCAATTCCTTCTTCCCTGCTACCCGGAAACCCTGCCTCCAGCATGTCATACAACGCATCCTCCGCACGGGCATATTGGCCAGTGCGCCAATGGTGATGGAATACCGACCCCAGCAATTCGTCCGGCAGACAATCCAATACCACACGGGCCATCAGGTCTTTGATCCTGCCGTCATGCTCCGCCGTCTGCAAAGGTTCGCTGGCGTCTGTTGCAGCCAGATAGATGCACAATGACTTGAGATACAGGGCGCTCTCCTCCGCGCCTTGCATCCGCCCGAGATCCGCTTTCTCAGCGATGAGCTGCGCAAGCAGAGCGCAGCGTTCGTAATCCGGCACGCCACCCAGGCTAGCCAAAGCCATCAAATTGTGCCATGGCAGCTCCTCCACAGCCTGATCCGTCAAGCCAAAGAATTTACGAAGCGTAGCCTGCGTGAGGTTAAGCGCTTCCTCCAGTCGGTTCTCCTGCCTGAGCCCCATGATCCTTGCCAAACCCCACACAAGCAGCTCAATTTGGCGCATGACATAATCATTGGGAAACACCCTACCCCGCCCCCTCGCGCCTGTTTGAGGTAAGTATATCACACGCGCACAGGGTCAAACGGTATATCCCTTTCATTTGTGTTATAATAAAGCATATTCAACAACGAACCAAACCTGAAACATTGCACCTGTTAAACAAGATAATCGAAAAGGGTATATCTGCCGATGAAACTCTGCGCAGCCCCATTGACCAAAAAACTGTCTGCTCTAATCGCAATTATTCTTTGTCTGGCGCTGCTTGCTTCCTGCGCAAAAACTCCTGTACCAAGCTTGTCTGCCGCAGCAACCCCACTGCCCGGACAAAGCTATGCTGAAGCCGGGGCGACAGCCACAGCCGCAAACAATGGCTTTGACATCTATTTTGTAAACGTGGGCAAGGGTGATTGCACGCTGATCGGCCTGCCGGGCGGCAAGTGGGCTCTTGTGGACACCGGCCCGGAAAGCGGAGCCGCCGCCATCCACGGCTTGATGACAGTGCTTGATGTGAAGCAGTTTGAGGCAATCTTCATTTCACACCCCCATAATGATCACATCGGCAATCTGGATCACATCCTCTCGCTTGCTGGATCGCCGGTGATCTATACCGGTCCGGCGACCTTTGAGAGAGCAACAGACGAGTTGAATGGGATCGCTGCCAAGCGGAGTGTGCCGATCAAAATGCTGAATCCTGGCCAATCGGTCACTATGGCCGGCGTGACTTTCACAGCTTTGGGCCCAAACGGCAACTTCAAGGATGAGAATGACAACAGCCTGGTGCTGATGATGGAATACGGCGGTGTGAAAGCGCTTTTCCCAGGTGACCAGCAGATAGAAGCTGAGGCATCTCTATTGAAATCCGTGCAGGATGTGCGCTGCACCATTCTGAAAGTAGCGCACCACGGCCAGCCCGACGCGTCCTCAGAGGCCTTCCTGAAAGCGGTATCCCCCCACATCGCTGTGATCCCCACAAGCGGAGACGCTGACCAGGGGCCGGACATCACGGTTTTGGACCGATTGAAAACATTGAATACTGCCACCTATGTGGTAGGGCAGACGGGCACCTTACATTTCCTCTCCGCAGATGGGTCAATCGCACCGTTCACACCTTCCGGCCAAGCCGCAGGCCTTGTCATCGAGTCCATCGACGCCAAGGCGGAATATGTCGATATTGAAAACCCAACCGGCGGTGATGTGCACATGAACGGCTGGTGCCTTTTGTCGGATAAGGGCAATCAGACTTTCTTTTTCCCGCAAGACTTTGTGCTTAAGGCAGGAGAGACCATCCGCATCTGGAGCGGGGTTGACGAGCAAGAAGCAATGAATGGGCTGCATTGGTCGTCAAAGAAGATATGGAGTGACAAGAAGGAAGACAAGGCATCGCTGGTTGATCCCTATGGCAGGATTGTGTCAACTAGATAAAACCACCACCTAATACTATGGTAAAAGAACACCGGGGCAGACGGATCATCCACCCCGGTGTCGTTGTTTTCGGGATCGTTCAGGCAGCGGTACTGCTTTTCAGTTCTGCACTGACGTTGAACTCAGTTTTGGCTGGAAAGAGCAAGGCCACGCCAAAGGCAACAACCAGGCTGACAAGCATCGCGATGGCGCCAGCCATCGGGGCATCAAACTTGAACGTGCCGAAGGTGATGAAGTTCAAAGCCATCGAGGTGGCAAAACCAGTGATCATGCCAACCCAGGCCGCAGCACTGCTGGCACGCTTCAGCCACAACCCAATCAGGAAAGGCCCCAAAAACGCGCCGGCCAGCGTGCCCCACGATACTGACATCAGCGTGATGATCGTGGTGTTTTTATCCATGGCAATGTAGAAGCTCAGCAGCACAAAGACCGCGCAGAACACGCGCATCAGCACCTTGACCGTCTGCTGCTTCATTTTCGGGAACAACACGCCGCCCACCAGATCCATCGAGATCGCCGAGCTGGACACCAGCACCAGAGACGACAGCGTGGACATGCTGGCCGAGAGCACCAGCACCAGCACCACACCAAGCATGATTTCCGGCAATGCCTGTTGAAACACAAGCGGCATTACGCGGTCAAAGTCTTTTGCTCCCAGATCGTTCAAAGGCACTGCATTATCCAGGAACAGCTTGCCAAACACGCCGAGGAAATAGGCCCCACCGGCAATCACCAGTGCAAAGACTGTCGAGATGACCGTGCCCTTCACAATGGCTTTATCATCACGGATGGCGTAAAATTTGTGCACAATGTGCGGCAAACCCCATGTGCCAACGCTGGTCAGCACGATAAAGGAGAGCAAGCTCCAGATGCCGGGAGGGCCCACCAACTGCGTGAGCTTCGGATCGATTTCCGCAAGCCTCCTCAGACCCTCGGAAAGCCCTCCAACCTTTTGGTGGGAGAGCACCATCACGATGACGACCACGATACCAGCCAGCATGATGATGCCCTGGAAAAAGTCGGACAGGGCCGTAGCCTTATAGCCGCCCAGCACCAAGTAGATGCCGGTGAGCACCGCCATGCCCAGCATGCAATAGAAGAACGGGATGCCGATGATCGTTTCGGTGAGGTAGCTTAGCCCCTGATAAACGGAAGCAGAGTATGGCACAAGGAACGCAAAGATCAAAAGCGCTGAGAATATCTTCATTGCCTTGCTGCCGAAGCGCTTCTCAAAGAACTCCGGCATGGTGCTTGCATTCAACGCATGGGTGATACTGCGCGTGCGTTTGGCAAGCACAATCCAAGCCAGCAGGCTACCGATCAATGCGTTGCCAACACCGATCCACACCGCCGACATGCCGAAACCCCAGCCTACCTTGCCGGCATAACCGATCATGATTACTGCCGAGAAATAGGTGGTGCCATAGGCAAAGGCTGTCATCCAACCGCCCACATTGCGGCCGCCAAGAAAAAAGTCGTTGAGGTTTTTGGTTTTCTTTGAGGTATAAACCGCAATTGCAACAAGCATCAGGGCATATAAGCCCAGCAAAATGTAAATGGAAACCATGGCTACCATCCTTCCGTTCTACAAACTTCAATTCAACACCATACTACATCACAAATATAACATACAACACCATGGTAAACAAGGGTATTTTATCTCATAAAACCATCAAATATCTTTTGAAAACAGAGCAATGTCTTCCCGCAATGTCCAGCCCTTGCCCCAAAATGCTTTCCCGAGCTCATTATCCGCAAGAACAAAAACCGAGCACTTATCAATGCCTTCCTGTCGGAGTGACCCAAGGCATCTGCGTACCATTTCGGAGCCAATCCCCCGCCCCCGAAGATCAGCCCTGACAGCCACATGATACAGGAAACCCCGCCGGCCATCATGGCCACACATCGCTGTACCGATCAACGCACCGCGTTCCTCAGCCACAAAGCTCATCCCGGGGTTTCGCGCCAGAAACGCGGAAATGCTGGCTTCCGAGTCGGCTGCCACCAGGCGCACGCCAGGCGTTGCCCGCCATAAAGCCACCATGGATGCATAATCTGTGATCTTCATCGGGCGGATCTTCATCTTCATCACCACCTTCACAATTCATATTTATACTCCAATTTGCATGTTTAATCAATACATTAATTGACATATTTGAGGTTGTCTGATATATTCAAAGAAAATAAAGATCATGAGGCCAGAGATGCAAAAGGACCTAGTGCGTGACCTCGCAGCCGCAGGATTGGAATCGCGAGCGGTATCGATTTCTCATCTGGATGATTTACAGTATGAATATGTCACTCTAAAAAAAGATGGCATCATGAGCGAGGCGATCAATGGCTACATCAGCGGGTTCGGGATGGATCTGAATGCCCATCCCGGCATGCGCACCATCCTGGTGGTGGCATCGGCAGCCCGGATTGGCCAAGCCATTTTCAACGGCCAGGATGGAAGACTGGTTACCCTCATCCCGCCCACTTATTTGGAATTTGGCCATGAGCCCAAGAGAATGGAATCGCAGATCAACCAACTACTGCATCCGTTTGGTCACAGCGCCAGCCTTGCCGACTTGCCGGCGAAACTGCTTGCAGCCCGCAGCGGGCTTGCGAAGTATGGCAGAAATAATGTGTGCTATGTGAAGGGGTTTGGCAGCTTTGTGCTGTTGACAACATTTGTAACCGACATGCCCTGCGAACAGGACGACTGGCAGCCTGCCAGCCGGATGGCTCGGTGCGCCAGTTGCACTGCCTGCGTGGACAATTGCCCAACCGGTGCGATCTTGATTGACCGTGCCGTGATCAATGCCGGCCGGTGCATCACCCTGCACAATGAGGCTAAAAGCTCAATACCCTTCCCGGCCTGGATCGACCCCACGTCTCACAACAGCCTGATTGGATGCTTGCGCTGCCAGTCGGTGTGCCCGGTCAACCGAGATGCCCTTGGGCGCCTGGCGGAACCGGTGGAGTTTGACAGTCAAGAAAGCGAGTGGATCCGAACAGGAAAACCGGTGGGCACGCTTCCGGAAAGCACCCTGGCTAAAGTAAAGGCTTTAAATATGAACAACTATTATGAGCCGCTATCCAGAAACCTTCAGGCACTTCTATCTCAATGAGAAGAGCGCGAACAAAAAGAAGAGCGCTCGACAGAGCGCTCTTCCTGGTTTAGCATTGCGGATCAGGCCTTCTGCTCTTCTCGGATGGCCTTCAGGCGCTTCATCACATCGTTGGCACCACGGCCGAAATAATCATGCAGAAGCTCATATTCCCGATAAAGCTTCTCATACATCGTGGCATTCTCAGGGATCGGCCGATACACTTTGTCCATCACGCGGCCCATCTCCTGCGCCGCGTCAAAGATTGTGTCATAGCCGCCGCGGGCCTTGCCAGCAGCCACCGCGCCAAACATCGCCGAACCCACTGCAGGAGCCTGGCTGGAAGCGGCAATGCGGATCTCCATATTGGTGACATCGGCATAAATCTGCATCATCAGCTCGTTCTTCTGGCTGATGCCACCGGCGGCATACAGCTCGTGGATATCCACTCCATATTTCTTGAAGTTGTCCACGATCATGCGGGTGCCATAGGCTGTGGCTTCGATGAGCGCGCGGTAGATTTCCTCCGGTTTGGTCAGCAGCGTCATGCCCAGCATCATACCGGTCAGGTCCACATCCACCAGCACCGAGCGGTTGCCGTTCCACCAATCCAGCGCCACCAGGCCGCTCTCGCCGATCTTCAGCGCAGCTGCCTTATCCGTCAACAATTGGTGGATCCCAAGGCCCTTAACCTTGGCTTCCGCCTCATAGGCAGCCGGCACACAGTTTTCCACGAACCACTCGAAGTGATCGCCCACGCAGCTCTGGCCCGCCTCGAAACCGGGGAAGCCCGGCAGGATGCCATCTTCCACCACGCCGCACATGCCGGGCACAATCTTCTCCTGCTCACCCACCACCATGTGACAGGTGCTGGTGCCCATGATCATCAGCATTTTGCCAGGGCCGGTGATGCCCACCGCGGGCACGGTCACATGAGCGTCCACATTGGCAACGGCCACAGCTGTGCCTGCAGCAAGGCCGGTGCGGGCAGCCATCTCGGTGGTCACTTCGCCGGCCTTTGTGCCCAGCGGGTAGATGTCGGTGGCGAGCTTGTCTTCCACCACGTTTTCCAGCCTGGGGTCAAGCGCCTTGAAGAACGCCTTGGACGGATAGCCCTCCTTCTTGGACCAGGTGGCTTTATATCCGGCGGTGCAACTGTTGCGGCGCTCGTTGCCGGTGAGCTGCATCACGACCCAGTCGGCAGCCTCCATGAAGCGGTCAGCAGCGGCATATACCTCCGGAGCCTCATCGAGCGTCTGCCAGATCTTGGGGAACATCCATTCGGAGGAAATCTTGCCGCCATAACGCTTCAAGAAGTTCTCGCCCATCTCCTCAGCCTTGGCATTGAGAGCGTTTGCCTCATCCTGTGCGGCATGGTGCTTCCAGAGCTTGATGTAGCTGTGGGGGTTGTGCTCCCATTCTGGCTTCATGCAAAGTGGCACACCGGCCTTGTCCACCGGCAGCATCGTGCAAGCTGTAAAGTCAATGCCCACGCCGATCACGTCGGTTGCGGCCACGCCGGACTCCTTAAGCACTGCCGGGATCGTCTGCTCCAGCACCTCGATGTAGTCAGCGGGATGCTCCAGCGCCCAGTCCGGCAGCAGCTTGGTGCCATCGGGCAGCTGCTCGTCCATCACGCCGTGGGTATAGGCTTTCACCGCCGTGGCCAGCTCCCGGGCCGTGCCAAGCTCAACCAGAACCGCGCGGCCCGACTGTGTGCCGAAGTCCACGCCAATGGCATATTTACTCATATGAATTCCTCCTGCGAATTGTTGACATGAAGAATATAACAGATTGGTTCGTTCTCTTCAATAAAGATGTGGATTCGATTGCCAGGGAAAAGCTTAACCCGCACTTCACATCCGAACATTCGTTTGGTATTCTATTATTAACCTAGCAGCAGGAGCAGATATATGATACACATTGAGGATTTTTATACCGTAGCCGCAAAGCGCCGCACTGTGCGAAGCTTTCAGGACAAGCCTGTGGAATGGGAGAAAATTCAGAGGGCGCTGGAATGCGGCACGAAAGCCCCAACCAATAACCATGCGCGGGACTGGCACTTTGTGTTTCTAAAGAACTCCGAGCTGAGGAAATCAATCCTGGAGCATAGCGGCGCCTTCAGCCGCACGCCAGACAGAGAGTTCCTGGACAAAACGCTGGCAAAGCTCAAAGATGAGACACAAAAGCAGGTATACGCTTACTCCGTTCCGTTGCAGGAGAAAATCCTGCTGACCGCGCCCGAAGTCCTGCTCGTTTGCTACCGGATGGGGAAAAAGCTGCAGGACTGCGAGCGCTTGTTTGACCTCAATGGCTTTGCGTCCGCATGGCTGGTTGTGGAAAACATACTGCTTGCACTGGCGGCAGAGGGCCTGTTTGGCGTCACGATGGTGCCCTTCCGCACTGATTCGCTCAAAGAAATGCTCGGCATTCCAGATGAGTATGAAGTGGCAACCTTTCTTCCCTTCGGATATCCCGCGGCAGAGCCGGCGATACCCCAGATTACCAGGAACCTTGAGGATACGGTGCACATTGACCGGTGGTGACAGAATTTGTCGTAAACACAGGTGAATATCTGTGATATAATTATTGATTGTCACACCAAAACAACGGAAACCATCCTGCAAAGGCGGTCAGGCAATGAAGCTGCTGCTCGTCTCCGACAAAGAAGACAAGTATATCTGGGACTACTTTGACGCGGAGAGGTTTAAAGATATTGACCTCATCATCTCCTGTGGAGATATGAAGGCCGAATACTTGTCGTTTCTGGTAACGATGATCAGCAAGCCGCTTTTTTATGTGCCGGGCAACCACGACAAAGCCTATCTCAGGCAGCCGCCGGAGGGCTGCACATCGATTGATGATGATTTGATCGAATACAACGGGCTTAGGATCATGGGGCTCGGAGGCAGCATGCGCTACAACCTGGGTCATTATCAATACACCGAGAAGGAAATGCAAAAGCGTATCAAAAAGCTCTGGTACAGTCTGTGGCGCAAAAAGGGCTTTGACATCCTGGTGACCCACGCGCCAGCAAAGGATTGCGGAGACGGCCCCGATCTCTGCCATTCAGGCTTCCAGTGCTTCACTGACCTGATCGCCAAATACAAGCCCAAATACCACCTGCACGGCCACAACCATCTGGAATACGGCAACTTTCCCAGAATCACCACCTGCGGGCAGACCACCGTGATCAATGCCTGCGGATATTACATTTTGGATACGGAAAAAGACTTGAAATAGCCATCCAGTCACAATGCCTCAGGATATCCTGTCCATCGCCAGCAAAAGGATCTGGGCACACCCCCGGCAATCCTGCTCAGCACGGTGAAATTGCTGCTGCTTGTAGCCAATGGCTTCCAGTACAGTGGCTTGTTTATAGTTCCGCAAGCCAGGCAGGATTCGCTTTGCCACCGGGATCGTATCAACATAGCGCCAATCCGGTGCGTAACCCAGCTTTCGCGCCGCCTCATCCAAAAATCCCACATCGAAATTCGTGTTATGCCCCACGATCAGGCTGTCACCTACAAACTGAAGGAATGCCGGCATCACCTCAGAGATCGCCGGGGCATCTTTCACCATGCTATCGGTGATATGATGCACGGCGACCACTGCTTTGGGAATCAATCTGCCGGGGTTTACCAACGTAACAAAACGGTCCACCTCGACACAATCGATAAACTTCAAAGCGGCGATTTCCACAATACTGTCCGTGTATTTGCTGAAGCCAGTGGTCTCGATATCCAGCACGACGAACTCCCGCTGAGCCTCAACATGGTGTTCCTTCTGAAAGAAGCTGACCGGTCTGGGTCTGCCGATTTGTTCCATGCTCCATCACAACTCCAAAAGTTCGGCGGTCATCGTATTGTCAACCCCACCCGGGAGCGCAGCGGGGATGTCACCCACGATGCCATCCACCAGCCAGTCCATTTCGATGATCTGCTTGGCGTCGGCCGTTTCACCCGCGGCAATCCGCTCCACGCATGCCTGGTCCAGGATGGGTCCGGTGAATGGGTTATAGGCTCCTTCCTTCATCATGTTTTTAAACAGCGTGACCAGCTTGTGCGTCTCCATCGGCACATATTGTTTGGCGTACATAATATCCACAATGCCCGATTCCAATCCCCACCAGAACTGCATAGGCCTGGCTTCTGAAGAAGCCCGCGCGCCGGAAAGCATATGGCGCACCATCATCTCATAGAAGACACCCCAGTTCCACACAGGAGTGGCGATGTATTCATCCGGTGCGCAATTGGGGTCGCACTGCATCGAGTACAGGCCGTATTCGCCCTCAAAGCCAGCGCCGGTATAAGTGTTCTGGTGGGAAATGATATCGCATCCGGCCTCAAACAGGCTGGTGCTGCTGTTGACACCGGCCTTCTCAAAATCCCATTGATAAGCCCATGAAACGATCACCTGCGCCTTGGGGTTGACCAACCTGGCTCCCAGGGCAAAGGCGTTCACACCGCTGATCACACCTTTGACCGGATAGGTGCCAACATAGCCGATTTTATCCGTTTTGGTTAGTGACCCGGCGATGAGGCCAGTGAGGAACCGGGGTTCATAAATACGACCGAAATAGGTGTGCACATGCTTGGAGGGGTGCTGCTCGCTGCACACATAGATGGTCGTGTTTGGAAACTCCAGCGCCGTGCGCAGCGCCGCATTGGCGAAGGCAGGGCTAGTAGCGAAGATGATGCTGTTACCCTCTTGAATCAGGGTCTTGAACACAGTGTAGGCGCCGATGATATCCTCAGGAACGTTTTCGGCACAAGTAGTCAGGATTGTATCCTTCATCATCTGCTGTATGTGGTCTCGTCCATTCTCGTGCGCTTTGGCCCAATTGGAACCGGCCACGCTGCCAGCGTAGGCAAAGGCGATTTTTACGGGGTGTTTCGGCTTGACAATGTTGATGATGGAAGAGAAGATCGAAGGCTCCGGCATCTCCTCCGGGCTGGTGTTGAGGTCAGCATCCATCTCAGCAGACGTTCTGAGCTCATTGAGCAATGAGCGCAGCCGCTTGCGCATCGTGTCCTCATTCATTTTCTTATGAAGCTTATATAAATCAAAATAGCGAAGGAAAACGTCGCCCGTTGTCATTGGCAGCTTGTCGCCGCCCAACTCATATAGCAACCGGCGGAATGGCATATAGTATGATTGAAGGAAATATTGATAAGGCGCTTCCCTTTCGATCCTTGGCACATAGGCGCTCTTCATCAGCTTCAAAAAGATATCAAAGGAGCCAGGTTTACTCAGCCAGATCGTGTTGATACGGGTTTCCTTGTAAAACTCCAGAAATTCATAATACAGCTTGACCTTTTTGCTGGCATCATTATATCTGGGTACTAAGCGGGTCACCTCTCCCTGGATGCTGCCGGCGTCAAGGAACTTTAAAACGCTGACCCGCTTGTTTCCCTCCACCACATAAAAGCGGTTCAAAAACTCATACACCTTGATCGGGTCCTGGATGCCCTCCCGCAGTTGGTAGGCATAAACAGCCTTCCACTTAAACGAGAATTCTGTGCCGACACCGAGCAGCGGCATGAAGTTTTGTGCGAATGCCGCACTCCGCCCTGCGCTGTAGGTGCCTATCACCTTTTTCAACGGCAACTCCACGAAACCCAGGCTTTCGCGGGAAACAATCTCCGAATCCAGAATAAACTCATCCAGATAGGGCAGGTTGCCTGACCGGCCCTGGGATACCATTTGGTTGTATGCGCGAAGGCCGTTGCGTCTTGCTGCCAGATAGGCGCTGTCGGCATCAATGACCATGCTTTCCATAGTTAACCACCTTTCACCGGCATTGGAAGACCGGCAAAATATATCTGCTTGACCATCTTAATGCATAGACATTGCGGATGCAAGATGCATTGAAAAGGCTGCCGGGTCCGCTAACAACGACGGCTCGCAAATCATATGATGAGATCAGATAGATTGCACCGTTCCGATACGGATATCAGAATTGGAGGGTTCAGCCATGTTCTTCAGGGGCAAACAGGAGTCTGGAGCTCAACAGCCCAATCGCCAGCCTGCCGTTTCGCCGATACAGCAACCAAACAAACAGCCATCGGCGGTTTCACCCATACAAACGCCGAATACGCCAAATTACGTATCCCCCATTCAAGAGGGGAACAAGATGCCAAATTACGTATCCCCTATCCAAGAGGGGAATAAGATGCCAAACTATGTCTCACCCATCCAGGAAGGGAACAAGATGCCGAACTATGTCTCACCCATCCAGGAAGGGAACAAGATGCCCAACTATGTATCACCCATCCAGGAAGGCAACAAGATGCCCAACTAAGTATCACCGATCCAGGAAGGCAACAAGATGCCA
>JAEZSE010000035.1 GCA_023421955.1 Bacillota bacterium
AAGTAGCGGCGACTAAGGGGGGATGTCGCTGGCAAGCGACAGGGGGAATATATTAACCAAGGCATCGTTTACCCCTGCCTCCTCTCATTCCTCCCATACAACACCCACAACCACAAAAACCCAACCACACACCCCGCCAACACCGTCCACCACGGCCCATCCATCGCCGCACCCATCCAGTAGGCTGGAAAGAATCCAGCAACCATTGCCCACGGCGAATCAGTGAAGAACGGCAGCACGCAGGGCAGCATCAGCAGCCCCATCATCTTGGAGACCGCCAGGCCCTCCACCTTATTACCGGCAAAGGCCAACAGCAGCAACGCCATCGACGCGGCGGCGATGCCTCCCACCAGCGAGATTGCCAGCACCCGCAGCACATCAGGGTGCGACAGGGAGAACAGCGCCATCAGCGGCGGCGCGATCACAACGCCCCACAGCACCGGCAGGGCCAACCGGGAGACGAGATAAACCATGCCGCCGGCCGGTGTCACCCGGAAATAACCGCCGACGCCCTCATCGCGCTCATCGAGCATCAAAAAGCCGGACAGCATGCCCGCCATCATCGGCGTGAGCATCAGCAAAAGGATGTCCGCCAGCGGGTACCAAGGTGCCAGGTCAAACCCCAACGCCTGCAGCAGCAACGGCCGCAGCAAGGGAAGCCCCAGGCCAAGCGCCGCCCCGGCCAGCCAGGGGGCAAAGAGCAGAAGTAGAAGCATCGGATCGCGACGGGCCAGGCGGAAACCACCGGCAATGAACAGCAGCATCCGTTTCATGTAGCACCTCCCCCCAACCGGCTCAACGCGTCATTCAACCGGCAGGCCGCCAGCCACCATGCCAGCCCTGCCCACCCGAACAGCGCGGCGAACAGCAGCACAGGCTGCCCTGATCCGATGGAGGCCTGCACCAGCCGAAGGATCACGCTGCCAGGGAACACCTCCAGCGGCGCGAACACCACGCCAAACAACAGTAGCATCGGCGGGATCAGCAGGATGGCCTCCCACAGACCGTCGATCGAGAGGAAGGCGTTCATGGTCTTCAGGTTCACCGACACGGCCACGCCAAACAGTGTGAAGCATCCGCTGCCCAGCAGCAGCGCCGGGGCCAGCAGGCCGTAGCGCACCTGGGGCACGCCGCTACCCAGCGCGATCAGGCACCCAGCCAGGGTGCTGATGAGCCCCAGCGATAGCGCCTTGGAAAGCAGATATTCCCAAGGCCGCAACGGTGAAAAGAAGAGAGCGTCCAGCAGCCCCTCGCCACGCTCCAGCTGCAAAATACCGCCGATGAAGAAGAACCCAAGCAGTGCTGGATCGGAGAGCAGCACGGCGGCCAATGCAGTCTGCCGCCAGCCCTCCGGCAGAACCCGGATCAGCACCACAAAGCCGACCACCAGAAACACATAAATGAAATAGAAGCCGTAGCGCCACTGGTAGCGGATGTCCGCCAGCATGGCAGATGCAAGTCTTTTCATGTGAGCCGCCTCCCTGTGACCTGGATGAACAGGTCTTCCAGCGAGGGCTCCTGTGTGTGCAGCGTCTCCAGCCTTCCTGCCTGCATGAGCGCAAGGAACCGCCCGTCGTCCTTCAGCGCCGCGAGCGGCGTTTCGGCCTCCAGGAGCTTTCCATCCTCCCGCCAGCTGTAGCGGGCCCGGCGGTCACCGGCCCTGAGCCTCAAGTTGATCGGGCTGTCCATCAGCTTGATCTCGCCATCCACGATAAAGGCCACGCGGTCGCAGAGCTCCTCAGCCAGGTGCATGTCGTGGGTGGTGAGCAGCACCGTGCGGCCCAGCGCCTTCTGCTCGGTGATCATGTCTTTCATCACCCGGGCCCGGGCAGGATCGAGGCCCGCCGTGGGCTCATCCAAAAACAGCACATCAGGTCGGTGCAGCAGCGCCCGGATGAAATTCAAGCGCATCCGCATGCCCTTGGAATAGCCGGACACACGGGTATCCATGTCGTCTTTCAGCTCCAGCCGCTCCATGAGCTTCGCTGGGTCCTCACAGGGGCCCTGATAGAGCGACGCAAAGAACTTGAGGTTCTCCATCGCGGTGAATTTGCCGTAGAGGTTTGGCACCTCCATCGCCACGCCGATGCGCTCATAATAGCCCCGGCCCTGCTCGCGCACCTCGCCGCCCAGCACCTTCACCGAGCCCGAATAGCCTTTCAGAATGCCGGTCAATATCTTTTGTGCCGTGCTTTTCCCAGTGCCGGAGGGCCCCAGGAATCCCAGGATCTCGCCGGGGTTGGCAGCAAAATCCAGGCCGTGCAGCACCTCCTGCTTGCCGCCCGGATAAGTGAAATGAAGACCGCTTACGCTGATCATACTCTTTCCTCCACAAAAACCTTTTCCGCCAGCGCCTGTACCGTGAGCTCAAAAGCCCGGTCGGCCAGCTCCTCCCCCACTTCCCGACGGTGCAGCACGCCCAGAAAGAGCATCCGTAGCGCCGCTGACAGCAGCTCCGGCTCGATGCCAAGCCCCTCGCCCATCAACGCTTGCAGCCGACGGGTGCTGGCGTCATCCAGCTCGATGTGGGCAGCGATGCGCTCCGGCGGGATGCGCCGCAGCAGCAGCTCGTAGTCCTCGCCGGCCAGCGCCAGCAGCCAGGGCTTTGCCACAAAGCCGCGATACATCTCCATCACGGCGGCGGTGAAGCCCTGCCGCTTGGAGGCTGCCCCGGCCACGCGGGCAAGGATCGCCTCGTGGATGCGGGCCTGCTCCCGCTCCAATGCATCCAGGAAAAGCAGCTCCTTGCTTTCAAAGAACAGGTAGAACGCGCCCTTGGAGATGCCGGCGGCGCGGGCCAGCTCGTCCACGGTGGTCTTGCGCAGGCCGGTGGTGGCGAGGAAGCGCTCGGCGGCGTCCAGCAACTTGGAACGGACGAGGTCTTTTTCATTGGGGGTGAAGGGTTTGGGGGACATGGGATCGCCTTTCTGTGACCATTTGTTCATATGTGGTCATACGTATCATACAGGTTACGGGAAGGTTTGTCTATGGTTGGATGGAACAAATGGGGTTGGGAGAATATACAAACAGGGAGACAGGAGTGTATAATCCGGGTATGCGTTAATGAAAAATCGGAGGAAAATGAATCGGCGGGAACAAGTAAAAACAGTACTCTTATATGGGGTTTTTGTCTGTTACATCCTTCTGGTGTTGAAGATATTGTTCTTATCCAGGGTTTCGCTGTTTGAGCTGTTCAGCAGCCAAAGGGAGATCAACCGGTCATTCAACCTGATTCCATTTCACAGCATCATGGAATATTTGTCCGGCGGCACTGAGGAGGTAAAACGTTTTTCCTATGGCAACGTGGTTGGCAATATCATACTGTTCATTCCCCTTGGCCTTTATTTACCGTTGCTCAGGAAAGACAAAAGAATACGGACCAACCTGCTGTTTGTGCTTGCGGCGAGTTTATTTGCAGAGATTGTGCAGGGGCTTTTCGGCATCGGGGCATCGGATGTTGACGATCTGATCTTGAACTGTGCCGGCGGGTTCATTGGCATTTTGGCCTACAAACTTGTGCTGTTGATTTTCCGGGATGAGAAGAAAGTGCGCACAGCGATCCTGATACCATCTGTGATCGTCGGGTTGCCGATGATCTTTTACTATTTGTTTCTGATTAGAATGAAGTTTTGAGTGGTGCTGTTACCTCTGCTCCATCCTGCTCCAGTTCCGGTTATCCTCCACATTCGGATTGTACCCTGGGCTGTCGGTAAACACATAATCCCCCAATGAGTTCACCCACCCATACCGATAGGTGTTGGGAAACTGCACATCCATCCCCCGGTGGGGATCGTACCAGGTGTTCACACCGCGCATGTATTCCCCCCATTGGCGGCTAACGTGGTCGTCGGACTGCATCTTGTATTGCCAGCTGGACATGGACAGGTTGGAAATATCCCGGTAGGTCTGGGCAATGGAACGGGAAAGCTCCCCGATCTGGTTAATGTGGTTGATCTGCTGGCGGCAGGCCATGTCGCTTACGCGGGAAACGGCCTCCACCCATTGCGGGTTCAGGCGCAGCGAACCGTGGATCGTCTCCAGCGCCTTTCGGTTGCCCTCATAAATGCCGGATGGCGCGCGGCTGGCATAGATGCGCTCCACCGACCAGGTGAAGCCGGAATTTACCACCCTCCACTGAAGCTCCTCGTGAAAGGCATGCCCGCTTTCGACATACTCCACACAGCAGTGGAAATCAAACGAGTTGGAGGCCTGCATGTTGGCATAGGGCATGATGTTGGCGCCGGTGCGGAAATCGGCCACGCGCACATTCATGGCGTCTTTGCGGTAACGGCTCAGGATCAGCCATAGCGTATCGGCCCAGTTTGCCGGTGGAATGCGCACCTCGGTGCCCAGATAGTTGGAACCCTGCGGAAACATCCAGGTGCCCATGCCGGAAGAGAACACCATTGACGGCAGCACCTCAAACTTCTGCCCCTGCCGGCCCACCACACGCAGGTTCACGAGACACGGCATGACCGGGCTCATTTGCCAATAGGTGCCACCGGACACCGTCCACTCCGACGGCACCAGCAGGGCAAAGGCCTCCATGCCGTTCAGGCTATCATCTTTCGTGATGTGCATGCGCCATTGTGTGGCTTGCGCCGCAGTCTGTTCCATCGGAGACCTCTCGTTAATGCTGGTATCACATCTTTAGTCACATCTTTAATTACCCGTATAATTTGCCGGGCAAACAGGCTTTCGGTTCATCAAAGTGAATTTCGAAATAGTGGTTCCGCATACAATTCCCTGAGGTGCATCCGCATGCGCGTATTTGTGTTATCCCCCACCCGCCGCCAGTCGGCAATCTTCCTCACCTGTGCCATCCTCACATTAGCGGCGCTGATCTTTACCCTCTCCGGCGGCGCGGCGGCGGTGTTCGCGCCAAAGGACAACATCCCCATCTACAGCGTGAAAACCAACGGCAGCCAGATCGCTCTGACGCTCGATGTGGCCTGGGGCTCGCAGATGACCGGCGAGCAGCTGGATATCTTTGACCGATACAACGTGAAGGTGACGTTTTACGTGACGGGCCGTTGGGCGGAGCTGAATGCCGAGGAGCTCCGCGAGATCGCAGGGCGGGGCCACGAGATCGGCAGCCACGGCCACAAGCATCTGGATTTTGTAAAGCTCAGTGAGGATGAGATGATCCAAGAACTCAAGCTGGCCGCCAACGCCATTGAAAAGGTAACGGGTAACCCTCCGGCCACATTCCGGGCGCCCTATGGGTCATGGAATGGCAAGGTTGTGGATGTGGTGTGCGGGCAAAAGTATGAGTTTGTGCAGTGGGATGTGGACAGCCTGGATTGGAAGGGCCTTTCTCCCAGGCAAATGGAGGAGCGCATCCTGCCCAAAGTGCGATCTGGGTCCATCCTGCTGTTTCACAACAACGGCGGCCACACCACAGAAGCACTGCCCAGCATCATTGAGGCGCTGCAAGCCAAGGGGTTCCGGTTTGTGACAGTGAGCGCGCTCATCGGCGAAGGTCTGGAGGACTGAACCCAGTCAAACGCCGGCAGACGGGTTTACTGCTGCGGTGGACTGCCGGATGATCAGCTGGATCGGTGTATAAACGCCTGCCTTCATATCGCAGGAGCCGCGCCTGATCATATCCGCCAGCAGCATGTAGGCAACCCTGGCCATGATTTGATAATCCACCGCGACCGTTGTCAGCGTCGGCATGATGCAGGAAGATTGGTCGATGTTGTCAAAGCCGGCCACGCTGATGTCACCGGGTACGGAGAGCCCGGCATCCATGATCGCGTTCATCGCGCCGATGGCCATGGCGTCGTTTGCGCAGAATACAGCGGTGGGAGTGTCCCCAGTGCTCAAGATCTGGCGCATGGCGTCCTTACCGCTGTCCATCGTCCAGTCCGCTACGGCAATCCACTGTTCGCAGATCACGATGCCGTTTTGGCTTAGCACTTCCTGATACCCCTCCAGGCGCGCCAGCGCGGTCTGGTGGTCAATCGGGGCGCCGATATACCCGATTTTCCGGTGGCCCAGCGAAAACAGATGATCAACCACCATCCGGGCCCCTTGCCGGTTGTCCATCGAGATGGACGCGTATTCCCCGTGGGTCTGGTTGAGCAGCACAACCGGCACGCCCCGCCGCGTCAGCTCCGCGCAAAGCTCCTCATGCATGGCGCTCTTGATGAATACGCCGCAGGGATTGCACAACCGAATCAGGCCTTCCGCCGTATCGGTTTGAGACAGTGACTTATACAGTAGGGAGAACCCATATTCCACGCACTCGTGATCCAGCACATTGATCAGCTTCGCGTTGAATGGCTCATTGGTCATGTCAGCATTGTCCTTGCCCTTTGGGAGCAAAAACAGCACGGTGTTCTGGGGCTTGCGTTCCTCTTTACGCTCAGGGCTCAGCACCATGGTGCCCAAGCCGGGGATTTTGGAGACCAGCCCCGCATCCACCAGCAGCGCCAGCGCCCGGCGCACCGTGGCCCGCTCCACAGAGTAAATGGAGCACAGCCTGCTCTCAGGCGGCAGCATCCCGCCGGATGGGTACTCCCCCTGCGTGATCCGCTGGTGAATATCCTCGCTAATCTGCCTGTAGACCGGAATACCATTTTTACGTTCGATCTTCATGTGTTTGCCACTCCCCGGAACAGTATAGCACAAGAATAGGCCGTTATTGTAATAAATAGGATTGTTTTACATATGTTTGGCACAGAACCAGCACCTCTCGCAGCCAGAAATGCCAGGCCCCACATATTGACAGGTTTCCACAGCATTGGTAAGATATCTAATTAGTTAGACATCTTATAATTGTGAATTTGTTTGAAGTACGGCGCCGCAGTCAGCTGCTGTGCCCCGTCTTTTGAATGGCTACCGGTGGCTGGTGGCCGTGGAAAGGAGCAACCAATGAACGATTACAGAGGCAATTTGGGCGCGGAACGGGCCGACGCAGCCAAAACCGCGGAAGCCTGCGCTGTAGAATGCTCGCATAGGCTTGCCGCCAACGGCTTTGGCCGGGATTGTGAAGATCTTCACGCCGAGTTCAAGGCCGCTGTGGAATGCCTATCCGGCGGCACCAACACGGTGCTGCTGGACGATGTGGGCATGCCATCGGTGATGGTGCGGGTGGACAGCATGGCGCTCAATGACCTGATGGATAGTGCGGCTGGCGGCCCCCACCCCGCTTTTGTCGCCGGCGGCAAACCAGTAGACGCTATTTATTACTCCAAGTATCAAAACATCGTGTGCCGCGGCAGGGGCTATTCGCTGCCGCTCAAAGACCCACAGACGTATGTATCCTTTGATGAGGCGCGGACCTATTGTGCTGCCAAGGGCCCTGGCTGGGGCCTGACACCCTATTCGCTAAGGGCGGCGCTGGCACTTTGGGCCCGGCGCAACGGCACGATGCCACGGGGCAACAACAACGGGGGCTATGACATCTTTCATCCGGAGGAAGCCGGGTGGCCCACAGAGGGAGGCAGGGTGGCCACCGGCTCCGGACCGATTACCTGGGCCCACAATGGCAAGCTGGACGGCATATATGACCTGAATGGCAACATGAACGAGTGGGATGACGGCCTACGGGTGGTGGATGGAGAGATCCAACTGGTACCTGGAGCGGGTTGCATGTTGGCTGGCGCAAGCCTTGCCGCCGGCTCACCGCTGTGGCGGGCAATCCTGCCGGACGGGTCGCTGGTTGCACCGGGGACACCGGGCACGCTGCGCTATCGGGGCCATGAGGGCGGCATCCGGCTCACCACTTCGGCAGCAAATGAGCCGGGGCGCTTCAACTGCGCCTTCCACGCCATCGGGGCCGACGAGGGTGTGGCTGTGCCCGCACTGCTCAAGGCGCTGGCGCTTTATCCAGAACCGGAGCAGGACACCTATGGTGGCTGGCGGTGGCTGGACACCAAAGGGGAGTGCATGCCGATCTGTGGCGGTGCCCACCGGGCTGTGGACCATGCCGGCGTGTTTTTCATGGGGCTCACCTTCCCAAGAACTCACAAATATGAGCTGTCCGGATTCCGCTGCGCCTATCTGCCCCAGGCGGCGGAGTAGCCCGGGAGGAGGAGACGGTGATGGAAAAACTTGTAAGGGCCACGCCAGAATCAGAGGGAATCTCCAGCCGCGACCTGCTGCAGCTGGTGGAAGACCTGGACCACAGCGGCTCGGAGATGCATGGCCTGATGGTGATGCGCCACGGCAAGGTGATCGCAGAGGGCTGGTGGGCCCCCTACGCGCCGGGGTTTGCCCACGCTAGCCAGTCACTGACCAAAACCGTGACCGGCACGGCGTTCGGCATCGCGATGGGCGAAGGCCTGCTCACATTGGACGACAGGTTGGTGGACATCTTTCCCGAATATGCACCCGAAATCCCGCAGCGCTGGCTTGGCGAGTTCCGGATGCGGCATATCCTCACAATGTCAGCCGGCATGGAGACGCAGCCGGCGGTGTTTGACCCGGAGTGGATTCGAAAGTTCTTCACGATGCCGATCGTGCATGAGCCCGGCTCGGCGTTTTACTACAACAGCATCGCATGCTCAATGGTGGGCGCCTGCATCCGCAAAAAGACAGGACTGGGCCTGATGGATTACCTCCGCCCACGGTTGTTTGAGAAGATCGGGATCAACAGCGCCAACATCCGCTGGTATTGCCATGAAGACGGCCTAGAAAACGGCAGCGGCGGCATCGTGACCTCCACAGAGGATAACGCACGGCTGATCCAGCTTTACCTGAACGGCGGCATTTGGGGCAACGAGCGCATCCTGCCTCAGGAATGGGTGCGCTGGGCGACGAAGCTGCGCAACAATCACTTCTGCGAGGTGGCGGCAGACGCGCCTCCCGGCATGGGCTACGGCGGCATGATGTGGACTCGGGGCGGCGCGTTTTATGCCGACGGCGCGATGGGCCAGCTGGCAATCGGGTTCCCGGAGATAGGTTTGTTGGTCTCCGTGAATCAGACCTGCGCCGACCCAGTGGCAGACCGGCGCATGCGCACAGCACTGTTTGGCTTTACCGCCTGCGCTCACGACAGGCCGATGCCCGAAGACCCGCGAGCATGGGAAACACTGACCCGGCGGCTGAAGACACTGGCCTTGCCCACATCGGATTATGCGCCGGATTCGCCGGTGATCCCCCGCGTGCATGGCCGGAGGTGCCGCATCACAGAGGGGCAGGCAGCCTTTTTCGCCGAGGATGTGGCGATTTTCAACCGCAACTACCACGACACCGTGTTCGCGTTCGGCTTTGAATTTAAAAGGGGGCTGCTGGTGCTGGCCATCGAAAGCGAGAGCGGCATGCACCGGGCGCTCGCCGGCCTGGATGGCAGGGCAAGGCTCAACCGGCTGATCGGCGGCAATATCCCCACCGAGGATGTCGTGCTGTCGGCAAGCTGGATTGAGGAGAACGAACTGGCGCTGCAAATCCGGTGGCTGGAGATCTGCCGCACCAGGCAGATCGTGTTCCGGTTTGAGGAAAGCGGCGTGACCATCACCTCCACCGTCAGGCAGGTGGGTGGCTTTGACGCACCGCCGCAAACAGCATTTGCCCGGTGGGAATGAACAAGCAAGGGGAGACACCATGCACAAGGGTGTAAACATCAAAGTGGTTTATGACGTGCCGATTGCCATGCGCGACGGCACAGTGCTCTACGCCAATCTTTACCGACCCGATGATGATCAGCGGTATCCGGCGATCCTGAACCGCACGCCTTACCAAAAGGACATGCCGAACCCGCTCAGCGGCTACATCCGCGCCCATGAGCTGGCCGGCCAGGGTTACAATGTGGTAATCCAGGATGTGCGCGGCACCGGCTGCTCCGAAGGCGTGAACGACCCGGTGGGTTATCAGGATGAGGATGGCTACGACTCGGTGGAGGCCGTGGCGACGATGCCCTGGTGCGATGGCAATGTGGGCATGGTGGGTGAATCCTACCATGGATTCACGCAGCTGGCCGCCGCGCGGGCCAGGCCGCCGCACCTCAAAGCAATTTGCCCCTTTCAGACCTCGTGGACAAAGTTCCCGGCTCTCTATTCCTTCGGCGTGCCGGGGCCGCATCGCCACAGCGAGCTGCTCGAAAACATTGACAACCCAGAGTACCTGAATAAGGTCGGGCGATCAGAGGGGTTTGAGCAGGTGGAGGTGCCGTGCCTAAACCTGACCGGATGGCATGATTTCCTGCGGGACACGACGATCTACAACTACACGCAGTTCAGAACCCGGGGTGGAAGCCCGATCTGCCGCGAGGGCAGCAAGCTGATTGTGGGCCCCTGGCTGCACGGCGACCGGCTGAGCGGCGACTTTGACGGATTGCACTTCGGCCCCGAGGGCTCCGGCGACGGCGCGGACATCACCGGCAGGCTGATCGACTGGTTTGATTACTGGATCAAGGGCAAGAGCAGCCCATTTATCACCGGAGCTCCGGTGAAACTGTTTGTGATGGGCCCGAACATTTGGCGTGACGAGCAGGAATGGCCGCTGGCGCGCACGCAATACACCGATTATTATCTGCATAGCGAAGGACGGGCCAACTCGCTGCTTGGCAACGGCACGCTCTCCACATTGGTGCCTGGCGAAGAGCGGGTCGATCATTACCTTTATGACCCGGCCAACCCTGTGCCCAGCCACATTGATGACCCCCTCACCTTCATGGTGCAGGACCAGCAGCCCAACCAGCGGCGCGGCGACGTGCTGGTGTATACCACCGCACCCTTTGCCGAAGACACCGAACTCACCGGGCCGATCACCGCCGAGATTTATGCGGCAAGCTC